>NZ_BOMZ01000059.1 GCF_016862455.1 Actinoplanes utahensis
CGGTGTGGTGCCGCACCGCTTTCTGAACCGCGTCCGGCCGGTGTGGTGCCGCACCGCTTTCTGAACCGCGCCCGGCCGGTGTGGTGCCGCACCGGCCTTTGTTGAACTGGGGGCGTCGCATAGCCGCCTGACCGGTCAGGCGGGTATGCGACGGTGACGCTGCCGAGGGCGTCGGCCGAAGGGGATCAGGACGGCCAGCCGGCCCGGTTGGAGCAGGTCTCGCGGCTGATGCCGGAGCCGGTCCGGGGGTGGGCGCCGAACCGCTCCCGGTGCAGGTGACTGAAGAGGTAACACATCGCCTCGCACTCGGCGTCCATGATCGCCAGCTCGGGACGGGCCTGGACCGCCTGGTAGAACTCGCGGCCGGCCGCGACGATGAAACCGCGGGCGTAGAGGAAACCGTCGTCGGAACCGTCGGTGAACTCGTGGATGTCCTGCCGGTCGATGTCGAACAACTTGCGCTCGAGAACCCGGTCGAGGTCGGTGAGATCCTGTGCGGACAGGCCGGCGGAGGCGGCCCGGAGCCGCTCCAGGAACGGCTCCAGCCATGGGTCCAGGGCATAGAGCGACTCCTCGCCGGTCTCCGGTGTGCGGTGGAGCAGCGCGAGCCGGATCGCGGCGGGCTCCGGGCCCAGCCCGGCCCAGGCGGACTCGATGAGTGCCCAGAAACGGGCCTCGTCGGCGGCGGTCGGGAGGAGCGCCGTCGGCGCGTCGGTGGTCATGGGCGGAACGTATCAGCGGGGTCCGACAAGAATCACCGCCCGCAGGCGGACACCGATGCCGCCGAGGAACCGTACGGGTGAAAGACGCTCACGAGCGTGAATGAGTGCCGGATTCCGCGCTATGCGGTGGACGTCCGGCGGCCGGTCGGCGTAGGAACGACAGCGGGGCTTCCGGCAGGCCGGGTGCGGCGTGCCGCCCGTGCGTCGCGCATCCCTGCCGCGGTCGCGGAGCCCCGCCGAGGGACCCGAGAGGCGACCGACGATGCCGGACCCTGCTCCCCAGTCGAGTCCTACCCACCAGACGACCGCCGAGCACGGTGAGGCGGTGGCGGCTGCCAACGGCGGAGCGGTGCCCGGCCTGAGTGAGACGGCCGCCGGCGACGGTGAAACGGGGGCTGCCGGCGACGGGGGAGCGGAGAGCCGCTCCAGCGGGACGACGGCCGGCGACGGGGGAGCGGTACCCGGTCTCAGTGAGACGGCTGCCGATGACGGCGGGGCGGTGGCGGCGGAGACGATGCTCACCGCGCAGGACGACGGGGAACTGGAGTTGCCGTACTGGCTGACCAGCACGGAGGAGGCGGCGAACACCACGTTCCTGCAGATGGTGCGGCGGCTGCCCCGTCTGCTGCGGGAGGCGTGGCTGCTCGGGTGGCGGGCCAGCCCGCGGACCACGACGGCGGTGCTGGTCCTGCAGGTCGCGGCCGGTGTCGCGGCGGCCGTCGGGCTGATCAGTGTGGTCGGTGTGCTGGACGGGCTGCTGCTGGCGGGGCCGACACCGGAGCGGGTCCGGGCAGCCGTACCGTCGCTGGCGCTGTTGATCGTCGCCCTCGCCGCGCGCGGGCTGCTCGCGTCGGCGGCGACCGCGGCGCACGGGCGGCTGTCGCCGATGGTCTACGAGGCCGCGGAGATGCGGCTGCTGGATCTGACGACGCGGGTGGATCTGGCCACGTTCGACGATCCGGGTTGGCGGGACGCCATGGAACGGGCCCGGGACCGTGGGATCAACGCCGCCCAGCAGGTGGTGGACCACGGCATCGAGGTGCTGACGCACCTGGTCGGGCTGGCCGCCGCGGCCGGGGTGTTGGCGGTGCTGCATCCGGCGCTGCTGCCGATGCTGGTGCTCGCGGTGGTGCCGACGGCGTGGGCGGCGGTGCGGTCGGCGCGGCTCGGCTACCGCAGCAAGCTGCGGCTCATCGCGGTCTGGCGGCGCCAGCGGATGCTCGCCTACCTGCTGGCGGCACGGGAGCCGGCGGCCGAGTTGAGAGCCTTCACGGTACGGCGGTTCCTGCTCACCGAGGTCGGCCGGCTGCTGCGGATCTCCACGCTGGAGGAGATCCGGGTGATCGGCCGGGTGGTCCGGACGAACCTGGCGGGACAGGCGCTGAGCGGGCTGGCGACCGGTCTGGCGTACGCCATGCTGTTCTGGTTGCTGTGGAGCGGCCGGATGGAGCTGGCCGTGGCCGGCGCGGCCGCCTACGCGATCAACATCGGGATCGGGAAGCTCAGCGAGCTGGCGTTCACCGCGAACCGGGTCTACGAGCAGGGACTCTACTTCTCCGACTTCCAGGGTTTCTGCGAACTGTCGCTGGCGCGGGCCGAGGCGGAGCCGGGCCTTCGGGCGCCGGAACGGTTCACCGAGATCCGCCTGGACCGGGTGACGTTCAGCTATCCGGACGCCGAACGGGCCGCCGTGAAGGACGTCAGCGTGACCCTGCGCCGCGGCCAGATCATCGCGCTCGTCGGCGAGAACGGATCCGGCAAGTCGACGCTGGCGGCGGTGCTGGCCGGTCTGTACCGGCCGCAGCGGGGCACGGTCACCTGGGACGGGGTGGATGTGACCCGGTTCGATCCGGAGTCGGTGCGGGAGCGGGTGGCGGTGGTGATGCAGGAGCCGACCCGGTGGCCGCTGTCGGCCCGGCTCAACATCGCGATCGGGCGGCACGACCGGCCGGCGACGCTGGCGCGGGTGCGGGAGTCGGCGATGGCCGGCGACGCCCACGAGTTCGTGATGGAACTGCCGCGGGAGTACGAGACCCTGCTGTCCCGCCACTTCACCGACGGCGCCGACCTGTCCGGCGGCCAGTGGCAGCGCCTTGCGGTGAGCCGGGCCTTCCATCGGGACGCGCCGCTGCTGATCTGCGACGAGCCCACCGCGAACCTGGACGCGCGAGCCGAGCACGAGGTCTACCGGCGGCTGCGGGGCCTGGCCGCCGGGCGGACCGTGGTGCTGATCACCCACCGGATGGCGAGTGTCCGCGAAGCCGACCGGATCTACGTGCTGGACCACGGGTCGGTCGTCGAGGAGGGCGATCACCAGGAGCTGATGGCGGCCGCCGGGCTCTACGCCCAGCTGTTCACGCTGCAGGCCAGCGCCTACCAGTCCGCGTGAGCCCGGGTCACCGTGGCCGGACGGATCTGATGGGACCGAGCGGGCGGCTGGCCGTCCGCCGGGTGGCGAGCGAAGATCGGGACATGAGGGAACTGCTCCAACGACTCGGGGTCGAGCCGGCGCCCGCCACCCTGCTGCAGTTCTCCACCGCGTTCTGCGCGCCGTGCCGGGCCGTCCGCCGGGTCAGCGCCGAGGTCGCCGCCCTGCTGCCCGGCGTGCGGCACGTCGAGGTGGACGCGGAGAGCCACCTCGACGAGGTCCGCGAGCTCGGGATCGTACGCACCCCCACGCTGTTGATCCTCGACGCCGCCGGGCAGGAGGTGCGCCGCGCCACCGGAGTGCCCACCAAGCCGCATCTGATCGCCGCCCTGGCGGAGATCCTCCCCGCTCAGGCCTGAGCCACCACCGGAGGTCGAGGGCGCGCTGGTCCGGATGAAGCACCCGCTGCGCTGGATCGAGCGCGACGAGGAGTTGCCGGCGGCGCTGACCCGGGAGGAGCCGGCCCAGCTGAACGGCCTGCTCCGGAAGGTCCTCGTCTCCCTGGAGGAGAAACAGCCCGGCCGCTCTCCGCGGTGGGTCACGGCGCCGGGCATCGTCGCGGCGCCCCGGGGCGGCCGGCCGCGTTCCTCGGCGCAGCCGTCGGGCTTCGCCGGGGCTGCGATACGTACATCCGGATTCGGCGCCTGAAAAATAGAAACGCCGAATCTGTCCGGAATGTTTAGAATTTCGGTGCGTCGGGAGCTTCCAGCAGACCGAGCCGGAGAGCCGTCATCAGCGCCTGCGCCCGGTTGGCCGCACCCAGCTTCTCGTAGAGCTTCGAGATGTGGGTCTTCGCCGTCGACTCCGAGACGAAGAGCTGCTTGGCGATCCCGGCCACGCTCATGCCGTCGGCGAGCAGGCGGAGCACCTGACCCTCACGCGGCGACAGCTGCGGACCGGACGGGGCGAGCCGCCGCTTCATGGCCTCGGCCAGATCGGCCGCGGTGAACGCGCTGGGCGCCGACGCGGCGTGCCGGGCGGCCGCCACGACCTCGTCCGCGGGCGCCGTCTTCGGCACGAAAGCGCTGGCCCCGGCCTCGAGAGCGCCGAAGAGCTGGTCGTCGCCGGCATACATGGTCAGGACCACGATGCCCATGTTGGCGTTGTTCTTGCGCAGGGCGCGGGTGGCCTCGAGGCCGCTGCCGTCGGGCAGGCGAAGATCCATGATCACGACATCCGGCTGGAGGGCGCCGGCCTGGCGCACCGCCTCCGCCGCCGTGGCGGCCTCACCGACGACCTCGAACTGACGGTCGCGCTCGAATGCGTGTCGCAGCCCCTTACGGATCAGATCGTGATCGTCGACAAGGAGGACCTTGGTGCGCGTCGTCGGCGCAGGACTGGTCGACATGCTCGGGTTACTCCCCTTCTGGAGCTGAAACGCTATCCCGCACGCTATCGCGCCGGGGCGGTGTTCCGAGCACTACAGCGACGGTTGTCCCGCTGGGGTGTCGCGGCGTGATCTTGAGACGACCGCGGATGCGTTCGGCACGTTCCGCCATGATGGTAAGACCGTAGCGGCCGTCGGGGCGGGTGTCCGCGAACCCCTTGCCGTCGTCGGACACCTCGATCTCGGCGTACGGCGGGTCGACCGTGCAGGTGACCCAGAGATTCGACGCCCCCGCGTGCTTGCGCGCGTTGGTGATCGCCTCCTGGGCGATCCGGAGCAGTTCGGCCTCGGTCGCGGCGGGCAGCCGGGCGGTCGACTCGTCGAACGTGAAGTGCACCCGCAGCCCGGCGCTGGTGCCCAGGGTCCGGGCGTACTCCGCGATGGCCGCGGCGAGGCCGCCGTTGCGGTCGACCTCGGAACGCAGCTCGAAGAGGCTCAGCCGCAGCTCGGTGATCACCCGGGTCACCTCGGCGCGCAGCACGCGCAGCTCCTCGGCCGTCTCCTCGGCGCCCTCCGGCAGCGTGGCCTGCGCGTTGTCGATGCCGTAACCGACCATCACCAGTTCCTGGGCGACCCCGTCGTGGATCTCCCGGGCCAGGCGCTGCCGCTCCTCGTTGGTGGCCAGCGAGCGGACGTCGTCGAAGAGCAGGGCGGCTTCCAGCCGCAGCGAGGCCGGGCCGGTCACCTCGGTCACGGCCTGGACCACCGAGGAGGGGTACGCCCCCGCGGCGTCCGTCTCCAGGATGACCAGCCCGATCGTCCGGACCCCGGCGACCAGCGGCACCACCAGCGAGGACACGTCGCCCCCGGGGTGGCTGCGCGCCTGCGACCGGCTGGCGGTCTGCGGCTGCTGGGTGGCCCAGGCGTCGGCGATCCCGGAGTCGGCGTCGAGGGTGGTCTCCCAGTCGACCCGCTCGGCGCCGGTCTGCGCCAGCACGACGAGCCGGCCGCCGCCGCTGGCCGACAGCACCGCCGCCCGGTGACCGGGCGCGACCGCCCGCAGCTCCTCCAGGAGGTGCTCGGAGATGCCGCCCGGGTCCAGGGTCGCGCCGGGCAGCGAACGGGCCACACTGCGCAGCTGGGTGAGCAGGCGGGTGGCCTCCGCGTACGGCTGCGGGGTGGGCTCGGGGGGCTGGAGCAGCTGGCGCATCGTCTCGGCGGCGAACGTGATGATCGCCCCGAGCACCAGCCACTGGCCGCAGGCCGCCAGGTAGCCCGGGGTGCGCAGCATGTCGCCCGGCCCGGCCAGGGCGCCGCCGGCGACCATGGTGACCGCCGCGACGCCGAGCAGCGACAGGCCCTCCCCGGTGCGGCGGTGCAGGGCCGCGGTGAGCAGGGGCACCGCCAGGTAGGGCAGCACCGCCTCGGCGCCGAACCCGGCGTCGACCCGGTCGGCCTCCTGCGCGGCGGCGGCGACCCAGCCGGCTGCCAGGCAGGTGACCGTCACCTCGGCGACCCGGCCCAGCGGCGCCAGGACCGGATGGCCGCGGGCCACGAAGCTGGGCACGGCGGCGACCGCCAGCAGGGCGATCCAGCCGAGCTGGGCCGGCCGGCCGGTGGCGGTCAGGGTCAGGGCCGCGACCAGCAGGAGCATGACGGCGCGGGCCGCGGCTTCGGCGGGGCGGATACGCGCGGAACCACTGGCGAGGGCTGGCACGTGACGGATCGTAGCGGGAGGCACCGGAATCGGCGCGTTCCGGCGATGCCCCGGTCGCGCGAACGGGCGCGTTCAGCGAGTAGCCTGCCGTGCATGGCGGACACCTCGACACAGTCGATTCAGGTCCATGCGCCCCTGGCCCGGGTCGCCGCGGTGATCTGCGACTTCCCGCGGTACCCGGAGTGGGCGGAGTCGATCAAGAAAGTCCAGGTCCTCGAGGAGTACGAGGACGGATACGCCGCGCAGGTGCGCTTCCAGATCGACGCGACCGTGCTGGTCGACGAGTACACGCTGGAGTACGCGTACGCCGACGATCTGTCCCGGATCGAGTGGCGCCTGGTCGAGCCGTCGAAGACGCAGCGCTCCCAGGACGGCTCCTACGATCTGGTGGAGAACGCGGACGGCAGCACGACGGTGACGTACACCCTGGTGGTGGACCTCGCGATCGGCATGCTGGGGATGTTCCGCCGCAAGGCCGAGAAAATGATCATGGACATGGCGCTGAAGGAGCTCAAGCGCCGCGTCGAGAGCCTGCCCGCGGCCTGAGCCGCGAGCCGAGGGGAGCGCGGGATGCCGGGGACAGCGCGGGAGGAGGCGGAGCGCCTGGTCGCGGCGTTGCTCGCCAGGGCCTCGGCGGGCGGGCACTCGTCCGGGGACGGATTCGGCCACCTGGGTGACTCCGTGATGGGCCTGCTGGCGAGCGCCGGCGCCGCCGCCGGCTCCTGGTCGACCGGGAGCGCCGAGTGCTGCGTGTGCCCGGTGTGCAAGGCGATCGCCGCGGTGCGTGACCCGAGTCCGGAGACCGCCGAGCGGCTCGCCGGCAGCGTCGGTGACATCGCCGCCGGGGTGGCCGGGCTGATGCGCGCCTTCGCCACGCTGAGCGGTGAGCGGCCCCGTCCGTCCACGCCCCGCCCGCGCCCGCAGCCGAGCCCCGATCGGGCCTGGTCGTCGGCGACCGACGAGCCGCCCGCCGACGAGCCCGACGCGGAGTCCGATCCCTGGGGCGCGGCCAGCGCCGCCGACGCCCGCGCGGCCGCCGTGGAGCGGGCCCGCAACGAGGCCGCCGCGGCGCGGGCCCGGGCCGCCGCCGCCGAGCGGGCGGTGGCGCGCGCGGTGGAGGCGGCCGAGCGGGCCCGGACGGCGGCGGGATCCACCCGGACCGGGGACGTCTGGGCGGCCGCCACTGCCGAGGCGGCCGTGAACGGCCCGGACGCGCCCCGTAGCGTGGATCATGAGTTGGACGCCGCGGCGTCCGAGGACCGCGACACGGGGACGGGCGACGACGCCCACCCCGGCGGCGCGGTGTAACTGTTTGCAGAGGGGACGGGCAGCGTGACGCTGACCATCGGAATCGACGTCGGCGGCACCAAGGTCGCCGGTGGTGTGGTCGACGAGCAGGGCAACGTGCTCGCCTCTAACCGCCGGCCCACGCCGGCGGACGACCCCGCCGGCACCCGGGACACGATCGTCGAGGTGGCCGCCGAGCTGGTGGCGCAGTACCCGGAGGCGGCCGCGATCGGGATCGGCGCCGCCGCGTGGATCGACGCCGCCGGCTCGACCGTGCTCTTCGCGCCGAACCTGGCCTGGCGCGACGAGCCGCTGCAGGCCTACGTGAGCAAGGCCACGAACCTGCCGGTCGTGCTGGACAACGACGCCAACGTCGCCGCCTGGGCCGAGTTCCGCTTCGGCGTGGCCGCGCACGCCGACTCGATGGTGATGATCACCGTCGGCACCGGCATCGGCGGCGCGATCGTGGTGAACGGGCAGTTGTGGCGGGGTGCCAACGGCATCGCCGCCGAGCTCGGGCACATCCAGTCGGTGCCGGACGGGCATCCGTGCGGCTGCGGCCGGCTGGGGTGCCTGGAGCAGTACGCGAGCGGCAACGCGCTGGTCCGCTTCGGCCGGGCCGGGGCGCGCCAGGAGCCGGAACGGGCCGCCACGCTGCTCGGGCTGGCCGGTGGCGACGCGCTGGCCATCACCGGCCGGCAGATCACCGAGGCGGCGCGGGCCGGTGACGGGGTCGCGATGGACGCCTTCGCCCAGGTCGGCTACTGGCTCGGGGTGGCGCTGGCCGACCTGGCACAGAGCCTCGACCCGCAGCTGATGGTGATCGGCGGCGGGGTGATCGACGCGGGCCCGCTGCTGATGGGCCCGATCGAACGGGCGTACCGGGATCAGCTCGCCAACCGGGACCGTTTCCCGGTGGCCGCGATCCACGCCGCCCGGATGGGCAACGCGGCCGGCGTGGTCGGCGCGGCCGACCTGGCCCGACGCGCCTGAGGCGGCCGGGATGTCCGGGGTTCCGCTGCGGGTGGTCAGCTACAACGTCCACGGGTTGCGGGACGATCGGGCCGCGCTGGTCGGCCTGATCCGTGACCTGGCCCCGGACGTCCTGGTGGTGCAGGAGGCGCCGCGCCGGTTCCGGTGGCGGCAGAAGTGCGCGCTGCTCGCCTCCGAGACCGGCCTGGTGGTGGCCGCCGGTGGGCTGCCGTCGCTGGGCAACCTGCTGCTGGTGAGCCTGCGGGTGGCGATCCGGCGGACCTGGTGCATGCGCTATCCGCTGACGCCGGGACGGCATCTGCGCGGCGCGGTGTTCGCGCAGGGCGCGGTCCGCGGCGCGGCGTTCACCGTCTCCGGGTCGCATCTGGCCACCGACCCGGCCGAACGGCCCGCCCAGGCCGCGCACTGGAAAGCCGAGCTGGACACCGTGACCGGCCCGGCGATCGTGGCGGCCGACCTGAACGAGGGGCCGGGCGGTGGCGCCTGGCGGACGGTGGAGGACGGGCTGCTCGGCTCGTCCGAGGACGTGCCCACCTTTCCGGCGACGGTGCCCAGCCGGCGGATCGACGCGCTGTTCGTCACCCCGGACATCGCCATCGAGAAGTACGAGATCGTCGGGACCGACCGGGCCCGCGTCGCGAGCGATCATCTGCCGATCGTCGCGGACCTTTTGCTCCCTTCCTCCTAAGCGCGGCATCTGCAAGGATCGCCGGGTGCAAGACTCCCCGGACCTCGGCGACCGTGGCGGCGCGGTGTGCGTCATCGGCGCCGGAGCGAGCGGTCTGACCGCCGTGAAGAACCTGCGTGAGCAGGGCTTCGCGGTCGACTGCTACGAGCGTGAGACCTCCGTCGGCGGCGCCTGGAACTGGCGGCACGACCGCAGCCCGGTCTATGCCGGGGCGCATGTGATCTCGTCGCGGCCGCTCACCGAGTTCCCCGACTTCCCGATGCCGGACACCTGGCCGGACTATCCGCACCACAGCCAGATCCTGGAGTACCTGGAGC
Organism: Actinoplanes utahensis; assembly: GCF_016862455.1. GTDB lineage: Bacteria > Actinomycetota > Actinomycetes > Mycobacteriales > Micromonosporaceae > Actinoplanes > Actinoplanes utahensis. The sequence goes on from NZ_BOMZ01000059.1 coordinate 9,480, forward strand.
GGTACGCGGCGCACTTCGAGCTCGGCGACGACATCTGGTTCGGCATGGAGGTCGCCTCGATCGAGCCGGCCGGGGACGGCCGCTGGGACGTGACCATCCGGTCCACCGGCGGCGGCTCGTCGCGGGTGCAGCGGTACGCGGCCGTGGTGATCGCCAACGGGCACAACTGGTCGCCGGTCAGCCCGGAGATCCCGGGGGAGTTCGGCGGGCAGGTGATCCATGCGAACGCGTACAAGGATCCGTCCCGGCTGCGCGGCCGCCGGGTGCTGGTGATCGGCGGCGGCAACACCGGCTGCGACATCGCGGTCGAGGCGGCCCAGCACGCCGACCGGGTGTGGCATTCGACCCGGCGCGGCTACTGGTACGCCCCGAAGTACCTCGGCACCCGCCCCGCCGACCAGGCGCGACCGCGCCGCGGGCCGGCCTGGTGGCGGCAGTGGCGCTACCGCCGGGCGGCCGCCGACCTGACCCGCTGGGGCGTCCCCGCCCCGGACCACCCGCCGTTCGCGAGCCACCCGGTGGTCAACGGCCTGCTGCCGCACTATCTCGGGCACGGCCGGATCGAGCCGGTCGGCGACGTGACCCGGTACGACGGCGCGGCGGTGGAACTGGCCGACGGCCGTCGTATCGAGCCGAACCTGGTGATCACCGCGACCGGTTACCGTCCCCGGTTCGACTTCGCCGCCCCCGAGTTGCTGGACACCGACGAGCACGGCCGCCCGGACCTGCACCTGCACACCTTCGCCCGCCGGCACCCGACGCTCGCGGTGGTCGGCCTGGTGCAGCCGGACAGCGGGATCTTCCCCCTCGCGCACTGGCAGAGCGTCGCGGTGGCCCGCTGGCTGCGGCTGCGCGTCACCGACCCGGAGAAGGCCGCCGCCGTGCAGCGCGAGGAGTCGCAGCGCCCGCCGGCGTCCTGGTCACGGCGTCCGGTGATCCCCACCCGGCGGCACTGGTTCGAGGTCGGTCACGTGGACTACCTGCGTGCCGTCGAGAGCCTTCTGGCCCGGATGGCGGCATGAGCGAACGACGGAAGTTCCGGCCGCCACGGTTCGGATCGCCGATCTTCGGCGAGAGGGGGCCGGCCGAGATGAGTGAGATCCTTCGGTACGAGGACTGGTCCGACCCGGTGCCCGCCGCGGACCGCGAGGTCGTCTCGAGGCTGCCGGACGACGACGCGGGCCGCCCGCCGCTGCTGTTCGTGCCCGGCCACGGCCACGGCGCCGCGGTGTTCGCCGAGCACTGGCTCGGCCATGCGGCGGGCCGCGGCTTCCCGTCCCACGCCGTGACCCCGCGGCCCGGCGGCGACCTGCGTGCCCGGGTTCACGACGTGGTGCAGGTGGCGGCCGGGTTACCCCGCCGGACGGTGCTGATCGGTCACGGGACCGGCGGCCGGGTGGTGGCCGGGGCGCTGGGCCGTTACCCGGCCCGCGCGGCGGTCCTGGTCGCTCCGGTGCTGGCGGGCCGGATCCCGCCGGCCGGGCGGGTCCGGCTGCCGGACCCGGTCGGCGGCCCGCCGATGCTCGTCGTGGGCAGCCCGGACGATTCTGTGGTGACCCGGCCCGCCCTGGACCGCGCCGCCGCCCGGTACGGGGTCGCGCCCCTGCTCTTCCCCGGCATGGGCCACGACCTGATGCTGGAGACGAGCTGGGCCGAGCCGATCGACGCGATCCTGGACTGGCTGCTCAAGGAGCTGTGAGCCGGTCCGCCAGCCGTCCGGTGTGGTCGAGCGCGCTCAGGTAGGCCCGCGCCCACGCCATGATGTCGTGGGTGGCCAGGTGCCGGCGCATCGCGGTCATCCGGGCGGTCAGGTCGGCGCTGTCCGCCTCCATCGCCTGCAGCAGGGTGTCCTTGAGCCCGTCGACGTCGTGCGGGTTCACCAGGAAGGCCTGTTCCAGTTCGGCGGCGGCCCCGGCGAACTCGCTGAGCACCAGGGCTCCCGCGCCGTCCTCGCGGGCCGCCACGAACTCCTTGGCGACCAGGTTCATCCCGTCGCGCAGCGGGGTCACCACCATCACGTCGGCGGTCCGGTAGAGGGCGGCGAGCTGGGAGCGGGTGAACGGCTGATTCAGGTAGTGGATGGCGGGCTCGCCGACCCGGCCGTACTCGCCGTTGATCCGGCCGACCTCTCCCTCGATCCGGTCACGCAGGCCCTGATAGCTCTCCACCCGTTCCCGGCTGGGCACCGCCACCTGCACCATCACGGTGTCCCGCACCTTCACGAACCCGTCGCGCAGCAGCTCGCTGTAGGCCGTGAGCCGGTGTTCGATGCCCTTGGTGTAGTCGAGGCGGTCCACGCTGAGCAGCACCCGTTTCGGCTCGCCCAGGCTGTGCCGCAGCTGTTCGGCCTGACTGACCACGTCCGGCCGGGTGGCCAGCGCCCGCATCTCGGCGACGTCGATGGAGACCGGGAACGCGCCGGTCCGCACGGTCCGCCCGTCGACGGTGATGGCGTCGTCGGTGGCCCGGGCCCCGAGCAGTTTCTGCGCCAGCTGGGCGACGTTGTGGGCGGCCTGCTCGCGCTGGAAGCCGACCAGGTCGGCCCCGAGCATCCCGCGCAGCAGCTCGACGCGCCGGGGCAGCTGCATGTAGAGCTCCGGCGGCGGGAACGGCACGTGCATGAAGAACCCGATCAGCAGGTCCGGCCGTAGGTCGCGGAGCATCCCCGGGACGAGCTGGAGGTGGTAGTCCTGCACCCAGACGGCGGCGCCCGGCTCGGCCACCTCGGCGGCGGCCTCGGCGAACCGCCGGTTGACCGCCCGGTACGTCTCCCACCAGCCCCGGTCGAAGGTCGGCTGCTGCACCGCGTCGTGGTAGAGCGGCCACAGGGTCGAGTTGGCGAACCCCTCGTAATAGCCCCGCAGCTCGTCCCCGGTCAGTGGCACGGGCCGTAACCGCAGGCTGCCGACATCGGGCAGGGCCGGCGCCGGGCCCATTCCGCCGCCCCAGCCGACCCACGTGGCCGGGGTCTGCTCCAGGATCGCGTGCAGGGCGCTGGCCAGGCCGCCGGGACTGCGGCGCCACTCACAGGCTCCGTCCGGAGCGGTGCTGTCATCCAGGGGCAGGCGATTGGCGATGACGACGAGCGAACTCTGACGCATCACTTTAGGTTACTGCGGCGACACCGACCTCTGTCTATACGACGGCGCCGTCGTCGTCCTCGTCGTCCTCGTCGCCCGAGCGTAGGCGCCAGACCAGGGTGCCCGCCCCGCCGACGATCGCGGCGAAGCCCAGCAGCGTGACCGTGAACGAGTCGATCGGCAGCAACCACGGGCACAGGAACAGCACCAGGCCGGCCACCACCCCCAGCACGCCGGTGACCGCGTATTTCGAGATGCGTGGCAGCGGCGGGGGAGGCGGCGGGATGTAGCGCTCCTCCTCGTCGGCCTCGTCGGGCGGCAGGTCGCCGCCGAACGTGTCCAGTCCGTAGAGGATCGAGGGCTCGTCCGGGGGGTCGGTGCGCCGGCGGTTGTGCGGCGTGCCCTCCTCGGTGACCGGCCGGGCCGGCTCCTGGCGCGGGGTGTCCTCAGCGGCCGGCCACGGTGGCGTCGACGCGTCGACCGTGGTGTGGAACCCGGCGACGATCTTGGCCCACTCGGCGTCCACCTCGGCCTGCGGCCGGGGCGCCGGCGCCGGCGGCGACGGTGGGGTGGGCGGTGCGCCGCCGGTCACCTTCTGCAGGTGCTCCTTGGCGGTCTCCAGGTGCGCCCGGTCCACGAACAGCCGGTCGATCGGCCGTGCGGGCAACGTGGTCGCCCGCAGGATCGGGTTCAGATCGGCGGTCGGTTGCAGGTAGGCGGCGATGCCGCCGGCTGCCAGAACGTCGAGCAGATGCTCGCCGATCCGAGGATCCACATCTCCCGCCGCCGCGTAGTCGGCGGCGTCAAGCCCATTGTCGCGCCGCCCACGACGGGCGCCACCCGCTGTCACCGATGCACACCCCCTCGCCCGACCGTGCCTTGAATGGTGACACGGCAGGCGCCTGTTGCGGGAGTGCGTTGTGACGCGCCGCCCCCGCTTCGTACGCTTCCTGTCGCCCCGGACGCCCGGTGGCATCCGTCGAAAGGACGTCAGTGTTCTACTGGCTGCTGAAGTTGGTGGTCCTCGGGCCGCTGCTGAGACTGGTCTTCCGCCCCAAGGTGGAGGGCTTGCGGAACGTGCCCCGCTCCGGCCCGGTGATCCTGGCCTGCAACCACCTCTCGTTCTCCGACTCGATCTTCACCCCTCTGATCATGAAGCGGAAAGTGACCTTCGTCGCCAAGGCCGAATACTTCACCGGCAAGGGGATCAAGGGCTGGTTCTCCCGGATGTTCTTCACCGGCGCGGGGACCATCCCGGTGGACCGTTCGGGCGGACAGGCGGCCCAGGCGGCTCTGGACACGCTGCTGCGCGTGCTGCGCCAGGGCGACATCGCCGGCATCTACCCGGAGGGCACCCGCTCGCCCGACGGGCGGCTGTACCGCGGCAAGACCGGGGTGGCCCGGCTGGCGCTGGAGAGCGGCGCCCCGGTCGTGCCGGTGGCGCTGCTGAACACCGACGAGATCCAGCCGACCGGCACGCTGATCCCGGCGGTGAAGCGGGTCCGGATCCGGATCGGCGAGCCGCTCGACTTCTCCCGGTACGCCGATCAGAAGGGCGACCGTTTCGTCGAGCGGGCCATCACCGACGAGATCATGTACGAGCTGATGGCCCTGTCCGGCCGCGAGTACGTCGACGTCTACGCCTCGACGCTGAAGGCGGCCGCCTAGCCCTGCATCCCCGCGCGGCGGCGGAGGGCCTGCACGTCGGTGACGACGATGCGCCGGCCCTCGGTGCGCAGCCAGCCCCGGCTCGCGAAGGAGCCGATCGCCTGGTTGACGCTCTGCCGGGAGCCGCCGGCCATCTCGGCGAGCTGGCTCTGGTTGAGCTCGATGGTGATCATCGGCGCCTGGCTCTCGCCGGAGAGCCGGACCAGGGTCTTCGCGACCCGGCCGGGCAGGTCGAGGAAGACGTGATCGGCGTTCTGCTCGGTGAGCCGGCGGATCAGGCCGCCGACCGAGCGCATCACCGCGTCCAGGATGCGCGGGTTGGAGTGGACCAGCTCCATGAAGGCGACCCGGGACAGCGAGAGCGCCTGTGAGTCCTCGATGGCCTCGGCCGAGGCGCTGCGGGTCGAGGCGTCCAGCAGGGACACCTCGCCGAGCACGTCGGGCGGGCGGACCACGGTGAGGACCGCACGCTCACCGGTCGGCGCGGTCCGGAACACGGCGACGGCGCCCCGCTTCATGATGATCAGCGAGTCGCCGGGGTCGTGCTCGACGAAGATGATCTGGCCCTTGCGGTAGTGCCGTGGGACGGCAGCGGCGATGACGCGCTGGCGAACCTCCGGCTCCAGCCCGGCGAACATGTCCACGCCGGTTAAGGCGTCGCCGGGATCCGGCATGCGATGGTCCACGGCGCTATCCCTCCCCCGGTGGGGACCGCGTCGGACGTGGCCCGGCGCCGGCCCCACGACGCGAACGATCACTCTTAGCACGAAGCGTGCCTCGAACGCCATTTTCAAAACGGACATCGAAGCAGTCCTCGTACGATCATGTCCCTTCGATAGCGTTCTGTAAACCGTCAATCTCTCTGAGTGACTATCGCCCTCGCTGTCCGTCGCTTTGGCGGCTTGTGTCGAGATAATCCCGCGATGCCGGATGATGACTTCCTTCGATCGCTCCTACGGGACCAGTGGCACCTCGTCCCGTCCGGAATGACCGGGCTGCCGCTGACCCTGATGTCGCGGGGCTGGGAGTTCACCACGGGCGGTGAACCGCATCTGCTGCTGCTCGCCGAGACCGCGTCCCGGCAGCCCCTGGAGGCCGGCCTGGCGGCGGCGCTGCACCTGCGTGGCACCCGGATCGCCGCCGGGGAACCCGTCCGGACCCTCGGCGGCGCGCTGACCGTGGCGACGCCGGACGGGGCGGCCGCCGTTCTGCGCCGGATCCCGGGCCGCCGCCTGAGCGGCCGGGACCCGATCGACCAGCAGTGGTGGGGCGAGCGCCTGGGCGTCGTACACCAGGCCCTCCGGGATTTCCGGCACCCCGGCCTGCGTCCCTGGCGGCTGCCCGCCCCGGCCACCGCCCATCCGGCAGCCGCGCCCTGGCTCCGCGCCGCGGTCGTCGCGACCACCCGGCTCACCGTGACCGACCAGCTCACCTACGGGGTGCTGCACGGCGATCCGGAGCCGGGGGCGTTCGTGCTGGACCCGGCGACCGGGCGGACCGGGCTGCTGCACTGCGGGGCGAGCGGCACCGGCCCGCTGGTCTACGACGTGGCCGCCGCGGTGGCCTACGCCGGCGGGCCGGAACGCTGCGCCGAGTTGCTCGACGGCTACCGTGCGACCGGGCCGGTCGGCGCCGACGAACTGGACGCCGCCCTGCCCGTGCTGCTGAGACTGCGGTGGGCGATGCTTGCCGACAGTGCCGCGCGCCGGGGGTGCCCGGAGACGCTGACCTCGGCCAGGGAGGCCCTGGAGTCCATGCCCGGATGACGATGGGCGAGGATGGACGGCGATGCCATACCGCTATTTCTACGACTGCGAATTCATCGAGGACGGCCGGACCGTCGATCTGGTCTCGATCGGTGTCGTCGACGAGTTCGGCCGCGAGTTCTACGCGGTCAGCACCGAGTTCGACGACTCCAAGGCCGTGCCCTGGGTGCGCCGCAACGTCCTCGACAAACTGCCCTCACCGTCCGACAAGGCCTGGCGCAGCCGGGAGCGGATCCGCGACGACCTCTACGAGTTCCTCGCCGAGCCGATCCGCGGGCGCGGCGAGCAGATGGAGCTCTGGGCCTGGTACGCGGCGTACGACCACGTCGCGCTCGCCCAGCTCTGGGGCGCGATGCCGGCCCTGCCCCGGGAGATCCCCCGGTTCACCAAGGACCTGCGGCAGCGCTGGGACGACCTGGGCCGCCCGCACCTGCCGGAGATGGCCGGACGGCACGACGCCCTGGTCGACGCCCGGCACAACCTGGCCCGGTGGAACGCTATGACCGCGGCGCAGGCTTGATCGGCGGCACGCATTCGCGCATGACGGCGCGGATGTCGGTGCCGGTCGGCGCGGCTCCCAGCGAGCCGTTGCCGGGCCGCGCCCGCAGGCCGTCGATCATCAGCTCCAGGTAACGCTCGTAGAGGCCCGGCCGGCATCCCTCGCTGTGCTGGGCCATCTCGGTCACCATCGCCATGATGATCGGGAAGTCCTGGAACCCGGCGTCCGCCCGGAGCGTGCCCTCGGCGTGCGCGCGCTCCATGATCTGCTCCAGCAGCGGCACGATCTGCTCGCCGGCCTTCTTGAAATGCTGCTCGTCCATGCTCAGCGCGGCGTCGCGCAGCCCGCGGTCGGCCGCGTGCCAGCGCGCCGACGTCCGCAGGAAGCCGGTCAGGCCCTCCCAGGCCGACGGGGCGGCGAGCGCCTCCTCGGCCAGGGTCACCAGGTCTTCCAGGCGATCGGTGAAGACCGCCTCGATCAGCTCCTCCTTGGTGGGGAAGCGCCGGTAGACGGTGCCGATCCCGACTCCGGCGTGATGGGCCACGTCGTCGAGGGTGGCCGCGAACCCGCGGGCCGCGAAGACCTCGTGGGCGGCGCGCAGGATCCGCTCCCGGTTGCGTTGCGCATCACGTCGCAGGGCCATGTGGCCAAGGGTACAAGTAAGTGGAGGTGATTCCTCAACTTACCCTGCTAGCCTGCCGAAGTGGAGGACGTACCTCAACTTAGCTCCGGAAGGCTCCCCGCATGAGCAGCACCGTTATTGATCGGCCGCCGGCCACCGGACGTGAGGCGGGCCGCTGGTGGGCCCTCGTGGTGCTCGCCCTGGCGCAGCTCATGGTCGTGCTGGATGCCACGATCGTGAACATCGCGCTGCCCACCGCCCAGGCCGACATCGGCTTCGACGACCACGGCCGGCAGTGGGTGGTCACCGGTTACGCCCTCGCCTTCGGCAGCCTGCTGCTGCTCGGCGGCCGGCTCTCCGACTTCTTCGGCCGCAAGCGGATGTTCGTCATCGGCCTGATCGGCTTCGCCCTGGCCTCCGCGCTCGGTGGCGCCGCCGGCAGCCTGGAGCTGCTCATCGTGGCCCGCGCCCTGCAGGGCGTCTTCGGCGCCGCGCTCGCCCCCGCCGCGCTGTCGCTGCTGTCCACCACGTTCACCGAGCCCGCCGAGCGCGGCAAGGCGTTCGGCATCTTCGGCGCCATCTCCGGCGCCGGCGGCGGCATCGGCCTGCTGCTCGGCGGCGTCCTCACCGAGTACGTCTCCTGGCGCTGGTGCCTCTACGTCAACCTGGTGATCGCCGCGATCGCCGTGGCCGGCGCCTTCCTGAAGCTGCGCGACGAACCGGTCCCCGCCCATGGCCGGATCGACGTGCCCGGCACCATCACCGCCGTGGCCGGCCTGGTCGCGCTGGTCTTCGGCCTGGCCAACGCCGAGACCGACGGCTGGACCGACGCGATGACCCTCGGCCCGATCATCGCCGGCCTGGTCCTGCTCACCGTTTTCGTGCTGATCGAGCGCAAGGCCGAGCACCCGCTGCTGCCGCTGCGCGTCGTCCTGGACCGCAACCGCGGTGGCGCGTACGCCTCGGTCGCGATCGCCGGCGCCGGCATGTTCGGCATCTTCCTCTTCCTCACCTACTACCTGGCCGGCATCCTCGGCTTCACCCCGGTCGAGACCGGTCTCGCCTTCCTGCCGATGCTCGCCGGGATCATGCTCACCGCCACCACCGCCGGCTCGATCCTCACCCCGAGGATCGGCCCGCGCCCGCTGGTCCCGCTCGGCGCCCTGATCGCCGCCGGCGGCATGGTCCTGCTGACCCGCCTCGAGCTCGACTCCTCGTACGCCACCGGCGTCCTGCCCGGCCTGATCGTCGTCGGCCTCGGTCTCGGTCTGGTCTTCGCGCCCACCCAGAACGCCGCCACCTCCGGCGTCGAGCACCGGGACGCCGGCGTCGCCTCCGCGATGATCAACACGGTGCAGCAGATCGGCGGTTCCATCGGCACCGCCCTGCTCAGCTCGTTCGCCGCCACCGCCGCTGCCGATCACATGGTCGGCAAGGAGCCGTCCCCGCTGGTCCAGGCGCAGGCCGCGCTGGAGAGCTACCACACGGTGTTCTGGTGGTCGGCCGGCTTCTTCCTGCTCGCCGCCGTGGTCGCCGCGGTCCTCTTCCGCGCCGGGCCGCTCGACGTCGACCCCGACGCCCCGCCCGCCATGGCCCACTGACCTCCGCACGCCCGCAAGGCCCGGCCGCCCCAGGTGGCCGGGCCTTCCGCTTTCCCCGGCTGTTGCGGGACGCTTCGCCGCGCGGTTCCGCACAACCTTCGCTGGTACGCCCGGAGCCGTCCCGAAGAACCATGCCGTCCCCGGACCTCCGCGCGGGGTGGCGGCGGCACCGGGCCGAAGCGCGGCCGCCGGGCTGAAGGCGATGGTCACGGTCACCCCACCGGCGTGTGGGTCGCACCCGGACCACACGCCGGTGGGGCCAGAGCGGGGATCAGCTCAGAGGGAGGCCGTGACCGTAGGGGAAGAGCGGGTCGGCCGAGTCGTTCGGAACGTCCTCGCGCGACGCCTCGACCGCGGCCATCGAGGACGGCAGTTCGAACGGCAGGGTGCCCCTCGACGGGGCACGGCCGAACAGGACGTCCAGCAGCGCCTCGTCGCTGGAGCCGAAGCTGCCGGTGAGCGCCGCCGCTCTGCCCGCGAAGGGCGTCAGGACGGCGGGACGGTCCAGCCACACGTCGACCACGGTCGGCAGGGTGGCGGTGAGCTCCAGCACCGGGGCCAGTTCCTCGTCGGTCCACTCCAGGCGCCCGGCGTGGAAGAACGCCTCGAAACCGACACCGCGCGGGTCGTACGGGGCGGCCCGCCGGACGATCGCCACGTCGGCCGACGCCGGATCGTCGACGACCTTGGCGTAGCCGGCCGCGATCACCGGGTCGACTCCGTCCAGATATACCGAGATCCCCTCGGCCAGCGGAAGGACCGGCGCGGCGATGCCGGAGCCCGGGACGGCGGCCAGGACGGGGCGGTCGGTGAGGACGACGATGGAGTCGCGCTGGGCGGTGAGGCCGGCCGACCGGAAAGCGGGCTGCCCGGCGATCCGGGCGGCGGCTGCCGGGTCCACGAAACGGCGGTCGTCGAAGAGGCCGAGCCGGAACTTGTCGCGCAGGATCCGGCGGGCCGAGACGTCGACCCGGGACTCCGGGAGGCGGCCGTCGGCGACCAGGTCGATGATCAGTTCCGGGCAGTGTTCGCCGCCGAGCTGGTCGGCGCCGGCCTCCAGGATCCTCAGGACGCGGGCGTGCCGGTCCAGGTGCTCGACGCCCCAGGCGCGGGCCGGCATGTCGGTGCCCATGATCACGGCGTCGCTGACCAGGCCCCAGTCGGTGCAGATCACGCCGTCGAAGCCGTACCGCTGCCGCAGCAGGCCCTCGATCACACCGGCGTTGAAGCCGAAGCCGACCTCCTCGTGTTCGGTGTCGACGGGCATCCCGTAGTACGGCATCACCTGCGCGGCCCCGGCCTCGAACGCGGCCTCGAACGGCTTCAGGTGGTAGTCCCACATGCCGCCCGGATACACCTGCTCCCGCCCGTACGCGAAATGCGCGTCCTCGCCGTCCTTCTGCGGCCCGGCGCCGGGGAAGTGCTTGACCATCGCCGCCACCGAGTCCGGGCCGAGCGCGTCACCCTGCAGGCCGAGCACGTACTCGCGGATCAGCGCGGAGACCGTGTCGGCGTCCGAGCCGAGGGTGCCGTTGATCCGGGCCCAGCGCGGCTCGGTGGCGAGGTCGGCCATCGGGTGCAGGGCCACCCGGATGCCGGTGGCCAGGTACTCCTGCCGGACGATGTCGGCGAATCCCCGTACCAGCGAAGGGTCCTTGGTGGCGCCCAGGCCGATCGGCTCCGGCCAGGCGGAGAAGCCGCCCGCCGCGGCGGAGGCCGCGGGGTTGTCGATCACACCGTGGCGAGGATCGCTGGAGACGGTGACCGGGATGCCGTGCCCGACGCCCGCCGCGATCTCCTGGATCCGGTTGTGCCAGGCGGCGAGGCGCTCCGGCGGCACCGGGGCGAACGTCAGGATGTTGACGTGGTTGATCAACTTGTCGCGCAGGAGTGACGACGCGGACGGGATCATCGGGTTCCCGTCGGCGATCGTGCCGTCCGGGTTCACCGCGATCATCGTGTGGAACATCAGGCCCGCCTTCTCCGCCAGGGTGAGGCGGGAGAGCAGGTCGGAGACCCGGTCCTCGATCGGAAGAGCGGGGTTCTGGTACGGGTGCATCGTGCGTTCCTTCGAGAAGAGGGCCGGGCGCCCGGGACGGCCGGGCGCCCGGCGAGCGGGGGAGCGGGGTCAGCGGGCGCCGCGGACCATGCGGACCAGCAGCGACCCGGCGACGGCGACGACCGCACCGGCCAGGAACAGCGCGCTGTAGTTGGCGTCCCCGCCACCGATCGCGAGGATCGGCGCGGCCAGGATCGGCACCAGCGACTGCGGCAGCGCGTTGGCGATGTTGAGCACGCCCATGTCCTTGGCGGCGTCGTCCGGGTCCGGCAGCACGTCGGTGGCGAGCGCCAGGTCGACCGCGAGGTAGACGCCCTGGCCCAGGCCGAAGAGCAGCACCGCGGCGAGGAAGACCGGGAAGGTGCCGGCGTACGCGATCACCGCCAGGGCGACGGCGACGACGATGCCGGAGCCGAGGACGAACGGCTTGCGCCGGCCGGTGCGGTCGGAGAGCAGGCCGCCGGCCGACGAGCCGACGACCAGGCCGACCGTGCTGATCAGGGTGGCGACCAGGATGCCGTTGGCGACGTTGTCGGTGGTGTACCCGAACCGGTCGATCAGCAGGTACGCCTGGTACGTGGTGACGCTGGCGAGGCCCATCCAGATCAGGAAGCGGCTGATGATGTTCCAGACGAAGTCCGGGTGCCGGCGCGGGCTGACGTAGAAGGTGCTCAGGAACTCCTTGAACCGGTACGGGGCGAAGTGTCCCTTCTCGGCCGGCCGGTCCTTCAGGATCGTCACCAGCAGCGCCACCGTGGCGACGCCGATCGCGGACGGCACCGCGAACATCAGAAGCGCGTTCCCGGCCAGGGCCGCCGCCATCGCGCTGCCGAGCAGGATGGCCACCGAGGTCATCAGGCCGAGGATGCCGCTGACCCGGCCCCGCTGGCGGGCGGGGATCTGGTCGGGCAGCAGCGCGGTCAGCGTGGACAGCGTCGCGTTGACCCCGAGCTGGGCCAGCGCCCACCCGGCGGTGAGGACCGGGACACTGCCGCCGAGCGCGACCACCAGCAGGCCGGCGAACCCGGCGAGCATGCCGCCGAGCAGCCACGGCCGCCGCCGGCCGAACCGGGAGGTGGTGCGGTCGGACATGGCGCCGAAGAACGGGTTGCCGATCAGCGCGAGCACGGCCCCGACGGACAGGACGGTGCCGAGGGCGGCGGCCTTGTCGTCCGGGGCGATCTGCGCGACCCGGATCGACATGGTGACCACGACCGGCGTGAGGATCGTCAGGTACGCGCCCAGCTGAGCCAGCGCCATCGCGACGATCAGTCGCGTCGGCGCGTTCGGAGCGGTCGGGACGGTGGCCGGCGGACGGGGTTGGACAGTCGTCATCGCACACCTCGAGAGAAAAAGGGGGAGAGTCACCGGGCCGGCTCCGGTGTTTGTTAACGCCTTGTTTCACTGAAGGTATCGATCCGAAGCGTGCCGAACCAGAGCCTGAAGGGCCTGCTCACGGCCATGATTCGCCGGTGTCTCGCCTTACTCGCGCCGGATTTGCCCGGTACTGCGTGTGACCGGGGTCGCAGTCCCCCGGAAATTATGTCCAGCTTCGGCAAAACTGGCCCGATGGCCGGTCGTCGCGTACATCAGGTCCGCCGGGATCTGCTCCTGGCGGTGGTGCGCGAGACCGGGCGGATCAGCCGGGCTGACCTGACCCGCCGCACCGGGATGGCCCGGATGACGGTCGACGCCCTGGTCACCGAACTGCTCACGGCCGGGCTGCTGGCCGAGGAGGCGGCCGTCGCCGACGGCGCCCGGGCCGGACGTCCGGCCCGGTCCATCACCCTCGGCGTGGCGGCGGGCGGGGTGGTGGGCGCGCTTCTCACCCCCGAGGGGGTACGGGTGGCGGCAGCCGACCTCACCGGCGCCATCCGCTCCGAACGCCACCGCCCCGACCCCGGCCTCGACACCCTCACCACCCTGATCACCGCATGCTCCACCGACATCGGCGGCCGCGTCTGGTCCACCGTCCTCGGCGCGACCGTGGACGCCGCCGTGATCGGCGCGGAACTGCAGCGGCGTCTCGGCCGCCGGGTCATGGTGCGGAACACCGCCGAACTGAGCCTTCTCGGCGAACGGGGCTACGGCATCGCGGCCGGTCACGCCGACGTCTGCCACCTGCGGATCGATGCCGCGATCACCTGCGGCCTGCTGCTCGGCGGGGTGCTGCACCACGGGGGAACCGGCGCGGCCGGCCGGATCGGGCACGTCCAGATGGACGAGATCGGCCCGCTGTGCCGCTGCGGCAACCGTGGCTGCCTGGAGACGATCGCCGCCGTCCCCGCCATCCTGACCGCTGTCGGGCACACCCTGGGCGAGCCGGTCAGCGCCGCCCGCGCCGTCGAACTGGCCCGCTCCGACACCGCCGTCGAACGGATCCTCGCCGACGCCGGTCGCATGATCGGCCGGGTCCTCGCCGATGTCGCCAACACCGTCAACCCGTCCCTCGTCATCCTCGACGGCCCCTTGGTCGATCCGGACGGCCCGATCGTCACCGCGGTCCGCGAAGCCCTCACCCGCTACGCCCAGCCCGAGGTCGCCGCCACCACCGAGATCCACGCCGCCACCCTGGGCGACCGGGCCGCCCTGCTCGGCGCCCTCTGGTCCGGCCTCCGCGCCACCCCGGCCGCCCGCGGCAGCCGAACCCTCGCCCGGAGCACCGGCCCCACCACCTCCGATCAGGCGGGGTCGCCGGCGGACGCCCGCCCGGGTGAGGGCGGGGCGGGGGCCGGAGTGCTCGGGCGCAGGGAACGGGCCGTGCGGCGGGACATCCTCGTGGAGGCGCTGCGGGGGCGCGGGGCGACCGCGCGAAGCGATCTGGTGAAGATCACGCGACTGCCGCGGGCGGCGGTGGCGGATCTGCTGGCCGGGCTGTGCCGGGACGGGATCGTCGAGCGGTGCGCTCCGGCGGAACCCCGGGCGGGACGGCCGTCGCCGCATTTCCGGCTGGCCGCGCCGGAGGCGCTGCTGGTCGGGCTGGCGTTCCAGGGGCCCGGGATCCGGGTGCTGGTGGCCGACGGTTCGGGCGAGATCCGGTACGACGGTTTCCGGGCCGTCCCGCTCGCCCACGACGCGCGGCCGATGATGCGGGAAGCCGGCGGGTTCGTGCGGGAACTGCTGGAACAGCACGGGGACCGGATCGGGGCGGACACCCGGGTCGCGGTCAGCGTGCCCGCGCCGGTGCACCCGGTCACCGGGCAGTTCGGGGCCCGCAGCGTGCTGACGATGTTCTCCGGTTACTCGCCGGGCGAGGAGATCTCGGCGGTTCTCGGGTGCCCGGTCCAGGTGGCCAACAACGGGCATCTCGGGGCGCTGGCCGAGGTTCGGCGCGGTGCCGGCCGGGGCGCCCGGGACATCCTCTTCCTCAGCGCCGACCAGTACCTCAGCGGCGGCCTCGTGGCGGGCGGGCGGATGTACAGCGGGGCGATCGGCTACGCCGGCGAGGTCGGGCACCTCAACGTCCGGGAGATGGGGCCGTTCTGCGGGTGCGGGCGGCGTGGCTGCCTGCGGGCGTTCCTCACCCCGGAGTACTTCGCCGCCCTGCTGGACCGCCGTCCCGCCCCGGGCCCGCCCTCCGAGGACCGGCTGCTCGACCTCGCCGCGAACGGCGACCGGCCGATCCGGCGGGCCCTGCTCGACGCGGGCCGTCTGATCGGCCGTGCGGTGACCCCGCTGGTCTCGGTCTTCAACCCGTCCGTGGTCGTGGTCGGCGGCCGTTTCCTGGCACCCGGCGAGTTCGTGGTCGACGGCGTCCGCGAAGCCCTGCAACGGCACTGCTCACCCTCCGCCGTCGCCGGCCTGACCGTGGTCCCGGCGGCCCTCGGCCCCGACGCCGAGGCCATCGGCGCCCTCGAGTCACTGATCTGACCCGGCCACTCGCCACCGCCGGGCCGCCTCCCGCCGCGGGGTCGCGCGGCCGGGGCGCGGGCCCCGTACGCCGCAAGAAGTGGATCTCGGGTTGCCGTGGGGGTGGTGGGGTAAGTGGGACGGGACGGAAACCGGACCCGAGGAGGCGACATGACCGCGACGGATCAAGAGCGACGGGACAAGGTGAAGGCGCTGGTGGCGGACGCGAAGATCGCCATGCTGACCACGATGACCGAGGACGGCAAGCACGTCAGCCGGCCGATGGCGGTGCAGGACGTGGAGTTCGACGGGGACCTGTGGTTCTTCACCTACGCGGACTCCGACCTGGTCGCGCAGATCGGGGTGCACCCGCAGGTGAACGTCGCGTTCAGCGACTCCAAGCACAACAACTGGATCTCGATCTCCGGTACGGCGGCGCACGTGCAGGACCGGGCCCAGGCGGAGCGGCTGTGGAACCCGTTCCTGAAGGCGTGGTTCCCGGCCGGCCTGGAGACGCCGAACCTGACCCTGGTCAAGGTGAACGCGGAGACCGCGGAGTACTGGGAGGCGGCGCACAGTTCCAAGGTCGTCACTCTCCTCGGGTACGCGAAGGCGGCTGTTACCGGAAAGACGCCGGACGCTGGCGAGAACGAAACCGTCAGGCTTTAGAGGCCGAGTTCCACCGGGATCGGGGCGGCGACTAGAGTGCCGGGTGTGCGGCCCCGCCCCGGACCGGCAACGCAGCCGATGAAAGAAGTCTCCTGGGGCCTCGACGGGCTATCCGCATCTCGCTACCCGATCCAGGGGGAAGAAAAATGCGTATCGGCGTGCTCACCGGTGGCGGCGACTGCCCCGGTCTCAACGCGGTCATCCGTGCCGTCGTCCGTAAGGGTGTGTCCGCTTACGGTCACGAGTTCGTCGGATTCCGCGACGGCTGGAAGGGCCCGCTGGAGGGTCTGACCAAGCCGCTCGGCATCGCTGAGGTCCGTGGCATCCTGCCCCGCGGCGGCACCATCCTCGGCTCCTCGCGCACCAACCCGTTCAAGATCGAGGGTGGCGTCGAGAAGATCAAGGCCAACCTGGCCGAGCAGGGCGTCGACGCGCTCGTCGCGATCGGCGGCGAGGACACCCTGGGTGTCGCCACCAAGCTGGCCGAGCTGGGCGTCAACGTGGTCGGCGTGCCGAAGACCATCGACAACGACCTGAACGGCACCGACTACACCTTCGGCTTCGACACCGCGGTCAACATCGCGATGGAGGCCATCGACCGGCTGCACACCACCGCCGAGTCGCACCACCGCACCCTGGTCGTCGAGGTCATGGGCCGGCACGCCGGCTGGATCGCGCTGCACGCCGGCCTCGCCGGTGGCGCCAACGTCATCCTGCTGCCGGAGCGCCAGTTCGACGTCGAGCAGGTCGCGACGTACGTGACCAAGCGCTTCCAGGTCGAGTACGCGCCGATCGTCGTCGTCGCCGAGGGCGCTCAGCCGCTCGACGGCCAGATGGTCCTGCACAACCAGGAGCTGGACAGCTTCGGTCACGTCCGCCTCGGCGGCATCGGCCAGTGGCTGGCCGAGCAGCTGGAGGAGAAGACCGGCAAGGAGGCTCGTACGGTCGTCCTCGGTCACATCCAGCGCGGTGGCACCCCGACCGCGTTCGACCGGGTCCTGTCGACCCGTTTCGGCCTGCAGGCGATCGACGCCGTGCACGAGGGCGACTTCGGCAAGATGGTGGCGCTGCGCGGCACCGACGTCGTCCGGATCCCGCTGATCGAGGGCACCGGCGAGCTGAAGACCGTTCCGCTCGAGCGTTACGAAGAGGCCGAGGTCTTCTTCGGCAGCTGACCCGTCCGGGTCGTCGGCTGGTTCGCGCTGCTGTCCCGGGTCATCCGGAAGAGCAGCGCGGGCCGGCTTGTCC
The DNA here is from genome assembly GCF_016862455.1 of Actinoplanes utahensis. Taxonomy (GTDB): domain Bacteria; phylum Actinomycetota; class Actinomycetes; order Mycobacteriales; family Micromonosporaceae; genus Actinoplanes; species Actinoplanes utahensis. Next base: position 26,541 of record NZ_BOMZ01000059.1, read on the forward strand.
TTTTCTGCGCTGTTCCGGGGCGGCCGGTGGCAGCGTTCTCTGCCGTCGCGGCGGGGCTGCGGCGCCGTCGAGGAGTCTGCGTTGCCCAAGCACATCGTCGCGGTCATCGGAGCCGGCAAGATGGGCGAGACGGTCCTGTCCGGGCTGCTGCGCTCCGGCTGGCCCCCCGACCGGCTGCTGGTCACCACCCGCCGTGAGGCCCGCGGCGCCGAGCTCGCCGAGCGCTACGGTGTCGCCGTCGTCGACAACGCCACCGCGGTGCGGAACGCCGACATCCTGGCGATCGGGGTCAAACCGCAGGACGCCGGCGCTGTTCTCGACGACATCGGTGGCCGGGTGCCCGCCGGCACGCTCGTCGTGTCGCTCTGCGCCGGCCTGCCCACCGCGTTCTTCGCCGCCCGGCTGCCCGAGGGCACCCCGGTCGTGCGGGTCATGACGAACACGCCGGCGCTCGTCGACGAGGCGATGACCGCGATCTCCGCGGGCGCCCACGCCACCGACGCGCACCTGGCCGTCGCCGAGGAGATGTTCGCGCCGCTCGGCCGGACGGTCCGGGTGCCGGAGTACCAGCAGGACGCGGTCACGGCGATCTCCGGCTCCGGCCCGGCCTACTTCTATCTGATCGTCGAAGCCATGATCGACGCAGGTGTCCTGCTCGGTCTGCCGCGGCAGACCGCGCACGAGCTGGTCGTGCAGACCGCCCTCGGCTCGGCGGTGATGCTGCGTGACTCCGGCGAGCACCCGGTCAAGCTCCGCGAGGCGGTCACCTCCCCGGCGGGCACGACCATCGCCGCCATCCACGAGCTGGAGAAGCACGGCGTCCGCGCGGCCCTGATGGGCGCCTTGGAGGCGGCCCGCGACCGCGCCCGGGAGATCGCCGACCAGGCGAAGTAGCCGGTACTAGTACCGCGGACGGAGACGGTGGGCGGCCGCTCGCCGAGGTTCCGTCCGCGGGTGGATGGCGGCGGGCCGGCACGCGCCGAGACTGGGCGGACCCTCAGCGAAAGCAGGTCCGTTCCGTGTTCGCCACGCTCTCCGATCGCACCGCGTCGATCGTCTTCGTCCTGCTGACCCTCGGCATCGCCCTCGGCACCGCCGACGTCGCGGGAGGGCTGATACTGGCCTTCTCGCCACTGCTCGTCGTACTGCTGATGCTTCTGGTCGTCACCCGGGAAGGCTACCGGCGCGACGGCTGGCGCCGGCTGGGGATGGGCCGGCTGGGGCTGCGCCACTGGCCGCTGACGATCGCCACCACCGCGGGTGTCTGCCTGCTCGCGACCGCGGCGACGGTCGCGCTCGGCATCGCCCGGCCGGTCGTCCCGCAGGGGCCGTGGCCGGCCGATCTGCTCGCTCTGTGCGTCGCCGGTCCGATCCTGGCGTTCGCGGAGGAGATCGGCTGGCGCGGTTACCTGCAACCGCGGCTCGCCTTCCTGGGCGAACGGGCGGCGATGCTCACCGTCGGGGTGGTCTGGATCGGCTGGCACCTCCCGTACATCCTCCTCACGCCGTACTACCACAGCGAGGGCAACCGGTTCCTGGTGCTCACGCTGTTCAGCGGCACCGTGATCGCCTTCTCGTTCCTGATTGGCCACCTGCGGACCATGTCGGGCAGCGTGTGGCCCGCCGTGCTGGCGCACTTCGCGCACAATGCCACCTTCGCCGCGCTGACCATCCCGATCGCCACCGACCAGCCCGTGCTGGTCGACGAGTACCTCAGCGGCGACACCGGGTTGTTCGTGCTCCTCGGCACCGCCGCGTGCGCTGCCGCGATCGGGGTCAGCCGGGCGCGGGCGGGCCGTCCGCGGGTTCCAGCGACTGCGCGAGGATGACAGCCTGCACCCGGTCGCGTACCTCCAGTTTGCGCAGCACCGAGCCGACGTGGGTCTTGACGGTGGATTCGGCCACGTGCAGCCGTACGGCGATCTCGGTGTTGGTCAGCCCCAGCCCGATCGCCGCGAGGATCTCCCGCTCGCGGGCGGTGAGCCTGGCCAGAGCGGACGGCGCGGCGGGCGGCCGGCCGGCGGCGGGATTCGGCGCCCCCAGGACGAAGGAGTCGATCAGGCGCCGGACCAGCCGCGGGGAGACGGGCGACTCGCCGGCCGCCGCGGCCCGGATCGCCGTCAGCAGCTCGGCGGGGCCGGCGTCCTTGACCAGATATCCGGACGCGCCGGCGCGCAGCGCGTCGACCAGCAGGTCGTCGGAGTCGAACGTCGTCAGCATGACGACCCGCGGCGGGTTCGCGGAGGACAGGAGCCGTCTGGTGGTCTCCACCCCGTCGAGGCCGGGCATCCGGATGTCCATCAGGACGACGTCGGCGTGGTGTCCCGGCTGCCGCAGCGCGTCGAGTGCCGCCTGCCCGTCACCCGCCGTCCCGACCACCCGCAGATCCGGGGTGGCGTCGAGGATCATCGCGAAGCCGGCGCGGACGAGCTCCTGATCGTCGACGAGGAAGACCCGGATCGGCGGGGACGGGCTCATCGGCGCGCTCCCGGCGGTGCGACCGGGACGACGGCCTCGACACCGAACCCGCCGCCGGGACGGGGACCGGCCGTCAGCACACCGTCCAGGGCGCGCAGCCGCTCCCGCATCCCGCCCAGCCCGTGACCCGGCCCGTCGACGGCCACGCCGGACGCGCCGGCGCCGTCGTCGGCGACGCGCACCCGCACCGCCTCCGATGTCCACTCGACCGCCACCCGTGCCGTGGCCCGGGCGCCCGCATGCTTCAGCACGTTCGTCAGTGACTCCCGGACCACCCGGAGCACCGCGAAGCGCACCGCGGCGGGCGCCCGCTCGAACACGGCCGGGTCGGCGCGGACCTCGACGGGCAGCCCGGCGGCCCGGACCGCGGCGACGAGCCGCTCCAGATCGGACAGGCACACCGGCGGCCCGCCCGGGTCGTCCGCCGCTTCGGGGTCCCGCAGCACATCGATGACGCCGCGCACCTCGGTGAGCGCGGTCCGCGCGGTCCGGGCGATCGTGGCGAGGGCGGTGCGGGCATCGGCACGGTCCCACGGCCGGGCGTGCTCGGCGGCGTACTCCGCCCCGTCCGCCTGCACGATGACGACGGTGAGCGAGTGGGCGACGATGTCGTGGATCTCCCGGGCGGCCGCGACCCGCTCCCGCTGGGCCAGGAACCGCACGCGCTGCAGCCGGCCCTCCTCCAACCGCGCGTACGCCTCGCCGAGCGCTCTCATGTTGGTCTCGCGACCCCGCACGACGTTGCCGATCAGCCAGATCAGCCCGGCGAAGACGGCGAGGAACACGGCGATGACGAGGGCGTTGCGGGTGTACTCCGGCTCGGTGCTCCACCGGAAGCCGGCGGCCAGACACCCGGCCAGCGCCGTGGCCAGCGCGCACAGCCGCACGGGCAGCGACGCCACGTGTGCGGCGACCGTGTAGATCACCAGCGCCTGGGCGATGTTGGCCGGCAGCGGGATGGGCAGCACCGCGAGCTGGAGCCCGAAGACCGCGGTCGACCAGACCAGCAGAGCGACCGGCTGCCGGCGGCGCAGGGCGAGGGGAAGGATGGTCGCGGTCGCGACGACCAGCCCGGCCGGACCGCCGACGAGCACGCCCGGGAGGCCGAACACCAGCCAGATCACGCCGGCGAGGGAGCCGTCCACCAGCAGCGGCCGGGCCCGGGCCCAGCGGTCCAGCCGGGCTGCCAGGGTGGTGTCCTGTTCCACAGTCCTCCCGCCCCGTGCCGACCCGGCCGGCCACAGCTTAGCCACGGCCCGCGACGTCCAGCGGGCGGGCAAGCGCGGGCCGGGGGTGGCGGTGAGCGCCGGATCCGGCCCGGTGGCCGCGCTGCGGTCCAGGCCGTCGCCGGCGGCGTACCGGAGAAGGGTCTTCTCAATACCAGATGGCGATGCGGCTGCCGTTCTCCTCCTCGGGCGGGCTGGGGTGGGAGAGGGCGGAGCCGGTGGCGACGCGGTGGGCGGTCCAGGCGACGGCGGCGGCGTCCAGGATGTCGTCGGGTGGGGCCTGGCCGGCGGGGCCGAGCCGGTCCGGCAGGACGATGCCGTTGCGGGCCAGCAGCTCGCGGCGGCGGGCCTGGCCGCTCCATGTCTTCTTGGCGTGTGCCAGCGGTTCGCCGGCCATGGTGCGGAAGGACAGCTCCGGGTGGGCCTCGAAGAGCAGCCCGGGATGGCGTTCCCAGATGGCGTTGGCTTCGAGCAGCTTGGGCCGCAGCGCCCAGGACTGCCGGGACAGCCCGGCGCCGGTGAGCTCCCGGCAGAGCCGGTTGGCGGAGGCGAAGTCGGGCTCCTGCCAGACCGGGCGTGGCGGCACCCGGAAGACGCTGCCGCGGCGCGGGCCGAGCTGGTCCGCGGCGAGGGTGTCGGCGGCGCGCCAGCGGTCCGGGAGCATGCCGAGGGGGATGTCCACACCGATCACGGCGGCACCGGAGCTGCCGGCGACGATCTCGTAGAGGGTGGCCGCGAGGATCGCGCGGCCGAAGGCGCCGTCGCGCAGCTCGACGCCGACCCAGCCGAGCGCGTACGCGTCGACCCCGATCACGTGGATGCTCATCAGTGCGGCAGCAGCTTCTCGATCGTCGCGATCAGCTCGGCGTCGCCGGGTGCGGTGCCGGGGGAGAAACGGGCGGCGACCGTGCCGTCGGGGGCGACGACGAACTTCTCGAAGTTCCACTCGACGTCGTCGCCGGAGCCGACCAGCTCCCGGTAGAGCGGGTGCCGGCCCGGTCCGTTGACCTCCACCTTCTCGGTCACCGGGAAGGTGACCCCGTAATCGACCCGGCAGAACTCGTCGATCTCCGCGGCGGTGCCCGGCTCCTGGCCGCCGAACTGGTCGCACGGCACGCCGACCAGCACGAGCCCGCGGTCGCGGTAGGTCTCGTAGAGGTCCTGAAGTCCGGTGTACTGCGGGGTCAGGCCGCATCGTGAGGCCACATTGACCACCAGGACGACCGATCCGCGGTAACGGTCCAATTCGGTCGCGCCGCCGGTGAGGGCGCCAATGCTGACGTCGAAGATGGTCATGACCGAAGACTACCGGCCGTGTCCGCACGATTGCACCCCGTCGCGGCGCGCACAGTGCTGTTAAAGAAACCTTAAAGCTGTTCACCTGGCTTGACTGTTGTTAATCGATGTGACTACGGTCTCTTCATCCCTCTCTTTGGAAAGTTTCCTAACTGTTTGAGGAGACGTCCCCGTGCACAAAACCACCCGCCGGGCGCTGTTCGCCGGCACGGTCGTGATCGCGGCGAGTGTCGCGGTTCCCGCCGTGTCCGCGTCCGCAGCCGCAGCCGCCGCATGTGCCCCCGCATGGAGTTCGACCACCGCCTATGTGAAGGACAACGTCGCCTCACAGAACGGCCACAACTACACCGCCAAGTGGTGGACGCAGGGCGAGTCGCCGGCCACCAACAGCACTCAGTGGGCCGTCTGGATCGACAACGGCGTCTGCGGGGGCGGCACCACGCCGCCCACCACCCCGCCGACCACGCCGCCCACGACGCCGCCGACCACACCCCCGACCACGCCGCCCACGACGCCGCCGACCAACCCCGGTGACAAGTGGGTCGTCGGCTACTTCGCGGAGTGGGGCGTCTACGGGCGCGGCTACCACGTGAAGAACATCGACACGTCCGGCTCGGCCGCCAAGCTGACCCACATCCTGTACGCGTTCGCCAACACCACCGGCGGCAAGTGCAGCATCGGCGACTCCTACGCCGACTACGAGAAGGCGTACACCGCCGCGGAGAGCGTCGACGGCGTCGCGGACACCTGGGACCAGCCGCTGCGTGGCTCGTTCAACCAGCTCCGCAAGCTCAAGGCGAAGTACCCGCACCTCAAGGTGATCTACTCGGTCGGCGGCTGGACCTGGTCCGGTGGCTTCTCCGAGGCCGCCAAGAACCCGGCCGCCTTCGCCGACTCCTGTCACAAGCTGGTCGAGGACCCGCGCTGGGCGGACGTCTTCGACGGCATCGACATCGACTGGGAGTACCCGAACGCCTGCGGCCTGACCTGCGACACGAGCGGCCCGAACGCGTTCAACAACGTGATCACCGCGCTGCGTGGCAAGTTCGGCTCGAACGCTCTGATCACGGCAGCCATCACCGCCGACGGCAGCAACGGCGGCAAGATCGACGCCACCGACTACGCCACCGCGGCGCAGAAGATGGACAAGATCTTCCCGATGACGTACGACTACTTCGGCGCCTTCGCCGCGCAGGGCCCGACGGCTCCGCACTCGCCGCTGACCTCGTACGCCGGCATCCCGCAGGCCGGCTTCAACTCCGACGCCGCCGTGCAGAAGCTGAAGAGCAAGGGTGTTCCGGCCAGCAAGATCCTGCTGGGCATCGGCTTCTACGGCCGTGGCTGGACCGGCGTCACCCAGGCGGCCCCGGGCGGCTCGGCGACCGGCGCGGCGCCCGGCACCTACGAGGCGGGCATCGAGGACTACAAGGTCCTCAAGACCAAGTGCCCGGCCACCAGCACGATCGCCGGCACGGCGTACGCGCTCTGCGGCAACAACTGGTGGAGCTACGACACCCCGTCGACCATCGCCGGCAAGATGACCTACGCGAAGAACCAGGGTCTCGGCGGCGCGTTCTTCTGGGAGCTCTCCGGTGACACCACCAACGGTGAGCTGATCAGCGCGATCAAGAGCAACCTGTAAAGCCCACAGTGAAAGAGAGGGGCACCGGCCGCAAGGTCGGTGCCCCTCTTCCGTACGCTTTCCGCATGCGTCGTGAGTGGCATCAGCTCAGTCACCCCGGGGTGGGCAACCCTGCTCTGCAGACGTCCCGCCCGTCCACCGACTCCGCCGAGGACGAGGCCCTCGGCCTGGACCACTGGCGCAGCCTGCCGCGTGTCCAGATGCCGCCCTGGCCGGACATGGGCGAGGTCGCCGAGGTCTGCAAGGTCCTCGACAACGTGCCGTCGATCGTCGCGCCCTACGAGGTCGACCAGCTGCGGCACCGGCTCGCCGAGGTGTGCGAGGGCCGGGCGTTCCTTCTTCAGGGCGGCGACTGCGCCGAGACGTTCGCCGACAACACCGAGAGCCACCTGCTGGCCGGCGCGCGGACCCTGCTGCAGATGGCCGTCGTGCTGACGTACGGCGCGTCGATGCCGGTGGTCAAGGTGGCCCGGGTCGCGGGCCAGTACACCAAGCCCCGCTCCTCGCCGACCGACGCGCTCGGCCTCCCGGCGTACCGGGGCGACCTGATCAACTCGCTGGACGCGAACGAGGCGGCCCGGGTCGCCGACCCGCAGCGGATGATCCGGGCGTACGCGAACTCCGCCGCCGCCATGAACATGCTCCGGGCGTACCTCTCCGGTGGCCTCGCCGACCTGCACGGCCTCCACGACTGGAACAAGGACTTCGTCCGCGCCTCCCCGGCCGGCGAGCGGTACGAGGCGATCGCCCGCGAGATCGACCGGGCCCTCGACTTCATCCGCGCCTGCGGCATGACCGACAGCGAGGCGCTGCGCACGGTCAGCCTGTACTGCTCGCACGAGGCCCTCGCCCTGGAGTACGACCGGGCGCTGACCCGCGTCTCCGACGGCCGGGCGTACGGGCTGTCCGGCCACTTCCTGTGGATCGGCGAGCGGACCCGCCAGCTCGACCACGCGCACATCGACTTCATCAGCCGGATCGCCAACCCGATCGGCGTCAAGATCGGCCCCGGCACGGAGCCCGCGACCGCGATCGAGCTGTGCGAGAAGCTGAACCCGGACAACATCCCCGGCCGGCTCACCCTGATCAGCCGGATGGGCAACGGCAAGGTCCGCGACGTGCTGCCGCCGATCGTGGAGAAGGTGCACGCCTCCGGCGCCAAGGTCGTCTGGCAGTGCGACCCGATGCACGGCAACACCCACGAGTCGTCGAACGGCTACAAGACCCGGCATTTCGACCGGGTGGTCGACGAGGTTCTCGGCTACTTCGAGGTGCACCGCGGCCTCGGCACCCACCCGGGCGGCATCCACGTCGAGCTGACCGGCGAGGACGTCACCGAGTGCCTCGGCGGCGCCCAGGGCATCGAGGACCTCGACCTGCCCGGCCGCTACGAGACCGCCTGCGACCCGCGGCTCAACACCCAGCAGAGTCTGGAGCTGGCGTTCCTGGTCGCCGAGATGCTTCGTGGCTGACCTGCGTTCGGACACCGTGACCCGGCCGACCGCCGGGATGCGGGAGGCGATGGCGAAGGCGGCGGTCGGCGACGACGTGTTCGGCGACGACCCGACCGTCAACGAGCTGGAGGCGTACGTCGCCGGCCTGTTCGGGCACGAGGCGGCGCTGTTCGCACCGTCCGGCACGATGGCCAACCAGATCGCGATGCAGCTCGTCGTCCCGGCCGGTGGCGAGCTGCTGGCCGGCGGCGACGCGCACGTCGTCACCTACGAGCTGGGCGCCGGCGCCTGGTACGGCGGCATCCAGACCCGGACCTGGGGTTCCGACGGCGCCGACCTGGACGCCGAGCGGATCGCCGGCATGATCCGGCCGGCCGGCTACCCCTCGGTGCCGACGTCGGCGATCGCCGTCGAGCAGACCCACAACCTCGGCGGCGGCGGGGTCGTCCCGCTCGCCACCCTCAAGGACCTGCGGGCCGTCACCCAGGCTCAGGGGGTGGCGCTGCACTGCGACGGCGCCCGGATCTGGCACGCCCACGTCGCCGACGGGGTGACCCTCGCCGAGTACGGCGCGCTCTTCGACACCCTGTCCGTCTGCCTGTCCAAGGGACTCGGCGCGCCGGTCGGCTCGCTGGTCGTCGGCAGCCGGGAACGGATCGCCCGGGCTCGGGTCATCCGCAAACGGATGGGCGGCGGCATGCGGCAGGCCGGCATCCTCGCCGCGGCCGGGCGGTACGCGCTCGACCACCACGTCCGGCGGCTCACCGAGGACCACGAGCGGGCCCGGATCATCGCCGAGGCCCTCGCCGGGTTCGGGGTGGTCGATCCGGAGAGGGTGCGGACGAACCTCGTACCGCTGGATCTGTCGAAGCACGACCTGGACGCGCCCACGCTCACCGCACGCGCCGCCGAACGCGGCGTGCTGATCTCCGCGATGCTCCCGCGCACCGCACGGCTGGTCACCCACCTGGACCTCGACGACGAGGCGATGGACCAGGCCATCGAGGTCCTCAGCGAACTGCTGGCCTGATCGCCCGGTCGGCGGCGGCCCGGACGAAACCGCGGATGATCGGGTGCGGGTCCGTCCCGTCCCCGGCGAGTTCCGGCTGAAAGAGCGTGGCCAGGTAGAACGGGTGGTCCGGGAGCTCCGCGGCCCGGACCGCGCCGGTCTCGTCGTGGCCGGTGAAACGCATCCCGCCGGCGGCGAGGGCGTCCAGGTGGGCTTCCGAGACGCCGTACGAGCAGTGGTAGCGCTCCACCGTGCGGGACGTCCCGAGCAGCCGTTCGATCAGGGACCCGGCGGTCAGGTCGACTGTCGCCTCGTGCCCGGCCAGCGAACAGGCCAGGGCGACGATCAGCGCCTCCCCGTCGTCCGCGCCGTACTCGGCGTGGTGCGCGCCGGTCAGGCCGCAGACGTCGCGGGCGAACTCCAGCATGGCGTGCTGGAAACCGCCGCAGGTGCCGAGGAACGGGATGCCGCCGGTACGCGCGACGCGAGCCGTGGCCAGGGCGCCGTCGACGCTGCGGTACGGGCTGCCCGGCACCATCCAGATCCCGTCGAACCCGTGCAGCACCGCGGGATCCTCGGCATCCGGCGTGGGAATCCAGTAGGCGTCCAGATCGCCTTCCTCGCGCAGCACGTCGAGCAGGGCGGAGATGCGGGTGTGGGCGCGGACGGCCGGTGACCGGTCCCCGACCAGGGCAATCGTGATCATGTGCCAAGTCTTCGGGATCGCCGCGATCAGGTCCAACGATCATCGGTGAAGCCGGCATTAGCATCGCTGATGTGGATCCGCACCTGCTGCGCACCTTCGTGGCCGTCGCCGAGACCGGCTCGTTCTCCGCCGCCGCCCAGCGGCTCAGCTACACCCAGTCGGCGGTCTCCCAGCAGATCGCCGCCCTCGAAGCCGACCTGGGCATCCCGCTGCTGACCCGCCGCCCGGTCGCCCTCACCACGGCCGGCGAGCGCCTGCACCGGCACGCCACACTCCTGCTGACCCGGCTCGCCGCGGCCCGCGCCGACGTGACCCGCTCCGTCGCCCCGCCCGGCCGGCTGATCGTCGGGCTCACCCCACTCGCCTGGTCGCCGCGGGTGATGGCGGCGCTGGCCCGGATCCGGGCCGAACACCCCCGGCTGTCCAGCCGGGTGCTCGTCGACGGCCGGGACCGGATCGTCACCGCCGCCGTCACCGGCGAGATCGACCTGGCCCTGGTCGACGGCTTCGCGGCGCCGAGCGATCCGCTGCCGCTGCCGCACCAGCCCCGGGCCGGCGCGATCGGGGCGGGGGAGGAGCCGGCGGTGGTGGCCGTGCCGGCCCGGCATCCGCTGGCCCGCCGGACCGGGGTGAACCTGGCCGACCTGGCCGATGCCGCCTGGATCGACGCGCCAGTGGTGGCGCCCCGCGCACGGCTGCCGGTCGACGGCCTGCGCGCCGGGATGCGTTACGACGGGGGTGACGTCACCGTTCTGATCGGGCTGGCCGAGGCCGGGCAGGGGCTGACCGTGCTGCCGGCCGGACTGGTGGCGGCCCGGCCCGGCCTGGCCGGGGTGCCGATCACCGCGCCCCGGCTGGTGCACCGAATCGAGCTGTTGCGCCCCGAGGACCCCGGCGAGCCGGCGGCCGCCCTCGCCGCGTCGCTGCTCAGGAACCCGTGACGGGGACGCGCAGGCTCTTCAGCAGGGCGATGTCGGCGGCATGGCCCTCGTGCTCGACCGTCGGCGTCTCGACGATGACCGGGACGCCGGCGGTGGCCGGATGCGCGAACAGCTCCGCGAACGGGGCCGCACCGATCCGGCCCTTGCCGATCGTCTCGTGCCGGTCCCGCGTCGACCCGCACTCGTCCTTCGAGTCGTTCGCGTGGATCAGCTGGAGCCGGCCCGGGCCCACCGCCGCGACCAGCGCGTCGAGCGTCGCGGTCATGCCGCCCGGAGTGGCCAGGTCGTGGCCGGCCGCCCAGGCGTGGCAGGTGTCGAAGCAGACACCCATCCACGGGTGGTTCTCCACCGCCGCCAGGTAGGCCTCCAGGTCCTGCACCTTGGAGGCCAGGCTGCGCCCGCCGCCCGCGCTCGGCTCCACCAGGATCCTCGGCAGGCCCTCGGCGGCGGCCCGGTCGAGCAGCGGCAGCAGCGCCTCGCGTACCTGATGGAGGGCCTTGCCGTCGTGCGACTCGTCCACCGAACTGCCCGCGTGATAGACGACGGCGGTCGCGCCGATCGCCCGGCCCCGGTCCAGCGCGTGCGCCAGCGTGGCGACCGATTTCTCCACCGTCAGCTCGGTCGGCGACCCGAGGTTCACCAGCAGCGACGCGTGGATGAAGGCGGGCAGCCCGCGCTCACCGATGCCGTCGCGGAACAGGGTGTCCTGTTTCGGATCGCCGGCCGGCAGCGCCCAGCCCCGGGAGTTGGACACGTACACCTGGAGGGTTTCCGAACCCGCGGCGTCCACGTACGGGAGGGCGGCCTTGGCGAGCCCTCCCGACGTCTTCGTGTGCGAGCCGATCCGTTGACTTACAGGAAGCACGTCAGCTGCACCAAGCTCCCGGGCTCGACCTGGGTGTTCGCCGGCGGGTTCTGCCCGCGGACGGTCGCGTTCGGGTCGATGTTGATCTGGACCTGCAGGCCCATGCCCTGCAGGGTCTGCTGCGCCTGCGGGCACGGCTGGTTGTTGAAGTCCGGCAGCGTCAGCAGCGGCGGGCCGAGGCTGATCTGAAGCTTGACCTCGGTGTTCTTCTCCGCGCCGGTGCCGGCCTTGGGCGTCTGGCTGACGACCTCGTCCCGCGGGCGGTCACTCTCCACCGACTCCTCGACCGCTTTCAGGCCCTTCTCGTTGAGCAACTGGCGAGCCTCGTTGATGTTCTTGCCGACCACGTCCGGTATGTCGATCGGCGGCTTGCCCTTGCTCACCACCAGGGTGACCGTCGCGCCCGGCTTGAGCTTGGTGCCCGCCTTCGGGTTGGTGGAGACGACCACGCCCGCCGGGGCGACGTCGCTGTAGACGCCCGCGCCCTGCTTGACCTTCAGCTTCAGGTCGGCCAGCGCCGCTTTCGCGAACTCCAGCTCCTGACCCTCCAGGTCGGGGACCGCGTGCATCTCGGGACCGAGCGACAGGTTCACCGTGATGGCGTCACCCTTGACGATCTCCTCGCCGGCGCCCGGGGTCTGGCTGACCACGGAGCCCTCGGGGACCTCGGCGCTGTAGACCCCGTCGCCCGCCAGGACGGTGAAGCCCTCCTTGTCGGCGAGCGCGATGGCCTGCGCCTCGGTCATGGTCAGCAGCGTCGGGGCCTCGGTGTATCGCCCCGACGTCACCCACCAGGCGCTGCCCAGGACGACGACGGCCATCACGGCGATCAGCGAGGTCAGCACGACCCGCCGCCGGTCGGCGAAGAAACCGGCCAGGCCGGCGGCCGGCGGCGCAGTCCGGCGGTGCGGCGCGGTGCGGCCGCCCTGCTCCGGCAACCGGGCCCAGGACGGGCGGTGCGAGGCCTGATAGGTGCCGGCCGGGATCTGCGGCACCAGGGCGGTGGCGTCCGCGGCCGGGACGGCGGGCACGATCGCGGTCGCGTCGGCCGGGCGGGGCACACCGGGGACCGGGCGCATGATCGCGGTCTCGGCGTGCGTGACGCCGAGGCCCTCGCGGGCGGCCTGCACCTCGGTCAGCAGCCCGCCGGCGTCGGTGGGCCGGGCGGCCGGGTCACGCCGGGTGGCCCGGGCGACCAGCCGGTCGAGCACCGTGGGCAGGCCGGGAACGATCCGGGAGGGCGGCGGGACGTCGTTGTCGACGTGCTGCCAGGCGACCTCGACGGGTTCGGCGCCGTCGTACGGCACCCGGCCGGTGAGCATCTCGAACAGCACGACGCCGGCCGAGTAGACGTCGGTGCGGGCGTCGGCCTGCCCGGTCTGCACGAGCTCGGGAGCGACATACGCCACGGTGGCCATGAGCTGGCCGGAGTCGTCGACGGTGCTGGCCTCGATGGCGCGGGCCAGACCGAAGTCGGCCACCTTCACCACCGCGTCGACCAAATCCGCGGATCCGCCGCTGGGGGCCTCGGCGACCAGCACGTTCTCCGGCTTGACGTCGCGGTGCACCAGGCCGGCGCGGTGCGCGGCGGCGATCGCGGCGAGCATCTGCTCCAGGATCGCCAGGGCCTCGACCGGGGTCAGCCGGGTGCGCTGGCTCAGCAGATCCCGCAGGGTGCGGCCCTGCACGAACTCCATCACCAGATAGGGGAGCCCCTGATGCCGGCCCTGGTCGTAGACGGCCACCACGTTCGGGTGGGTCAGGCGGGCGATCGTCTTGGCCTCGTCGGTGAAACGGTCGACGAAGTGGACGTTGGTGGCCTGTGACGGGTGAATGATCTTCAGCGCGACGGTGCGCTCAAGCCGCTCGTCGGTGGCCCGGTAGACGGTCGCCATGCCACCACGGGCGACGCGACCGGTGATCCGGTAGCGCCCGTCAATCGTTGTGCCGATCAACGTATCGGCGACTGTGGTGTCCATCGGCGTGAAGTGTATGTGTCTTTCCCGTGAGGGTGTCCCAGGATGTCACAGCTGAGTCCAAACGGGTATCCAGACGCTTCCGACCAGGGGCGATCTCGCTGTCAGTGCCGCTGGCGACGGTGACGGCGGTCACTTCGCTGCCCTGGCGAGCTGGTGTCCGGGGTGGGGGAGAGGCTCGTGTCCGGGCTGGCGGAGGGGGACGGGGAGCCGGAATCCGACACCGAAGGAGTGGGTGACGGCGCGGTCGGCGTCGGCACCGGCGGCGCCTCGCAGCCACAGTCCGGCGACGTGGTGACCTCGGGGATGCCGGTGCGGCCCGGAGCGGGCCGGGCCGCGGCGGGAGGCGCCGGCTTCCGGGCGGCGGCCGGGGCGGCCGGGGCGGCGGGGGCGGTCGTGCCGGGCGGCCGGGCGGGCCCCGGTCCGGTGGCCGCGGTGGCCGCGATGGCTGTGCGCGGCCGGCCGGTGCTCGCGGGGACGCCGCCCATGGCGTCCTCCGTCGCCTCGAAGGCCGGCCGGGCCGGGGCGGCCGCGGGCGGCGCCACCGGGGAGACGCGGTCACCCATCCGGTCGGCGAACGCCGTGGTCGCGACGAGGTACGACCCGGCGGCCCCGCAGAGGGACAGCGCACAGAACGCGGCAACCGCGACAAATCGCCGTGGTGGCCGGGCGTCCGTCTCCACCGGCGGCACGGGCAGGCCGACCAGGGAACCCGGGAACGTCTCCATCCCGGTCGACGTGACATCCGGTCTCGGCGACGACGGCGCGGCCCGGCGCCGGCCCAGGTCGTAACAGATCGACCGCCATGCGCCGGCCATCTCGCCGCGGACGTTGCGCCACAGGCTCATCAACAGTTCTCCGATCCGGTCTGGCACGCTGTACTGGTGACCGATCCCGTAACCCCCGGCCCGGCAGGGTGGATCACCCTGCCGGACGTTTCCGAAAAGCTCGGTGTGACGATCAGCAAGGTGCACCAGCTGATCCGCGAGGGCTCACTGCTCGCGGTCCGCAGAGACGGCGTCCGGGTGGTGCCCGCCGAGCTGGTGGCGAACGCCACCGTGCTCAAGCACCTGCCCGGGGTTCTGACCCTGCTCCATGACGCCGGGTACAACGACGAAGAAGCCCTCAAGTGGCTCTACGAACCGGACGAGACCCTCGACGGCAACGCGGCGATCGCCCTGGGCGGTGACCGCGCCCGGGAGGCCAAGCGGCGCGCGCAGGCCCTCGGCTTCTAGATCAAGACCTTTCTCTGGGTACGGCGGAAGCACCCGGATCCACACGGAGTCCGGGTGCCCGCCCCTTCTCCGGGGCCCGTGCCACTCAGACCGATCGGCGGACCGCCGCGTCCGCCAGCGCCAGCAGCGCCTCGCGTCCCTCGTCCTCGACCGGCGCCGCCTTCAGCGCGGCCAGGGCCTCACCGCTCAGCGCGTCGATCCGCGCCTCGGTGGCGGCCAGCGCGCCCGACTCCCGGATGACCGCCCGCAGCCGTTCCACCCCCGCGTCGTCCAGCCCCGGGTCGCCCAGCGCCCGGTCCAGCTCGGCCCGCCCCGCCGCGCCGAGCGCCTCGAACGCGGCCGCGACCAGGTAGGTCCGCTTGCCCTCGCGCAGGTCGTCGCCGGCCGGCTTGCCGGTCTGCGCCGGATCGCCGAACACACCGAGGACGTCGTCGCGCATCTGGAACGCCTCACCCAGCGGCAGACCGAAGGCCGCGTACGACGCGAAGACCTCCGGACCGGCGCCCGCGAGCGCCGCGCCCAGCAGCAACGGCCGCTCGACCGTGTACTTCGCCGACTTGAACCGGGCCACCTTCCCGGCCCGCTCCCGGGACATCTCCCCGGTCGCCTGGGTCAGCACGTCCAGGTACTGCCCGACGGTCACCTCGGTCCGCATCTGATCGAAGACCGGCCGCGCCCGGGCCAGCTCCGCCAACCCCATCCCGGACGAGTGCAGCATCTCGTCCGACCACACCATGGCCAGGTCGCCGAGCAGCACCGCCGCCGAGTCCCCGAACCCGGCCGCGCCGCCCCGCCAGCCCTCGTCGACGTGCAGCACCTCGAATCGGCGGTGCACCGACGGCTCCCCGCGGCGGGTGTCCGACCGGTCCATCAGATCGTCGTGGATCAGCGCGCTCGCCTGCACCAGCTCCAGCGCCGCGACCGCCGCCACCACCTCGCTGGAATCCACACCGCCGGCGGCCCGGAACCCCCAGTACGCGAACGCCGGCCGCAGCCGCTTCCCCCCGCCCAGCACGAACGCCGACACCGTGTCGGCGACCTCGGCGAGCGCCGGGTCGATCTCCAGCAGGCGGGCCCGCTGGGTGGCGAGGAAACCGGAGAGCGCCTTGTCGACACGGGGCCGCAGACCGGCCCGATCGAGTGGAGAAATCGTCACCCGGCTGACGGTATCGCGTGCCCCCGCGCAGCCGATCAACGGCTGTGCCGGCCGGTACAGTTCGCATATGTCCCTCGGTCTTCCCACCCGGATGCCCGGCGCCCCCGCCGTCGGCGACCTGGTCCGTGGCCCGGCGCCGACGTTCTCGTTCGAGTTCTTCCCGCCCAAGACCCCGGCCGGCGAACAGTTCCTCTGGCAGGCGATCCGCGAGCTGGAGTCACTGCGGCCCAGCTTCGTGTCGATCACCTACGGCGCCGGCGGCACCACCCGGGACACCACCGTCGCCGTCACCGAGCGCGTCGCCACCGAGACCACCCTGCTGCCGATGGCCCACCTCACCGCCGTCGACCACTCGATCGCCGAGCTGCGCAACGTCATCGGCCGCCTGGCCGGCGCCGGCATCAGCAACATCCTCGCCGTCCGCGGCGACCCGCCCGGCGACCCGACCGGCGAGTGGATCGCGCACCCCGACGGCGTGCGCTACGCCGAGGACCTGGTCCGGCTGATCCGCGAGTCGGGCACCTTCAGCGTCGGGGTGGCCGCGTTCCCGTACAAACATCCCCGCTCACCCGACGTGGAGAGCGACACCCGCGACTTCGTCCGCAAATGCCGGGCCGGCGCCGACTTCGCGATCACCCAGATGTTCTTCGACGCCGACGACTACCTGCGCCTGCGCGACCGGGTCGCCGCCGCCGGCTGCGACACGCCGATCCTGCCCGGCGTCATGCCGGTCACCAGGATGGCCACCATCGAACGCTCGGCCGTGCTGTCCGGGGCGCCGTTCCCGCCGGCCCTGCTGCGCCGCTTCGAGCGCCTCGCCGGCGACGAGGAGGCCGTCCGGGCCCTGGGCATCGAGACGTGCGCGGAGATGTGCGCCCGGCTCCTCGCCGAGGGCGTCCCCGGGATCCACTTCATCACCCTGAACAGGTCGACGGCGACCCGCGAGGTCTGGCAGCTCCTGGCGCCCGCCGAGATCGCCACCGCCGCCTGACCCGGCCATGCAGCCCACCCCCACCGACCCGCCGGCCCTGACCGGGGCCGCGGGCGGTGGCGTCCCGCCCGCCAAGCCACCCGCCCCCGAGCCGGCGGGCTCCCCTGCTCCGGCTGCCGGAACCGGCCGGGGTCCTGCCGGAACCGGCCGGGGTCCTGCCGGGGCGGGCATGACCTGGGACGACTATGCCGTGGTGTGGTCGGGGCTGCACGGCGGATTCGATCCCCGGCAGGCGTCACCACTGGTCCGGGGATGGGTGCGGGGGGCGTACCGGATCGGCTCCTGGCTCGCCCGCAACCGGGTCGGGCCGCTCGCGGTGACCCTCGCCGGTCTCGCGCTCTGCCTGGCCGTGCCGCTCGCGGCGCTGACCGGCCCGCCCGGCCTCGCCGCCGGCGCGATCCTGGTGCTGCTCGCGGCGGCCGCGGACGGCCTCGACGGGGCGGTCGCGGTGATCACCGGACGGATCACCCGGACCGGTTTCGTGTACGACTCGGTCGCCGACCGGATCGGCGAGATCGCCTGGCTGGCCGCCTTCTGGGTGGCCGGGGTCCCCGGCTGGCTCACCGTCTGCGCCGGTGCGGCGAGCTGGCTGCACGAGTACGTCCGGGCCCGCGCCACGGCGGCCGGCATGCCCGACATCGGTGTCGTCACCGTCGGCGAACGCCCGACCCGGGTCGCGGTCACCATCACCGGCTGCGTCCTGGCGGCCCTCGCCGCGCTGATCGTTCCCACCTGGACCGTCCCGGTCCTGATCGTCGCCGTCACCGTCTGGCTGACCTTGCAACTGATCGGCCTGGCGCAGTTGACCCGCGCGGTCCGCGCCGCCCTGCGCTGATTCCGCCGCCCGTCCCCGGTGATCGGCGCCTGCCGCGCCGCCTGGCGATTCCCGCCGCCCATCCCGGTGACCGGCGATTCCCGCCGCCCATCCCGGTGACCGGCGATTCCCGCCGCCCATCCCGGTGACC
>NZ_BOMZ01000060.1 GCF_016862455.1 Actinoplanes utahensis
CCGCCTGGCGATTCCCGCCGCCCATCCCGGTGACCGGCGATTCCCGCCGCCCATCCCGGTGACCGGCGATTCCCGCCGCCCATCCCGGTGACCGGCGTCTGTCCGGGGATCTTTTATTCGGTTGTCGGCGGTCGATGGCCCGCCTATTTTTCTCCTCAGCGGATCTGCCCGGGAGGAACGCCTCTGAGCTGTGGATTCCGCATGGTGCAAATCATTTTCCGGGGGTGATGAAATGAGTGCGGTTCTGGTTCTGAACGCCGACTGCGGACCGCTGCACCGGGTCAGCCTCCGGCACGCGCTTCGGATGCTGTTCCGTCAGGTCGCCGTGGTGCACGAGGCCCAGCCGGACACCCGGATCGGGGTCTATCCGGTGCCGACCGTGGTGCGGCTGGTGTCCTACGTCGTCACCCGGTGGCGGCGCGGCCGCGGTCCGGCCTGGTCGCGGGCCGGTGTGCTGGTGCGGGACGGGCGGAGGTGCGCCTATTGCGGGGCTGCCGCCTCGACCATCGACCACGTCCTGCCGCGCTCGCGTGGCGGCCGTAACGAATGGCACAACACGGTGGCGGCCTGCGGGCGGTGCAACAACCGCAAGGGCGACCGCACCCCCGCCGAGGCCCGCATGCCGCTGCGGATCACGCCGTTCGCCCCCATCTGGACCGCATCCTTCCACTGATCTACTCGCCGGGACCGGCCTCTCTCCTTCAGTCCGACCTCTCCCTCCGACCGGCCCTTCTCGCGCACACCGGTCTTGCTCCCTCACATCGGCCTCTCTTTCAGACCGACCTTCTTTCAGACCGACCTTCTTTCAGACCGACCTTCTTTCAGACCGACCTTCTTTCAGACCGACCTTCTTTCTGCCCGACCGCTCTTCTCAGGCCGGCGTCGGTGAACAGGCTTTCCTGAACGGGCGGTCGGCGGGTTAACACGGGGACCCGTCGGCCGCCCCACTTTCTCTCCCCGGCACGGCGTCCCGTGGTGGCGTCGGGCCGCCGCGCGCGCTGGTTCCGGCCGTGTTTCAGCCACCATGCGGCCGCGAGCAGCGGGATCTTTCGTCAGCCTCGACGTCCTGATGTCAACAAAACGTTGACGATGCGGTAGATTGTGATCGTGGCTGACCTGGAAGCGCTTCGCGAGGTTCGGGCCCGGCGTGCCCGCCTCGACACCGAGGAGCTGGAATTCATCGACCGCGCCCGCCGCGACGGCGCGACCTGGCCGGAGATCGCCGCCGCGCTCGGCCTGGCCAGCCGCCAGGCCGCCGAACAGCGTCGGCATCGCCTGGCCGCAGCAGCCGAACGCGCCATGCGGCCACAGCGGCAAGAGCTTGACGAGGGGTACGGTCCGGGCGCCCAGGAACTCCGCCGCCGCGCCACCGACCTGCACCGCCGCATCGGCGCCGACCGCCGCTGGGATCACCGTTTCACTCGCGCCTCCCTGGTCCGCGAAACCCTGGCCGCCGCACCCGATGCCCCCACCGGTGCCCTGTTCGACCTGGTCGTCGCAGCTTTGGCCGACCTCTCGAGCCCTGATGTCCCCGCTCTCCCCGCCCCGTTGCGCGCCGCCATCTCCCGGCTGCGGGAAGCCGCCACTCTCTCGTAGCCCCTGGTCCAGACCCTCTCGCCCGAACGACCGGGACCCGCGCTGTTCCGTGCACGGCTCTTTCCTGGTCGGCGTGCTCGGGCTCCCACCCTGCTGTGCTCCCCACCTTGTCGTCAGGCGCTCAGCCGAGGCGGTGTTGCGGGACGCCCGTATCCCTTGGCCGGCAAGTGCGGGTTGACGAGAATCCATCCAAGCCGCCAGGATGTGAGTCCATCAGACTCAAGTCCTTGCGATGACCATGGGCGAGCCGGCCGGGGGAAGCCGTATCGGCGGACCGGCCCTCACGTCATCGGGGCCCGACACGATGCCGTCCGCCTTCCTGCCAGGGGGCCGGCCGGGCGATGGGAGTACGGCATGCGACGCAACGCGGTTCTCTTCGTACTGATCTCCGTTCTGTCCGGTTTCGGGGGCACCGCCCTGACCCTGGCCGCCGGCATCTGGATCCTCGACCTGACGGGAAACCCCGGTCTTGCGGCGCTCGGAGCCCTCGGCACCTACGCGCCCAGCCTGGCCGCCCCCTGGCTGGGCGCACTCGTCGACCGCTTCCCGCGCCGTACCCTGCTGATCTGCACCGAGATCACCCTCGGTCTGACGATGCTCAGCCTTCTGGCGGTGAGCAACGCCGGTCACACCTGGCTGATCTACGCGGTCATGGTGATCCGCGGCATCGGCTACGTCCTCTCCGACGCCGGCGAGTCGGCGCTGTTACCGGCTGCCCTGTCCACCCGGCTCCTCGGCGACGTCAACGGCTGGCGATCCAGCGCCCAGGAGGGCATGAAGCTGCTGGCCCCACTGGCCGGCGCCGCCCTCTACGCCTCCGCCGGGCCGCGCCCGGTGGTCCTGCTCTGTGCCACTCTGCCCCTGCTGGGCGCTCTCCTGTACACCCTGATCACGCTGACCCCGGCGCCTTCTCATCCCGCACCTGCCGCCGAGGGCGGCGACAAGGCGGCAGCCGCACCCCAGCGGACCGGTACGGCCTCAGTGCAGGCCGGCGCCCGGGTTCCCGCCGCCGCGACCCCATCGGCTCCGGAGGGGCCCGGACCCGAGCGGGTGGTCGGAGAGGGGCGGGTGACGTTGGGGTGGGGCAGCGTGCGGCAGGGCCTGGTAGTGCTGGTGCGGGAGCCGCTGCGCACGCCGGTGCTGGTGGCGGCCGTCGCGATCGCGGTTTCCGGGCTCACCAACGCGGCCGTGCTGTCCCGGCTCGTCGACGGACTGCACCTGCCGTCCACCCATCTCGGGATTCTGTCCAGCGCCCAGGGCGCCGGATCCCTGATCGCCGGTCTCGTGGTGGGCCGCCTGCTGGCCCGGATGCCGGCGGCACGGGTCGCGGCGATCGGTGCGGTGGTCTTCGCGGTCGCCTGTGTGGCCTGGACCCTGCCCTGGTGGCCGACGATGATCGCCGGCAACGTCCTGGCCGGTGCCGGACTGGTCTGGGCCCTGATCGCGGCCGTCACCGCCGTGCAGTCCGAAACTCCGGCCCACCTGCTGGGCCGCGTCGCCGCTACCAGTAACACGGCCCTCTTCGGCCCGGTCGCGATCGCCATTCCCCTCGGCGCGGCCCTGGTCCACGTCAGCGACCGCCTCGTCCTCGCCGTCGGCGCGATGCTCGTCGTGTTCACCGTGCTCCGCACCCGGCGACGTCTCGGCCTCAGCCGGCGAGCCCGCTGATCGGCGCGGTGTCCTCGAACGCACACCGCATCCGGTCCGATGGTGTCGTGGGACCTTACGCACGGATGTGGGCGAGCGACCGGCCTAGGAGCGGGCCAGGCCCGCGAAGACCACCGCGAGGGTACGGGTGCGCAGCTCCGTGTCCCAGCCTCCGTGCAGCGCGCCCTGGCACACGCTCACCAGCAACGCCATCACCTCGGGCAGTCGGACGCCGGCCGCGACCGTCCCGGCGGCCTGGGCTTGGCCGAGCAGTTCGCCGACCGCTGACTCGAGGACGCCCACGGTCTCCGGCAGCCGGATCTCCACCCCGCCGCGGGCCAGCAGGTCGACCACCGCCCGTTTGCTGGCGGCCTCGGCGACCAGTGCCGTGAAGAACGCGAACAGCCCGTCTCCGCCGCCGAGTCGCCCGGCGGATTCAGCGAGCCGGTCCAGCAGTCGTTTCATGATCGCGGCGAGCAGGTCGTTCTTGGTGGGGAAGTGGCGGAACACCGTGCCGATGGCGACGCCTGCCCGGCGGGCCACCTCCTCGGTCGGCGCGTCCGGGCCCAACTCGGAGAAGACCTCTTCCGCGACATCCAGGATGCGGGCCCGGTTGCGTACCGCGTCGGAGCGCAAGTTGAGTCTCCACTCATTTTCGTGGTTAAGTTGAGTTCGTACTCATCTTACTGGAGGAGGAGACGCCGTGACACCGACCGAGATCTTCGAACGGATGTGTACGCAGTGGCTCGCCGGGCGGAGCACCTTCGAGCCCGGCCTGCTCACCGAGGACGTGGTGATCGAGACCCCGTTCGCGGCGCCGGGGCATCCGGTGCGCACCGAGGGCCGGGAGCGGGTCGTCGCGTACACCGAGGCGGGCCGGGCGGCGTTCCCGGTGCGCTTCGAGGACGTGCGTGACGTGACCGTCCACGAGACCACCGACCCGGACGTGATCGTCGTCGAGTACGAGCTGGCCGGCACCCACACCGGAACCGGCGTGAGCGCCTCGGCCCCGTTCATCGCGGTGCTGCGGACCCGGGACGGCAGACTCGCCCACTGGCGCGAGTATCAGCACACCGTAGCGATCGCCCAGGCCCTCGCGGCCTGATCCCGGCCGGCTGGTGTCAGGGCTGTCTCAGCGCCGTTGAGACAGCCCTGACGACCAGCCGGGGGGTGACCGTGCCGGGCATGCATGAGCGGCACCGGGGGACGGTCGTGCGGAGACGCCTGCCGCAGCCGCCGCGAGTCACGGGACCTTGCGTGGCGCGTACCGCAGAAGGGGTGTGAAAGACCGGAGGCCCGGCACGCCGTTGTGCCGGGCCTTCCGAAGAAGCCGGGTATCGGTCACGCCGTTGTGCCCGATACCTGGAGACTGCGACGGTCAGCGCTTGCTGATCGCCTTGCGGTAGTCGCTGTTCAGGCGGCCGATGAGGCTCATCGGGATGCCCTTGGGGCAGACCGTGGTGCATTCGCCGGCGTTGGTGCAGCCGCCGAAGCCGGCGTCGTCCTGTGCCTGCAGCATGTCGATGACGCGGCTGTCACGTTCGGGCTGGCCTTGCGGCATCAGGCCGAGGTGGGCGATCTTCGCGGCGGTGAACAGCATCGAGGAGCCGTTGGGGCAGGCGGCCACGCAGGCGCCGCAGCCGATGCAGGTGGCTGCTTCGAACGCGGCGTCGGCGTCCTTCTTGGGTACCGGTGTGGCGTGGGCGTCCGGCGCGGTGCCGGTGGGGGCGGTGATGTAACCACCGGCCTGGATGATCTTGTCGAGGGGGGTGCGGTCGACGACCAGGTCCTTGATGACCGGGAAGGCGGCGGCGCGCCACGGCTCGACGTCGATCACGTCGCCGTCCTTGAACTTGCGCATGTGCAGCTGGCAGGTGGTGGTGGCCTTCTCCGGGCCGTGCGCCACACCGTTGATGACCATGCTGCACATGCCGCAGATGCCTTCGCGGCAGTCGTGGTCGAACGCGATCGGGTCGTCACCGTTGAGGATCAGCGTCTCGTTGAGCACGTCGATCATCTCGAGGAACGACGCGTCGGGGGAGATCCCCTTCACGTCGTAGGTGACCATCTTTCCGGCCGCGGACGGACCGGCCTGACGCCACACCCTGACCTTGATGTCCATTACTTGTAGCTCCGCGTGCTCGGGTGGACGTACTCGAAGTTGAGGTCCTCCTTGTGCAGGACCGGCTTGCCGTCGGCGCCGAAGTACTCCCACGCCGCGGCGTAGCTGAACTCGTCGTCGTGGCGCAGTGCCTCGCCGTCGGGGGTCTGCGACTCGGCCCGGAAGTGGCCGCCGCAGGATTCCCGCCGGTGCAGCGCGTCGATGCACATCAGTTCACCGAGTTCGATGAAGTCGGCCACCCGGCCGGCCTTCTCGAGGTTCTGGTTGAGCTCTTCGCCCTTGCCGGGCACCTTCACCCGGGTCCAGAACTCCTCCTTGAGCGCCCGGATCAGGCCGATGGCCTTGGTCAGGCCCTCTTCGGAGCGTTCCATGCCGCAGTATTCCCACATGATCTGGCCGAGTTCGCGGTGGAACGAGTCCACGGTGCGGTCGCCGTCGATCGACAGGAACTTGGCGATCCGGTCCTCGACCTGCTTGCGGGCTTCGACCACCGGAGCGTCGCCGGCGGACACGGCGGGGAACGGGCCGGCGGCGAGGTAGTTGCTGATCGTGTTCGGGAGCACGAAGTAGCCGTCGGCGAGGCCCTGCATCAGCGCGGACGCGCCGAGCCGGTTGGCGCCGTGGTCGGAGAAGTTCGCCTCACCGATCACGAACAGGCCGGGGATCGTCGACTGGAGGTCGTAGTCGACCCAGAGGCCGCCCATCGTGTAGTGCACGGCGGGGTAGATGCGCATCGGCGTCTCGTACGGGTCCTCGCCGGTGATCCGCTCGTACATCTCGAAGAGGTTGCCGTACTTGGCCTCGACGGCCTTGCGGCCCAGCCGCTTGATCGCGTCGGCGAAGTCGAGGTAGACGCCGAGACCGCCGGGGCCGACGCCACGGCCCTCGTCGCAGACGTTCTTGGCGGCACGTGACGCGATGTCCCGGGGCACCAGGTTGCCGAACGACGGGTAGATGCGCTCGAGGTAGTAGTCGCGGTCCTCCTCCGCGATCTCCCCGGCCGGCTTCTGGCAGTCCTTGGCGTCCTTCGGCACCCAGACGCGGCCGTCGTTGCGCAGCGACTCCGACATCAGGGTCAGCTTCGACTGGTGCGAGCCGGACTCCGGGATGCAGGTCGGGTGGATCTGCGTGTAGCAGGGGTTCGCGAACAGCGCGCCCTTGCGGTGCGCCCGCCACGTCGCGGTGACGTTGCAGCCCTTGGCGTTCGTCGACAGGAAGAACACGTTGCCGTAGCCGCCGGAGGCGAGCACGACCGCGTCGGCGAACTCGGTGGTGATCTCGCCGGTGATCATGTCCCGGACGACGATGCCGCGGGCCTTGCCGTCCACGATGATCAGTTCGAGCATCTCGTGTCGGGTGTTCATCTCGACGTTGCCGAGGCCGATCTGCCGCTCCAGGGCCTGGTACGCGCCGAGCAGCAGCTGCTGGCCCGTCTGGCCCCGGGCGTAGAACGTGCGGGACACCTGGGTGCCGCCGAACGAACGGTTGTCGAGCAGGCCGCCGTATTCGCGGGCGAACGGGACGCCCTGGGCCACGCACTGGTCGATGATGTTCACGCTGACCTGGGCGAGCCGGTACACGTTGGACTCACGGGCGCGGAAGTCGCCGCCTTTGACCGTGTCGTAGAACAGCCGGTAGACGGAGTCGCCGTCGTTGCGGTAGTTCTTCGCGGCGTTGATGCCACCCTGCGCGGCGATCGAGTGCGCGCGGCGCGGGCTGTCCTGGTAGCAGTACGACTTGACCTTGTACCCGGCCTCGGCCAGGGTCGCCGCGGCCGAGCCGCCGGCCAGGCCGGTGCCCACCACGATCACGGTCAGCTTGCGGCGGTTCGCCGGGTTGACCAGCTTGGCGGAGAACTTGCGCCGTTCCCAGCGGGTCTCGACCGGCCCGTCCGGGGCGGCCTTGTCGACGACGGGTTCGCCCTCGGCCCAGAAATCGCTAGCAGTCATGATCAATCCACCAATCCGGTCAGCACCGCGAAGGGCACCGAGAGGTACATCGCGACCAGCACGACGGAGAGCACCAGCGCGATCGCCTGTGCCCGGCGCTCGCCCTTGGTCGTCTGCTGGCCCAGCGTGCGGAACGCGCTCCAGATGCCGTGCCGCAGGTGGAAGCCGACGGCGACCACGGAGACGACGTAGAAGAGCGTCACGTACCAGCGCTCGGGGGCGAAGTCCGCGACCACCCGGGCGGACGGGTCGGAGTCGCCGCCCTCCGGGTTCAGGTGACCGGTGGTCAGGTCGAGGATGTGGTAGATCACGAAGAGCACGATGATCACGCCACCCCAGCGCATGGTGCGCGCGGCGTAGCTGCCCTGGATCTTCGGCCGGTGCGCGTACTTGACCGGGCGCGCCTTCCTCGCGCGGATGGTCAGCGCCGTCGCCGCCCAGATGTGCAGGCCGATCGCGACCAGCAGGCCGACCCGCTGGATCCAGAGGAACCACGCGTGCGGCAGCAGGGGCGTGCCGAGCCCTCGCAGCCATTCCGCGTAGTGGTCGAAGTCCGACAGGCCCACGAAGATCTTGAGGTTGCCGGCCGCGTGCGCGAAGAGGAACAGGACCAGCAGCGCGCCGCTGACCGCCATGATCAGTTTGAGGATGACCGACGAGGGTCGGACCGACTTCCGCGGCGTGGGGCGTGCCGTCGCACCCGCCGCGTTCGTCGTCTTCGGAATTGGAGTGTCTACCGCCACAACTGGGAAGGTAGGAAGTCCCGAACGATTCGTCTAATGCATGATCGGTGAGCCGTCCATAGCGATAGGCTATTACGGTGCAGCTGCAACAACTCAGGTACTTCGTAGCGGTGGCAGAGACCCGACATTTCACCCAAGCGGCGGACGAAATGGGCGTCTCGCAACCTACGCTGAGTAAGCAGATTCACACCCTGGAAACCTCACTCGGCGCGCCGCTGTTCGAGCGCATCCGCGGCGGCGTGACCCTCACCGTCGCGGGGGAGACGCTGCTCCCTCTGGCGCAGCGGATGATCGCGGACGCTGACGCGGCCCGGGACGCGGTCGCTGACATCGTCGGTCTCCGGCGCGGCGAGATCCGGCTGGGCGCCACCCCGAGCCTGTGCTCCTCGCTGGTGCCGCCGGTGCTGCGCGCCTACCGTGCCGAGCATCCGGCCATCCGGCTGCACATCAGTGAGGGCAGCTCGCAGGACCTGATCGACAGCCTGCTCGCCCACGCCCTCGACCTGGCCCTGATCGTGGCGCCCGAGCACGGCGTCGACCCGGGCCTGGAGGCGACCGAGCTGCTCCGGGAGAGCCTGGTGGTGGCCTCGGTCGCGGCCGGCCCGCCGCTGACGGTGGCCCGCCAGCTCGATCTCGCCGAGCTCCGGCACACCCCGATGGTGATGTTCCGGGTCGGCTACGACATCCGCGACGTCACCCTGCACGCCTGCGAGCGGGCCGGCTTCACCCCCAAGTTCGCCGTCGAGGGCGGGGAGATGGACGCCGTGCTCGCCTTCGTCGAGGCCGGTCTCGGCGTCGCGGTGGTGCCCAGCATGGTGCTCGCCAACCGGCCGCTGCTGCGGGCCACCCCGCTCGCCCCGCCCGGCATGCGCCGGACCATCGCGCTGGCCCAGCGTCGGGGCGCGGTGCTGCCGCACGCGGCCGCCGCCCTGCGCGACGTGGTGATCGAGCACAGCGCGTCGCTCTGAGCCACCGCGCGGTCGATCGTCCACATCGGGTGGTGGAGTGGTTGCCGCGCGTCTAGGCTCCGGATGTGTGGCACGGTGAGTACCGGGATCCCCGCCTCGTCGAGGTGTACGACACTGAGCGCCTCCTGGGCTGGGAGGACGACTTCTTCCTGCGGGTCCTTGCCGACCGGGTGGCGCCCCGGGTCCTCGACCTCGGCTGCGGCACCGGCCGCCTGGCGATCGCGATGGCCGAGGCCGGTCACGAGGTGACCGCCGTCGACCCGGCCGGCCCGGTGCTCGACGCGGCCCGCCGCAAGCCCGGCGCCGGACGGGTCCGGTGGATCCAGGGCTCGTTCGAGACCCTGCCGCCGCGGTCGTTCGACGCCGCCTTCATGACCGGCCACGTCGCCGCGCACCTGGGCACCGACGAGGAGTGGAGCGGCGCGCTGCACGCCCTGCGCGACGCCCTGGTCACCGACGGGCGGCTGATCTTCGACAGTCCGGACCCGGCCGGGCGGCCCTGGCGGGACTGGACCCGGGCCGGCACCGAGCGGCCGATCGTGCTGGCCGACGGTTCGGTGGTGCAGGCGTGGACCGAGGCCGGCCCGGCCGGCGCCGACGGCGTGGTCCCGGTCGTCCACCACTACCACTTCGACGACGGGCTCGCGCTTACCAGCACCGCCGCTCTCCGGTTCCGCGACGAGGCCCTGCTGCGCGAGACGTTGCGGTCGGCGGGTTTCCGGGTGGATCAGGTGTACGGCGGCTGGGGGCGCGAGCCACCCGGTCTCGGTGGCGACGGTGAATTGATAGTGATCGCCGTCGCGGAGCCTCGAATCCTGCCGTGATGTGCCGCTTTGCGCATCGAACCATTGCGAGACATGAATCCCGGACTACTATCCGGCAGGCATCCGTACCTCCCCTTACGACGGGTTAGGTGGAATGTCCGACAACGAGTGGCCAGAGCCACCGCAGGCCCGGAGCCGGGTCCTGCTCTCCGCAGCCCTGGTGATTGTGGTCCTCTTGGTCGCCGGTGGTGTCGCCTGGCGGCTGATGAGCAACGGATCGTCACAACCGGCCGCCCAGTCCAGCTCCGGGCCGGCGCCCTCGGCGACGCAGCCCAGCGTCGCGCCCTGCCCCGACCCCGAGCTCACCGTGATGACCGCCCCCGAGATCGAGCCGGTGATCCGCGCCGCCGCGGACACCCTCAACCCGGACGGGCAGCGCTGCGCGCCGATCCTGGTGCGCGCCGAGGAGCCTGGAGTCACCCTGGAGTCCGGTGGCAAGCCGGACGTCTGGGTGCCGTCCTCGACGGCCTGGCTGCGGATCGCCGAGGAGCGCAGCCTCGTCTACCGGACCTCCGGCGCGACCCTCGCCTGGTCACCGATCATGCTGGCCGCGCCGGAGCCGATCACCGGCCAGTTCGTCCGGGACGGCAGGACCAGCTGGACCGCCGTGACGAAGGCGATCACCGAGGGCCGGATCCCGCTCGTCACCATGAGCAACCCGCTGCGTACCACCGCCGGCCTGCTCAGTGTCCACGGCGTGCACGCCGCGACCGCACTGACCACGAAGGATTCCGGCGTCGCCCAGCTGCGCGCGCTCACCCTGCGCAACCGGCTGACGATGTCGGCCGCCGACCCGGCCACCCTGATCGGCCGGTTGGCGCAGGAGACGGACCCGGTCGAGGCGACGTACCAGGTGGGCGTCTTCCCGGTGGTCGAGCAGCAGATCACCGCCTATCGCCAGGGCGGTCACCAGGTCTCGCTCGTCGGTGCGGTCCCGGCTGACGGCCAGGTCGAGGCCGACTATCCGTACGCGGTCCGCAACGGTGTGCGGAGCGGCCTGGCCGAGCAGCTGCGCGCGGCGATCAGCAAGCAGGCCGTCGGTGAGGCCGGTTTCCGCACCGAGCCGACCGCCGGCGGCGCCCGTCTGCCCGAGTCCGGGCCGGGTCTGCTCGCCCCGGCCAAGCAGTGGGCGCAGTTCCAGGATCTCGCCTTCCAGGTGCTGCTGCTGATCGACGCGTCCGGCTCGATGAACGAGAAGATCGGCAAGGGTACGGCCACCAAGGCGTCCCTGCTGCGCGAGTCCGGGACGGCCGCGGCCGAACTGTTCAATGAGGACACCCGGATCGGTATGTGGTATTTCGGCGCTGGGGCGGCGACCGGTCCCGCCCATACCGAGGAGGTCGACTTCGGCGAGATCTCCGACAGCGCCGACGGCAAGGCCCGGCGCCGGGCCCTGGCCGGGAAGATCAGCTCGTACCGTCCGGTGCAGTCCGCCGGGACGCCTCTCTACCAGAGCGTTCTCGACGGGGTCGACTTCGTGCGCGGGAAGTTCGAGCCCGGCCGTCCGTCGGTGGTCGTGGTGCTCACCGACGGCGCCGACGGTGGCACCCGGTTCGCGATGTCCAACAGTGAGTTCCTGAAGCGGCTCAACACCGGCCGGGACCCGGCCAGACCGGTTCCGGTCATCGCGGTCGGTTACGGCCCGGACGCCAACATGGCCGCCCTGCAGAGCATGGCCAAGGCCACCGGCGGCCAGGCCATCGCGGCCCGTGACCCCGCCGACCTGGCCTCCGCCATGGCCAAAGCCTTCCTGGCCGCCCGCGCCACTTCTTGATCAGATCGTCGGCAAGCGCTCTTCTCGCCGGCGATCCCAAGAAGACTGCAAGCGCCTTTCTTGAAGCCTTCGTATTCAGTTTTCCGCCGCGGGCCGGCTCAGCGGATCAGACGGGTCACGATCTTGGCGGACAGGGCCACCATCGGCAGCCCGCCGCCCGGATGCACCGAGCCGCCCACCAGGAACAACCCGTCGACCGGCCCGCGGTTGCCGGGCCGCAGCAGTCCGCCCGCGGTGCCGTAGATCGACCCGCCCGGCGCGGCTGCCGCCTCCGCCAGATCCGCCGGCGTCCGGGTCTCCACGAATTCCAGCCGATCCCGCACGTCCAGCCCGCGCCGGGCCAGAACGTCCAGGACATGATCGGCGTACGCTCCGGCCAGTCCCGGCCGCCGCCAGTCCACTGCGGACCACGCCGACCCGTGCCGGGGCGCGTTGACCAGTACGAACCATGCCTCCCGGCCGTCCGGCCGGACGGCCGGATCGTCCGCCCGGGTCACGAACACGGCCGGATCCGGCACCGGCCGGGCCCGCCGCCCCGGGCCGGGGAAGATGGCGTCGAACTCGGCGTCGTAGTCGCGCGGGAAGAACACCGTGTGGTGGGCCAGTTCCGGGGTCCGCCCGCGCACCCCGAGCAGCAGCACGAACCCGGCGAGGCTCCGGTCCGCCAGCCGGGCCAGCGGTTTCGGCGCGGGCAGCAGATCCCGGTAGAGCGACACGGCGTCCACATTCGACACGACCACGTCGGCGGGCACGAACCGGCCGGAGGTCAAGCGCACCCCGCGGACCGCGGTGTCCGCTTCGATCGCGGCGACCTCGGTGCCGAGGTTCACCCGTACCCCCGCGGCAACGCTTTCGGCGTGCAACGCCGTGGCGATCGTGCCGAGACCTCCCGGCAGGTACCAGCCACCGTGGGTGAGTTCCGCGTAGGGGATCGCGGCCAGCGCGGCGGGCGCCCGGCGCGGATCCGTGCCGGTGTAGGTGGCGTAGCGGTCCAGCATCATCCGCAGCCGGGGGTCGCGCAGATGGCGGCGGCCGAGCGCCCGCAACGACCGGCCGGGCGCGATCGCCGCGAGGTCACCGAGCCGCCAGGACATCCGGGCCAGCGACGCCGCCGTCACCGGCTGTTGCAGCACCGCATCCCACGATGCCCGCCAGATGCGCGCCGCCCGCCGCCAGAACTGATCCCAATCGGCCGCGGCATTTCCGCCCAGTGCCGTCGCGATCCGTTCCAGGAAGACCTCGTGAACGGACGACGAGTCGAGTACCACGCCGTCCGGGAAGACGTGCCGCACCACCGGGTCCAGCGGTTCCGGGCGCAATCCCAGGCCCAGCTCCTCGAATACCTGCGGCAGCGTGAGCAGGCTCGGCCCGGTGTCGAAGCGGTAGCCGTCCCGTTCGAACACGGCCAGTTTCCCGCCAGGCTGTGCCGAGCGTTCAAAAACGGTCACCCGATGCCCCGCCGACGCCAGCCGCAATGCGGCGGCCATGCCACCGACCCCGGCCCCGATCACCACGATGTCACGCACGGTCATTCCTATCTGGTACGCGGGGTTCGCCGAGCGCGCGGCCGCGCCAGGACAGGCGGCCGGTCCGCCGCAGGTGGAAGGAACGGGCGACCAGCCAGGCGAACAGGACCACCGAGACCGGATGCGCGAACGCGTCGGCGAGCCGGCCCCCGGTCGCGGCCGCGCTGATCAGGCGGCCGGTCACGCCGAGCAGAAGCGCGGCCAGGGCCACGACCGGCCAGGGGGAGAGGAGGAACAGCGCCGGTACGGCGTACAACAGGAGAAGAAGGACCACGACGGCGCCCGCACCCGCCGCCGACCCGAAGGACGCCCACAGGGATTTGCCGTAACCGTCCGCGAGCTCGCGCCAGGAACCGTACATGTGACAGGAGGCCAGGCCCGAGCCGTCGGCGAGCGCGATCCGCCCGCCGGAGCGTTTCACCGCCCGGGCCAGGCCGATGTCCTCCAGAACGTCGGCGCGGACCGCCGCGTGACCGCCCGCCCGCCGATAACCGGCACGATCAGCGATCAGCCACTGCCCACCGGCGGCCGCCAGGGACGGGCGCGGCGAGCGTTCCATGCCGCGCAACGGCAGGAAGGTCAGCCACGACCACTGCAACAGCGGTTGTACGAGACGCCCGGCGCCCACGATCCTCGGGTACGGGGAGAGCAGCGTGACCCCGCTCTCCCGCAGCAGCGCCACCGCCCCCGCGACGGCGTCCGGTTCCAGCACCACGTCGGCGTCGACGAAGACCAGCACGTCCGCGTCCCCGGCGTCGTCGGCGAGCCGCCGGCAGGCGTTCGGTTTGCCGAGCCAGCCGTCCGGCGGCGGACCCCCGGAGATCAGCCGCACCCGCCCGTCCCCGGCGGTGATCGCCCGCACCACCTCGGCCGTACCGTCGGTGGAGTCGTCGTCGAGCACATGGATGGCCAGGTCCGCCACGCCCCGCTGCGCCAGCAGGGACTCCAGGCACGGGGTGACCCGGTCCGCCTCGTTGCGCAGCGGCAGCAGGACGGCGACCCGCTCGGACGTGGCCGCCCGCCGCCGGGGACGGCGCAGCAGCACGGCGTTGACCGCGGTGTGCGCGGTGAGCAGCACCAGCGGGGCCAGCGCGAGCCAGGCGGTCATGTCCGGCGCAGGCGCGGCAGCAGCGGCAGGACGGCCGCGCCCATCAGGACACCGCCCCAGGCCGCGGAGGCGGGCAGATCCAGGAAGACGGCGTGCGCGAGGACCGAGGACCCGTACGTCCAGAGCCACAACGCCAGCATCGGCCCGTCCCCGGCGCGCTCCTCGAAAGCGGATCCCGCCGCGAACGACAGGGCCGTCATCAGCAGCAGGGCGAAACCGAGCCAGCCCAGATAGTTGCCGATCGGCACACCCGGCACGCCGGGCAGCGCCGGCACCGGGTCGTGCCAGCGCCAGTACCCCTCGGCGACCATCTGCGGGTCCAGGAACAGGTCCCAGGCGGCGAGGCCGGCCGCGGCGACCACGATCCGGGCCGTCCGGCCCCGGGCCACCCGGGTCGCCGCCAGCCAGGCCGGCCAGGCCATCCAGGTCCAGGCGAGCGGGATGATCAGCGGCACGCCGAGGACCTTCGGGCCGAGCTGACCGGAATAGTCGTACGTCCCGAACGGGAAACCGGTCGCCACACCGATCGCCTCGACCGCGAACCCGCCCAGCGTCGCCGTCGCCACCAGCGCCACTCCGGCGCGCACACCCCGGCTCAGCAGCGCGTGCGTCACCGACAGCAGCACCCCGATCAACACCGTCGCCACGGTGAGACCGGCCCGCACCCCACCCGAGGTGAGCGGATAGCAGATCTGGGCCAGGATCAGGCAGCCCAGCAGGAACCAGGGAACTCCGCGCAACGCCGGTCAGTCCGTGCTGTCGGCCGGCAGCGGTATCTCCCGGCCCAGGATCGCGAACGCCCGCTCGTCGCCGGGGAAGATGAAGTTCCGCAGCACGTCGGTGAAACCGTGCCGCCGGTACAGCCGCCACGCGCGGGACGCCTGCTCGTCGGCCTCCGGTGTGGACAGCAGCACCGTCTTGCCGTCGGCCATCGCCAGCAGGGCACGCAACTGCTTGGCGCCGACACCGTGCCCCTGCGCGACCGGGCGCACATGCAGCTCGACCACCTCGAAACAGTCGGTCAGCCACTGCCGGCGGGCCGGCTCGTCCAAGGCGGAACGCACCTGATCGTGCCACCACTGGCCGGGCGCGGAGGTGTAGCCGTACCCGAAACCGGCGACCCGGCCCTCGGCGGTCAGCGTCGCCACCGCCCGGAAACCCGGCCGGCGCACGTGCGAGCCGATGTAGCCGCGGCGGGTCTGCAACAGCTCCTTGCGGTAACCCATCGCCTCGCCGTAGACGGTCACCACGTCGTCGAGCCGGCGCAGCAGGTCATCCGGCTGCCAAGCAACGAGCCTCATCGCTCCGTGCGCTCCTTCTCGTCGGCGGTCCAGCCCAGCACACCCCGGTCCCCACTGATCTCCCGCACCGCGAAACGGGCGAAAAGCTCCTCGGCGTACCAGCGGTCGGTGGGGGTGCGTGCGATCACCGCTCGGTGTTCTGGCTGACGGTACGCGAACGCGGTCAGGTCCGTCGTGCTGCGCCACACGCTGACCGTGCCCTGCCAGCCGATCGGCGCCTCCCCGATCCCGAACCGGGCGAGCAGGCCCGGCGCGGCGCCCACCTCCCGGGCCACCGGCGGGATCGACCGCCAGAACCGCAGCGCCCGGGCCGGCCGCAGCCGGGCCCGGGTGAGCGACAGCACCATGCCGTCAGTCTTCCCGCCGGTCGCCGCGAACGGGCTCACGCCCGACCAGGAGCCCCGGCTCACCAGCGGATCCAGATCCAGCCGGACATGGCTCTCGGCGATCGAGTCCCAGACCGGCAACCGGACCGGACGGTCGCTCACGGTGATCGCGGCCCAGCGGGTCAGATCGGCGTCGCCCGGGCCGAAAGTGGCGCCGGTGCCCGTACCCAGAAACTTGCCGAACCGGGCCCCCGCGAGACGTCGCCGGGCGAAAGCCATCCGCAGCAGGGCGGAGCCCACCGCCTGCCGCGGAATGCGCCAGACATGCAGACTGACCAGGTCATCGCTCACCGGGTCACGCCACGACCGTCGGCGTGCCCGAGGTGACCCGGACCAGATCGGCATAGCCGATGGGAAAGACCGATCGGGGTACGCCACCGGCCGCCCACAGCACCGGGAACCGCTCCAGTTCGACGTCCACCAGGGTCCGCACCGGTTTCGGATGACCCAGCGGCGCGACCCCGCCGATCGCCTGCCCGGTGTGCTCCCGGACGAACTCGGGCGTGGCCCGGCGCAGCCTCGCCACCCCGATCGCGGCGGCCACCTTCCCGGTGTCGACCCGGTGCGCGCCCGACGTCAGCACCAGCAGCGGATCACCGTCCGCGTCGAAGATCAGCGAGTTGGCGATCTGGCCGACCTCGACCTCCAGAGCCGCGGCCGCGGCCGCCGCGGTGTGCACGGCCTCGTCCAGGATGACGACCCCGGTGTCCAGACCGGCCGCCGCCAGGGCGCTCCGCACCGCTGCCACGTTGGGATGATCGTGCATGGTCACCTGCCCACCGCCGCGGCGCTGGCATCCCACAGCCGCGCGGCGAGATCGGCGTCGCGGGCGTGCGGAGCCGGAGCGGTCACCTTGTGGCCCACGTAGTAGCCGCCGTTCACCAGCTCGGCCTCCGGCGCCGTCGCCAGCCAGACCAGCAGCTCACCCGCCTTCTCCGGGGTGACCAGGAAAGGCGCGTACTTGTAGAAGAACCGGGTCACGGCGCCCGCCCCGAAATTCGTCCGCACCACACCGGGATGGAACGACACGCTGAACACATCCGGCCAGCGGCGGGCCGCCTCGGCGGTGAACAGGATGTTCGCGGCCTTACCCGCGCCGTAGGCCCGCCACGAGCTGTACGCCGCCGGATCGCCGGCCAGCGCCGCCGGGTCCGGGCTGCCCTGCTGATGCGCGCGGGAAGCGGTGTTGACCACGCGGGCGCCGCGCAGACGGTCCCGGAGCAGGCTGGTCAGCAGGAACGGGGCCAGATGATTGCCCTGGACGGTCGCCTCGAAGCCGTCGGGGGTGCGGCGGAACTCGCCGACCATGCCGCCGGCGTTGTTCGCCAGGACGTCGATCCGGGGATAGCCGTCGAGAAGGTGGCCGGCGAGGGAACGCACCTCCTCGAGATTCTCGAAATCGGCCCGGAAATGGGCGGGGTCGCTGCCGCCGGCGGCCCGCACCTGCTCCACGGCAGCGGCCAGCCTGCCGGGATCACGGCCGACCAGGACCACCTCGTCACCGCGGGCGGCGAACTGCTTCGCAGCCGCCAGGCCCACCCCCGAACTGCCGCCGGTCACCACGATCGTCGCCATGCCGCCCATCGTATTCATGACTCCTGCGGCTTGCCGTTCGCGGTTGTTTCGCCACTTTCATCCCCGGGGGAGGCGTCGGTGCGGCCTCCGCTTCGCCACCCATGCGGTTCCTTCCTTGGTGGTACGGGTGGGAAGCGCGCTATTCGCGTTCTCACCCCTTGTCCCTTGCTCTTTCGTCCCTTCTCTCCTTGCTTCGTCTCGCCTTCCCTGCTCGTTCTCGTTCTCGTCCTCCGTCCTCGGCTCGCCTTCTCTCGTGGGGACCGCCTCCCGTGCTGGGCCGCCTCCCGTGCTGGGCCGCCTCCCCTGCTGGGCCGCCTTCCCTGCTGGGCCGCCTCCCGTGCTGGACCGCCTCCCGTGTCGGGCGGGCCTCCCATGCTCGGGCTGCTTCGTGCTCGGGCCTCGCTTGTCCGTGTTCGGGCTGCTTTCCCTGTTCGGGTCGCCTGCCCGCGTCGGGCTGCTTTTCGTGCTCGAGGCGTCTTCTCGTTGCGGCTGCCGGCTCGCAGGCGGGAGAGTGCCCGGCTGCGAGCCTGCTCAGTGGTGGTAGCGGTGGACCGCCGCGTGGCCCTTGCCGCGCGCGATCAGCCACCGGTTGACCGGCACGGTCAGCACGAAGGCGACCATCAGGGCGAAGGCGAGCGACGCCCAGAACAGCCCACTGCCCAGGCCGGCCTCCATGGCGCCCGGGACACTGACCATGACCGCGTTGTCGATGATCTCCATGACGGCGATCGACACCGTGTCCGCGGCCAGCGCCAGCGTGAGCGCCGTGCGGACATCGATCCCGGAACGCAGCAGGGGTCGCATGGTCAGCGCATATCCGAAGACGAACGCCAGCGCGATCGCCAGGGTCACGGTGGCGGCCGCGGACCATCCCAGTGCGCTGCCGATCACCATGCCGAGCACCTCCCCGATGGCGCAGCCGGTGAGGCAGTGCAGGGTCGCTCTCATCGCCGTCCGCCACGACTTCTCGCCCGGCGGTGGGTGAACCGCGTGATGCGTGTGGTGGGTCATGTCGCCACGATACCCCCCGGGGGTATCGAGTGCGAGTGACGGTCGTCTCTGGCCGGGTCGTTCGTGCCGGGTTCGCGGATCCCGGCGCCTTGTTCTCGAGTTGTCGATCACCCGTTCGAAAAAGCTGGCGGAGCGACGTGCCGAAGGTTGCGTTTTTGTCGGAGGGGGGTGTTAGTCTCTGCTGTAGTTAGAACGGATGTTCGAAAGAGTGTTCGTTCTGCTCCGGGAGCGTGTTTCGCGGCTCGCCTCCCGGGTGCGGCGCCCGCGAAGTGCCGCACGCGTGGTCCGGGCATTCGCGGGTCCGGGCCCGTCAAAGGCAGGCCGTCGCTCGCCGCCCCCGACCCCCGGTGGCGGGCGACGGACCCGCCGGCGGTGCCGGCCGGGTGTGGTGTGGGGAAGCTTCACGCCCGGCCGGTTCGCCGCTCGGCGACCCGAGTGGTCGCCCGCCGGGGCTCCGGCCGCCCGTTGGAGCTCCGGTTCCGGCTTCGGCCGACAGGCATGCTGCGTCTTCCTCCGCGGCGATCGATCCGGCCATCACGCCGGATGCGGAACAGGTGAGGAGAAACGACGATGGCGAGCACCACGGCCCCGGGCCTCACAACGACTCCCGGCCCGAGACGGTCCGCTGCTGCCCCGCCTTCCGGCGCAGCGCAGCCCACCGCCGGTCCGGCTCTCGGCTCACCACCCTCTGTCGCCGGTCCAGCCCTGACCGGCGCCGGCTCGCCCCCTGCCCCACCCTCATCCGTTGCCGGCCCAGCCTCCAGCGCGGTCCCGTCCCCTGCGGGCCTGGTTTCCGGCCCGGCGCCGACTGCCGCCGCCCTGCTTTCCGGGCCGGCCTCATCTGCCGCCGATCCGGCTGTCAGTGCGGTGCCGTCTGCCGCGGGTTCGGTTTCCGGCTCGGCGTCGGCTGCCGCTGGTCTGCTTTCCGGTCCGGCTGCGCCTGTTGTCGATCCAGCTGCCAGCGCGGTGCCGTCCGTCGCGCGTTCGGTTTCCGGATCGTCGTCATCGGGTGCCGACCCGGTTCTCGGTCCAGCGCGGTCTGCCGCCGGTCCGGCCTTCGGACCTGTGCAGCCGGCGGCCGGTCCTGCTCTCGGCCAGGGCCGGGCTGGTGCGGGTGCCCGGGCGGAGGCGCCGACGGTTCCGGCTCACATGCTGCCGCACCGGACTCCTGCTCAACTGCTGACGATCGCCCATGAGGGGTTGAGTGAGGCGGCGCGCACCACTCCCGACGGTCTGCGCTATGCGACGGCGCACATGGCCGCCCTGCGCGCGGCCGCGGCCTTGCTCGCTGCCCGCGCCCGGCCGTCCGCTCGAGGCAGCAGCCGCCGGACCAAGGCGACCAGTGTCTGGTCGTTGCTCGTCATGGTGGCCCCGGAGTTCGGCGACTGGGCCGGCTATTTCGCCCTCGGCGCCGGCAAACGCGCCGCCGCGGAAGCCGGCATCCCCCACGTGGTGAGCGCCCGCGAAGCCGACGACCTCCTGCGCGCCGCCGAGCAGTTCGTGGCGGTCGCCGAGTCCTCCCTCGGCTTCTCCTACCAGCCCCCGCTAGCGGCATGAGCACCCCGGCGGCGCTCCTGGCCACTCCGCACGCTTGCCCCGTCTCTCGGTCTCGCGCGGATGTCCTCAGGCGGCGTTCGAGTCATCCCGCAGCACATCAGGGTGGTGGGGCTGTGAGCCGGTCGACCGCATGGAGTGGTCTGAGCCGGTCTCCCGGATGTGGGGCTGTGAGCCGGCCGGACGCCTGGGAGAGTCTGAACCGGTTGCCCGGATGTAGGGCTGTGGACCGATCCGCCGCATGGAGTGGTCTGAGCCGGTTGCCCGGATGTGGGGCTGTGGACCGATCCGCCGCATGGAGTGGTCTGAGTCGGTCGGCCAGATGTAGGGCTGTGGGTCGATCCACCGCCTGCGGGGTTTTGAACCGGTCGATCGCATGTGGGGTTTTGAACCGGTCGACCGTCTGCAGAGTTTGAGCCGGTCGATCGCGTCAGGGGTTTGAGTCGGTCGTTCGCACGCAGAGGGCTGAGCCGTCCGTTCGGTCCCTGATTCCGGTGAGCCGGCCGACCGCATGACGGACTGGCCGCAGGTGGGTTGAACCGGCTGTTCATGTCATCGAGTCGGGGTCGACCTCCCCCCTTAGTTGATCTTGGTTGTTCGTGCGGCATGGCCGGTTCGGGAAGGTGGCGTCTTCCAGGGGGAGATTTGTGACGGTATTTGGGGGTTGAGATCTGTCGAAATGACGCCTGCCGGGCGGCCTGGCTCTTTTCAGGGCGGTCTTTCGGGGGCGGTCTTTTCGGGGTTGGTCAGGTGGCCGGCTGATGGGAGGTCGGCGGGCTGGACTGGCCGGGTGACTGGTGATCGGGCGGTGTGCGTGACGGGGCCGGCCGTCGTGGTGCTTGGTGGGGGTCTGTCGCGTGACTGGGGTTGCCGTTCGGTGGCGCTTGACGGGGAGCAACAGAGCGGGGCATGACGTGGCTGGGCGCATGATCAATGGTGCGGCCGCTCTCGCGGAGATGGTCCGGACGGCCACCGGAACCGGTGAACCGGGCATGGACCGGATGCTGCCGGTGGTGGCCGAGTTGAGTGGGCTGCTGCCGGGGCGCGGTTTGCGCCGGGGCAGCACCGTCGCGGTCGCCGGTGTACAGACGTTCACAGGCGGCCGGGCGGGCTCAGGCGATCGGTTATCCGCGGCCGACCGGGCATTCATGGGCGACCGGGCGTCCGCGGCCGACCGGGTGTCTGCGGGCGATCGAGCGTCTGTGGGCGATCGGGTGTTCGCGGATCCGCAGGCGTTCGTGAGTGGGCAGCCGAGCGCGGGCGGTCGCACGTCGGCGGGCCGGCCGTCTCCGGTGGGTGGCCGCGCGTTCGCCGGTGAACGGTCGGCGGTGGATGGTGGTGTGTCTGCCGAGGGGCAGTCGGCGGCTGTGAGCGGTCGTGCGTCAGTGGATACGCGATCGCCTGCCGTGGGTGGGCGTGCGTTGCCGGATCAGCGGGTGGGCGCGGGCGAGCGGGGCATGTCGGCCGGCGGGGGTACCTCGCTGATGCTGGCGTTGCTGGCTGCCGCGTCGCGGAGTGGTTCCTGGTGTGCGGTGGTCGGGGTGCCCTCGCTGGGTGCGCTCGCCGCGGCCGAGAGTGGCATCGTGCTGGAACGGCTCGCGCTCGTTCCGGACCCCGGACCGGACTGGCCCACCGTGGTGGCCGCGTTGATCGACGGGGTGGATGTGGTGGTCGCCGCGGTTCCGGGGCCGGTGCCGTCCTCGATCGTCAGCCGACTGGCGGCGCGGGCCCGGCAGCGGGGCAGTGTGCTGGTGCCGTTGGGTGACTGGTCCGGCGCGGATGTGACCCTCCACGTGGGGAAGGGCCGCTGGGACGGCCTGGGTTCCGGCGCCGGCCGGCTGCGTCGCCGCGAGGTCACCGTGGTGGCCCGTGGCCGGGGCGCTGCCGCCCGGCCACGCGAGATCACGATGTGGATGCCGGGTGTCACGGTTCGTCCTCTCGCCATCCCACCGGCTCCTGCGAGGCCCGGCGATCCCACTCCTCGCCGTTCCTCTCGCGCGGCCGGAGATTCCACCCCTCCCGGTTCGTCCGGCGGGGTCGCGGGTCCTTCGGCCGGAACCGGTGTTCCCGAGGGCTCGGCCTCGCGGGGTTCGGGCCGGGCGGTGGAGAGACCCGGGCCGGTTTCAGGTGGTCATGAGGGTTCTGCTCTGCCTGAGTCGAGCCGGGTCGGCGAGGGACCCGCGACGAGGGCGACGGGGCCGGGGAATCCGGTGGGTGCGGGGTCGCGGGATTCCGTTCGGGTGGGCGAGGGGTCCGCGACGGGAGTGACGGGGCCGGGGAACCCGGTGGGTGCGGGGTCGCGGGATTCCGGTCGGGTGGTGGGGGAGGGCGGCGTTGCGGCGCGGGCTCGTGAGCTTTCCCGGTCACCGCGGGGGATGGGGGAGGGGGCGTAGTGGAGGCCGGGGTTCGTACGTTGCTGGTCTGGTGCCCGGACTGGCCGGTGGTGGCGGCGGAGATCGTGGCGGGGGTGGAGGCTGCCGAGCCGGTGGCGGTGATGTTCGGGAACCGGGTCATGGCCTGTTCGGAGGCGGCGCGGCGGGAAGGGGTGCGGCGCGGGCTGCGGCGGCGGGAAGCGCAGGGGCGGTGTCCGCATCTGATCGTCGTCGAGCACGATCCGGGGCGGGACGCGCGGGCCTTCGAGCCGGTGGTGGCGGCCGTCGAGGAGGTGGTGGCGGGCGTGGAGGTGCTGCGGCCGGGGGTGTGCGCGGCGGCGGTGCGGGGACCGGCGCGGTATTTCGGTGGGGAGGAGGCCGCGGCCGAGCGGATCGTCGAGCAGGTCGCGCTCGCCTGTGCGGTCGAGTGTCAGATCGGGATCGCGGACGGGGTGTTCGCGGCGGGGATCGCGGCGCGGACCGGGCGGGTGGTGGAGGCGGGGAGGAGCGGGGACTTTCTGTACGGCGTACCCGTCGAGGCTCTTGAAGAACCGCAACTGACGGACCTGCTGAAGCGGCTCGGGATCAAGACGCTCGGGGAGTTCGCGCGGCTGCCGGCGGGGGACGTGCTCACCCGGTTCGGGTTCGAGGGGGCGCTGGCGCACCGGCTGGCGTCGGGGGCCGATCATCGGCCGCTCGCGGTGCGGAAGCCGCCGCCGGACCTGGCGGTCGAGGAGACGTACGACGAGGTGCTGGAGCGGGTGGACGTGGCGGCGTTCGCCGGGCGGGCGCTGGCCGAACGGCTGCATGATCGGCTCGCGGCGCACGGGCTGGCCTGCACCCGGCTCGGGATCGAGGCGGTCACGGCGGACGGCCAGGAGCTGTTCCGGGTGTGGCGGCATGACGGACTGCTGACCGCGGCGGCGATCGCTGAGCGGGTGCGCTGGCAGTTGGACGGCTGGCTCACCGGGGCGCGGCGGGGTGGGCCGGCGCGGCCGACGGCGGGGCTGGTGCGGTTGCGGCTGGTGCCGGACGGGGTGCTCGCTCATGCCGGGTTGCAGCCGGGGCTGTGGGGGGAGACCGGGGACGAGCGCGAGCGTGCGCATCGGGCGTTCAGCCGGGTGCAGGGACTGCTCGGGCCGGAAGCCGTGGTGATGCCGGTGATCGGCGGCGGGCGGTCGGCGGACGACCAGGTGCGGCTGGTGCCGTGGGGCGACGAGCGGGAGCCGGAACGTCCGGCGGCCACGCAGGCGGATCCGATTCCCGGTGTCGAGACCGTCGCGGTTCTCGACAAGGCGACCGGGCCGCCGCTGCGCCTGTCGTGGCCGGCCGAGGCGGGCCGCCCTCGCCGCGGATTGGTGCTGGTCAACGGCGGTCTCTTGGAGCCGGGGAACGCGGCCGGGCCGCAGAGCGCAGGGAACGCGGCCGGGCCGGAGGACGCGCGGGTAGAGGCCGGGCCGGAGACCGCGGGCGGAGCGGATCGAGCGGGCGGGCCGGAGCTTGCGGCGTCGCGGGAGAAGGGTGTCGCCGAAGCGGAGGGTGGCGGGTTCGCCCTGGTGGAGGTGGGGGCGGTTCGGCGGAAGCGGCGGCAGCCAGCCCGGCCTGTCGCGTTGCCGCCGTGGCCGGGCAGGCTGCCGCGGCCGTCGCCGGCGATCGTGTTGGGGCATCCGCTGCCGGCGGCGGTGTTCGACGAGGCGGGGCGACCGGTGGTGGTCAGCGCCCGCCTGGAGCTGTCCGGCGCGCCGGCGACGCTGCGGATCGACAGGCGCCGGCCGGTCGCGATCACCGGCTGGGCCGGACCGTGGCCGGTCGACGAGCGCTGGTGGGCGGTGCGGGAGGCACGGCGCCGGGCCCGGTTCCAGATGCTCCTGGAGGACGGTCGTGCCCTGTTGGTGTCCCTGGCCGGCGGCCACTGGATGGTCGAGGCGATCTATGACTGACCAGGGGTGAGGAAGCGATGGGATTCAACAATCCGGATGTTCCGTGGGGGCGGCTGGAGGCGGCTCTCTCCGGGAGAACCGGCGAGGCGGTCGTCGATCCGCTGGCGGTGGACGGGGACGGTGGTGACTCGCCGGCCTGGTCCCGGAAGCGGGAGCCCTATCGGGCCGCGCCGGGGCTGGTGCGGGCCGAGAGCCGGGTCGAGTACGCCGAGCTGCACTGCCACACCAACTTCAGCTTCCTCGACGGCGCGAGCCATCCGGAGGAACTGGCCGAGGAGGCGGCCCGGCTCGGACTGACCGGCCTGGCGGTCACCGACCATGACGGCCTGTACGGGGTGGTCCGTTTCTCCCAGGCCGCCCGCGAACTGCGGCTTCCCACGGTCTTCGGCGCCGAGTTGTCGCTCGGCCTGACCCGTCCGCGCAGTGGCGAGCCGGACCCGGAGGGCCCGCACCTGCTGGCTCTGGCGCACGGCCACGAGGGGTACGCCCGGCTGGCCCGGGTGATCTCCGAGGCGCAGTTGCGCGGTGGGGAGAAGGGCCGCCCCGACTACGGCGGTCTGGAGCAGGTCGCCGAGGTGCTCCAGGATCACGTCCTGGTGCTGACCGGCTGCCGGAAGGGCCCGGTCCCGCTGGCTCTGGCCACGTACGGGCCGGAGCGGGCGGCGTACGAGCTGGATCGTCTGATCGACGGTTTCGGCGCCCCGAACGTGGTGGTGGAGCTGACCGATCACGGCGACCCGTACGACGGCGACCGTAACGACGCCCTCTTCGACCTGGCCCGCAGCCGCAAGCTGGAGGTGGTGGCCACGAACAACGTGCACTACGCGACGCCGGCCCGCCGCCGGCTGGCGACCGCCCTGGCCGCGGTCCGGGCCCGGCGCAGCCTGGACGAGATGGACGGCTGGCTGCCCGCGGCGGGGGCCGCCCACCTGCGCAGCGGCGAGGAGATGGCCCGCCGTTTCGCCGCCTATCCGGGCGCCGTGGCGAACGCCGCGATGTACGGCAAGGATCTCTCGTTCAGTCTCGACCTGGTCGCGCCGCGGCTGCCGGACTATCCGGTGCCGCCCGGTCACACCGAGATGAGCTGGCTGCGGGAGCTGACCCTGCGGGGCGCCCGGCAGCGGTACGGCGTGGACCACCCGCGGGCCTACGACCAGATCGAGTACGAGCTGCGGATGATCGCCGAGCTGGGGTTCCCCGGCTACTTCCTGGTCGTCTACGACATCGTCCAGTTCTGCAAGGAGGCGGACATCTACTGCCAGGGCCGTGGTTCGGCGGCCAATTCGGCGGTCTGTTACGCGCTCGGGATCACCAACGTCGACGCGGTCAAGCACCGGCTGCTCTTCGAGCGGTTCCTCACCCCGGAGCGGGACGGCCCGCCGGACATCGACGTCGACATCGAGTCCGACCGGCGGGAGGAGGTGATCCAGCACGTCTACCGCAAGTACGGCCGGGAGCACACCGCCCAGGT
Organism: Actinoplanes utahensis; assembly: GCF_016862455.1. Taxonomy (GTDB): domain Bacteria; phylum Actinomycetota; class Actinomycetes; order Mycobacteriales; family Micromonosporaceae; genus Actinoplanes; species Actinoplanes utahensis. The sequence goes on from NZ_BOMZ01000060.1 coordinate 25,868, forward strand.
CGCCAACGTGATCTCCTATCGCCCGCGGTCGGCGGTGCGGGACATGGCGCGGGCGTTCGGGTTCTCGCCGGGCCAGCAGGACGCCTGGAGCAAGCAGATCGACCGCTGGGGCGACGTGGCGGAGGCCGAGGACATCCCGGACAGCGTGATCCAGGCCGCGAACGAGGTGCAGGACTTCCCCCGCCACCTGGGCATCCACTCCGGCGGCATGGTCATCTGCGACCGCCCGATCATCGAGGTGTGCCCGGTGGAGTGGGGCCGGATGCCGGGCCGCACCGTCCTGCAGTGGGACAAGGACGACTGCGCCGCCGTCGACCTGGTCAAGTTCGACCTGCTCGGGCTGGGGATGCTGTCGGCGCTGCACTACGCGTACGACCTGATCCAGGACGAGCTCGACATCGGGACGATGCCGCTGGACGATCCCGAGGTCTACGCGATGCTCTGCCGGGCCGATTCGGTCGGGGTGTTCCAGGTGGAGAGCCGCGCTCAGATGGCCACGCTGCCCCGGCTCAAGCCCCGCGAGTTCTACGACCTGGTCATCGAGGTGGCGCTGATCCGGCCCGGGCCGATCCAGGGCGGCTCGGTTCACCCGTACATCCGCCGGAAGAACGGTCTGGAGAAACCTGATGTGCCGCATCCCCTGATGCGCAACGCCCTGGCCAAGACCCTCGGGGTGCCGCTCTTCCAGGAGCAGTTGATGCAGCTGGCGATCGATGTCGCCGGGTTCGACCCGGCGGAGGCGGACCAGTTGCGGCGTGCGATGGGCGCGAAACGGTCCATGGAGAAGATGGAGAGGATCAGAAAGCGACTGTACGAGGGGATGGTCGCGAACGGGATCACCGGGGGACTGGCCGACGATCTGTTCGTCAAGCTGTCCGCGTTCGCCAGTTACGGCTTCCCGGAGAGTCACGCGATGAGTTTCGCGTATCTGGTCTACGCGAGCGCCTGGCTCAAGCGATACCACCCGGCGGCGTTCTGTGCGGCGCTGCTCAACGCGCAGCCGATGGGCTTCTACTCGCCGCAGACGCTCGTCGACGACGCGCGGCGGCACGGTGTCGAGGTCAGGCGGCCGGACATCAACCTCAGTGACGCGATGGCGACCTTGGAGACCACGCCGGCGAGCCGGCACCGGAGCGAGGCGGGCGAGCCTCCGCAGGCGTGGGGCCTGGGCGGTCCGGCGGTGCGCCAGGGCCTTTCCCGCATTCGTACGATCGGGGCGGAGCTCGCCGAGAGGATCGAGCAGGAGCGGCGCGCCCATGGTCCTTATCGGTCGATGACGGATCTCGCACGGCGTACCGGATGCTCCACCGCCCACCTGGAGGCCCTCGCCACCGCCGACGCCTTCGCGAGTTTCGGCCTGTCGCGCCGGGAGGCGCTGTGGGCCGCCGGCGCCGCCTCGCAGGACAAACCGGACCGCCTGCCGGGCACGGTTACCGGCACCGAGGCGCCGACGCTGCCCGGCATGAGCGACCTGGACGTGCTGGTCTCCGACGTGTGGGCGACCGGCCTGTCGCCGGAGACGCATCCCGCCCGGTTCCTGCGGGAGGAGCTGGACCGAGCCGGGGCGCTGACGATCGCGCGGCTGGCCGGGGTGGAGGCGGGCACCCGGGTGCGGGTCGGCGGGATCGTCACCCACCGGCAGCGGCCGGCGACGGCGGGCGGGGTCACCTTCGTGAACCTGGAGGACGAGACCGGGATGCTGAACGTGACCTGCTCGGCGGGGCTGTGGGTGCGATACCGGCGGGTCGCGCGCAGCAGTGCGGCGCTGCTGGTACGCGGCCGTCTGGAGAAGGTGGCGGGGGTCCTGAACCTGGTCGCTGATCGTCTCGACGCGGTCACCCCACCAGTTGCCACGAATTCGCGGGATTTCCGGTGACATGCACCTTTAGCAGGATAGGGTGCACTCCGAAGTCATCCGGGGGTGCCTCATGATCCATACGATGATCGGTCTCGCCGCGGCGTTGTCACTGGTACCGGGGCCTGCCGTGGCCGATTCGTCGCTCACGCTCACCTACCAGGCGAAGGCGGTGAAACTGACCTGCGACCCGTCCGGCGGCGGCCATCCGAAAGCCGACCAGGCCTGCGCGACCCTGCGCGGCAGCGGTGGGAACCCGGCGCGGCTGGAAGCCGGCGACTCCCTCTGCATGATGCTCTACCAGCCGGTCACGGCCCGGGTGAAAGGCACCTGGCAGGGCAAGCGGGTGAAGTGGGAACGCACCTACGGCAACAGTTGCGAGATGACCCGCGCCACCGGGGTGCTGTTCCAATTCTGAGTCGACACTCTCGCTAGTGCGATGTCCACGAACGTTCACCGACTCCCGGCATTGCTTCACGCCTAGGGTCGCGTATAAAGTGGTCACCTGCCTAGGGGGTGGGTGGAGGGTGCCGGTCCGGTGGTGCATCGCACCGCCCGGCTCGGTCTGCGCCTGACGCGCGGGCAGCGGCGGCGGTGTTTCGGTCTGCGGTCGGCCGGTGACGTGTGGGCGTGTGTGCTGGAGGTCAACGACTGGCGGCGCCACCCCGGTGACAAGCCGGTGGCGGGCTATCAGGAGTTGTGCCGGCTGTTGGCCGCGTCGGGGCCGGGCACGTTCGCCGAGTTGGACGCAGCCGGTGCGGTGGTCACGCACCGTCGAGCCGGCCGACACCTCCCTGGTGTCGGACCGGCACGGCGTGACCCCCGCCGCCACACAGCGGCAGGGTCGGTTGGCCCGCGGAGGCCCGCCCCACCACCGATGGTGGGGAGTCGCTCGCCCACACCTGTGCGCGAGGATCCACCACACCACCGGACCACACCCGGTGAATGTTCGTGGACACCGCACTAGGCTGCTGAACGTGGAAACTTCTGCGCGTACCGGCCGCCCGCACGTCACGGCCCGCACCGCCGCGGTCTGGGCGGTGCTCCGCCGCGAGCTGGAGCGGCAGGGCCGCGAGCTGACCGTTCTCGACGTCGGCGGCGGCACCGGTGGATTCGCGGTGCCGCTCGCCGAGGACGGCCACACCGTCACCGTGATCGACGCCAGCCCCGACGCGCTCGCCGCGCTCACCCGCCGCGCCGCCGACGCCGGGGTCGCCGACCGGGTCCGGGCCGTCCAGGGCGACGGCGACGCGCTCGCCTCCCTCGTCGACCCGGGCAGCGCCGACCTGATCCTCTGCCACTCCGTCCTCGAGGTCGTCGACGACCCCGAGCGGGTGGTCACCGCCATCGCGGCGGCGCTGCGGCCGGGCGGCGCGGTGAGCGTGCTGGTCGCGAGCCGGGCCGCGGCCGTGCTGGGCCGCGCCGTCAACGGCCATCTGCGGGCGGCGGCCGCGCTGGTCACCGACCCGGCGGGCCGTGCCGGCCCGCGCGACACCCTGCTGCGCCGCTACGACGATGTCACGGCGAGGGGTCTGCTCACGGCAGCCGGGCTCGAGGTCGAGCAGACCCATGGGGTGCGAGTGATCGCCGACCTGCTGCCCGCCACCGTCCTCGAGGAGGACCCGCAGGCGGTCCTCGAGCTGGAGCTTGAGCTGAGCAGCCGGGCGCCGTTCCGGGACGTGGCCTCGCAGCTGCACCTGTTCGCACGGCGCGCCGAAGACCTCCATACCGGCTCCTTCAGCGGAGTCGTCGCGGACCCGTCGTGACCGGCCCCGCCGCTCCGGCCCCGTCCGGCGGTCCTGTCGTTCCTGCTTTCACTGGCGGTCCTGCCGTCCTGGCCGCGTCCGGTGGTCCTGCCGT
>NZ_BOMZ01000061.1 GCF_016862455.1 Actinoplanes utahensis
CCCGGCTTCCACGGGCGGTCCTGCCGTTCCTGCTTCCTCCGGTGGTTCTCTCCCTGGTGGGAGCGGCGGGGTGCCGGCGGACGGGCTGCCGGACGAGGCGTTCCGGGAGGTCGCGCCGGCCTATGGGAGCGGCAGCCTCGCCGATCTGATGCCCAGCGTGTGCGCGGTGCTCGGGGTGCCGGGGGCGGTGGACGTGCTCGGGCTCGCGGAGACCCTCGACGGGGTGGACCGGGTCGGGGTGCTGCTGGTGGACGGTCTCGGGGCGTACCAGTTGCCGACGGCCGCGCCGTTCGCGCCGGTCCTGACCGACCTGGCCGCCGGTTCCCGGACGCTGACCGCCGGTTTTCCGTCGACCACCCCGGTCAGCCTGGTGACCGTCGGCACCGGGGTGCCGCCCGGCGTGCACGGCGTCCTCGGGTTCACCGTGCGGCGGCCGGACGGCCGGGTGCTCAACCACATCGCCTGGGGTGACGACCCGGACCCGTACCTCTGGCAGCCGATGCCCACCACCCTGGAGACCGCCGCGGCCGCCGGTGTGCCGGTCACCGTGGTCAGCCGGGGCCTCTACCGGGGCACCGGGCTCAGCGTCGCGGCGAACCGGGGCGGCCGGTACCACGTCGCCGACGACGGCCCGGCGGTCGCCGACGGGATGCTGGCGGCCCTGCGTGCCGGCCCCGGCCTGGTCTACGGGTACCACCCCGACCTGGACAAGGCCGGCCACGAGGACGGGGTGTGCTCCCCGCTCTGGCAGGACGCGGCCCGCGGCGTCGACCTGCTCCTGGACCGGATCGTGCACGGGCTCCCGGCCGGCGCCGCGCTCCTGGTGATCGCCGACCACGGCCAGCTCAACGTCCCCATCGAGGGCCGGTACGACGTGGCCGCGCTCAGTGGGGACGGGGTGATCGGCGTGGCCGGGGAACCGCGGGCCCGCTATCTGTACGTCGCGGACGGCGCCCTGGACGACGTCCTGGCGAACTGCCGAGCCGTGCTCGGCGCGGACGCCCATGTGGTGAGCCGGGACGAGGCGATCGCCGAGGGCTGGTACGGCCCGATGGCGCCGGCGCACGCCGGCCGGATCGGCGACGTGGTGATCATCTGCCGGAACCGGGCGGTCGTCGTGGCGCCGGCCTGGGAACCGGAGCGGGCCGGGCAGTTGGTCGCCTACCACGGCTCGGTCACCGCCGCCGAGATGACCGTCCCGTTGCTGATCGCCCGCTGAGGCTCCGCCCGTTCGGGTCTTCCGGCTGGTCGTCACTGCTGACCCTGCTGGCCGATTGCTTGCCCGCCGGTTGTCGATCTTGTGAGGTTGTGGTGAATCGGTTCGCCCGAGACTCACAAGATCTCGCGCGTAAGAAGTGGAAGGGGTGGAAGGGGTGAATCCGTCGCGGGCGGGCGGGCGTGCGGGCTTTCGTCCGCTGGGTTGGATCTGGTGAGCGCGTGGTGGGGCGGACAGCGCAATCTCCACATCGACAAGAGAAGCGGCGAATCAGCCAGCAGGGTCAGTGCTGTCTCGGAGCTGGCGAGATAGTACTGACGACCAGCCGGCCGCGCGGTCCTGTTGTTGAGCGCTCGCTCCGTGCCGGCCCGTTCGGGCGGCTGCCGTTGTTGATCGCTCGCTTCATGCCGGCCCGTTCGGGCGGCTATCGCCTGCTGATCGCCTACTGATCGCTTGCTGAGCGCCGGTCTGCTCGGGGCGCCGTTCCGTTCCGCGGGGCCGGCGGATCTTACCGACCGAACCTGGTCGATTTGTATGTCTTGCGGCAACGGGTTTTCGGATCATGTGTTGAGGCAGGTCACAGGCCGTGATCAGGGCCACACGCTGCCGTGACGGACGCGTTGTGCGGCCGGACGATCGGTCTTTTGGGACGAACCGATCTTACGGACATGGAAAATCACCCGCACTCGGCGGTCGTCCCGCTTTCCGACCCGCCAACCCGCTCGTAGACTTGCGTGATAAGGCAGCCGACGGCTGCCCCGCATCATCACACCTGCACCACCCCGACCCCGCTGCGGGGCCGGACATGCGCCCGGGGAGGAATGCCGTGCCGCTCTCGGAGCACGAGCAGCGGCTGTTCGATCAGATCGAGCGGTCGCTTGCCGAGGACCCCAAGTTCGCCTCGGCTGTGCGGGCCAGCGACCCGCGTTTCCACGCACGGCGCCGGCTCCTCATCGCCGCGTTCGTGATCGTCCTTGGTCTGGCTGTGGTCGTCTACGGGGCGATGAGTCAGAACCCGCCGCTTGGCGTGGCCGGATTCGTCGTCATGCTCGGCTCGGCGGCTTTCGCGATGCAGTCGCGGCGCCGGGTCCAGGCCCCCGACCTGAAATCGGTCGGCGGCACCGCGTCCCGTCGCACCCGCCAGAGCCGCAAGAGCGGCGGCTTCCTCGATCGCCTCGAGGACCGGTGGCGCCAGCGCCCGGAGGGACATCGCTGACCCAGCGAGCCGGCCCGCAGCCGGCTCCCGACGAACGGCGGCCGCCACCCGGCCGCCGTCGTCATTCCCTGCCCACCGCCACCGGCCTTCCACCCTGACACTCCGAGCCTTCACGGTTTCCGAGTGCCCGCCTTTCCGCGGGTTGCCTTTCCGCGGGCTACACCGTCCGCGCGTTGCGTCCGCCGTGTTGTGCCCTTCCACGAGTAACGCTCTCCGCGGGTTGCGCCCCTCCGCGCGTTGCGCCCCTCCACGCGTTGCGCCCCTCCACGGGTTGCGCCCCTCCGCGCGTTGCGCCCTTTTGCGGGCTACACCCGCCGCGTTGGGTTATGCCGGGTTGCGTTCTCTCGTGTTGTGCCCTTCCGCGTATTGCGTTCTGCCGTGCGTTCCGCCTTCCGCGGGAAGGCCGGAACGGGCGCGCTCATGGGCTCCTGGCTCGCGACCCCGCCCTGCCGAGAATCGCCGACGCGGCTCAGATTCCGGCTTGCGCGGCGACGGCCCGGATCGGGAACGCGTCGAGCTTGTCACCCCACCCGTCGGTTTCCGCAGCCAGCTCGTACCGGTCGTCGAGGTCCGCGAGCACCTCGACGTATCGGTCCCTCTCCGGCTCAGGAGAAGAAGCGTCCGGCTCAGGAGAAGAAGCGTCCGGTTCGGGAGAAGAAGCGTCCGGCTCGGGAGAAGGAGAAGCGTCCGGCTCGGGAGAACCGTCACCGAGTTCGGCTGCGGCCGCGTCCAAGACGGCAGCCATGGCCGGTGCGCCGATCTCCCGCAGGGCAGCGCCAGCCTGCGCAGCGTGCCTGCCATGGGAGTTCGTGAGGTACGCCAGGAGCCCGCCCTGAGCGACCTCGAAGTCGAGCCAATTCAGTAACCACAGCACACGCAGCGGCGCCGCGAGCCCGGCCAGCCGCTCGTCCTCATGCTCCGCCGACGCCTCGGCGCTCATGATGACGCGAAGTTCGTCCAGCAGCACCTTCTGCAGAGAGTTCGGCGGCAGGCCCTTCAGCTCAGACCATTGCAGTGACATGCGCCGATCGGCCCCGGCCCGGCCCCGGCGACCGGCGACCGGTGCGGGGAGCGTCGCGCCCGCGGCCGGACCGATGCGAAGGGGAGGGGCGGAAAGCAAGGCGCCGCCCTCGGCGAGGACGGCGCCTTGACGGTCGGGTGTGCCGCTCAGCGAGAGCGGGTCAGCAGTCGGCGGGGGTTGAAGCGGGTCAGGGTCTCCCCGGCGCGGCTGAGGCGTTCGGCCGTGCGGGTGGACCATTCGGACAGGCCGAGGCGCCAGTCGAGCAGCACCGACGGGGGCAGCAGAAGGGCCTGCATACGGGTTCGGAACGGGGCTGTCTCGGCCATGGCGGAGCGGACCCGGCCGAGGGCCGTCGTGAGTTCGGCGCCCTGCATCGGCTGCCGGGCGTACCGGGCCCGTTCCTCGGCGGTGCCCAGCAGGGTCGCCGCTTCGGCGGGGTCGCCGGTGAGTGCCGACTCGCGGATCAGCCGCTGGGCGGTGACCCGTGGCGTCTCCGTCGGGTCCACCGGCACCCGGAAGTCGACCATGCAGTCGATGAGCTCGTCCCAGGCGGCGTGCGCGTCCTCCCGGGCCTGGCCGGACTCGGCGGTGACGGTGATCTCGGCGCCGGGGGCGACACCATCGGCGGACAGCACGGCGGGTGCCCGCGGAACCGTCGCCGCGTGTCTGCGGCGGCGCACCAGGATTCGCCGCAGGGCGGGGACCAGCAGCAACGCGAGGATCAGGGCGGCACCGGCAGTGATCAGCAGGCCGGTCCAGGAGGTTTCCTCGGCGACCGTCCCATCGGTGCCACCGGCGGCGGCGTTGTTCTCCGCGGGGTCGGGCCGGCCGATCTGGCCGGGAGCGGCCGAGGAGCCGGCGCCGGGGACACCGGCCCCGGCCGACGCCGACGCGGTCGGCGCGACCTGGTCGACGTCCGGCGCCCAGTCCGAGCGCGCGTTGCCGGCGACTCCGGCGGACGGGGTGGCGTCGAACGGCACCCATCCGAAGCCCTGGAAGTAGACCTCGGTCCAGGCGTGCGCGTTGCGGTTGCTGATCTGGTAGACGCCCTTGGTCCCGTCGATCGGCGTGCCACGGGTGAAACCGAACGCCACCCGGGCCGGGATGCCGGCGGCCCGGACCATCCACGCCATCGCCGCCGCGTACTGCTGGCAGTAACCGGTGCGGTTCTTGAGGAACTGGGAGATCTCCGACGCCGTCCCGTTGCTCTTGGCGTTCAGGTCGTACGAGAACCCGTTCTCCTTGGAGAAGAAGTTGTAGATCGCCCGTACCTTGTCGTAGTCGTTGGTCTTGCCGGCGGTCAGCTTGATGACCTCGGCGTTGACGTTCGCGTCACCGGGGGTGGTGGTGTACGCCCGGAGCGGGTCGCCGGACTCCAGCGGCTGAGCCCGTTTCAGCAGGTTCGGCGGGTAACTGGCCCGCTGGTAGGTGAAGGTGTACTTCTGCCCGCGGGTGGTGTTCCGCGCCGAGTAGAGCACCTGCTGATTCTGGTCGTACGACCACGCGCCGCCCAGTTCCCGGACCTCGGTCGTGTACGAGTACAGCGGCGCCATCGTCTGCTGCAGATTGTTGGTGATCTCCACCGTCGCGGTGTACTGCGCGTAGTCCGCGTTGCCGGTGCCCTGCACCCGCCGCGGGTCGGGCAACCCGTCGGCGAGCGAGTTCCCCTTGGGGGCCTGGTGCGCGAACCCGCTGGTGGTGAGCACGTCGGCCACCCCGAACCGCAGGTAGAACGGATCCGGCTCGTTGGTGGTGACCTTGAGCAGCTGGACCGTGTTGCTGTGGCTCAGCTGCCCGCTGAGTGAGGCGAACAGGTTGATCCGCCCGGCCCCGCCGCCGCCCGGACCGGTGCCCGGCCCGGCGCCGCTCTGGGTGAGCTGGGTGAGCAGGCCACCGGTCACGGTCGGCACGACCAGCGGCAGCGCCACCGCGACCAGCACGCCGACCACGCCGATCCGCCGGCCGGCCGCGGCCAGCGGCGACGGCTCCCAGACGTCGACGTCGCGCCCGTCGCCGGTGAAGCGGCGGCCGAACCGGCGTACCCGGTCGACGTTGTCGGCGACCAGCAGCCACATGAACCCGGCGGCGCCGATGACGAACGGCAGGGCGGGCACGCTGTCCAGGTAGACCGCGACCGGGATGGAGTAGATGGCGAGCATCGGCAGCCCGGCGAGGGCCGGGCGGCGGAGCACCGCGGTCAGCAGGTCGACCACGATGGCGACCACACCGACGCCGAGGACGGTGACGAAGAGCAGGCCGTCCCGGTCCGGGACGGGCACGCCGTACGTCCGGGTGTCCTCCCCGGCCTGCCGGATCAGGTCGGCGAAATGGGCGAAGGTGTCCGGCTGCGGGATGATGAACTCGCTGCCGCTGGAGAAGATCCAGGTCAGTGCGAGGACCAGGGCGACGACCATGCTGAGCGCCTGCGCCCAGGTCGGGAAGCGGAAGGTGCGGGTGGCCACCGCGGCGCCTTCGATCAGTGCCACGGTGACCAGGCACTCCATCAGCCAGGTCCACGAGCTGAAGATCGACGAGAGCGGGGCGGCGGCCAGCAGGGTGGCGGCCGCGGCCACCAGGCCGAGGCGGCGCCGGCCGGTCATCGGTTCACCCCACTGACGGTCTCGGCCATGGCGGCGCGGTAGGCGAAGCCCTGCGAGCCGCGGGCCACGCTGGGCCAGAGCGCCGGCAGGGTGTCGCCGTGCGTGACCGGCACCGATTTCCAGCCGCTGCGGACCAGGGCGAGCGACGCGGCCGCGTGCTCCCGCCCGGATTCCGCCCCGGCCGTCGACGGCACCCAGGTGGTGCTGTCGATGGCGAAGCCGATGCAGGTCGCGCCGTTGCCGCGGAGGCCGCTGAGCAGCTCCGCCTCGGCCACCGTGAGGGCGCCGAACAGGCCGATCACCAGGCCGCCGTCGTTGCGTCGGCGGACGTGCTCGACCAGCACCGAGACGTCCCCGTTCTGTTCGGTCTTCACATCGGCCAGGGTGTCCAGGATCAGGCCCTCCCCACCGGTCTCGGAGGCGTCGATGTCGATGCCGGAGCCGGTGACGAGCCGCAGCTTGTAACCGGCCTCCCGCAGGTGGACCGCGATGCTGGCGGCCGCCGAGACAGCCCACTCGAAGCTGGCCGTCGGGCCCTCGCCGCGGTGCGCGTAGACCCGGGTGTCCAGCACGACCGTGGCCCGGCTCTCCCACGGCTGCTCCTCGCGGCGCACCATCAGCTCGCCGGTGCGCGCGGTGGACCGCCAGTGGACCCGGCGCAGGTCGTCGCCGCGCCGGTACTCCCGGGTGGCCGCGTCGTCCTCGCCGTGCACGGCCACCGAGCGGGCGCGGCTCTCGCCGGTGCCCGCGTACTCCCCGGCCAGCCGCACCCGGGGGAGCGCGGTGACCTGCGGGATCACGGTGAGCCGGTCGACGCTGGGGAACGACCGGGTCAGCTCGCACAACCCGAACGGGTCGGTGAGCCGGACCATCAGCGGGCCGATCGGATAGCGGCCGCGGACGTCGGCGCGCACCGTGTACGCCACCGAGCTGGCCTGCTGCGCGCCGAGCCGCTCCAGCACGACCCGGGGACGGCTGCCCAGCGCGTACGGCAGGCGGTCCTCCAGCAGCATGGTGCCGGTGGGCAGCCGGGACATGTTCTGCAGGCGCAGGATCACCCGCGCGCTCGACCCGACCGGCGCCCGGCCCGGCTCCAGCGACCGGGTGCAGGCCAGCTTGTAGCGGCTGCGGCCGACGTACCACGCGGCGAGCAGCGGGAGGACGGCCAGGAGCACCGCCACCCGCAGCAGGTCGCGCTCGCCGAGGATGAGCGCCGAGACCGCGGCGGCGATCGCCGCGGCCAGGAACGAGCGGCCGCGCGTGGTGAGTCCCCGCAGCGCCTCCCGCATGCTCACCGCCCCCGTGACTCGTACGAGGCGCGGCCGTCACGGGTGTCGTAGGGATTCCGGTTCCGGTCGTGCGGCAGTGGCAGCCGGTGCACGATCTCGGACACGATGGCGTCCGTGGTGCGCCGGTTGAGCTGGGCGTCCGCGGTCGGGATGAGGCGGTGCGCGAGGACCGGCACGGCGAGCGCCTGCAGATCGTCGGGCAGCACGTAGTCCCGGCCTTCCAAGGCGGCCACGGCCTTGGCGGTGCGCAGCAGCTGGAGGGTGGACCGCGGGGACGCGCCGAGCCGGATCTCCGGTGCCTCCCGGGTCGCGGTGACCAGGGCGATCGCGTACTGCTGGACGGCGTCGGCGGCGTGCACCGCGCGCGCCGTCTCGATCAGCCGGCGGACCAGCGCCGCGTCGGCGACGGCGCGCAGATCGTTGAGCGGGTCGTGGTCGCCGTGGCCGGTGAGCATCGCCAGCTCGGCCCGCGGGTCCGGGTAGCCCATCGCGATCCGGGCGGTGAACCGGTCCCGCTGCGCCTCGGGCAGCGGGTAGGTGCCCTCCATCTCGATCGGGTTCTGCGTGGCCACGACCATGAACGGCGCCTGCAGCTCATAGGTCGTGCCGTCGACGGTGACCTGCCGCTCCTCCATGCACTCCAGGAGAGCGGACTGCGTCTTCGGCGACGCCCGGTTGATCTCGTCGCCGACCACCAGGTTGGCGAAGACGGCGCCCGGCTTGAACTCGAAGTCGCGCGTCTCCTGGTTGTAGACGCTGACCCCGGTCACATCGCTGGGCAGCAGGTCGGGCGTGAACTGGATGCGCCGCACCGAACAGTCGATCGAACGGGCCAGAGCCTTGGCCAGTTTCGTCTTGCCGACGCCCGGCACA
>NZ_BOMZ01000062.1 GCF_016862455.1 Actinoplanes utahensis
AACCTCGTCCCGTGGGTGAGAAAGCCGGCACGCCTTCTCTCGCGGGTGAGAAGGTCGGATACCTCGTCCCCTGAGTAACAGAGTCGACGACCTCGTCCCGTGGGTGAGAGAACCGGCTCTCCTCCCCAGTCGGGTGGGGGAGCGGGTCAGGTGACCGCGCCGAGCTGCCATGGGATGAACTCGTCGCGGCCGAGGTCGAGGTCTTCGCTGACGGTGGGGCGGCCGGAGGCTACGGCGAGGATCGCTTCGAAGATCTGTTCGCCGGTGGCGGTGATGGTGGTGGTTCCGGTGACGATTCCGCCGGTGTCGAGGTCCATGTCTTCGCGCATCCGGTTGTAGGTTTCCGAGTTGGTGGCGACCTTGAGCACGGGGGCGGGTTTGCCGCCGAGGACGGAGCCGCGGCCGGTGGTGAACACGACGATGGTGGCGCCGCCGGCGACCAGGCCGGTCACGGACACCGGGTCGTAGCCGGGGGTGTCCATGAAGGTGAATCCGGGGTCGGTGATCGGTTCGGCGTATTCGTAGACGGCGGTCAGTGGGGCGGTGCCGCCTTTCGCGACGGCGCCGAGGGATTTCTCCAGGATGGTGGTGAGGCCGCCGGCTTTGTTGCCGGGGGACGGGTTGTTGTCGAGGGTGCCGCCGCCGGCTTGGACGTACCGGTGCCACCAGGCGATGCGGTCGAGGAGGCGCCGGCCGACTTTCTCGGTGACGGCGCGGCGGGTGAGGAGGTGTTCGGCGCCGAACACTTCGGGTGTCTCGGCGAGGACGGTGGTGGCGCCTTGGGCGACCAGCAGGTCGGAGGCGTGGCCGAGGGCCGGGTTGGCGGTGATGCCGGAGTAGCCGTCGGAGCCGCCGCAGTTGAGGCCGACGACGAGGGCGGAGGCGGGTACGGTTTCGCGGCGGCGTTCGTTGAGGCGGTCGAGGAGGGTGCGTACGGCGGCGGTTCCGGCGCGGACGGTGGCCCGTACGCCGCCGGTGTCCTGGATGGTCAGTTTCTCGACGATCGTGTCGGAGTTCTCGGGCAGGCCGGCGAGCAGCGTGTCGATGCCGATCATCTCGCAGCCGAGGCCGAGGACGAGGATGCCGCCGATGTTGGGGTGGTTGGCGTAGCCGCGCAGGGTGCGCAGCAGGATCTGCCCGCCTTCGCTGGCGGGGACCATGCCGCAGCCGGAGTCGTGGGCGAGGGCGACGACGCCGTCGACGTTCTCGTAGGTGTCCATGATCGGGCCGCGGAACTGGTCGGCGATCATGCGGGCGGTCGATGCGGAGCAGTTGACGGAGGTGACGATGCCGACGAAGTTGCGGGTGCCGACCCGGCCGTCGGCCCGCCGGTAGCCTTCGAACGTGCGGGTCTGCGGGGCGGCGGGGATCGGTGTGATGCCGGTGCCGAACTCGTAGTCGTGGTCGACGGCGGCCATGCCGAGGTTGTGGGCGTGCACGTGGTCGCCGGCCTGGACGTCGGTGGTGGTGCTGCCGATGACCTGCCCGTACTTGTGGACCGGTGTGCCGGCGGCCAGGTCCCGCAGCGCGATCTTGTGCCCGCGCGGGACGGTGGCGCGAACGGGGATCTCGTGGCCGTCGTGGCGCAGCACGTCGCCGGCGGGCAGTTCCCGGGTGGCCACGGCGACGTCGTCGTGTTCGCGCAGCAGCAGCGCCACTTCGCGCAGGTCCAAGTGCGGCATGGGCAATCCTTGACGTGTTGCGGGAACGTTTGCAGTCCCATCCTGACACGTCCGGGGGTGACGGTCGAGAGCCGAGAACCCTTGACCTGGGCGGCGCTCCGGGGCAAGGATGGGAATGCGCTTTCCCCCAGCTAGCGCAATTTTTGGAGACTGCTATGAAACGATCCAAGAATGGCTGATCGCTACCGCGCCGCGATCGTCGGGACCGGCGCCATCGCGGGCGCCCACGCCGAGGCCCTGCGCGCTCACGGCAGCCGGATCGAGGCGGTCGCCGTGCACGACCTCGACCCGACGCGGGCCCGCGACTTCGCCGGCCGGTGGGACATCCCGGACGTGCCCGGCACGCTCGACGGCCTTATCGACGACGGCGTCGACATCGTGCACCTGTGCACCCCGCCCGGCACCCACGTCCCGATCGCCCGGCGCCTGCTGGCCGCCGGTGTGCACGTGCTGGTCGAGAAGCCGCCGACGCTCTCGCTGGCCGAACTGGACGTCCTGGCCGAGGCGTCGGCCGCGTCCGGGGCGCATCTGGCGACGGTCTTCCAGCACCGGTTCGGCGCCGGGGCGAAACGGCTGCGCGGGCTCGTCGCCGCCGGCGACCTCGGCCGGTCGCTGCTCGCCACCTGCCACACGCTGTGGTTCCGCGACGACGAGTACTACGGCGTGCCGTGGCGCGGCAGGTGGGCGACCGAGGGCGGCGGGCCGACCATGGGACACGGCATCCACCAGTTCGACCTGCTGCTGTCGATCCTCGGGCCGTGGGAGCGGGTCAGCGCGGTCGCGGCCCGCCGCAGCCGCCCGGTGGAGACCGAGGACGTGTCGATGGCCCTCGCCGAGTTCGCCGACGGGACCGTGGGGTCGGTGGTCAACTCGGTGGTGTCGCCGCGGCAGACCTCGTCGCTGCGGTTCGACTTCGAGCACGCGACCGTCGAGCTGGACCATCTCTACGGCTACCGCGACGCCGACTGGACCGTCACCGCGGCGCCCGGGCACGAGGACCTCCTGGAGACCTGGCGGGCGGCAGCCGGCGAGACGGCGCGCAGCGGGCACGCCGACCAGGTCGCCGACGTCCTGGACGCCCTCGACGCGGGCGCGGAACCCCCGGTCACGGTCGCGGAGACCCGCCGGACCATGGAGTTCATCGCCGCGATCTACGCCTCGGCGGCCGGGGGACGGCCGGTGCGGCGCGGCGAGATCGGGCCCGGCCACCCCTTCCACAGCGCCATGAACGGGGACTCATGGAACTTCGGGTAGATCATCGGATCGGCCGGTCGGTCACGGTCAGCGCGGGGGAGACCGGCCTCGCCACGTACGTCTACCGGCCGGACACCGTCACGCTGGAGTCGCCGAAGCCGTACCTGCATCCGCTGCGCACCCTGGCCGGGGACGAGGTGTCGCTGTTCCGGCCGCACGACCACGTCTGGCACAAGGGGATCGCCTGGTCGCTGCCGCACGTGGGGGAGCACAACTTCTGGGGCGGGCCGACCTATGTGCACGGCAGCTCCTACGTGCAGAGACCCGACAACGGAAGTGCTTCCCACCGTACGATCGACGGTCTCGAGGTCACCGCGAGCACCGCATCGCTGAGCCATCGCCTGGACTGGACCTCGCAGGGCGGCGCGGCCGTCCTCAGCGAGCGGCGGTCCCTCGGGTTCGCCCTGGTCGACGACGTGAGCTGGGTGCTGACGTTCGAGACGGCGATGACCAACGTGTCGGGGGAGACCCTGGCCTTCGGCTCGCCGACCACCAAGGGCCGGGAGAACGCGGGGTACGGCGGACTGTTCTGGCGGGGGCCGCGGTCGTTCACCGGCGGGGTGCTGCAGTCGCCCGGCGGGATCGGCGGGGACGAGCTGCGGGGTACGCGTGCCGAGTGGTTCGCGTTCCGCGGGCGGCACGACGGCGTGGACCGGTCGTCGACGGTGCTGATCGCCGACCACACCGCGAACCCGCGCCATCCGCCGCAGTGGTTCGCCCGCACCGAGGAGTTCGCCTGCCTCAATCCGGCGCCGTTCTTCAGCGAGGAGCTGGACCTTCCCGACGGGCGGACCGTCACGTTCCGCTACGCGGTGGTCATCGCGTCGGGTGACCACGGGGACGCCGGAACGGCGGCGCTCGCGGCCCATGCATGGGCCGCGCCGGCATGAGCGACTTCCCGGGCGGCACCGCGGTCACCCGACTTCAGGTGTACGGCGACGGCGGCGGGACCCCGCACATGCACACCGTCTCGTCCGAGGCGTACGTGGTGATCGGCGGCACGGGCACCCTGCAGACCCTCGACATGTCCGGCTACCGGGAGACCCCGCTGACGCCGGGCAGCACGGTGTGGTTCACCCCCGGCGTCATCCACCGCGCGATCAACGACGGTGACCTGCAGGTCGTGGTGGTGATGTCGAACGCGGGACTGCCCGAGGCCGGCGATGCGGTCATGACGTTCCCGCCGGAGATCCTCGCCGACCCCGCGCGTTACCGCGTTGCGGCAGGCCTCGGGCCGGATCCCGGCCATGCGGTACGGGTACGCCGTGACCTGGCCGTCGAGGGGTTCCATCGGCTCGTCGAGTCCCCGGCCGCGCTCGCCGGGTTCTACCGGGACGCCGCCGCGCTGGTCCGGCCCCGGGTCGAGGAGTGGCGGCGGATCTGGTCGCACACCGTCGAGGCGCAGACCCGCCGTACCGCCGCCATGCTCGACACCCTCGCCGGCGGCGACTTCCAGCACCTGCACGACGCCGCTGTGCAGTCGTCCGCACCCTCGCCGGCGACGGCCTGGGGGATGTGCGGGCACTTGAGAAGAATGGAAGGACAGTGATGACTCGTCGTTACGGTCTCATCGGGACCGGTCACCGGGCGCAGCTCTACATCGACGCGCTGGCCGGAGAGTGGAGCGACGCGGGACGGCTCGTGGCGCTGTGCGACACGAACGCGACGCGGATGGCGTACTACAACACGTTCGATGCCGCGGTCCACCGGCCGGACCGGTTCGCGGAGATGCTGACCGGGATCGACGCGCTGATCGTCACCACCGTCGACGCCACCCATGCCGGATACGTTCGCGCCGCCCTGGACGCCGGCGTCGACGTGGTCGTGGAGAAGCCGCTGACCGTCGACGAGGACGGCTGCGCCCGGATCGCCGCGGCGGCCGCCCGCAGCGACGCCCGGCTGATCGTCACGTTCAACTACCGGTACTCGCCGCGCAACTCGGCCGTCCGGGAACTGCTGGCCTCCGGCCGGATCGGCGAGGTCACCGCGGTCCACTTCGAATGGCTGCTGGACACCATCCACGGCGCCGACTACTTCCGGCGCTGGCACCGCGAGCACGACAAGTCCGGCGGGCTGCTCGTGCACAAGTCCACCCACCACTTCGATCTGGTCAACTGGTGGCTGGGCAGCAGCCCGGCGACCGTGTTCGCACAGGCCGGGCTGCGGTTCTACGGACCGGACGGCGCCGGGGCCGGGCGCGCCGACGGCGACCTGTTCCGGCCGGACCTGTTCGCGGACCCGCGGTTGAAGGCGCTGTACGCGGATGCCGCGCACGAGGACGGCTATGTGCGGGACCAGGACGTCTTCAGCGCGGGTGTGACCATCGACGACACCATGTCGGTGCTGGTCCGGTACGCGAACCGGGCGGTGCTGACGTACGCGCTGAACGCGTACTCGCCGCGGGAGGGCTACCGGGTGGCGTTCACCGGCACGCGCGGCCGTATCGAGCTGGAGGTCTCCGAGCGGGCGTGGGCGTCACCGGACGCCGCCCTCGATCCGACGGCGGGCAAGAGCGAGGAGGAGACGTACGAGCGCCTCACCGTCCAGGAACACTGGAAGCCCGCCGAGGAGATCGAGATCATGCGGGGCGCCGGTGGCCACGGCGGCGGGGACGCACTGCTGCTCGACGACGTCTTCCGCGGCCCGTCGCGGGACCCGCTGGCCCGTCAGGCCGGCTGGCGCGACGGTATCCGCAGCGTCCTGACCGGGGTCGCCGCCGACCGGTCGGCCCGCACCGGCCGCCCGGTCCACCTCACCGCCGACGGGCTCGGTCTCCAGGACGGGTGAATCGGGAATCGCGGGAGTGGCGGTGCTTGCGCCCGGGCCGTGCCATCCTTAGGTTCGTGCAAATGAAAATCGCTTTCACTGGCAAGGGTGGCAGTGGCAAGAGCACGATGGCCGCGCTGTTCGTGCAGTACCTGCGGACCGCCGGCCACCGTGTCCTCGCCGTCGACGCCGACGTCAACGTGCACCTCGCGCCGCTGCTCGGGGTCACCGCGAGGGCGGCCGGCGCGCTGTCGCACCCGGACAACGTGCGGGACGTGCGCACGCATCTGCTCGGCGGCAACACCCGGATCGCCGGCGTCGAGCACTTCGTCGCGACCACCCCGCCCGGGCCCGGGTCGCGGCTGGTCGGCCTCGACGCGCGCGATCCGCTGGTGGCCCGGCACGCGACGGCGCTGGACGAGCGGACCCACGTCATGCACGTCGGGACCTACGAGGCGAAGGACATCGGGTCCGGCTGCTACCACGGGCACCTGGCGATCCTGGAGAACCTGCTGTCCCATCTGGACCCGGCCGACGACGGCTGGGTGGTCTGCGACATGGTCGCCGGGACGGACGCGTTCGCGAACACGCTGCACGCCCAGTTCGACGTGATCGTGGTGGTGGCCGAGCCGACGCCGGAGTCCGTGTCGGTCGCGCGGCGGTACCGGGAACTGGCCGGGGCGGCCGGCGTCGCGGACGCGGTGGTGATCGTCGGGAACAAGGTGGCCGACCAGATGGACCTGGACTATCTGCGGAGCGCTCTGGGCGTACCCCCGATGGCGTTCCTGGGTCTGCAAGCCGGTCTGCGGCGGGCCCGTCAGGCGGGCGCGCCACCGCGACCGGAGGATCTCGACGACGCCTCCGCGCTGGCGCGCATCGCCGAACACGCGGCGGGCCGGTCACCGTCGGCCGGGCACCGGGAGGAGCTGCTGCGCACGCTCCACCTGCGCATGGCCGGAAAGGGCTGGGTGCGGGCCGCGCACGGCGACGTCACCGCGCAACTCGGCCCCGTTCCTGCCGGAGCCGCGCCCGGCCACTAACATATGCCGCGATCTCTGTAGCGGCATACTTGGGGCGAGGCGACATGCGGTGGTTCCGGTTCGGGTCGGGTAAACGGCGAGCCGAGCAGGATCCCGGGCGGCAGCAGGAGATCTACCGCCAGGTGCGGGACGGGTTCGGCGCGCACGTGCCGGGCCGGTTCGCCGACCAGGCCGCCGGGACGCTCGCGCTGCTCGACGGCGACGACGGGATCGTCGTGGCGGCCGCGATCCTGCGGGACTACGCCGACGCGGTCGCCGGGGCGATGCGGGCGCAGGGCTTCCCGGCCGAGCGGCGCGACTACCGGTGGGCCTGGCGGAGTGCGGGGCCGCGGCTGCGGTCACCGCTGGTCACCGGCCAGGGCGGGCCCTTCCATCCGTACGTCCAGGTGGCCGCGGCCGTGACCGTCGTCGCCACCCGGTCCAAGCAGCTCGTCCGGGTGACCGCCCCGGAGCCGGTCCTCACCCACCTCCTGGAGATCCTCGACGTGATCACCTCCAGCTGGGAGTACGGCGGGGTGGCGGCCGACGTCGACACCGCCACCCTGGCCGGCGGCCTGATCGCGGCGGTCCGTGACCTGCGCGCCGCGATGGCGGAGGAGCCACCCCTGCCCTCCCCGATCCGCGAGCAGATGCGCCGCAACAACACCGTCGACGTGTGGGACCCCGCCACCCACCGGGTCGTCGGCGGCTTCAACCCGGGCCGCTCGATGCGCGAGGCCTTCCTCGCCTGACGGCCGGACTACACACACCGGAGCCCGCGGCCGGCGACCGTGATCCGGACGCGCTGACCCCAGGAGAGCGCCAGCGCGTCGGACTCCAGGCCGTCGGCGAACACCACCAGGCGCTCCGACTCGCAGGTCAATTCCAGCTCGGCGCCCACGGTGAGCAGGCCGGACGTGCGGGTCACGCCGGTGGCGGGAGAGGGCCACGCCTCCCGGACGAACCAGCACAGCGCCGGAGCGTCCGGGGCGGGCAGCGGCGGGCCGCCGGCGCGTTCCCGGGCGATCGAGGCGCACCAGCCGGTCGCCCCGGTGCCGGTGCCGACGATCAGGCCGGACGACGACTGCCGTTCCCGCGCGCCGTCCGGGGTGGTCAGCACGTAACGGGCGGACTGGTGGCCGGCGTGACCCAGGTAGACCTCGTTCAGCCCGGACAGCTCCTGGCCGTCGTCGAGGCGCGCGACCACCATGGTCCGCCGCTCGCCCGCCTCCCCGCCGGCCGCCGCCCGCAGCAGGCCGGGCAGATCGGCGGCCCGGTGCCGGGACAGCACGCCCGGGTTGCGGCCCGGCTCCGGGTCGATGCCGATCACCGGCTGGCCGTCCAGGTACTTCGCCACGTTCGCGACCAGGCCGTCCTGGCCGACGGCGACCACGACGTCCTCCGGCGCGAACAGGAACCGGGGCAGGTCGGCGCGTTCCACGTGACCGCGCCGCCAGTCGGCCGGGACGGCCGCGCCCACCTCGGTCAGCGCGGCCTGCAACGCCTCGTGCCGGGCGGTCACGCCGGCCAGGTCCCCGCCGCGCTGGCGCAGGAAGTAGGCGGCGGCGCCGAGCGTGCCGTGCCGGGCGAGCAGCTCGTCGAGCTCGCTGCGCCGCGACACGACCACGATCCGCGGGGTGAGGGTGCTCACTTGCCGAGCCGCCCGGCCAGGCTGGTCAGCACGTCGGGGGTGATGGTCAGCTCGTTGATCTGCGGCAGCTGACCGGCGATCTCGCGCAGCGCGAGCGCCTGCAGCACCTCCGGCGGCAGATCCCGGTAGGCGGCCATCCGGGCGGCCTCGGCCTCCGCCTCGGCCAGGCCGACCAGGCGGGCGCCGGCCGCGCGGGCCTCGTCACGGACCCGGGTGCCCTCGGCCTCGCCGGCGGCGGTGCGCCGCGCCCGCTCGGCGGCGGCGATGCTCGCCACCTCCTTGCGGTCGGCGTCCGCCTTCGCGGCGACCAGCTGGGTCTCGGCGTCCAGCTCGGCCTCGCGGCGGGTGTTCGCGCCGTGCTGCTCGACCAGCTCCTGCTGGCGGCGGGCCAGCTCGATCCTGCTCTGCAGCTCGTTCTCGGCGATCTGCCGTTCCTGCTGGACGGCGTGGGCGCGGCGGGCGTACGTCGCCTTGTCCGCGTCCTGCTGCACCTGCTCGCGGGTCGGGGTCTGCAGGGCCCGCTCCAGGTCGGGCTCCGGGCGGATCGCGACCACCCGGGCGCTGACCACCGCGACAGCGGTCTCGGTGAGCCGGGGATCGGAGGCGAGCGCGTCCGCGACCGACTGACGGACCGGCGCGATCCCACTGGTCAGCGCCTCGGCCAGGGGGAGCCGGGCGAGCAGGTCGAGGGCCGGCTGCTGAGCCAGCTCGGCGAGCAGCGTGGCCACCTGGTCGAGGGGCTGACCCCGCCACCTGCCCCGGTACGGGTCGATGGAGAAGTCCAGCCGGCTCGCGGCGGACGCCGGGTCGCTGAACCGGTACGTCACGGTGGCCTGCACGGTCACGTCGGCGAAGTCCTCGGTGCGGGCGTGGAACAGCAGCGGCAGCTCCCGGTCGTCCACCGGGACCTCGCTGAGCACGGCGGTCAGTGGCCGATACCAGAACGAGAGCCCGGTGCCGGACCGCTTCACCCGGCCCTTGACGGTGTGGCTGACCCAGCTCGTCGCTGCGCCGCGCAGGTGCCGCAGGTGGAGGCGTCGCGTCACGTCAGCCATGTCGGGGGTCCCTTCGTTTGTCGTCATGGTGACGATAAAGGGTTGCCGCTATTATCGTCAACATGACGCTTAACGTGGTGGCGCTCACCGTCGACCTGGTGCTGCTGACCATCCGGCGGGAGGCGCTCCAGGTGCTGCTGATCCGCCGCGGCATCCCGCCCTATCAGGACCGCTGGGCCCTGCCCGGCGGATTCGTGCTGGACGACGAGGATCTGGATGCCGCCGCCGCCCGTGAGCTGCGCGAGGAGACCGGCCTCGACCCGGAGCGCGGCCATCTCGAGCAGCTGGCGACGTACGGCGGACCCGGCCGTGACCCGCGCGGCCGGGTCGTCACCGTCGCCTACCTGGCGCTGCTGCCCGACCTGCCGGCGCCGGTGCCCGGCAGTGACGCGGCCGTCGCGGCCTGGCGCCCGGTCGGCGAGACCGGTGAGCTGGCCTTCGACCATGACCGGATCCTGGCCGACGGCCTCGAACGGGCGCGGTCCAGACTGGAGTACACGCCGCTGGCGACGAGGTTCTGCGCACCCGAGTTCACCGTCGCCGACCTGCGCACCGTCTACGAGACCGTCTGGCGGACCCGCCTCGACCCCCGCAACTTCCACCGCAAGGTCACCGGCGCCGACGGTTTCATCGAGCCCACCGGCGGCACCGTCATCCGCGACCGGGGACGCCCGGCCCAGCTCTACCGGCGCGGCCCCGCGACCCACCTGCACCCACCCCTGTTACGGCAATCGCCCGGCTCACCATCGCGGTGAGCCGGGCGATCGGCGGGGCTGCCGTCAGGCGGCGACCAGGGGCTTCAGGGCGGCACCGACGGCGGAGACGACGCCGGGGCGGTGACCGTTACGGATCAGGTTGATGGTGAGGCCGTCGATGCCGGCGCCCAGCACCTTCTCGTGCAGCTGCTCGGCCACCTGGCCGGCGGTGCCCAGGAAGGCACGGTTGCGGCGGTCCTCCGGGATCGACTCGCCCAACTCCTTGGCCTCCTGCTCGGTCTCGCCGACCATGCCCATCACCAGGTAGCTGGTGGCCAGGGTGGCCGGGTCGCGGCCGATCTCCTCGCACCTCTGACGCAGCACGGCGACCTTGCGGGCCAGATCGTCGACGTCGCAGATGATGTTCATGTGCTGGGCGAACCGGGCCGCCAGCCGGAACGTCTTCTGCTCGCCGGAACCGCCCAGCATGATCGGAAGGTCGTCCCGGAACCGCGGGTTGTTCATCGCGCCACGGGTCGTGTACCACTTGCCCTCGAAGGCCGACGGCTCGCCCTTGAGCATCGGCGTGATGATGGTGAGCGCCTCCTCGAGCCGCTCGAACCGCTCGGTGAACGTGCCGAACTCGAAGCCCAGGTCGTGATGCTCCCGCTCGAACCAGCCGGCGCCGATGCCCAGGACCGCCCGGCCGTGCGACACCACGTCGAGCGTGGTCACCGTCTTGGCCAGCAGGGCGGGATTGCGGTACGTGTTACCGGTGACCAGCGTGGACAGCTGGATCGTCGAGGTGGCGGTGGCCAGCGCGCCGAGCGTGGTGTACGCCTCGAGCATCGCGTTCTCGGGCGCGCCGATGCCGGGCAGTTGGTAGAAGTGGTCCATGACGAGGACGGTGTCGAAGCCGGACGCCTCGGCCTCGCGCGCCTGCGCGACGACGGTGTCGAAAGTCTGCTCCACCGGGCCGGGATAGGTGAAGTTGGGGATCTGGTAGCCGAGCCGGATCGTCACGATGCCTCCGAAGGCGGAGAGATATGTAAGAGCGCTATCACTTGCTAATGTAAGAGCCTACTCACATGGAGGCAAGGGTGTCGGCGCAACGGGCGTATCACCACGGTGACCTGCGCGCCGCGCTGATCGCTGCCAGCTTCGACCTGCTCGCCGAAGCGGGACTGCAACGGTTCTCGGTCGCGGCGGTGGCCCGGCGGCTCCAGGTGAGCTCCGCCGCGCCGTACCGGCACTTCCCCGGTCGCGGCCACCTGCTCAGCGCGGTGTCGGCCGTCGCCGCCCGGGAACTCGGCGCCGCGATCACCGCCGCCGCCGAAGCTGCCGGCCCGGACCCGTCCGACCGGCTGCCCGCCGCCGCGGGCGCCTACGTGCGGTACGTCGCCCGCACCGGCGCCGGCCTGCCGGTCATCTACGCCGCCGAGCTCTACCAGGTCGAGGACGACGCGCGCCGGGAGCACACCCGCGCCCTGATGACGACCATGCTGGACTTGGCCACCGCCGGCGGCGCCCGCTCCCACCGGGAGGCCGTCCTGCTGGTCGAGGCGACGATCGCGGTCGCCCACGGTTACACGTCCCTGCTGGCCGACGGCTTCTTCGCCCGCAACGCCGGCACCGCCGACGACATCGCCGCCCGCGCCGTCGAGGCCGCCCGCGCCCTGATCCCCGGCTAGGGCCGGACCGTGCGACCGCGTCCCTCTGGTGTGCCACCGGAGGTTTACGGTTACCGTAGTCACATGGATAGCCACACCGAGGCCACCAGCCAGGCGCAGCCCGCGCCGCGGGAGCGCGTCGAGTTGGCCGGTCTGAACCCGCCGGAGCCGACCGACGAGGAACGCGCGTGGTTCGCCCAGTGGTACGCCGACGGCAACGCCCGGCACGCCGAGTGGGCGGCCACACGGACCCCGCACGCCGCCTGACCGTCGGGCATCGGCCATCATCACCGGATGACCGGTTACGGCCCGCCCCGGGTTCTCGACGCTTCCGCGCTCGTCGAACTGTTCCAGGGCCACCCACTGCTGATGCAGTTGCTCGAGCTCGCCGCCGCCGGCAAAGTCGTCATCGCGTTTCCCGACGTCGCGATCGAAGAGGCCGCCGCGGTTCTCGACATCGAACCGGCCCTGTGGGACCACTTCCTGCGGTTCCCCGGGGTGACGGTGCTGTCGATGGGCGCGCACGGCGCGATCGCCGCCGGCAGGTACGCCCGGCCGCGTGTCACGAACCCGATCGTGCACCGCGAACTCGCGAACCCCTTGCAGATCGGTCACGTCGTGCAGGAGGCGATCCACATGTCCGCGATCGTGGTCACGGCCATCCCCGAGGCGTATGCCGGGCACGACCTGGTCGTGCACGAACTCAACCTCCCGCCGGGCGGTCCGGTCTCGAACGGGTGAGACCGCGGGCGCCGGCCGGATATGTCACGGGGTGGGGCGGCGGCGGGCGAGGTGGGTGATGACGTCGGCGCTGATCTCGACGGTCGGGGGGAGGGTCCGCTCGATCCGGGTGAGGGCCTCGGTGCGGGTCGCCGGTGGGAGCTGGAGGTAGGCCGACAGGGTGGAGAGGTGGCCGGTGTAGTCGGCGGCGGTCAGTGTCAGGCGCTGAGGGAACACGAGCTGCCGGACGTCGGTGAACCACTCGGAGACCTGGAGCTCGGTGCCCGGCCACTGCATGTCGTTCTCCGGGGGCGTCCCGTCCGGTGACGGGACGTCGTCACGGTCCAGGAACGGGGCCCGGGCGGCGTGCACGGCCTTCTCCACGGCCGGGTCGGTGAGCTGCACCGGGCCGCCGAACGACGCGAACACTCCGCCGGGCTCGATCAGGGCGGCCATCCGGGGCCATCGGCCGTCGGGGGCGGTCCAGTGCAGCGCCGCGGCCGCGTACACCAGATCGAATCTCTCGTCGAGCGCCAGGTCCTCGAAGGCCGCCCGGATCGTGCGGACCGACGGGGGAACGTGTCTGCGCAGTTCGGCGAGCATCGACGGGTCGGGTTCGGTGGCGGTGACGGTCGGCCCGGCGCGGGCGAACAGGCGGGTCGCCTTGCCGGTCCCCGAGCCGATCTCCAGGGCGGTTCGCACCGGCCGGCCGGCGAACGCCAGAACGGTTCCGGCGAGTTCGGCGGGATAGCCGGGCCGGAACCGTTCGTAGATTTCCGCCACCGCTCCGAAGCTCAACGCGCGCACAGACACGTACGAATCCTGACACGGCGCCGAGGCGGACGGCGACCAGGTCAGGGGGAGGGGCGACGAGAACAGGGGAGAGGCGAGGTCAGGCGGAGAGACGGCCGAAGGTGGAACGGTGGAAGACGAGGGGCCCGCCGTCCTGGTCCGGACTGTGCTCGACGGCGTGCAGGCGCAGCAGCACGATCGTGTGGTCGCCGGCCTCCACCTCGCGGTAGATCGAGCAGTCGAACATGGCCAGCCCGTCGTCCAGGGTGACCGCGCCGGTCTCGGTGACCGACGTCGGTATGCCGTCGAAGCGGTGCGCGACCGGCCCGGCCAGCTGGCGGCACACCTGGCCCTGGTGGGCGGCCAGGACGGTGACCCCGACGTGCGCGGAGCGGCGCAGGTCGGGCCAGGTCTTGGAGGTGTTGGCGATGGAGACCGACACCAGCGGCGGGTCCAGGCTGACCGAGGTGAACGAGCTGGCGGCCAGGCCGACCAGGGCCCCGTCGACTTCGGCGGCGACGGCGACGACCCCGCTGGGGAAGACCCCGAACGCTTGACGGAGGCGTACGGCGTCGAGGTCCTGATTGGTGGTGAAGACGGTCATCGGACGGGTCTTCCGACGGCGGCGAACGGGACGACGGCCCGGTTACGGCGGCGAGGGCGCTCGTCCTTCCAGAGGCCGCGTTCGGCCAGGATCGGCAGGACGCCCTCGCCGAACCAGTACGCGCCTTCCAGGTGCGGGTACGCCGACAGCACGAACTCCTCGATGCCGAGGGCCGCGTATTCGGCGATCCGGTCGGCGACCTGCTCGTGGCTGCCGACCAGCGCGGTCCCGGCGCCGCCGCGGACCAGCCCGACCCCGGCCCACACGTTGGGATAGATCTCCAGCTCGTCGGTGCGGCCGCCGTGCAGGTCGAGCATCCGCCGCTGGCCCTCGGACTCGGACAGCCGCAGGCCGGCCTGCACCTTCTCGATCGTCTCCGGGGAGATCCCGGCGAGCAGGCGCCCGGCCTCGGCCCAGGCCTCCTCGGCGGTGTCGCGGGTGATGGTGTGCATCCGGATGCCGAACCGGATCGGCCGGTTCCCCGGCCCGCGGCCCTCGGCGGCGGCCAGCGAGCGGATCCAGGCGATCTTCTCGGCCACGGCCGCGGGCGGCTCGCCCCACGTCAGGTAGACGTCGGCGTGCTTGGCGGCGACGGTCCCGGCGGCCGGCGACGATCCGCCGAAGTAGATCTCCGGGATCGGGTCGGGGATCTGGCCGAGCTCGGCGGCGGCGACCGACAGGTGCTCGCCCGTGAAGTCGACGGTCTCCCCGGCCCACAGCCGGCGGACGATCTCCAGGAACTCGTCGCAGCGCTGGTAGCGGGCGTCCTTGTCGAGGAAGTCGCCGTACATCCGCTGCTCGTGGCTCTCCCCGCCGGTGACGACGTTGAGCAGCAGGCGGCCGCCGGACATGTTCTGGAAGGTGCCGGCCATCTGCGCGGCCAGGAACGGCGAGACGACGCCGGGCCGGAACGCGACGAGGAACTTGAGCCGGTCGGTGGTCTGGCTGAGCATCGCGGTGCTGAGCCAGGCGTCCTCGCACCAGGCGCCGGTGGGGGTCAGCGCGGCCGCGAAGCCGTTGTCCTCGGCGGCCCGGGCCACCTGGGTCAGGTAGGCGACGTCGGCGGGGCGGCCGGAGCCGCCGGCGGCGACGCCGTGACCGCCGCCGACGACATGCCGTCCGTCGCCGCCGTTGGTCGGCAGGAACCAGTGGAACGTGAGGGACATGCGACGGCCTTTCCGCGAAACCTGTATCGCCTATAGGTTTACCGGAATTACCGACCAGGGCAAGACCTCAGCGGCGCGGGTGTGCCGAACATCCCATCAGACGACGGTGGGCCGCTCGTTGCGCTGCACGTCCTCGGAGTTCTGCACGAACGTCTGCTGGGAGACCTGCACCAGCGTCGCGGTGTCGTGGAACCGCCGCAGGCTGGTGGACCCGCAGCTGATCATCGTGGAGCGCAGTTTGGCGAGGGTGACCTTGACGTTGTCGTAGAGGCTGCCGGCGTACGGCACGTAACCGTCGACGCCCTCCTCGAACACCAGGTCCCTGCCCTGGCCGTACCGGGCGGCGTTGCGGGCCCGGGCGCTGCCCTCGCCCCAGTACTCCTTGAGGATCTGCCCGTTGTGCTTGACCTGCGGCGCCGGGCTCTCGGAGAACCGGGCGAAGTACCGGCCGAGCATGAGGAAGTCGGCGCCGAACGCGAACGCGACGGCCATGTGCGAGTCGTGCAGGACCCCGCCGTCGGAGCACAGCGGCACGTAGATCCCGGTCTCCCGGGCGTACGCGTCACGCTCGGTGACGATCTCGGCGAGTGCGGACGCCTGGCCCCGGCCGATGCCCTTCTGATCGCGGGTGATGCAGATCGATCCGCCGCCGATCCCGACCTTGACGAAGTCGGCGCCCGCGTCGGCGAGGTAGCGGAACCCGGCGCCGTCGACGACGTTGCCGGCGCCGATCCGCACGGTGTCGCCGTACTCGCCGCGGACGAAGTCGAGGACGTGCTTCTGCCACACCGAGTAGCCGTCGGAGGAGTCCAGGCACAGCACGTCCGCCCCGGCCGCGACCAGCGCCGGGATCCGCTCCCGGTAGTCGTGGGTGTTGACGCCGGCGCCGACCCGGAACCGCTTGTCGCCGTCCACGGTCTCGTTGCTGAACTGCTGGTGCAGCTCGTAGTCGCGGCGCTGCACCAGCGCGGTGACCCGGCCGTCGCCGCCGACGATCGGCAGCACGTCCTGCCGGGAGTCCCACAGCACCGAGTTCGCCTCGGCCAGGGACATCCCGGCGGTCCCGGTGGCCAGTTCGGCGACCCGCCGCATCCGGGACTCGACGGCGTCGTCGCGGTGGTGCCGGGCGAAGTTGAAGTCCTGCACACTGATCAGCCCGAGGAACTCCCCCGTCGCGGATCCGTCGTCGGTGACCACGGCCGTCTCCCGGCCGGTGCCGGCGAGCAGGCCGGCAGCCTCGCCGAGGGTGGCCGACGGCTTGATGTTGACGTCGTTGTGCCGGAACCCGGCCTTGTGCCGTTTCACCGCGGCGACCATCGCCGCCTGCTCCTCGATCGGCTGGTTCTGGTGAATGAAGGAGAGGCCGCCCACCTGGGCCAGCGCGATCGCCAGTTGCGGCGACGAGACCGCGCCCATGATCGCGCTGACCAGCGGGGTGGCGATCCGGATCGGCGAGTCCTGCCCGACCGGGTGCCGGACCAGCGGCGCGGACAGGTCGACGTTGCCCGGGGTGCAGCTCTCGTCGGTGAGATTGGGCAGGAGCAGGTATTCACCGAAGGTGCGGGAGATCTCGGGCAGGATCCGCACTGTTGCGCTCCTAGGCGGTCGATATGCCGGGTTTGACGGCTGACGCTATCAGCCCCGGTAGGACCGCAGCGTGCGCAGCGCCTGAAGGGTGACGACGCCCCGCCATTCGAGGCGGGCCGCCTCGCTCGGCGGCTCCCAGGTGACCGGCCAGCCGCCGTCCGGCAGCCGGGCCGCGGCCAGCGCGTCCAGGTGGGCGTCGATCTGCGCCTCGTCGAAGAGCCGCCGCCAGGGCGAGTCGGCGGCCGGGGCGATGTGCAGCGGTGTCAGGCCGTACTCGCCGGGCGCCGGGGTCGCCTGGAACATCGGCGAGGCGGTCAGCCGTTCCAGGACCGCCGGGACGTGCGCGGCCGCCCGGGCCCGGTCCGGAACGTGGGCCAGGAACACGAACACCTCGGACAGCGCGTGCACCTCGTCCGGCAGCGCGCCGCTCTCGATCGCGTCCCAGCAGTACCCGGCGGCCGCCTCCCGCCACGGGTGCTCGAACCCCAGCCGGTACAGGTGACCGGCCAGTCCCGCGGTCGGGTTGAGGCCCGGCTCGTACGTCCACTCGGTCCAGTGCGCGGCCCGCGGGAACCCCTCGATCACCGGGAAGGCGAGCGGCACCGCGCCCGAGGCGGTGGCCACCCCGCTCAGGAAGTCGCAGGCCGGCCCGAGCAGCGCCGGATCGGCGACGGTGAGCGACTGCACGGCCACCTCGACGTCGACCGGCAGGCTGGCCGGGCAGCGTTTGTCCGGTTCCAGGCCGTGCCCGAAGCCGCCGTCGTCGTTGCGGTAGCCGCGCAGCACGTCCGCCACGCTGCCCGGGGCCGCGCCCTGGAAGTGGACGGCGAACAGGCGGCGTTCCAGCAGGCGTCCCTCGCGGGCGAGGAACCGGGCGCCGGCCACGAAGGGATCTTCTTCGGTCATGCCGCCGACCCTAGGGCCGCCCCGGCGGGGCTGTCTTGTCGGAAACGGTCACGCGCGATACTGGAGGACATGGGTGACTACGTCGAGTGGGCGCCACCGGTGGCGCTGCGGGACACGGTGGCGTGCCTGTGGCGGCGCAGCACCGGCGACCACGACAGCGCGGCCCTCGTCCTGCCCGACGGCTGCGCCGACCTGATCTGGGACAGCGGGCGTGGCGTGTTCGTGGCCGGCCCGGACACCGGCCCGATGCCGGGCACCATGCCGGCCGGGCGGACCCTGGTGGGCGTCCGGCTGCGGCCCGCCGCCGGCGGGCCGGTGCTGGGGCTGCCCCTGGACACGCTGCGGGACCTGCGCGTCGACCTGGCGGACCTCGATCCGGCCGCCGCCCGCGGTCTCTCCGCCGACCTGCCGCCGGCCGAGGCGCTGCGCCGGCTGGTCGGCCTGACCGCCGGGCGCGCCGTGCGCCGGCCGCCCGACCCGGCGATGCTCGCCGCCGTCCGGCTCCTGCACGATCCGGGGGTGCGGGTGCACGAGATCGGCGCCCGGGTCGGGATCGGCGACCGGCAGTTGCGGCGCCGGTTCACCGCCGCGGTCGGCTATGGGCCGAAGACCCTGCACCGGGTGCTGCGGTTCCGGCGTTTCCTGGACCTGCTGGAGCGGGAGCGGCCGCCGGGTGGCCTCGGTGAGCTGGCGCTGCGAGCCGGCTATGCCGACCAGGCTCACCTCGGCCGCGAGTCGGTCCAGCTGGCGGGCCTGCCCCCGGGGGTGCTGGCCCGCCGTCGCGGTCAGGCGTAGCTGTACCCGAGCGTGGTGATGTCCCGCAGCGCCGACGGGGTCTTCCCGGTGGCGAACGGGCGCATCCGCTCGGTGTTGTCGATGACGCCGGGCGTGGTGCCGGTACGCGGCTGGTACGTGTCGATGCCGCGGCTCTGCTGCCACAGCCACCACAGCCGGTCGATGTTGCAGTGGTGCAGCCAGAACACCGGGTCGTTGGGGGCCTCGCGGGTGCCCATGTGGCCGCCGACGTAGTTGTGCACCCGGTTGTGCAGCTCGATCTCGTTGCGGTTGCGGTAGCTGTTGGACACCGTCGAGTTCCACGGTGACTGGTCGTAGACGGAGTAGCTCTGCACGTTGTTCACCGTCGTCGCGGTGGGCCGCGAGGCGTTCTGCCCGAGCCGCCGCTGCAGGAAGCTGGTGGCGATGCTGCTGCGGTACACCGACCAGCCCCAGTTCGGGCTGAAGTTGCCGCTGGACACGCTGCCGTTGGTGATCGCGCCGCAGAAGTCGGCGGTGAACGGCGACACCGAGCCGGTCCAGTCCCAGTACGGCAGGAACAGGTTCGGGTTGCCGCTGACCGTCTGCAGGTCGAACTCCAGCAGCCGCAGATATTCGCGGTGCCACGGGAAGAACGACGGCGACTGGTGGGCGTGACTGATGTTGTCGGAGGTACGCGCGAAATAGGTGATGTGCTGGTCGATGTAGGAGTTGTAGCTGCGCCCGTTGACCGGCGTCGTCTTGAACTGCCGGAGCGCATTCGCGAATGCGGTCTTCTCGGCGCTCGTCATGTCGGCGATGCTTTTACGTACGGCCACCGGTCACTCGCCTCTCAAAAAGCGGAATCAATGGAAGTGGCCTTTTCCGGCCTCGGCGCTCAGTTCCAGGCCGTTCAGCCGGTCCACGATCCGGCGGCCCAGCCGCCGCAGCCCGTCCTGGGTCCGTGCGTCGTCGATCTCCACCGGGTCGTAGTGGTTGATCGCGCTGATGTAACCCACCGCCACGTACGGCTCGGAGCCGTCCTCCGGCACGAACAGCGTGCTGACCTCGGTGAGCGCCAGTGGCCGGTCGTTGACGTGCAGCTCGTCGCGGCCGCGGCCGAAGTGGCGCCCGCGGATCCGCTTGCCCCGGTAGTCCTCGTCGAAGTCGCGCGGGTCCCGGCGCGGTTTACCCTCGGCCGGTTCCGATCCGGTCAGCGCCTGCACCCCGTAGAGCGCGGTGGCCGTGGTGACCGCGCCGGCCGCGCTGTATCGCAGAACATCGCGACGTTTCACATCGGTCATGCGAATTCCTTTCCGGCTGACGTCCCTTTCGGCTTGTACCGGGTACAACCGGATCGGCCCGGCGCGGGGAAACGGCAT
Source organism: Actinoplanes utahensis (assembly GCF_016862455.1). Lineage (GTDB taxonomy): Bacteria > Actinomycetota > Actinomycetes > Mycobacteriales > Micromonosporaceae > Actinoplanes > Actinoplanes utahensis. The sequence goes on from NZ_BOMZ01000062.1 coordinate 19,703, forward strand.
GCGCATGTCCCCGAAAGGATTACCGGCGCCGAACACGGCGGTACGATCGGGGTAAGGGGTGGTACGTGATGAATGCGAAACCGTGGAGAAGAGCAGTCACCCTGCTGGTCGTCGCGGCCGGGTCGTTGAGCGGCGCCGCCGCGGCCGGGCCGCCGGAGCCGGACTTCGCCGAGACCTATCGCGGGCACCGGATCACCGGCTGGGGCAGCGGCGAGCGGGCGTGCGCGTACATCGACGGCAGACGGCTCGTCGTCTTCCCGCAGCCGGACGGCGGTTACACCAGCGCCGTGCAGGGCTTCCAGCCGGCGCCGGACCTGCTGGCCATCACCCGGGCGTCGGTGACGGCGCTCGGCGACCTCGGCCTGGCCACCACCGCCGAGCCGTCGGCGCACTGCCCGCAGACCGTGGCGGCACGGCCCTGAGGACCGTGCCGCCGGCACCGGCGCACCGGGCGCCGGAGACGGTCATCGTGCTGCTGGAGCGGTGAGAAGGCGCCCGGCGGGACGGGGCAGGCCGTAGTGCTCGCGCAGGGTGGCGCCGGTGTACTCGGTGCGGAACAGGCCGCGTTCCTGCAGGATCGGCACGACCTGGTCGACGAACGCGGTCAGTCCGGACGGCAGCACGGCCGGCATGATGTTGAAGCCGTCGGCGGCGCCCGCGCGGAACCACTCCTCGATGGTGTCGGCGACCTGCACCGGCGTGCCGGCGAAGGTGCGGTGCCCGCGGCCACCGCCGAGCCGGCCGATCAGCTGCCGCACGGTCAGGTTCTCCCGGCGGGCCAGGTCGACGATCAGGGTGAAGCGGCTCTTCGCTCCCTCGATCTGGTCCTCGGTCGGCAGGTCGTCGGGCAGCGGCTCGTCCAGCGGCAGGTCGGCCGGGTCCAACCGGAAGCGCTCGGCGAGCTGGAGGCGGGCGTACTCGGGGCTGATCAGCCGTTCCAGCTCGGCGTCCCGTTCCCGGGCCTCCTCGACGGTGTCGCCGATGACCGGCACGATCCCGGGCAGGATCTTGATGCCGTCCGGGTCACGGCCGGCCGCGGCGGTCCGCGCCTTCAGGTCGCGGTAGAAGGTCTGCGCCTCACCGAGGGTCTGCTGGGCGGTGAACACCGCCTCGGCCCACTTGGCGGCGAAGTCCTTGCCGTCCTCCGACGACCCGGCCTGCACCAGCAGCGGCCAGCCCTGCGGCGAGCGGGGCAGGTTGAGCGGCCCGTCCACCCGGAAGAACCGGCCCCGGTGGTTGATCGCCCGGACCTTCGCGGCGTCGGCGTGCACGCCCGCGTCCTTGTCGGCGATCACCGCGTCGTCGGCCCAGCTGTCCCACAGTCTCGTGGCGACCTCGAGGAACTCGTCGGCCCGCGCGTACCGCTCCCGGTGCAGCGGCACGTCGTCGAGGCCGAAGTTGCGGGCCGCGTCGGCGCCGGCGGTGGTGACCACGTTCCACCCGGCGCGGCCCGCGGACACGTGGTCGAGTGAGGCGAATCGGCGGGCCAGGTTGTACGGCTCGTTGTACGTCGTCGACGCCGTCGCGATCAGCCCGATGTGCTCGGTGACCGCCGCGAGGGCGGTGAGCAGCACGGTCGGCTCCAGTTTGCCGGTCGGCCGGCGGCCGGGGTCGCCCTGCTGGACCGGGCTGTCGGCCAGGAACAGCGAGTCGAGGCGGCCGCGTTCGGCGATCCGGGCGAGTTCCTGGTAGTGCTTGACGTCCCAGCCGGCGTACGGGTCGCTCTCCGGCAGCCGCCACGACGCCTCGTGGTGGCCGACGCTCATCAGGAACGCGTTGAGGTGCAGTCTCCGGGTCATGCCGCGGTCACTCCCAGACGGTCGAGCAGCAGGGTGCGGAGTTCGGCGAAGCCGGGGTCGGAGCGGTGCCGGTTCGCCAGCGTCACGCGTACGTCGGTGTCGACGACGCCGGCGTCGAGCAGGATCACCCGGTCGGCGAGCACGATCGCCTCGTCGACGTCGTGGGTGACCAGCAGCACCGCCGGCCGGTGGGTCTCGCACAGGCGGCGCAGCAGGGCGTGCATCCGGATCCGGGTGAGCGCGTCCAGGGCGCCGAACGGCTCGTCGGCCAGCAGCAGTCGCGGTTCGCGGACCAGCGACCGGGCCAGTGACGCCCGCTGCTGCTCGCCGCCGGACAGTTGGTAGGGCCAGGACCGCTCCCGGCCGGCCAGGCCGACCTCGGCGAGCGCCTTCGCGCCGCGTTCGGCCGCGTCGGCGCCCCGCAGGCCGAGGATCACGTTGTCCAGGATCCGTTTCCACGGCAGCAGCCGGGAGTCCTGGAACACCACCGACACCGCGTCCGGGACCTCGATCCGGCCGTGCCCGGTGACGTCCCGGTCCAGCCCCGCCAGGGCGCGCAGCAGGGTGCTCTTGCCGGTGCCGGACCGGCCGATCAGCGCCACGAACTCGCCGGGGGCGATGTCCAGGTCGAGGCCGTTGAGGACGCCGCCGTCCTTGGTGAAACTGCGGTGCAGATTGCGGACGCGTACCGCCGGCTCCGCCGTGGTCGTCAGCCTTCCAGCGTCTGTCGCCATGCCAGCACCCTCCTCGCGGTGAGACGGACGGCGCTGTCGGCGCAGTAGCCGAAGACGCCGTAGAGGACGAGGCCGACCACGATCACGTCGGTCTGGCCGTACTGCTCGGCGAGGGTGATCATGTGGCCGATGCCGGCGACCGCGTTGTACTGCTCGACGACCACCAGGCCCAGCAGCGACGACGTGACCGCGAACCGCATCCCGAGCAGGAACCCCGGCAGCGCGCCGGGCAGCACGATGTGCCGGACGAACTCGCCGCGGCTGATGCCGATGGTCTCGGCCAGCTCGGCGTACCTGCCGTCGATGCCGCGCAGCCCGTTGTGCGTGTGGATGTAGATCGGGACCAGACTGATCAGCGCGATCGTGATGATCTTCATCTCCTGGCCGATGCCGAACCAGGCGATGAACAGCGGGATGATCGCGAGCGTCGGCACCGATCGCTTGATCTGGATCGGCCCGTCGATCAGCGACTCGCCGAGCCGGGACAGACCCGAGATCACCGCCAGGACCGCGCCGGTGACCACGCCCAGGGCCAGGCCGATCACCGACCGTTCCAGCGACGACAGGACGTTGCCGAGCAGGTCGTGATGGACCCACTGGTCCTGGAAGGCGACCACCACGTCCCACGGGGCGGACAGGATCGCCGGTTTGATCACGCCGGTCGCCGAGCCGATCGACCAGACCGCCAGGGCCAGCGCCGGGCCGATCCAGAAGGCGAACCGGATGCGGCGGCCGGGACCCAATCTGCGGCGTACGACCCGTGTGTCGGTGAGATCGTCGACGGCGGCCGGGGGAGGGGTGTGCAGGGTGGCGGTCATGCGGCATCCCCGGTGACCACGTCGGAGCCGGCCGCGTCCGCCTGCACCTTCTCGAACCGGCGGTCGATGAGCGTGGTCACGTCGAGCTTGTCGTGCTTCTGCTCGGTGGACAGGAGGTCCGCGGTCGCCTGGAGCCGCTTGACGGCGTTGTCCCAGGTCGCCGGGATGCCCTTGTCGCCCTGGATCTCCACGACGGCCTTCGCGTCGGCCTCGCTGAGCCCCTGGGTGTCCTGGAAGTAGGCCTTCGCGTACTCGGCCGGGTGCTTGTTGGCCCACAGCCACGCCTTGGTGCGCACGGCCACGTAGACCTTCAGCGCCGCCGCCTTCTTCTCGTCCTCGACGGCCGACGTCAGGCAGTACAGCGTGGACGCGTCGTCGCGGACGCCGGTGCCGATGGTGCGCGCCCCCGGGTACTTCGCCTCGAAGAGTTTCTGGTACTGCGCGCTGATCGGGGCCACGTCGACGGCCTTGGCGCCGAGTGCGGTCACGTACGAGTCGCCGGTGCTGGTCAGCTCGACCAGCTGCACGTCCTTCTGGGAGAGGCCGGCCTTCTGCAGCACCCGCAGCACCAGCGCGCCCTGCGCCTGCCCGGCACTGTAGGCGATCCTCTTGCCGCGCAGGTCGGCCAGTGAGGTGACGTTCACGCCCGGCGCCACTCCCAGCTTGTAGATCGGGTGGTCGAGCGGGTCGACGGTGACCGACTGGAACACGATCTTCGTGGAGGTGCCGGTCCACGCCGCGAACAGCGACGGGATGTCGGCGACCGCGCTGCAGTCCAGCTTGTCGGCGCGGAACGCCTGGATGCTCTGCGGGCCGCCGCTGATGTTCGCCCACTCGACGGTGATGCCGGCGTCCGCCAGCTCCTTGTCCAGGCCGGACACGCCGACGATCGCCTGGATCTGCGGGTCGCCGAGGCGCAGCGTGGCGCCGCTGGGCACCTGATCGGGCAGCGCGGCGGACAGCTCCAGTCGCGCGCCGGCCTCCTCGGTGCCGCAGGCCGTCGCGGTGGCCAGCACCAGGGCCAGCGTGGCGGCCAGGGTTCTATCGGGGTATCTGCTCATGGTTGTTCGGGTCTCCCGTCAGAGGGCGTGGTAGTGGCCGGCGTGGTAGAGCAGCGGAGCGCCGTCCTCGGCGAGCTCCGCCTGCTCGACCCGGCCGATGATCAGGTGCGAGCCGCCCGCCGGATGCCGGTGCTCGATCGAGATCCGCAGCCAGGCGGCCGCGTCCTCGAGCAGGGGCTCGCCGGTGGGCAGGCGGCGCCAGCGGGTCGGCGCGGCGAACCGGTCGATGCCGCTGGTGGCGAAGGTCCGCGCCAGCTCGGTGTGGCCGGCGCCGAGCAGGTGGACGACGGCGGTCTCGGCGTCGCGCAGGTGCGGCCAGGTGGACGCGGTCGCGGTCAGGCTGAACGCCAGCAGGGCCGGCGCGGCGGAGAGCGACGCCAGCGACGTGACGGTGACGCCGGCCGCGCCCCGGCCCGCGTCGGTGGTGACCACGGCCACACCCGCGGCGTGACGCCGGAACGCCTGACGGAACAGCGCGGCGTCGACGGACGCCGGGCGGGAATCGATGACGGTCATGGCGGGGTCTCCGTTCGCCTCACGGCGCGTCAGGCCCGCGCCGTCGCGGGCCCACGTGCGGATGTCGAGGGGAGTCGCCGTGACGGCGGTCCACCGCCCGGCTCGCAATTCATACTATGCCGCTAGGTTTAGGAGGCAAGTATGCGCCGCGATGAATTAAGTCCCCGCAGCTAGATCAGGGGTGAGGCGTACACCTGGTCGAGTGCGACGGCGCCGCCGGCGATCGCCAGGACGTTCGCCGGGAAACTCGACGCATGGATCGTCGTCGTCACGTCGGCGCCCGCCGACGACGCCGCGGCGACCTCGGCGCGCAGTGTCGCCAGGCAGGCCGGCACCCGGTTCGCCCCGGCCTCGGCGACCACCAGGACCTCCGGGTCGAACAGGTCCAGCAGCAGCGCGGCTGCCCGGCCCACCCGGCGGGCCCGCTCCCGCAGCAGGTCCAGGGCCTCGGCCCGGCCGTCCAGGGCGGCGCCGACCAGGGCGTGGATGTCCAGCCGGTCGATCACCCCGGCCGCCAGCGCCCGGCGCACCAGCGCACGCTCGCCGACCGCCGCCTGCAGACAGCCCACCCGGCCGCAGGCACACCGCTCGGCGCAGCCCTCGACCGGCAGGTGCGCGACCGCGCCGGCGGCCGACCGCGGTCCCTGATGGACCACCCCGCCGGTGGAGAACGCGACGTCGACGACGTTCCCCACGAAGATCAGCACGGCGCTCTGCCGGGCCCGGCCGGCGACGTCTCCGAGCAGCTGCTCGGCCCGTAGCAGCGCCCGGGAGTTGTTGTCCACCCAGACCGGCAGGCCGGTGGCCCGGGCCAGGGCGTCCCCGGCGCGGACCTCGCGCCAGCCGAGGACGGGATGCTCGACGACCGTACCGTGGAGGGAGTCGACCCAGCCGCCGGTGGCCAGGCCCAGCCCGAGGATCCGGCGCCGCCTGCCGTGGTCGCGGCGCACGCCCGCGATCCGCTCCGCGACCGCCGCCAGGACGCTCTCCGGGTCCCGGCTGCCGTGCGGGTCCTGGAACCGGGCGATCTCCCGGCCGCGCAGGTCCAGCAGGGCCACCGTGGCGCGGGGGACCGCGATGTGCACGCCGATCACCCCGACCGTGTCCGGATCCACGTCGACGGGCACGTGCGGGCGGCCGATCCCGGGCGGGCCGACCGCCCCCGGAACCTCCCGGACCAGGCCCCGCTCCATCAGGGACGCCGCGACGCCGCTGACCGTCGCCGCGGACAGTCGGGTCACCCGGGCGATCGAGCTGCGGGCGACCGGCCCGTGGTCCAGCACGGCCCGCAGCACCGCCGCCGCCGAATCCGGCGCTCGGCGTGCCGCGGGCAGCGGCAGATCGCTGCGCCGCGTCGTCCGCTGCACGCCGATCACGTGCCACCCTCGGCAGAGTGGATCATCTGACGAGGCTATCCCGGCCGTCGCGGTGAAGTCGCGTCCCGTTACCGGACGTTTCACGGTCAGTAACACCCGGCCGGGGTGGGAACTGCTCCTCGCACCCGGCCGCCCGGCCCGGCTGTGCTGCCGTGATCGGCTTCGATATTCGGCCCGTCGCCGCCACTCACCGCCGTCGGCTGCGGGCAGGCGGGGGCCTCGCCGGCCGGTGACGGTGGGCTGGTCAGTGACGGAAGCCGCTGACCAGCTGGGACAGGTCGCCGGCCATGGCGGTCAGGCCGGCGGCGGCGCGCTGGGTGGCCTGGGCGCTGGCGGCGGTGGCCGAGGCGATCCCGGCGACCGAGGAGACGGTACGGGCGACGTCGCCGCTGTTCGTGGCGGCCTCGGCGACGGAACGGCTCATCTCGGCGGTGGTCGCGGTCTGCTCCTCCACGGCCGAGGCGATCGTGGTGGTGTAGTCGCCGATCCGCGCGATCACCCCGGTGATCTCGGCGATCGCCGTGGCCGCCGCGTCGCTGGAGGTCTGGATGGCGGTGATCCGGGCGGTGATGTCCTCGGTGGCCCGGGCGGTCTGCTGGGCCAGCTCCTTCACCTCGCCGGCCACCACCGCGAAACCCTTGCCCAGCTCACCGGCGCGGGCGGCCTCGATGGTCGCGTTGAGGGCGAGCAGGTTGGTCTGCTCGGCGATGCTGGTGATCAACCGGACCACCTCGCCGATCTCCGCGCTCACCACGCCGAGCTCGGCGACCCGGGCGGTGGTCTGCTGCGCCACCAGCATGCCCTGTTGGGCCACCTCGGCGGCCTGGCCGGCGTTCGAGGCGATCTCGGTGATCGATGCGCTCATCTCCTCGGCGCCGGCGGCGACGCTCTGCACCCCGGCGCTGACCTCGTCGCTGGCCTGTGACGCCGAGCCGACGCGGTCGGACGCCTCGGCGGCGCTGGCCTGGAGCTGCCCGCTGACCCCGGACAGCTGCTCGGCGGCCGCGGACAGGGTGATCGCGACCTGGGCCATCCGGTCGACGCTGGCGGCGATCTCGGTGGTGCCGGCGTCGAGTTCGCCGGCCATCCGGCCCAGCTCGTCGCGGCCGGACACGCCGGCCCGGACCGTCAGGTCGCGGGCGGCCAGTGCCCGGGTGACCCGTCCCACCGACGCCAGGGTCCGCATGATCCCGCGGACCACCAGCGCCGCCATGCCCAGGGCCACGGCCAGCCCGGCCACCAGGAGAACGATCATGAGGGTGCGGGCGGACCGGTACGCTGCCGCCGTCTCCGCCCGTTTGTCCGCGGCGACACCGGTCTCGATCGCGGCGAGCTTCTCGAGGGCGCTCACCGCCGTGGTCAGCGCCGGCCGTCCGGCGTCGTCGCGCACTTTCGCGAAGCCGGTGAGGTCGTCGGCCCGGGCGAGGGGGACGAGGCGCTCGTCGCGGACCGTGCGCAGCTGTTGCAGCGCGGCCCGGAAGTCCGCCACGGCGTCCTCCCGGCCGGTCATGTCGGTCGCGGTGTACTCGGCGAACACCCGGTCCACCCGCTCGTCGGAGGTGGCGCCCGCGTCGGTGTCGGCGGTCTTGCCGGCCGGCTGCCGGCTGATCAGCGTGTCCAGGGCCGCCACCCAGGACCGCTGCACCTCCTGCTGGACCGTGCCGAGCTGCGCCACCGGGACGAGGTTGTCGCGGTACAGGTACTCCGCGGCGTCGGCCATCTGCGACATCTTCTGCAGGCCGACCATGCCGACCGCGGCCGCCGCCGCACCGGCGACCGCGACCGCTGTGTAGATCTTCAGGCGGATCGACAGGTCGGCCAACCAGCTCACGGCGAACCTCCGCGACAACGGTTCCGATGGGATCGAACACCTCACTATGGGCGGGCCGGAGCCCGGGGGTGCGGCGATTCGCCGGATTCGGGGCGGCGCGGGCTCAGAAAGGGGGCACCGGTACCGAACAGGAGGGTTCCGGCCGGGCGGGGACTGTGCAATCTGCCCAGCCGAACGACCGCGTGTTGCGCATGCCGTCCGGCCTTTGGGAGGCTCGCCCCATGATCAACAGTGCCGTCCTGTCGAAGCCCGCGCCGCCGCCGGTGATCCGGCACAGCCGCGCGGAGGACGCCGTCGGTATCGTCACCGGCGCGTTCCTGGCGTCGCTCGGCCTGTTCCTGCTGTCCTCCGCCGGGATCGCCACCGGCGGCACCGCGGGCCTCGGCCTGGTCGTCGAACGAGCCGTCGGCTGGCCGCTGCCGCTGGTGTTCGCACTGGTCAACGTGCCGTTCGTGGTGCTCGCGATCCGCCGCCGCGGATGGGTTTTCACGCTCCGCTCGGCGGTCGCGATCGGCCTGGTGTCGGCGTTCTCCCTGCTGCACCCGGCGATGATGTCGCTGGGCACGCTCACCCCGGTCTACGCCACCGTGGCCGGCAACCTGGCGGCCGGGATCGGCGTTCTGATCATCTTCCGGCACGGCGCCAGCCTCGGCGGTTTCGGGGTGATCGCGCTGATCTGCCAGGACCGGTTCGGCTGGCGGGCGGGATACGTGCAGATGGCCCTGGACGCGGTCGTCATCCTCCTGTCGTTGCTGGTCCTGCCCCCGGCCGCCGCGCTGCTGTCGGCGGGCGGGGCGGTCGTGCTCAACATGGTCCTGGCGATGAACCACCGCCCCGGCCGGTACGCCGCGGCCTAGCTAGCCCGTGTCTCCCGGGGCGGTCTCGACGCGGGCGATGAGCAGTTTCAGCCGGCCGATCTCCGCGGCGAGCGCGGCGCTGCCGGCGTCGGTGAGGGTGATCCAGGTCCGGCCGCGCTTGCCCGCGTACCCCTTCTCCACCGCGACCAGCCCCGCCGTCTCCAGCACGCCGAGATGCTGGGACAGGTTCCCGGCGGTGAGCTGGAGCTGGGTGCGCAGGTAACCGAATTCGACCCGGCGCGCCTCGTGCGCGATGGTGAGGATGCCGAGCCGGACCCGCTGGTGCACCACGTCGTCCAGGCCGGTGACCGGATGGGCCTCGTCCTCGGCCGGCGCGGCGCCGGGCTCGCCGGTCACGGCTGCCGCCGGCGGGCCAGGGCGAAGGCGGCCGCGCCGAGCAGCAGCACGGTCGCGTTGACGACCTGCTGGGGCAGGAAGGTGGTCTCCAGGCCCCAGCCGCGCCCCCAGCCGAAGTCGATCGGGACGACGACCACGGCCAGGTAGGCGAGGGTGAACGCGAGCAGGGCGAGATTGCGTTCCAGCCGGGCCAGGACCAGCAGCGCGACACCGATCGTGCCGGCCGGTGAGACCAGCAGGTCGAGCTTCAGCACCCAGGTGGGGAACGGCTCGGCGGGCGGGTTGTCGTACAGGTAGAGACGGGCGGCCAGCCAGGAGGCGGTGAACACGGCGGTCAGGGTGGCGCCGGTGAGCGCGTACGCCCGGATCCGGGTGCCGAGGCCGCGTTCCCGGGCGGCGCGGGCGTACCCGTACGCGATCGCCGCGTAGGCCAGCAGCAGCGCCGGCGGCCAGTAGAACATCGCACCGCGCCGCCAGTAGCGGCAGGCGGCGGCGTCGCCGGTGCCGCTGCACCGGATCTCCAGGCCCCACCAGTCGAACGGGATCGCCACCAGGGTCACCACGGCCAGGACCAGCAGCGCGAACCAGGTGACCCGCTGGTCCACCCGCACCCGGCGGGCCAGGGCGGTGGTGTCGGACAGCAGCCGGCGCGGATCGCCGGCGGGTACCGAGTCAGTTGTCATGCCAATAGGTTTCCATTACAAACCAATTGGCGCCAGTGCCGAACGGCGATCGGTTCCGGAACGGTGGCGCCGATCGATGTCGCATCGGGGAAATCCCGCCCGCGTTCAGGTGACCGCCGGTTCGTGCCGAACTCTGGTAGTAGGCGGAGCGGGGAGGGCATGTGGCGGGCGTAGCGGGACTGGACGAGCCGACCGAGGCGTCGGTGATCGCCGAACTGGCCGGCACCGTCGGGGCGGAGAACGCCGAGATGCTGTGGGTGATCGTCTGCCGTCGGCTCAAGGTCTCCCGGCCGGTGACCGACCCGCAGCACCTGATCAAGGCGACCGAGACGCTGATGGAGCTGGGTGACGTGCTGCGCGTCTCCGGCCGGTCGGCGAAGGTCCGCCTGATCACCTATCGGGCGCTCGAGGCCGCCCTCCCGGGCTGAGGTGCGGCTCGTGCGCGGCTCGCTCACCGACTGGAACCGCCTCGCCGTGATCGGCGGGATCGACTTCGAGCATCCGGAGGCCGTCCGCGCCCTCGACGCGATCGCCGAGGACACCGCCCGGCGCACCGGGGTGCCGCTCAGCCTGGCCACGCTGGTGCTGAACTCCGCGCAGCTGGTCGCCGGGGCCAGCCGGGCCGTCCGGGAGTGCGTCCCGGTCGACGGCACCCCGAACGAGTGGTCGCTCTGCGCCCGGATCGTGATCAGCGGCGAGCCGTTCGTGGTCACCGACGCGGCCGCCGACCCGCGGACCGCGGACAGTCCCGCCGTCACGATGGCCGGCCTGGGCAGTTACGCCGGTGTCCCGGTCGTCCTGCACGGCGCGACCGTCGGCGCGCACTGCCTGGTCGCCACGGCCCCGCAGGTCTTCACCGACGGCCAGCTGGCGGTGCTGCACCGCGGCGCGGCCGAGATCGCCGTCGTCTTCAGGCGGCACGCCGCCGCCTGACGACCGTCTCACCGCCGGGCGATCCGCTGGGACAGGGTGTGCGCGGCCTCCAGGAGCAGGGCGCCGAGCCGGGCCGTCCGGTCGCCGTCGAACCGCGACTCCACGCCGGTCAGGCTGAGCGCCCAGGCGGCCGAGCCGGCCCGGTCGAACACCACCGCCCCGACGCCCCAGCTGCCGGGGACGAGCATGCCGGGGTTGACCGCGTACCCCCGCCGCCGTGTCGAGGCCACCCGCCGCAACAGCGCCGCCGTGTCGTGCTGCTCGCCGTAGGCGGCCGCCAGGTCGGCGCCGCGCCGCCGGGCATAGGCGGTGGCGTCGTCGGGCGGCAGCAGCGCCAGGATCGCCAGTCCCGCCGACGCGACGCCGAGCGGCAGCCGGATGCCCTCGTGGAGCACGTGCGAGCGGAGCGGGAAGCTGCCCTCCTCGCCGGCCAGGCACACCGTCTCCTCCCCGCGCCGGGCCGAGAAGAAGGCGCTCTCCCCGCTCCGGTCCGCCAGGGTCCGCAGGACGTCCCGGGCGATCGAGGTCACGTCGTAACGCTCCGCCGCGACCGAGCCGAGCAGGAACAACTCCGGGCCGAGGAACCAGCGGCCGCGGCGCGCGTCCCGGTCGACGAACCCCTCCTCGGCCAGCGCGGCGAGGACCCGCTGCGCGGTCGAGCGGGGCAGTCCGGTCGCCGCGGCGACGTCGGCGGTGGTGGCGCCGTCGGAGGCGCTCGAGGAGACCCGGCGCAGCACCGCGCCGACCCGGCTGACCAACTGGGAGCCCTGCATGCTCACATTATGAGCATCGGGCGCCCATGGCGGTCACGGGGTGATCAGCGCGGGCGTCCGCCGCCGGGCTGTGGTTAGCGTGCCCGGCCATGAGCAAACTCGTGGACAGCGCGGCGCGAGCCGTCGCGGCCGTCGCCCGCGACGGCATGACCGTGGCGGTCGGCGGCTTCGGCCTGTCCGGCATCCCGGCGTCACTGATCACGGCGCTGCGGGACACCGGCGTCCGGGATCTCACGATCGTCAGCAACAACATGGGCGTCGACGGCAAGGGCCTCGGCCTGCTGCTGGAGAACAAGCAGGTCCGCAAGGTCCTGGCCTCCTACGTCGGCGAGAACCGGCTGTTCGCCCGGCAGTACCTGGACGGCGACCTGGACGTGGAGTTCGTCCCGCAGGGCACGCTCGCCGAGCGCCTGCGCGCCGGCGGCGCCGGCATCCCGGCCTTCTACACCCCCACCGGCGCCGGCACGCCGGTCGGTGACGGCAAACCCGAGAAGGTCTTCGACGGCGTCCGTACGATCCTCGAGCACGGCATCGTCGCCGACCTGGCCCTGGTCCGCGCCGACCGCGCCGACCCGGCGGGCAACCTGCGGTACCGGCTGACCGCCCGCAACTTCAACCCGCTCGTCGCGACGGCCGGCCGGGTCACCGTCGCCGAGGCCACGACGATCGAGGACGGCTTCCTGCACCCGGACGACGTGCACACCCCCGGCATCCACGTGCACCACCTGATCCGGGCCGAGATCCGCGACAAGGACATCGAGCAGAGGACGGTGCGGCCCCGTGTGGACGCGTGACGACATGGCGCGGATCGCCGCGTCCGAGCTGACCGACGGCCAGTACGTGAACCTGGGCATCGGCATACCCACCCTGGTCGCCAACCACCTGCCGGCCGGTGTCCGGGTGACGTTGCAGAGCGAGAACGGCATCCTCGGGATGGGCCCGTTCCCGTACGAGGGCGAGGAGGACGCCGACCTGATCAACGCGGGCAAGCAGACCGTCACGCTGCTGCCCGGCGCGTCGGTGTTCGACTCGGCGACCTCGTTCGGCATGATCCGCGGCGGCCACGTGCAGACCGCGATCCTCGGCGCGCTCCAGGTCGCGGCGAACGGCGACCTGGCCAACTGGACCATCCCCGGCAAGCTGGTCAAGGGCATGGGCGGCGCGATGGACCTGGTCGCCGGCACCCCGCGGGTCGTGGTGGTGACCGAGCACGTGGCCAAGGACGGCAGCCCGAAGATCGTCGAGAGGTGCACGCTGCCGCTGACCGGCGCCGGCGTCGTCGACCGGATCATCTCGGACCGGGCGGTGTTCGACGTGGTGGACGGCGCCCTGGTGCTGCGGCGTCTCGCCGGCGGCGTGACCGTCGCCGGGCTGCGCGAGCTGACCGGCGCGGACTTCACCGTGAACCTGGTGGACGGCGACATCGCTCCGGGGGCCGACGGTGTGGTGACGGCCGGGGCCGTGGAGGGGGCGGCATGACCGCGGTGATCGCCGGTTACGCACGGACCCCGTTCGCCCGCTACACCGGGGCCCTCGCCCGGATCCCGGCGGCGGAGCTGGGCGCACACGCCGCCCGGGCCGCGCTGGCCCGCGCCGGAGTGCCCGCCGACGCCGTCCAGCGGGTGTTCGCCGGTCAGGTGTTGCAGGCGCTGGCCGGGCAGAACCCGGCCCGGCAGGCCGCCGCCGGCGCCGGCATCCCGCTGACCGCGCCCGCGACCACCCTGAACGCCGTGTGCCTGTCCGGCATCGAAGCCGTCGCCTCCGCCGCCGCGCTGATCGAGTCCGGGCGCGCCGACATCGTCGTCGCGATCGGCATGGAGTCCATGTCCCGCGCCCCGCACGCCGTGCCGGGCTCCCGCGCCGGCACCCGGTACGGCGCGATCGAGCTCTTGGACACCCTCGAGAACGACGGCCTCACCGACGCGTTCGAGAAGACCTCGATGGGCGCGTCCACCGAGGCCGGCAACGCCGCGCTGGGCCTGGACCGGCACCGCCAGGACGCATGGGCGGCCCGCTCCCATCAGCGGGCCGCCGCCTTCGTCGACTTCCTGGCCAGCGAGATCGAGCCGTTCGGGGACGCCACCGCCGACGACGGGGTCCGCCCCGGCACCACACCCGAGGTGCTGGCCGGTCTGCGGCCCGCGTTCGCCCGCGACGGCGGGATCACCGCGGGCAACTCGTCCCCGCTCACCGACGGGGCCGCCGCCCTCGTGCTGATGAGCGCCACGGCGGCGGCCGTGCACAGGGTCACCCCGTTGGCCCGGGTGCTCGCGTCGGCGATGGTCGCCGGCCCGGACGTACGCCTGCACCGGCAGCCCGCCGACGCCGTCCGCGCCGCCCTCGCCCGCCTCGGCACGGCACCCGCCGACCTCACCCGGATCGAGATCAACGAGGCGTTCGCCGCCGTCGCCGTGGCGTCCGCCGACGACCTCGGCGTGGACCCCGGCATCGTCAACGCCCACGGCGGCGCCATCGCCCTCGGCCACCCGATCGGCGCCTCCGGCGCCCGCGTCGTCGGCACCCTGGCCCGCCAGCTCCGGGAGACCGGCGGCCGCGGTGCCGCCGCCGTCTGCGGAGGTGGCGGCCAGGGCTCGGCGGTCATCCTGGAAGCACTCTGACGGATCGGGGCGGCCCACGACGGCCGCCCCGCCCCACAGCGGGTCGTGCCGCCGGCATACGGCCACCGGCGCTCTCGGCGGCGTGCCGGGTCAGGGGCTGATCCGCCGGGCGTGCGTGTTGACCGGCACGACCGCGCGGTGCGCGTCGATGAGGAACAGGCTGACGCCGATCTTGTCCGCGGTGGCCACGGTGATCTTCGTGTATCCGGCCGTCGAGTAGAACAGGTGGGACGCCAGATCGGGAAGGGTGTCGCGCAGTCGCCGTACCATCGGCACGCTGACCTGCTGTTCCTGCGTGGTGACCCGCGCGACTGCCGTTTCGGCGACGATGTCGACGCCCTCGTCGAACCGGGGTTCGGTCAGCCGGGCGTCCGGGAAGCCGTGGGCTCGCATGTGCTGCTCGGCCGCCATTTCCCCGGGTGTCCAGTCGGCCGGCGGATCGTCCGGCCCGGACACGATGGAGAGCAGGCCGATCCCGTCGCCGGTCGAGGCCGCGAGGATGGCGGGGAGCACGCCACCGGCCCGCCGGACGGACCCGAACCGGGGAGACCTGATCTTCCAGCGGGGACGGGGAACCGCGGCCAGCGCCCTCCGCAGCGGCGGCGCGATCACGCCGACGACCTTGCCGGCGAGCCAGGACACCGGCGTGGGCAGAGCGAACGCGACGACCGCCGCAATGCCGAAGAAGACCGCGGCGGTGGCACCGCTGTCGTCGCCCTGGACGGCGGTGACGACGGCATACACGCTGAGGAGCGCGAAGAAGGTGCCCATCGCGCCCAGAACGAGCCGCAGAAACTGCTTCAGGTACATCGCTCTCCCCGGACCGAGTAGATCTCGAAGGCGAGAGTAGGCCGGGTGTCGCCCCGGCCCGGCCCCGGGCCTGCGTCAGTGGGTCAGGGCGCCGGCGGTGGTGAGGTGGCGGGTGATGGCGTGGACGGCGGCGCGGCCGGCCCGGTTGGCGCCGACTGTGGACTGGGAGGGGCCGAAACCGATCAGGTGCACGCGTGGCTCGCCGGCGACCTGGGTGCCGGTGAGGCGGATGCCGCCCCGAGAGTTGCGGAGGTGCAGCGGGGCCAGGTGGTCGATGGCGGCCTGGAAGCCGGTGGCCCAGAGGATCGCGTCGACGGTGGTGCGGGAGCCGTCGGCTTCGCGGACGCCACAGGGTTCGACGGCGGTGAACATGGGGCGGCGTTCGAGGGCGCCGCGCCGCCTGGCGGCGAGAGCGTACGGGGTCCAGATCAGGCCGGTGTAGGACACGACGCTGCCGGTGGGGCGGCCCGCCTCGACGTCGGCGGTCACGGTGGCGATGGTGTCCCGGCCGGCCGTCTCCGGCTCGAAGCCGTCGTCACGGAAGACCGGTTCCCGCCGGGTGTACCAGTACGTCTTGGCGACCCGGGAGATCTCGTCGAGGAGCTGGACCGCGGAGATGCCGCCGCCGACGACCGCGACCCGCATTCCGGCGAACTGCTGCGCCGACACGTAGTCGCGGGTGTGCGCCTGCACGCCGGTGAAGGTGTCTTGACCGGGATAGATCGGCCGTACCGGATTGGTCCAGGTGCCCGTCGCGTTGATGATCGCCGAGGTGGCCCAGTCGCCCCGGTCGGACTCGACGGTCAGACCGCCGCCCGTGCCCTCCCGGACGGCGGTGACCCGGACCGGGCGCAGGATCGGCAGGCCGGTCGCGTCCTCGAACGACGAGAAATAGCGGGGCACCGCCGTCCGGCTCGGCTCGGCCGGATC
The DNA here is from genome assembly GCF_016862455.1 of Actinoplanes utahensis. Classification (GTDB taxonomy): domain Bacteria; phylum Actinomycetota; class Actinomycetes; order Mycobacteriales; family Micromonosporaceae; genus Actinoplanes; species Actinoplanes utahensis. The sequence goes on from NZ_BOMZ01000062.1 coordinate 35,799, forward strand.
CTGCGGGGGCTGCGGGAAGCCGGGCAGGTCGAAGATGCCGTTGACGGTCGCCATCCGCAGGGACTCCCAGCGTTCCCGCCAGGCGCCGCCGGGTGCGGGGGAGGCGTCCAGCACGACGAACGTACGCTCACCGGAAGGGTCGTCGACGGCGCTGGCGAAGCCGCGCCGTTTCAGGTGATATCCCGCGGAGAGGCCGGACTGGCCGCCGCCGATGACCACCACTGTCGCCGCGTTCACGCGTCAGGGAACCGCGGTGGCGTGGCGGATATTTCCGCCGCCTTCACCGTATGCCACGACCGGGGGCTTGTGGCAAGGCCCCGGTGGCGGCGCAGAATCTACCGGTGATCAAGCGATATGTGCTGGAATTCCCGGAGATCGACGAGACCCTGGTGGCGCTGGCCGGTGGCAAGGGCGCCAACCTGGGGGCGCTGGCGCGCCTCGGCGACGTGCGGGTCCCGGACGGCTTCTGCGTGACCACCGCCGCCTTCCGGCGCGTCGCGGCAGAGGCGAGGATCGAGGATCTTCTGGTACGCCTGGACGCCGACGTCGCCACGATCAGCGCGGAGATCCGCCGGGCGATCGAGGCGGTCCCGGTGCCGGCCGAGGTCGCGGCGCAGATCACCGGCGCGCTGCGGGACACCGGCGGCGCCTACGCGGTCCGGTCCAGCGCCACCGCCGAGGACCTGCCGTCCGCCTCGTTCGCCGGCCAGCAGGACTCCTATCTGAACGTGACCGGGCCGGCCGAGATCCTGCGGCACGTCAGCAGGTGCTGGGCGTCGCTGTTCACCGAGCGGGCCGTGATCTACCGGCGGCGCCACGGCATCGACCACCGCACCGTCCAGATGGCCGTCGTCGTGCAGCGGATGGCCGCCGCCGAGTCCAGCGGCGTCCTGTTCACCGCCGACCCGGTCACCGGTGACCGCCGGATCGCGTCCGTCGACGCCGTCCACGGGCTCGGCGAGGACCTCGTCTCCGGCCTGGTCACCCCGGACGTGTTCAAGGTCCGCGACGGCGCGGTCGTCGACCGGGCCGTCGCGGCGGAGAAGCCCGCCCTGACCGACGCGCAGGCGATCCGGCTCGCCGCGCTGGGCCGCCGGATCGAGGCGCACTTCGGCCGCCCCCAGGACATCGAGTGGTGCCTGGCCGGCGACGAGATCGCGATCGTGCAGAGCCGCCCGATCACCACCCTGTTCCCGGTTCCCGAGGCGCCCGACGGCGAGAACCGCGTCTACCTCTCGGTCGGCCACCAGCAGATGATGACCGACGCGATGCGGCCCCTCGGGCACTCGATGTGGGCGCTGACCGCGATGGTGCCGATGGTGGAGGCCGGTGGGCGGCTGTGGGTCGACGTCACCCGGCGGCTGGCGGAGCCGCGGGGCCGGACGGCGCTGCTGGACATGATGGGCAAGTCCGATCCGCTGTTCCGCAACGGCCTGGAGGAACTGCTGGAACGCGGGGACTTCCCGCCCGCGTACGCCGCAGGCCCGGAGATGCCGCCGGCAGGCGGAGCACCCCCGCCCATCGCGAGTGACCCGGCGATCGTGACCGGCCTGATCGAGCGCAGCGAGGCCTCCCTCGCCGCGCTGCGCCGGGACATCGCCGGCCGGACCGGCCCGGCGCTGTTCGACTTCCTCCGGGAGGCGTTCGCCGAGCACAGACGCGTCCTCAGCGACCCGCTCAGCATCAGTGCGATCATGGCCGGGATGAACGCCACCTGGTGGCTCAACGAGCACCTCGAGGAGTGGCTCGGCGAGACGAACGCGGCCGACACGCTCGCCCTGTCCGTGCCCGGCAACATCACCGCCGAGATGGGCCTGGACCTGCTCGACGTCGCCGACGTGATCCGCGCGAACCCGGAGGCGGTGGCGGCCCTGCGGGACGGCGGCACGCTCGGCGACCTGCGCGGCACCGAGGCCGGCGACGCCGTCGCGGCCTACCTCGACCGGTACGGGATGCGCTGCGCCGGGGAGATCGACATCACCCGGCCACGGTGGAGCGAACAGCCCGAGACCCTGGTCCCGGCGATCCTCGACAACGTCCGCAACTTCACGCCGGGCGCCGCGCGACATCGTTTCGACCAGGGCCGGCAGCGGGCGGAGGAGAAGGCTCGGGAGATCCTCGAACGGCTGCGGGCACTGCCGGACGGCGACCGCAGGGCCGCCGAGACCGAGGAGACGATCGAGCGGGTCCGGATCTTCACCGGCTACCGCGAATACCCCAAGTACGACATCGTGAACCGCTACTGGATCTACAAGCAGGCGCTGCTGGCCGAAGCCGGGCGGCTCGTGCGGGCGGGCGTCCTCGCCGAACCGGACGACGCCTTCTACCTGACCTTCGACGAGTTCCACGACGCCGTCCGCACGCACACCGTCGACCGGGCGCTCATCCGCCGGCGCAAGGACGACTTCCGCGTGTACCAGGGCCTCACCGTGCCGCGGGTGCTCACCTCCGACGGCGAGGCGATCATGGGCGCGTTCCGGCGCGACGGCCTGCCGGACGGCGCGCTGCCCGGCGTGGCCGTCTCCGCCGGAACCGCCGAGGGCCGGGCCCGAGTCCTCCACGACCTGGCCGACGCCGACCTGGAACCCGGCGACATCCTCGTCACCGCCTACACCGACCCCAGCTGGACGCCCCTGTTCGTCACGGTCGCCGGCCTGGTCACCGAGGTCGGCGGGCAGATGAGCCACGGCGCGGTGATCGCCCGCGAATACGGCCTGCCCGCCGTCGTCAGCGTCCCCGGCGCCACCCGCCGCATCGACGACGGCCGGCGGATCCGCGTCCACGGCACCACCGGTTACGTCGAGCTCCTCGACTGAAGCGGGGTGCGGGCCGGGCACCCGGCCCGCGACATGTAGTAGACAGACTGCCGTGACAGATGGATCTTCGATCAGGCAGGCCGGGCGCAGCCTGGCCATCGCCACGCTCGCGTCGCGGGTCGCGGGGTTCGTGCGCATCCTGGTGCTCGCCGCCGCGCTGGGGCTGGGCACCAGGCTGCTGGACACCTACAACATCGCGAACACCCTGCCGAACCAGGTGTACGAGCTGATCGTCGGCGGCACCATGGCCAGCATCGTGGTGCCGCTGCTGACCCGGGCGACGCTGAGCGAGCCCGACGGCGGGGTGCTGTACGCCCAGCGCCTGCTGTCGCTGATCATCTACGTGCTCAGTGCCGTCACGCTGCTGGCGGTCGCCGGCGCACCGCTGCTGATCGACCTGTACGCCCCCGGCTTCACCGCCGAACAGCGGGACCTGGCGACCGTGTTCAGCCGCTACTTCCTGCCGCAGATCCTGTTCTACGGGATCAGCGCCACCGCCGCCGCCATCCTGCAGATCCGGGGCCGGTTCGGGACGCCGGCGTGGGCGCCGCTGGCCAACAGCCTGATCGTGATCGCGGTCGGGCTGACCTACGCGGCCGTCGGCGGCAGCACCTCGACCACCCTGGAGACCGGCCACCTGCTGCTGCTGTCGCTGGGCACCACCGCCGGGGTGCTCGCCCAGATGGCCCTGATCGTGGCGGCGCTGCGCCGGACCGGCTTCCCGCTGCGGCTGCGCCTGGACCCGCGCGGTATCGGCATCCGGCGGATCGGCAGGCTCGGCGCGTGGGTGCTGCTGGCGGTCGTCACCTCGCAGATCCTGTTCGCGGCGGCGACCCGGGCGGCGTCCTGGGGCGGGCCGGGCGGCATCACCGCGTACCAGAACGCCAACATGATCTTCTACGTCCCGTACGCCGTCTTCGCCGTCTCCATCATGACCGCGATGCTGCCCCGGCTGAGTCAGCACGCGGCCCGCGGCGAGCACAACCGGGTCGTCACCGGGCTGTCCCGCGCGGTCCGCACCGCCCTGGTGGTGACGGCCCCGATCGCTACCGCGTTCCTGCTGCTCGGCCCGCAGATCGCCACGGTGCTGTTCGCCCACGGCAACAGCAGCACGGCGACCGTGCGGGTGCTGGGCCTGGTGCTGGCCGCGTTCGGGCTGACGTTGGTGCCGTTCACCAGCTACATGATCCTGCAGCGCGGCCTGTACGCCCTCCAGGAGACCCGGACCGCGGCGCTGATCACGGTGGCCGTCGCCGCGGTCGGGGTGACCGGCTGCGCGGCGGCCGGGTCCCTGCTGGAACCGGAGGACATCGTGCTCGGCATCCCGGTCGCGTACGCCGCCGCCTACACCACCGGCCTGAGCCTGACCGCGGTCGTGTTGCGCCGGCGCCTCGGCTACATCGACGGGAGACGCCTGCTGCGCACCCATGCCAGGGTGCTGACCGCCGCGGTCGCCGGTGCCGTCTGCGCGGGCCTGGCGCTGTGGGCGGCACGGTCCGCCACCGACCTGTCCGCCTGGACGGACGCGCTGGTCACCGGCCTGATCGCGACCCTCGCCGGGGCGGCCGGCTATCTCGCGGCGGGACGGCTGCTGCGCCTGGCCGAGCTGCGGCACCTGCTGAACGCGGCACTGCCGGGCATCCGCACCTGGTGAGGGTCAGGCACCGGCCGCCACAGCGCCGATTCCGGTGACGGGAATGCCGGCGACCTTCCGGTCGCCGGCATCCACGATCGACTGCGCGCGGGGTACGCCGTCCCTAAGCCGTCGTGGTCTCCTTCTCCTTCTCCACCACCGGCTCCACCGGCTCCTCCGTCCGCTCGGCTGCCTGGCCGAGGATGCCCTCCCGTTTCGCCACGATCGTCGGGACCAGCACCTGACCGGCCACGTTCGTCGCCGTCCGGCCCATGTCGAGGATCGGGTCGACGGCCAGCAGCAGCCCGACACCCTCGAGCGGCAGCCCGAGCGTCGACAGGGTCAGCGTCAGCATCACCGTCGCCCCGGTCGTGCCCGCCGTCGCCGCCGAACCCAGCACCGACACCAGCACGATCAGGAGATGGTCGGAGACGGTCAGCGGAATGTCGTAGAACTGCGCCACGAAGATCGCCGACAGGGCCGGGTAGATCGCCGCGCAGCCGTCCATCTTGGTGGTCGCGCCGAGCGGAACCGCGAAACTCGCGTACGACCGGGGCACCCCGACCCGCTCGGTGACCTGCTCGGTGACCGGCAGCGTGCCCAGCGAGCTCCGCGACACGAACGCCAGCTGGAGCGCCGGCCACACGGTCGCGAACCAGCGCAGGACCGGAATGCCGTGCACCCGCAGCAGCACCGGATAGACCACCCCGACGACCAGGGCCAGACCGAGATAGACCGCGCCGGTGTACGCCCCGAGCGAACCGATCGCATCCCAGCCGTAGTCGGCGACCGCGTACCCGATCAGCCCGATCGTGCCGATCGGGGCGAGCCGGATCACCCAGCCCAGAACGCGCAGCACGATGTCCAGCGCGGACCGGTTGAAGTTCAGGAACGGCTCCGCCTTCTCGCCGATCTTCAGCGCCGCGATGCCGACCGCGATGGCGATCACCACGAGCTGCAGCACGTTGAACGACAGGCTGGTGGTCGCCCCGGTCTCCTTGATCGAGGTGCTGGCCTGCAGGCCGAGGAAGTTGCTGGGGATCAGCCCGGTCAGGAAAGCCCACCAGTCGCCGACCTTGGTGGGCGCCGCGGCGGCGTCCCGGCTGACCGTGGTGTTCTCACCCGGCTGGAAGATCAGGCCGAGCGCGATGCCGATCACGACCGCGATCAGCGCGGTGATCGCGAACCAGAACAGGGTCCGCCCGGCGAGACGCGCGGCGCCGGCGACACCGCGCAGGTTGGCGATGCTGGCGATGATCGCCAGGACCACCAGGGGTACGACGAGAGCGCGCAGCAGCGCGACGAAGGAACTGCCGACGGTGTCCAGGGTGCTGGTCAGCCAGTTGGGGCTGCCGTCACCGACCGGCCCGATCTCACGGGCGACGAGCCCGAGGACGATGCCGAGGATCAGCCCGGCGAGCACCTGTGCGGCGAAGGGGATTCGTTGCAGGCGTTGTGGCACAGCAAGACTCCAGAGAGGTCGAGGGGTATTCATACTTGCCCGATCGGCGGAGTGTACTAATGCCCATCGCGCCCCCTCGATCCGGCTCCACCCGCTCTCCCGTCTGTTCCCTTCCTGCTGCGCGCCCGGTCTGCGGATGCGGCTTCAGCCCAGCCTCCTAGGATGCGCTACGGGTGGTGACGGCCCTCGGCGTATATCGTGCTCCGCATGCCCGCGCGCCCGATCACGTACTACGGCAATCCGGTCCTGCACCGCCGCTGCGCCGACGTCACCACCTTCGACCAGGCTCTCGCCGACCTCGTCGCCGACATGTTCGACTCGATGTACGAGGCGAGGGGAGTCGGCCTCGCCGCCAACCAGATCGGTGTCGACCTGCAGGTGTTCGTCTACGACTGCCCCGACGACGAGGGTGTGCGGCACAAGGGCCACATCGTCGACCCGGTTCTTGCGGCGGCATCCGGCCCGGCCGGTGAGCTGACCGTCTCGGAGGGCTGCCTGTCCGTCCCGGGCCCGCGTGCCGAGCTTCCCCGGGCGGCCCTGGCCACCGTCACCGGCTTCGACGTCGGCGGATCACCGATCACCGTCTCCGGGAGCGGCTATTTCGCCCGCTGTCTCCAGCACGAGACCGACCACCTGAACGGCACCCTCTACGTCGACCGTCTCCCCGCGGACCAGCGTGCGGCCCTGCTCCGCGAGGCCGGCCTGGGTTCCTGAGCCCGCCGTTCGAGCGGCTCGGCCCATCCGCCCGACCGCGCCGAGCGTTCTCCGGCCGGCTTTCCGCATCAGCTCACCGCCGACGATCCTCCGGCTGCTATGTGCGGGCCGGCTGGGTCGAGCGCGGGCAGACCGGTAGCCCGACGAGGTCAGGAACCGGTCGCCGGCGCGGCGCTCCCACCGTCAGGCGGTGGGCGGCTGGATGACGGAGAGTTCCAGGACGGCGGGCAGGGGGTGGCGTCCGGGGCCGCCGGCGACGACCCAGGCGACCAGGTCGTCGACGACGGCGTCGTCGAGCATCAGGCCGAACCAGACGGGGCGGGCGCCGGCCCGGCGCGCGGGTGGCGCCGGGTGCACCACGATCACGTTGGATTGCGAGCAGGCGTCCAGGCAGAGGCTGGTGCGTATCCGGTGGGCCGGTTCCAGGGCGGCTCGCAGGTTGTCGAGTTGTCCGTCGTGGTCGACGCCGGGATGTTTGCGGAGGCTGCCGCAGCAGCAGTCCCGGCAGACCGTGAGGGTGCAGCCCGGCAGGTTCGTGGTGCTCACCCGGCGACCCTACGCAACGCGTCGATCAGGAGTCGTTGCGGCCTCGCTTCAGTTCGCTGAACTGCGGCACCGTCGACAGGAGACGGAGTGCTTCGAGGAGCCGGTCGGCGTCGGCGCCTTCCGGGGCGGGGATGACGACGGGGCCGAAGAAGGCGGGGCCGTCGTCGAGGGCGGTGACCGGGCTGCCGGCTTCGGTGCCGACCCGGGCCTGGGCTTCTTCGTGGCTGGCGCGTACCACCGTGTCCAGTGATTCGTCGCCGGCGGCGTCGATCAGGTCGGCGGGCAGGTCGGCGTCGGCGAGAGCGGCGGCGAGGGTGTCGCCGTCGGGCCGGCCGTCCTGTTCGTGCAGGCGCCGGCCGAGGGTGGTGTACAGCGTGTCGACGGCTTCCTGTCCGTGTTTGCGGTCGGCGGCGGCGAGGACCCGGTGGGCGCGGAGGCCGAACGAGTGGTACGCCCGGTACTGCTCGGGGGTGTCGTTGCCCTCGTTGAGGACGGCCAGGCTGAGGAACTTCCAGGTGATCGGTTCGCCGGTCCGGGAGGCGGCGTCCTTGACCCAGCGTGACGTCTTCCACGTGAACGGGCAGATCGGGTCGAAGTAGAACGTGATGGCCATGACAGGGATCCTGCCGCATCCCGGCGTTCACCGCTGGGTGCCGGGTGGGCCGGCGCCTGCCGGGGCGGGCGGTCAGCTCCAGCCGATCGCCTCGTCGACCCGGGTCAGCGGGTCGTCGCCGCCGACACCGCGCAGCAGGTCGACCGCGGTCGTGCGGATCTGACCGACCATCATGGTGACCGGTGGGGGTGTCTCGTCCTCCAGGAGTTTCGCGGCGATCCGGACGGCCTCCAGGGCGTCGGTGTCGGCCTGGGAGGCGTGCCGGCCGGCGTCGTCGCCGCCGGTCAGATCGGTGGCCAGGGAGTCGCCGGCGGACCGGACGGCGCCGGCCAGGGCCTTGACGGCCCGGCCGAGGTCGTCGGGGGTGCAGGTGTGCAGGCGGGTCAGGGTGGCCGCGTACCGGGCGAGCACCTCGATGTTGCCGGCCACATGGTCCAGTTGGTGGGCGGTGGCTTCGACGTTGCGGACCTGCTTCAGGCGGCGGCGCCGGCGTACGTGCAGCTGGAGGGTCTCGCCGGCGGCCAGGGCGGCGTCGTTGAGGCGTTCCACCTGTTCGTCGAGCAGGTGCGCCCGGTCCAGCACGGCGTGGGCGGCGTCCTCGTCGCAGTCGTGCAGCGCCCCGTGCAGGTCGTCGAGGAGGTCGGCGAGGTCGGCGTACGTCTGCCGGGCCTCGGTCACCAGCGGGGCGAGGGGCCGGCGGGCGGCGGCGAGCTGGCTGGCCACGATCGCGACGGCGCCGCCGATCAGCGCGTCGGCGAACCGGTACGGGATCAGGTTGCCCTGCGGCGCCGCCACCACGACCAGGTACAGCGCGGACACGGCCGCCTGCACGATGAGGGTGCTGCCGGCGCCGGCCGCCAGCATCGGCGCGATGGTCAGCAGCAGCACCGTGAACAGGCTGACCGCGCCGGTGCCGAGCGCCTGCACCACGAGTTCGGCGACGAGGACGCCGGCGGCCACCCCGATCACCAGCTCGGTGGTCTGCCGCAGCCGCCGTCCCCGCGCTTCGCCGAGCACGATCAGCGCCGCCGACGGTGCGAACACCGGATCCGGATGTCCGATGAGGTCGGCCGCGATCAGCCAGGCGCCGGTCGCCGCGGTCGCTGCCCCGAGCGCGGGCAGCGCCGCCCGCCGCAGCCGGTCGCCCGCGTCTCGCACGTTCTTGATCGACACCATGGGGCGTGGCCCTACCCACGGCGGCGGGCGCGGCAAACCGGCGGGTCACGGACGTCACCGTCAGGTCGGCAGGTGCGGCAGGATCTTGTCGAGGCGGGCCGGGAGGTCGCGGACGCGTACGCCGGTGGCGTGCCAGACGGCGTTGAGGATGGCGGCGGGGGAGCCGACGATGCCGATCTCGCCGATGCCCTTGCTGCCCATCGGGTTGAGCTGGTCGTCGTGTTCGTCGAGCCAGGCGGCGTCGATCGACTCCACGTCGGCGTGTGCGGGGATGTGGTATTCGGCCAGATCGTGGTTGATCCATTCGCCGAGGGCGGGGTCGAGGACGCCCTCCTCGTGCAGGGCCATTCCCATTCCCATGATCATGCCGCCGAGGAACTGGCTGCGGGCGGTGCGGGCGTTGAGGATGCGGCCGGCGGCGTACATGCCGAACAGCCGGGACACCCGGATCTCGCCGGTGACGGCGTCGACGCGTACCTCCGCGAAGTGGGCGCCGAAGGCGTGCCGTCCCTCCTTCTCCTGCTTCGCGATCAGGTCGGTGGTGTCGAAGACGGCTTCGGCGCCGCCGGTGCGCCGCAACTCGCGGCAGGCTTCGGTGACCGCCCAGCCCCAGGAGGCGCTGCCGGACGAGCCGCCGGCCACCGACGCCTGCGGCAGGGTGCTGTCGCCGATGCGGATCCGGATCCGCCCGGTCGGCACGCCGAGAGCGTCGGCGGCGATCTGGGAGAGGATCGTGCGGGCGCCGGTGCCCAGGTCGGTGGCGCCGATCGCCACCTCGAAACCGCCGTCGGCGAGGTCCCGGACCCGGGCGGTGGACGGCTGCGCCATCGCCGGATAGGTGGCCCCGGCCATCCCGGTGCCGATCCACCAGTCGCCGTCACGCTGCTGCCGGGGCCGCGGGTCGCGGCCCCACCAGCCGAACCGGTCGGCGCCGGCGCGCAGGCAGTCCACGTAGTGGCGGCTGGTGAACGGTGTCCCGGTCTCCGGTTCGGTGTGCGGCTCGTTGCGGATGCGCAGTTCCACCGGGTCGAGGCTGAGCTGTTCGGCGAGTTCGTCGAGCGCGCATTCCAGGCCGACCATGCCGGGCGCCTCGCCGGGCGCGCGCATCCACCGGGGTGTCGGCATGTCCAGGCGCAGCAGCCGGTGGCCGGTCCGGCGGTGCGGGGCCGCGTACATGTGCCGGGTCGTCACCGCCGTCTGTTCGGCGAACTCGTACAGCCGGCTGGTCTGCGACCACGCCTGATGTTCGATCGCGGTGAGGACGCCGTCGGTGTCGGCGCCGAGCCGGATCCGCTGGATCGTCGGGGTGCGGTGCCCGACCAGGCTGAACATCGCCTGTCGTGGCAGCGCCACCTGCACCGGGCGGCCGGTGACCCGGGCGGCGAGCGCGGCCAGCACCGCGTTGGGCCGGGCGGTGCCCTTGGACCCGAACCCGCCGCCGACGTGCTCGGTGACCACGTGCACCCGGTCGACGCCGAAGACGGTGGCCAGGGTCGCGGCGACCCCGGACGGGTGCTGGTTGGAGTCGTACACGGTCAGGTCGTCGCCGTCCCAGCGGGCGATCGTGGCGTGCGGCTCCATCGGATTGTTGTGCAGCGCCGGGGTGGTGTAGGTGACGTCGACGGTGACCGGCGCCTCGGCCAGGGCCCGGTCGACGTCGCCGGCCGACGACTCCGCCGGGAATCCCGGGTTGACGGTGTCCGGGGTGTACACCTCGGGGTGGTCGGTGCGCAGCACGGCCTCGTGCGGCAGCGTCTCGATGTCCAGTTGCAGCACCTGCGCGGCGCGGCGGGCCGCCTCCAGGGTGCCGGCGACGACCAGCGCGACCGGCTGGCCGCGGTAGCTGATCCGGTCCGACTGCAGGACCGCCAGCTCCGGGTCGTCGGCGGCGGCCAGTTCGGGGGCGTTGCCGTGCCACAGCACGGCGATCGCGTCGGCTGACGGGTCGGCGAGCACCGCCCGCAACCGGCCGTGGGGCACCGGCGACGGCACCACCCACCCGTACGCCATGTTCTCCTGCCGGTACTCGGCCGCGTACTTCGCCGTGCCGGACACCTTCTCCGGGCCTTCCAGACGCGCCAGCGGCGCGCCGATCGCCCGTGTGGCCGCGGTCATCGTCCCTCCCGGTCGGCGAGCCGCTCCAGCAGTGCCGTGGTCATTCTGGGCAGAAGCTCCATCTTGTACGCGTTGTCGCGTCCCGGTTCGGCCGCGGCCAGTTCCGCGTCGGCGGCGGCCCGGAACTCGGCCGCGGTCGCCGGCCGGCCCCGCAGCCGTTCCTCGGCCCGCCAGGCCCGCCACGGCCGGGGCGCGACCGCACCCCACGCCAGCCGTACCTCGCTGACCAGGCCGTCGTCGGTCACCGCCAGGGCGGCCGCCACGGAACCGACCGCGAACGCGTACGACGCCCGGTCCCGCGCCTTGCGATAGGCCGACCGGGTCGCGGACGGGAGAGCCGGCACGTCCACCGCTGTGATCAGCTCGCCGTGTTCGAGGACGGTGTCGCGGTCCGGCCGGTCCCCGGGCAGCCGGTGCAGGCCGGTCACCGGGATGGTGCGCGGCCCGGCCGGGCCGTCGACGTGGACGATCGCGTCCAGGGCGGCCAGCGCGACCGCCATGTCCGACGGGTGCGTGGCGATGCACGCCTCCGAGCCGCCGAGGATCGCCAGGTTGCGGTGGTCGCCGTCGCGGGCCGGGCAGCCGGAGCCCGGCGTGTGTTTGTTGCACGGTTTCGTGGCGTCCATGAAATAGCGGCAGCGGGTGCGTTGCAGCAGGTTCCCGCCGGTCGTGGCCATGTTGCGCAGCTGCCCTGACGCGCCGGCCAGCAGCGCCTGGCTGAGCAGGGGAAACGCCTGGCGGGCCCGGGGATCGGCGGCGAGGTCGCTGTTGCGTACGGCCGCGCCGATCCGCAGCCCGCCACCGGGCAGGTCGGTGATCTCGCCGAGCGGCAGCCGGGTGACGTCCACCAGCGCGTCGGGGGTGGCGACTCCCAGTTTCATCAGGTCGACCAGGTTGGTGCCGCCGGCCAGGAACACGGCGCCCGGTTCCAGGCCGTCGGCGGGGCCGGTGGCCGTACGGTAGGAGAAGGTCTTCACCGGCCCGCCGCCTCCCGGATCGCCGGAACCATGTTCGGGTAGGCGCCGCACCGGCACAGGTTGCCGCTCATCCGTTCCCGGATCTCGGCGTCGCTGAGCGGATCGTCGTCACCGGTGGCGCTCGGCCAGCCCCGCTCCACCTCGCCGAGCATCCCCACCGCCGAGCAGATCTGCCCCGGCGTGCAGTACCCGCACTGGAACCCGTCGTGTTCGAGGAACCCGCGCTGCACCGGATGCCCGCCGAGTCCTTCGATCGTGGTGACCCGCGCGTCCTGCTGGGCGATCGCGAGGATCAGGCAGCTGTTGACCCGCCGCCCGTCCAGCAGCACCGTGCAGGCGCCGCACTGGCCGTGGTCGCAGCCCTTCTTGGCGCCGGTCAGCCCGAGATGCTCACGCAGCGCGTCCAGCAGGGTGGTGCGGGGGTCGAGGTCGAGTTCGTGCTCGCTGCCGTTGACGGTGAGACGCATCCGCCTCCGGTACCCGCGACCTCGCCGATCAATCGCGCGCATGCGGCCACACCGAGATCGATCACATGCGGGTCACCGACGGTGGTCCAGGCCACCGAACAGCGCGCCCACGCCCTGGTCGGCGGCCCGCCCGCCGTCACCCACCTCGTCGGCGCCGGCTAGACGCCCGAGGCGGTCGCTACTTCTTCTTCGCCTTCTTGTCCTTCTTCTTGTTCTTGGCCTTCTTCCCGGCCTTCGCCTTCTCGCCCTTCTTGACCTTGTCGCTCTTCTTCGAGCCCTTGTCCTTCTTGGACTTGTCGCCCATGTTCGTCTCCTCGGCGGATCTCCGTCTCCGGATCTCGATCCTAGGGCGCTGACCAGGAACAAGACGCGCTTTGGCTACTTGGCGTGACGGGTGGGGCCACCGTGCGCTCCCGGTCCGGTCAGTGTCGGTGTGCCCCGTACCGAACGAAGGAGGGTGACCGATGCGCCCCACCACGCGCTGGTGGGAGTTGCTGGAGGACCGGGTGGCCGAGGCGGTCGGCTTCCCGGGGCGGGCGCCCGGGGTGCACGGGTTCCTGATCGGCGGCAGTGTCGGCCGGGGCGAGCCGTGGCCGATCATCGGCACGGCGATGGCCGGCGGTCGCCCGGGCGGTGCGCCTGGCCGAGTTGCGGCAGATCGCCGGGGGTCTATAACGAGGCGCTCTCCGGGCTGGAGTACCCGAGCCGGTCGAGCAGGTCGCCGGTGGCCCGACGGAACGCCTCGGCGATGTCGTCGTCGAAGTGGTTCTGCCAGTCGCCGGACTTGCCCTTGCGGTAGTGCGACACGTTGCCGGCACGTTTGCGGTCGTTCATCTTCGCGAAGCTGTACCGGTCGAGCAGCGTCGCCAGCTCGTCCTGCGGGACGGTCAGGCCGCAGTGCCGCAGCAGCGCGTCCATCTCGCGCATCTGGTTCTCGCCGAACAGGTCCTCGTAGCGCACCAGGCGCACCTGCTCCGACGGCGGCGCCTGCACCCAGGACCGGACGGCGTTGAACATGCCCTTGCGGTTCAGGTCGTCGATCAGGAACAGCATCCCGTCCTTCCGCGACTTCTCCCGCAGCACCGCCCGGACCTCGAGCACGTCGCCCATCGGCGTGTGCGAGTCACGGGTGGAGAAATAGCTGGAGACCAGCAGATCGCGCGGGTCGCGGTAGATGAAGAAGGTGCGGTGCGCCGCGGGCTTGGGCATCTTCAGATAGCGGGCGTACGGGAAGTACAGCGACAGCCCGATCCGGTTCTCCGGCACCACCTTCGGATCACGCCAGCCGTAGTAGCGGGGGTCGTAGGTGACCAGCCCGGTGTGGCGGTAGACGATCGGGTCGCTGAACACCGACTTGATCCACTGGCTGGCGGTCTTGCGGACCGCGCAGTGGTAGATGTTGGTGAACTCGCTGCGCTCGGTGACCGTGACTGTCGCGCGGAGCCGGGCGTTGTGCGCCTCGAGGAGGGCCCGGCGGGCGAGCACGCGCACGGAATCGGGGGAGTGCTGCTTGGCGTACATCATCGCGCGATTCAACATCGTCAAAGCCCCAATTCCTTGCCTGGCGTGACGGCGCGCAAGGCGGCGCGCACGCCGTCGTGCGTTGATGCACTTTACAAGAACGTCGACATCATGACGACGGTGTCTCGTCTTGTTGAGTGGCTCCAGGCTGTGAAAAGGCTTGGATGCGGCTCGGGCCGCCTTCTCGCTGGAACCCGTGTAACGGCGTCTACCAGCGAGAACGATCGTGGGGCGTAAGCGTGACGGGCGTACCGAAGCTGAAAGAATTCACAGCTTCACCGCCGTCACATGCGTTGCGGCATCATCTCAGGACTGTCAACGACGGCAATTCCTCGTCGTCCTCCCACTGGCGCGGAGTGACGACGAGACTGCCGCGGTACTCCAGAAAGCGGCACCGGCCCGGATCCTTCCAGCCGGCGGTCAGCGCGCCGCTGCGCCGCACCTCGGCACGGCCGGACTCCGCGTCGACGCGGACCAGATGCCCGACACCGTCGCCGGTCTCCACCGCCCACGCGCCGTCCGGGCCGGCCCGCAGGATGACCGCGTCACCGGAGCCGCCGGTCTCCTTCCACCGCAGCCGCCCGGTGGCCAGGTCGATGGCGACCACCCGCCGCTGACGGTCCGTCTTGTCCACCGCGTACAGCACGCCGCCGTGCACCGTCATCCCGGCGCCGTCGATGCCGGCCGTCCCCTGCCCGGTGCCCACCCCGTCCAGGTCGAGGTTCCAGGCCGGGGTCCGCCACGGGATCTCGCCGCGCAGGCCGCGTTCCTCGTCCCAGGTGAGCACGTACGGATCGCCCGGGCCGTACACGACGGCGGTCAGCGGCTCCGCCGACGGCACGTTCTGCACGTCGGCGTGCTGATGCAACGGCACCTCGAACAGCTTCCTGCCGGACCCCGGATGCAACGCCGCCAGCGACTGCCTCCTGCCGTTGTCGCACCGGCGCAGCATCACGACCCGGGTCCCGGTCATCGCGAACGCCTTGTCGACGCAGTCGCCGTCGGCCAGCCGCCACCGCACCCGCCCGTCGGCGGCGCCGATCGCCGTCGTATGGCCCTCGTGCGTGACCACCGCCGTGCCACCGGCCGCGACGAGGCGGATGCTGCGCGGCAGCTCGTCATGGTTGCGCGGCAGGGCCAGCTGCACCGTGCGCGCCAGCGTGCCGGACCGCAGATCGACGACACCGAGCCGGTCGCACACCTTCGCCCCGAACGCGACCACGCCGAAATCGCCGGCCGCCTCCGCCGCCGCCGTGCACACCGCCGTACCCGACGGCACCGGGGCGGCCCACACCCGCGACCCGTCGCCGAGCCGGTACGCCGCGACCCCGCCGGTGGTGGCCCGGACGATCAGATCACCGTACGGCCAGGTCGCGTGCGCCACCGCCGGCCCGGAACCGACCTCCGGCAGCAGCTCCTGCCCGATCGACTTGGTCCAGCCCAGCCGCAGAGCGTCGTCGTTCTTCGTCCGGACCAGCCAGTACCCGGTCCCCGCCCCGGCCAGCAACGCGACGGTCACCACCGCGGCGACCACCCAGCCGATCCTGCCCGCCCCGCCCGGCCGCTCCTGCATCGAACCCCCCGAATAGACTCACGGAGGACTGATTGTCACGGTTCACCGTCCGGGCGCCGCGCCGAGGGTCGCCCGTCAGCGCCGGTTGCGGCGGCGCAGGGTGATGACTCCGGCGATGACCAGCAGCACCGGCAGGATGAGACCCCACATCAGCCAGCCGTTCATGACCACTCCCTCCGGCGAGACACCCGATCCGGTCATGCTCGCGGCGTGACCCGGGACGCGGCTCATCCCGGCCGGATGAGCGGTCAGCTCTCCGCGTGCGTGATCAGGGTGATCAGCTGCCGGCGGAAGTGGTGGTAATCGTCGACGGCGCCGAACAGGTGCTCGGAGTGCTGCTCCTCGGCACGGGCGGCGGCCAGCGCCTCGGCGCCGCGGCCGGTGGCGGTGACGACCATGCGGCGGCGGTCGTGCGGGTCCGAGGTGCGTTCGGCGTGGCCGGTCCGGGTCAGGCGGTCGACGGTGCGGCTCATCGTCTGGTCGGTGACCCGGCACAACCGGGCCAGCTCCCGCTGCGACAGCGGGCCCGCCGCCAGATGGTGCAGGGCGATCAGCCCGGCGTGGGAGAGCCCGAGACCGGCCAGGAAACCCTCGAACCGGCCCTCCACCACGCGGGCCGCCATCGCCAGCAGCCGCCCGGTCGGCCAGGACCCGACGTCGGCGCGTACCCGCTCGGGGTCCGCCGTGATCGCCCGTTCGTCGCCGCGCACGCGCTCACCCTACCGGCACCCCGTACGGCATCCCGGTGACCGGTTCCGGCCCGGCCAGCGCCGAGGCGATCGCGGCGGCCGCCGGCGGGTAGGCGAGTTCGCCGAGCCCGCCGATCGGCGCCTGCGACCCCACGATGATCACGTCGATGTCGGGGCAGTCGCCGATCCGCGCCCACGCGTAGTCCCGGAACGACGACTGCACCACCGCCCCGTCACGAACGGTGATCTGGGCGCCGAGCACGGTCGACACCGCGTCCAGGATCGCCCCTTCGACCTGGGCGATCACCCCGGACGGGTGGATCGGGACACCGACGTCCACGGCGGCGGTGACGCGCCGTACCCGCCGGGTGGCCGGATCCGCGTCGGCGATCACCGCGATCGCCGACCCGTACTCCAGATGGCACGCCACCCCGGCCGGCGCCGGCCCGGCCTTCGCGGCGGCGGCGTCCAGGACCGCGTGCAGCCGGGAGCCGGCCGGCAGCAGCCGCCGCCGGAACGCCACCTGGTCGTGGCCGCCGTGCCGGGCTATCTCGCTGAGGAAGCACTCCTCGGCGTAGCCGAACTGCCCGGCGTAGACGGCCCGCCAGAATCCGGTGCGGATCGGCGCCGGCCGCAGCGCCACCGACACGTCGCCGGGCACGGTGTAGGGGAAGTGGTCGCCGCTGGCGCGGACGACGGCCGGGTTGGCGAACGCCGGCAGGACGGTCAACGGCCAGGTCACCACCTCGTGGGTACGCGTCAGCGGCAGACCGGACGCGTCCAGGGCGGCGGTGAGCCGGTGCACCGACATCGGCCGGTACGAGTCGTGCCGGGTGTCGTCGTCGCGGGTCCACCGGACACTCACCGGCTTCCCGGCCGCCCGCGAACAGGCGATCGCCTCCAGAACGGCGTCCGGCTCGATGCGCCGCCCGAACGCGCCGCCGGCCAGCGTCGGCGTCACCGCGATCCGCGCCTCCGGCAGCGCGAGACTCCGCGCCAGCTGGGTCCGCAGGCCGCCCGGGTCCTGCACCGGCGCCCACACCCGAACCGCATCGGCGGTGACGTGCGCGGTGGCGTTCATCGGCTCCATCGGCGCGTGCGCCAGCAACGGCATCCGATAGACGCGCCGCAGGTACGGATCGGCGCCACCGTCGGCTGCGGCGCCCGGGAACGCCGTGCCGGGGCCGCCGGGCCGCACCGGACTGCCCGCGGGGGGCAGGGCCGCCTCCAGTTCGTCGAGCCAGGCCCGGCTGTCGGCGGCGGGGGTGCCGCCGGTCCAGGTGACCGTCAGAGCCTCCCGCCCGCGCAGCGCCGCCGCCGTCGACGAGGCGACGACGGCGACTCCGCCCTGGCCGGCTGCCGGCGCGGCCAGCCGTACCACCGCGACGACGCCGTCGACGGCGCGAGCGGCGCCGTCGTCCACGGCCGCCACCTGCGCGCCGATCCACGGGGGCCGCGCGACCACGGCGATCAGGCTGCCCCGGGGCGCGGACTCGGCGCCGTACCGGGCCCGCCCGGTGACGATGTCGCGGGCGTCGGAGCGGCCCGCCCGGGTACGCCCGATCAGCCGCCACCGCTCCGGCGGGGTGAGCGTCACCGGCACCGTCGCCGGGTCGAGGGCGGCCGCGTCGGCGACCAGGTCGCGGTAGGCCAGCGGACGGCGGCCGGGATGATGCACCCGGCCGCCGCGGGCCGTGCACGCGGCGGCCGGCACGCCCCAGCGGGCGGCGGCCGCGGCGATCAGCAGGCAGCGGGCGGTGGCGGCGGCCGTGCGCAGGGGAGTGGCCAGCTGCCGACTGGACGTCGAGTTCGCCACCGCCTGCGAGCCGTAGGTGGCGGTGTCCCCGGGTGCCTGCTCCAGGGTCACGTCCTCGACCTCGACGGCGAGTTCCTCGGCGACCAGGACGGCGGCCATCGTGCGGACCCCCTGGCCGGTGTCCGGGCGCGGCACCGTGGCCACCACACGACCCCGGCCGTCCACGCGGACGAAGACGTTCGGCGTCAGCCCCGCGGCGGGGCCGGCGCCCGCGGCGGGGCCGGCGAGGGCCGGCACCGGCACGGCCACGACCAGCGCCGCACCCAGGAACGTGCGGCGGGAGACGGTCACGACGCACCCCGTACCAGAGAAGCGGCCCGGCGCACCGCGGACCGGATCCGCGGATAGGTGCCGCACCGGCAGACGTTGTCGCGCAACGCCTCGTCGATCTGTGCGTCGCTGGGGTCCGGAACCCGCGCGAGCAGCGCCACCACGGTCATGATCTGTCCCGGCTGGCAGTACCCGCACTGCGCCACGTCGAGATCCACCCAGGCCCGCTGCACCGGATGATCACCATGTTCGGACAGTCCCTCGATGGTGGTGACCCGTGCCCCGTCGGCGTCCTCGACGGTCCGCACGCAGGGCCGGCCCGCCGCCCCGTCGATCAGTGACACGCACGCTCCGCAGGCGCCGACCCCGCACCCGTACCGCGGCCCGGTCAGCCCGAGCTCCTCGCGCAGCACCCACAGCAGCGGGGTGTCGCCGGGCACGTCCACGACCTGCCGCCGCCCGTTGACCTGTAACCGGAACCGGCCCACGCTGACCTCCAGACATCGACGTACACCCATTGTTCAGTCTGCTGAATATCCGCCATACTGCCTCCGTGGTCAATGACACGAAGGGGCGCAGCGAACGCGTCCTGCTCTGGTCGGTGCCGGCTGTCGCCCTGCTCACCGGCCTGGTGTGGCTGGCCGGGCAGTCCCTGAGCGACGTCGCCCTGCTGCCCGACCGCGGCGCCGCCTGGTACGAGTGGAAGCTCCCGGAACCCACCGCCTGGACCCGGCTGTCGGCGTGGTTCGGCTACGCCGCCCACCAGATCGTGTCCTGGGCCCTGATCTACTACGCGCAGACCCGCGTGCACCGGTGGAGCCGCGGCCTGAAACGCGTCAACGTGATCGCCATCGCCGCCAACCTCGGGTTCATCGCCCTGCACATGCTCCAGTCGCGGCTGTTCTACGACGGTCTCGCCCAGGACGTGTCGATCTTCAGCTCGCAGGGCTCCGTCGTCCTGCTGCTGGTCGTCGTCCTGATCATGGAGAACCGCAGGCGGGGCCTGGTCGCCGGCCGGCCCGCCCCGATCCCCGCCGTCGTGATCGACTTCGCCCGCCGCTATCACGGCTACCTGTTCTCCTGGGCGATCGTCTACACCTTCTGGTACCACCCGATGGTCACCACCAGCGGCCACCTGATCGGCTTCTTCTACATGTTCCTGCTGCTCCTGCAGAGCTGCCTGATCTTCACCACCGCGCACACCAACCGCTGGTGGACCCTCAGCCTGGAACTGATGGTCGCCGTCCACGGCACCCTGGTCGCGGTGATGAACTCCGGAGCCGACGGCGCCTGGCCGCGCTTCCTGTTCGGCTTCCTCGCCGTCTTCGTGATCACCCAGATGCACGGGCTGGGCCTGTCCGCCCGGACCCGCCGGCTGCTCCTCGCCGCCTGGCTGGCCGGCGCCGCCGCCGTCTACACCCGCCGCGACCTGGCCGACCTCCACGAGATCCTGCGCGTCCCGATGGCCGAGTACCTGGTCCTGGCGGTCCTCACCCTGCTGCTCTGGCCGGTGGCGCTGCTCGCCCGTCGTCTGCAGACCAGGACCACCACCCCCGCGGCCGTACGGGAGGACGCGCGCTGACCGTCACCCCGGCCCGGCCGGCCCCTGGCGGCACGATCCGGAAGCGCTCCAGGGCCTCCGCCGGGAACGCCCGCGCGATCCGCGCCAGCCCGGTCACCACCGCGGTGGACGGCGCGTCGGTCAGCAGCCGGCCGAGCCCCGGCGTGCTGACGTGGATCAGGTCGCCGCCGTGCAGCCGCCAGTGGATGATCCCGGCCCGCACCGACGCCTCGACGACCTCCGCCGTGACGAGCGCCTCGCCGAACCCCGGGACCTCGGTCTCCGCGATCAGCATCTCCCGCGGATCACCATCGCCCTCCGGCGCGTCGAACGCGACGGCCCGGACCACGAGGTCGTAGTTCCACGGCGGCTCCCGCGTCACCGCCGGCATCGGCCCGGACTCCTCCTCGCGCGGCAGCCGGGGCCGCAGCCGCAGATCCGGCAGCGCCACCGGCAGATGCACCAGGCAGACGGTCCGCATCGTGCCCGTCACCTTCCGCAGCCCGGCGGCGCTGTCGGTCATCGCGAACACGGTGAACGGCATGCCGTCGACCAGCCCCGTGGTGACACCCGACGGATTGAGCAGGTCCACCTCGGACCCGTAAGCCGACCAGCGCCGCAACGGGTCGGCCCGGAACACCTTGTCCGGAACCCTGTCCCGGACCGGTGGGCCGGCGCCGTCCGCGGCCGCCGCCCGCTCGGTGACCAGCTCACCGTCCGGTGACCCGACGACCTGCGCGATGGCGGGGCGCGGTACTCCCGGCTCGCCCATCCGAGGTAGGCGGCCAGCGCGATCCCGCCGACGGCGGCGAGCACCCAGACGGCGCTCCGGTGGCCGCCGGACCACAGCTCGATGCCGACGAGCACCAGGGAGATGACCGGGTACCAGAACCAGGCGCGCTGGACCGGCACGTTCTGTTGCGCATGCTCCAGGGTGACCTCACGGCCGCCCTCCGGTGTCCGCCGGGTGTTCAGCACCCGCCGGCCAGGACGTGCACCGGCACCCCGATCACGACGTTGAGCACCGGCCATCAGCGCGCCGGATCGGATGTGCACGCCGACCGACTGGTGCTTGCGCCGCCCGTAGCCGCCGCCGATGGCCGTCGCGCTCATGCTGTTCTGGATCACGACCTGGGGTGCCGGCTGCGGCGGATACTGCGGCGGGTACGGCTGCTGGTACTGCTGTTGCTGGTACTGCTGCGGCGGGTACGGCTGACCCTGCGGCGCCCCGTACTGCGGCGGGTACTGCTGCACCTGGTATCCGGGCGGCGGCGGGTAGGCGGGCTGGCCCGGCGCGGGCGGGTACCCGGGCTGTGCGGGTGGATATTCGCCGTGCGGCGGGTAGCCACCGAAGGACGGCTGTTCGGCAGGGTGTGACACGGTGGCGCTCCAGTGGATCTTGAGTTGAAGCAGCAGGCTAGTTGATCTTTAAGGTGCCTTACGGTCGGCCCGACGGACACTTCGCCTCGGTCGAACAGCCGGGAACCGTGGCCCTACCGGCCGCCTTCCCCGGCGGTGTGCCGGCCGGGGCCCGCGATGTCCGCCGGATCGACGCCGCGCGGGCCGGCCCGTCCGGCCGCCCCACCGCCACGGCGCCGACTCCATCGACGGTCGCCGCTGGGGCTGGCCCGGCCTCGTCGCGCCCCTCCGGCACCTGACGCTGCGGCAACGATCCGGCGACCTCCGCCCGGCTCACCCGAGCCGCAGTGCGTCGTACCGCTCCGGCGACAGCCGTGACGTGTGACTGTCCCGCGCGTACACCACCATCAACGCCGCCACCAGCGCTCCCACCAGGACCGGCGGCACGGTCACGGCGATCGCCAGCCCACGCCGGGCCCGCCCCGCGAGCGCGCCGGAACCCGGTGGCCGCGCCCGGCGAGGCGCCTCCCGGCACGTCCGGATCGAACCCCTCCCGCGGTACGGCGAACGGGCCGTCCCCCGCCTCCACCCCTTCAGGACGCGATGGTCGTGACGTTCAACGCCTGGCAGACCGCCAGCATCCGCCCGCATGCCTATGTGCGGACCGTCGCACGCCGGATGTACTGGCAACACGTCAAGGAGGGCAACCGTCGAAGCGAGGCGCTCCAGCGGGCCGCCGTGAGTGACGCTGGCGAGTTGGACGTCTACGACTCCGATGCCCGGCACCTGATCGAGATGCTGCGCAGGTTGCCACCAGCGCAGAGGGAAGTGATGGCATGGGCCATCGACGGTTTCGCTGCCGATGAAATCGCCGAGCACACCGGTTCCTCTGCCAGCACAGTTCGATCGAATCTGCGGCACGCGGGTCAAGCCCCTGGAAGTGGTGTAACAGCTGATCTTTCGAGTCGTGCTGGTTAGAGGTTGTTTGCGGTCTCTAGTTCGGGCAGGCCGGCCGCCTCGGCGGTGGCTGCGGCAGGTGTCTTGCGGGCGCGTTCGAGGACGTCGAGGGCGAAGTAGCGGCGGCCTTCGGTCCATTCGTCGTGTTGTTCGGCCAGGACGGCGCCGACGAGGCGGATGACGGCGTCGCGGTCGGGGAAGATCCCGACGACGTCGGTGCGGCGGCGGATCTCCTTGTTCAGCCGCTCGTTCGGGTTGTTGGACCAGATCTGCCGCCAGATCTGCTGCGGAAAGCCGGTGAAGGCGAGCAGGTCAGCACGGGCGTCGTCGAGGTATGCGGCCACTTTCGGCAACGATGCGCCGACCGAGTCGAGCAGCTTGTCGAACTGGGCGTGGACCGAGGCCGGGTCGGGCTGGTCGTAGACCGAATGCAGCATGGTCTTGACCGCCGGCCACGCTGATTTCGGGCAAACCCCCATCAAGTTCGCGGCGAAATGAAGCTGTATCGAAATAAGCCGTGGAGATGAAAAAGATCCATCGTTGGTCTTGTATGGCAGTAGATGCAGAGGTGCTGGGACCAGACTGTTGATGACAGTGGACAGCAGGTGACGCATCAGATCCGGTGACGCGTCACCGAGGGCTTGGCCGAGCAGGCCGGCAGGGTCGATGATGTGAGGTGCGGCCATCGTGATGATCCCTTTCGAGAGTTCCGTGAGACGTTCGCTCGAAAGATCACGCGATGGCCGCGCTCTATGCCGGACGGGATGTCCGACGGAGACGATCACGCCAACCGCGTTACACCACTATCAGGGACCCCACTCTCCACACATGTTGGACGGTGTGCAGGTTGGATGCACATTGCCGCCGTAGAATCGATCTTCGCGCCCGGTCGGAGCTGCCTGCTCGCCATCGACGGCATCTGTCGCAGGGCCGGGAGCATCGGCTATCGCTGCGCTGACCGGACCCCGGTCAGTCACGGCCGAAGTCGGCCGGAACCTTCATCGCTTTCGCTTGGAAAGCGCCGTCCAACACATCGCCATCAATCAGGCCATCAAGGTCGTCGCCGGCTGGCCACGAATCGGAGTCCTCGCTCTTCAAACTGCGCCCGAGCGTGTCCTCCAGAAGCTCGGCGGCCGCAGTCAACCCGAAGTAGTGCAGAGCTTCGACTGCGCGCCTGACACGAAAAGGCTCGTTGACCTCCAGGGCGAAGGCCAGGCCTCCACCCATCACGGAACCATGGATGCGCAGCAAGGAAGCAAGGTGCTGGATGCCGAGCGGAGTGCCTTCGGGGACGTCCCCATCCGCCCCATAGTCACAGGCGTCATTCCAGATCGCGTCGAGGTCATCCAGAACGCTGACATTGGCAAGTACCTGTGAGAGCGCGGCGATCGTCTGACCTGCCTCGACGGCGCCAGTGTCTTTCGACCGATCCTGGCGCCACCGGTCGGCGACAGAGCCGAGCGCCTCGAGTGCTGCACCGGCCAGGCCATCCGCCAGCGTCGGCAGCCGAGCATCGAAGGCGGGATCATCCGTGGCCAACGCTTGGAGACGCTCGTCGAACTGGTCGCCACCGAGAGCCGTCGCCGCAACGATGGCGGCCGCAGCGACTACTTGATCCGGAAGGAAGTCGTGCCCGACCAGCTCGGGTTGGTCTTTCACCGACTGGAACAGACGTTCCAACGTTGCGGCACGCCGCTCAGGAATTTTTTCGGCGATTTCCTTCAAGAACCTCAGGGCACCATCACTGGAGAAGGCGCCAGTTCCGAACGCTGCCATGCCGCGCTACCTCCTTCGCAGGACGATCACCGACGTGAACCTACAAGCTCAGACCGATCGGCTGCCGGCCTCCCCGAATCTGTTTCAGGGACCGTGCCCGCCGTCGAATCCGAAAAGTTGATCTAGACGATCGACACCAGAATCGTCCAGACCTACTTTTCGGAGCACTGGTCAGCGGTCTGCCGACCGAACTCCTCAGCTGGACCGGACAGTCGAGTAGGTGTTGGGCGCCAGGTAAATGTCCCGGAAGACGTCAGGCACCTGGTGTCGGTCACCGCGTTCTTCCCGGCAGAGGAGCGGGTTAGCGAGCCGCGTCGGGATCGAGGTCTTCGCCGACTCGGGTCTTCGGGGGATTTCACGGACGTGGAAGCGGCCCGTGTCGGCGTTGCTGATGTGGTAGCCGTAGCCGTGGAGCAGGAGCCAGCGGCGCAGGCCACGTACTACACCGGCGGCCTAGACCGACCCGCTCGCCGGCGAGCCGCTGGTCGGTGAAGTCGGCGAGCCTGCGGCCGACTACTTTCCATCGATATTCGTCTTTCGTTGACTGGCGAACTTTGCCCCCCTTAGGGTCGTGTCACTTGATTCAACCGCAGCCTGCGGCGTTCCCGAGGTCTCTGAAGGAGAGGATCGCGCGAAAATGAAGACGGTCGTTAAATTCTCAAGCGTAGTGGGAGTCGCTCTGGCTTTGGGTGCGGCCATGGCCTCGCCCGCATCCGCCGCGTCGGCGCCCTCGGCGGATCCGATCGTGTGCATCGGCGACAGCTTCATGTCCAACACGGGCTCCGTTGGCGTCGGTGTCATGCACTTCTGGGACGGCCGGTACGGAGCGGACGGCAGGCAGGCGTACGACGGCGTCCTGTATCCCGGCGAGGGCACCTGTAGCAAGTGGCGCTGGACCACGGTGCAGGGCATCTACGTCGGATCCGGTTACTGCGTCCAGGCCTGGCACGACGGAACGCGAACGCCGTCTGACCTCCCACCGGGCAGCCACCCTATCGGCAAAGGTAAATGGGATGTTAAGGCCTATCGGGGGACCTGTTAATCGGCCCCGGTCGCTCTCGTCTCGCTCCGTGCCTGATTCCTGCACCGCCGTGGCGTCTTAGGGGGTTTCCGGTGAGAACGTGTCACTAGCCGCAAACGGCGTTGATCATTGAGGAGGGCTGCCGAGCAGCCCTCCTCAGGTGTTTCAGTCGAGTTCGGCGTGCTCGCCGGTGGCCGCGGCGGCGGGCGCAGGTAGTGCGCGAGCCCGCCGGCAAGCGGCCCGGGCCCGGGCACCGTCGGCCTGCTGCTCTACAGCCTCCACTACCGCGATCAGCCAATCGGCTTCTGATTTTGACCTCGCCGCCGGACATTTACCCGGCGCACCGGTGGTCAGTTTGCTGGCGCTCAACAGGCGGACCGGTAGACGGGCCGTGACCTCGAACCCGCCGTCCGGCAGCGGCCCGGCCGACGGCACCCCGCCGGCCGGCCCGATCCGCCCCCGCAGTCCGGTGAGGCCCCGGCCGCCGCCCACCGTCCGGACCACCGCGCCCCGGCCGGGCGGCTCGGGACCGCACGGATCCCGGTGGAGAGTCCCCGCCCGTTCACCCTCGTCACCGCACCGCCCCCGCCGCTTCCTAGACTGACGGCCGATCATGGACGATCCACTGCTGCACGCGTCCGGCTGCCGCCACGGGCGCCCCGAGGACCGGCGCCGGCTCGACGTCATGCCGGATTACGGGGCGTTTCCGGTCTGGGGCTGGTTCACCCTGCCGGCGCGCGGCGATCAGCCGGCCCGCGAGGTGCACGGCAACCTGCCGGCCAGAGCGCTCGGGCTGAGCACGGATCTCGGCGCCGCGTTGCAGGACTGGGCCGACTGGCACGACCGGCACCAGCGCGGCCCCGACTTCGCCTCCCTGCACGACGACCGTCCCGATCCGACCAGGGACGAGCGGCGGCGGTGGTTCGAGCAGGGCCGGAGCCTGGCGGACCGGCTGGCGGCCGAGACCGGCATGCCGGTCGTCTACCTGTGGCCGTCGCAGGGCCGCGACCCGTCCTGCCCGGTCTGCGGGGAGCGCCGCCGGATCACCCCGCCCTGACCGGCGCGATCCACCGGCGGCCGGTCAGGCGTTGACGCCCAGCACCTTGAGCAGGTCGAGAAGCGTGTCCTCGGCGAACGCGCCGGTGGCGGTGAGCGCCGCCGCCACCGCCGCCGGGTCCACGGTGTGACCGGCTTCCGCCGCCCACGCCACGGCCTGGGCGACGATCTCCTCCGCCGACTGCTCCAGCGGCGGCGCGTTGAACTCCGCCGCGACGTCCGGGTGCAGATAGGTGTGCCAGCGGGCCCCGTGCGGGCCGGCGGCCCGCACGTCCGCGAGGTCGCTGTCGAGGACGTAGGCGCGCAGCGCCGGAGCTCCGGTGGCCGCCACCACCTCGTCCAGGCTTCCCGGCAGTTCGCCGTCGAGCCGGGCGCACCGCCACCCACCGGCGAAGGCCAGTTCGTCGAGCACGCCGACCCCGCCGACCAGGGCCGACCCGGCCAGCGGCCGATCCGTCCGCGCCACCACGATCATGCCCGAATATCCCACCGTGTCTCCCCACGCGTCGTCGATGGAGGCACTGTAGGCGGGCGCCGTCGGCCGGCGGTGGGCATGGGTGTGCGGCAGCTGGTCGCGATGCGGCTCTACCCGGCAACACGGCGGCGGACACCGTGGCGGCGGTTGCCGTGGCCGTGGCCGGCCCGGGAGATGCCGTTCCTCCCCGTCGAGCGGGAGCGGGAGCGGGACCGGGAGCGCGGCCGGATCGGGGCGTGGCCGCTCGCGTACCGCCGGATCGGGGAACCCGCCCGTCCCGACCACGACGGCCCCGGCACAATGGGCCGATGCACGCCACACCGTCCCGGTCGTACCGATCCGTGCCCGCGCAGGTCGACCTGCCCGCCCTCGATCATGAGGTGCTGCGTTTCTGGCAGGACGAGAACGTCTTCGCCCGCAGCCTCGAACGGACCGCCGGCCGGCCCGACTGGATCTTCTACGAGGGTCCGCCGACCGCGAACGGGATGCCCGGCACCCACCATATCGAGGCCCGGGTCTTCAAGGACGTCTTCCCGCGCTACCGCACGATGAAGGGCTACCACGTCCCGCGCAAGGCCGGCTGGGACTGTCACGGCCTGCCGGTGGAGCTGGCCGTGGAGAAGGAGCTCGGCTTCGCCGGCAAGCAGGACATCGAGGCGTACGGGATCGCCGAGTTCAACGAGCGGTGCCGCGCCTCGGTGACCCGCCACACGGACGCGTTCGCGCAGCTCACCGAGCGGATGGGCTACTGGGTCGACATGGCCGGCGCCTACCGCACGATGGACGCCGAGTACGTCGAGTCGGTGTGGTGGTCGCTGAAGCAGATCTTCGACAAGGGGCTGCTGGTCGAGGACTTCCGGGTGGCCCCGTGGTGCCCGCGGGACCAGACGGCGCTGTCGGATCACGAGCTGGCGCAGGGGTACGAGGACGTCGCCGACCCGTCGGTGTACGTGCGGCTGCCGCTGACCTCCGGGCCCCTCGCGGGCCGGGCGTCGCTGCTGGTGTGGACGACCACCCCCTGGACGCTGGTGTCGAACACGGCGGTGGCGGTTCACCCCGACGTCACCTACGTGGTCGCCTCCGACGGCAGCGAGCAGCTCGTCGTGGCCGAGGCGCTGGTGGAGCAGGCGCTCGGGGAGGGCTGGTCACCCACCGGGGTGACGTTCACCGGCAAGGAGCTGGAACGGTGGGCCTACCGGCGGCCGTTCGAGCTGGTCGACGTGCCGGACGCGCACATCGTCATCCTGGCGGCCTATGTGACCACCGACAGCGGCACCGGCCTGGTGCACCAGGCGCCCGCGTTCGGCGCGGACGACCTGACCAGCTGCCGGGCGTACGGGCTGCCGATGGTGAACCCGGTCCGCCCGGACGGCACGTTCGCGCCCGAGGTGGGCCTGGTCGGGGGGACGTTCTTCAAGGACGCCGACGCCACCCTGGTCGAGGACCTGCGCGAGCGGGGTCTGCTGTTCAAGGCCCGGCAGTACGAGCACAGCTACCCGCACTGCTGGCGCTGCCACACCCCGCTGATCTACTACGCGCAGCCGTCCTGGTACGTGCGGACCACCGAGATCCGTGACGACCTGCTGCGCGAGAACGAGAACACCAACTGGCAGCCGGCGACGATCAAACACGGGCGGTACGGCGACTGGCTGACCAACAACGTCGACTGGGCGCTGTCGCGGTCCCGTTACTGGGGCACCCCGCTGCCGATCTGGCGCTGCCCCGACGGCCACCTGACCTGTGTCGGATCCTTGGCGGAGCTGGGTGAGCTGGCCGGGCGGGATCTGTCCGCGCTGGACCCGCACCGCCCGTTCGTCGACGACGTCACCGTCACCTGCGAGTGCGGGGCGACCGCGAACCGCGTGCCGGAGGTCATCGACGCCTGGTACGACTCCGGGGCCATGCCGTTCGCCCAGTTCGGTTACCCGCACCGCAACAAGGAGCTGTTCGAGCGCAGCTATCCCGCCCAGTTCATCTGCGAGGCGATCGACCAGACCCGGGGCTGGTTCTACACCCTGATGACCGTCGGCACGCTGGTGTTCGGGAGGTCGGCGTACGAGAACGTGGTCTGTCTCGGGCACATCCTGGCCGAGGACGGCCGCAAGATGTCCAAGCACCTCGGCAACATCCTGGAGCCGATCCCGCTGCTGGAGCAGCACGGCGCCGACGCGGTCCGCTGGTACATGGCGGCGGCCGGCTCGCCCTGGTCGGCGCGGCGGGTCGGGCACGCCACCCTGCAGGAGGTGGTCCGCAAGACGCTGTTGACGTACTGGAACACCGTGGCGTTCCAGGCGCTGTACGGGCGGACCGCCGGGTGGGCGCCGTCCGCGGCGGACCCGCAGCCGGCGGACCGGCCGATCCTCGACCGCTGGGTGCTGTCCGAGGCGAACATCCTGATCGGCCGGGTCGACGCGGCGATGGCGGCGTTCGACACCCAGGAGGCCGGGAAGCTGCTGGCCGCCTTCGTCGACGATCTCTCCAACTGGTACGTGCGCCGCAGCCGCCGCCGGTTCTGGCGCGGCGACCCGGCCGCCCTCGCCACCCTGCACGAGGCGCTGCGCACGGTGACCCTGCTGCTCGCCCCGATCGTCCCGTTCATCACCGAGAAGGTGTGGCAGGACCTGGTCGTCGCCGTCGACCCGCAGGCCGCCCCGTCGGTGCACCTCACCGACTACCCGGTCCCGGACGAGAGCCTGATCGACGCTCGGCTGGGCACGCAGGTCGAGTCGACCCGCCGCCTGGTCGAACTGGGGCGGACGGCCCGCGCCGAGTCCGGCGTCAAGATCCGTCAGCCGTTGTCGCGGTCGCTGGCGTCGGCGCCCGGCTTCGCGGCCCTGGACCCGGAACTGATCGCCGAGATCGCCGCCGAGCTGAACGTGGCGGCGGTGCTGCCGGTCAGCGCGTCGGAGGAGTCGCTGGTCGACACCACGGCCAAGGCCAACTTCCGTACGCTCGGCAGGCGGTTCGGCAAGCAGGTGCAGGCGGTGGCGAAGGCGATCGCCGCCGCGGACGCCGCCGCCCTGAAACGGGACCTGGCCGCCGGCGCCGCCACGGTGACCGTCGACGGTGAACCGGTCGCCCTCACCGGCGACGAGGTGATCATCACGGAGACGCCGCGGGAGGGCTGGGCGGTGGCCTCCGAGGCGGGCGCCAGCCTGGCGCTGGACCTGCACCTGACGCCGGAGCTGGTCCGGGCCGGCCTGGCCCGGGAGGCGATCCGGCTGATCCAGGAGGCCCGCAAGTCCACCGGCCTGGAGGTCTCCGACCGGATCGAGCTGCGCTACGAGGCGGCCGGTGACCTCGCCGCCGCCCTCGCCGAGCACGGCGACCTGGTCGCCGACGAGGTCCTGGCGACGTCGTTCGGTCCCGGTGAGCCGGCGTGGGAGACACCGGCCCACCGGGACGCGGGTCTGGAGCTGACCTTCTGGCTGCGCCGGGCCGGCTGACGCGACCGGGCGCGGGGCGGGGCGTGCCGGCCCCACCCCGCGCCGGACGGTCAGCTGCCCTGGCCGTCCTGGTCCTGGCCGGGCTGGATCATTCGCATGATCCGCTCGGCGGCCTTCTTGCGTTCCGCCCGGCGCGACCACATGCTGATCGCCGCGGCGCTGACGAAGACGATGGATTTGGTGGCGGGCCAGAGCAGGAACGCGACGGCGAACAGTGCGGGATGGAATTGTTCGATCATCTTTCTCCTCGATCCGGTGTCCCGGTTCGGGACTTCCTCCCAGCGTCACCGGGAAGAACGGTCCGCCGCACTTCACCTGACTGTCCGCCGACCGGCCCTGACGACAGTTTTCAAACGCTCACCGCGGGCTGACAGATTCTGCTGCCGAGGGCGCGTTCAGTTGTTCGGCCCATACCGGCATGCCATCCTTGGTGATCTGCCATCTCCATCGACGTGCGACATGGCTCGGAGCGTGCGAAGTGGCCATCGCGATGCCAGACCCCGACCGGGTGCCGGCGGGCAGTCACCGCGAGCTGCTTCTCCGGCTGCACCAGCTCTACGAGGGGGCGGGTCTTCCCTCGACCAGGACGATCAGTCAGCGGATCCGCAAGAGCCCGCTGCCGGAGACGGTCTCGCACGAGACCGTGAGCGCGCTGCTGCGCGGAGCGCCGCTGCCCGCCTGGTCCAAGATCCGCGCGGTGATCATCGTGCTGTGCGGAATGTCCGATCAGCGCGTCGACGTCGAGGAGGAGCTGTCCATCGGCGTCGAACTGTGCAGCGCCGCGCAGCGCGGCACGGCCGAACCGGTGGTGGAGCCGGCCCTGCCGGTGATCCCGGTGGCCGCGCCCGCGCCGGCGCCGTCGCCGCCCGCCGCCGTCGAGGTGCTCGCCACGGCGGTGCTGCACGGTCCGCTGCCCGATCGAGATCCATTCTTCGTCGGCCGGGAAACACTTCTGGACCGGATCCGGAAACGTCTCGTCCGTGATCCGCACGCCCCTCTGGTGGTCTTCGGGCCGATCGGCGCCGGCAAATCCCAGCTGGTCCGGGAATTCGTCGCCGAGCACGCCGGGGAATACGCGATCATCTGGTGGGTCGACGCCGGGGACGTGGAACGGGCGACCACCTCGCTGCTGACCCTCGCGGAAAAGCTGCAAATCGATTTCTCGCTCGATCGCCGGCAGACGCTCGAGCGGCTGTTCGCCTTTCTCGCCGGATCCCGCAATTACCTACTGATCTTCGACGGGGTCCGTGACGGCGACATCCGCACCCTGATCCGTACGGTCGGCGGCAGCGTGATCGTGACGACCCGCAACGCGGGGTGGGCCCGCGACAGCACCCACACCGACGTGGAGATCCCTGACCTGGACCTCAGCGAGGTGACGCAGCACCTGCGCAAACGCGACCCGCACATGCCGCCGTGGCTGATCCGGCGGCTGGTCGCGGTGGTGGGCCGGATGCCGCTGGCCCTCGCCGAGGCGTACCACGTCTACCGGCATCGGCCGGTCGCCTCCTGGGAGGATCTGCCCGTCCGGCTGGACGATCCGGCGGCGGCGCCGCTGTCCCGCGGCGGACCGCCGTGCCGGGTCGTCGCCGAGGTGCGGGACGCGTTGCGGCTGATCGAGGGCGACCCGGCCGCGGTCCGGCTGCTGACGCTGCTGGCCGGGTTCGGCCCCGGCCCGGTCTGGGTGCCGATGCTCGCCGCGGGCGCCCGCGGCGAGGTCTCGGCCGGGCTGCGGGCGATGCTCAGCGACCAGGTGCTGCTCCGCAGCCGGATCCCGGTGCTGGTCCGGGTGGGGCTGGCCCGCCTCGCGCCGGACGAGAGCGTCGAGCTCCCGGCGCTGCTGCGGCTCGCGGTGCGCGAGCTGATGCCGGAGACGACCGCCGGGCGCAATCGCGACGACGTACGCGAGATCCTGGTCACCGCCGACGACGGTCACCCCGACGATCCGCACACCTGGCCGATGCACCGGGCCATCGCGCCGCACGTGCGCGCGACGGGCCTGCTGCGCTGGCGCCGGCCGGCGGCCTACCGGACGGCGCACCACCAGATCCGCTATCTGTTCCGCAGCGGCGACCCGCACGAGGCCCGGCGGCTGGGCGAGGAGGCGGAGGCGGCCCTCGCCGGGGATCCGGCCGTCGCCCGCAACGACACGCTGGCGCTGCAGATCCGGCGGGACTACGCCAACGCGCTGCGCGCCTGCGGCGAGTACCCGGCGGCGGAGGCGCTGACCGCGGAGGCGATGGCGCGGCTCGGCTCGGACCCGGCGTACGCCGACCATCAGCTCGCTCTCGACCTCGCCCGCAGCCGCGCCCACGACCTGCGTATCGCCGGCGACTACCGGCGGGCCTTCGAGCTCGACGACCAGACGCTCCAGCGTCACCGGCGGGCCTTCCCGGAGGGCGACCTCCGGCTGGCCGCCAGCCGGTACAACCGGTCGGTGAGCCTGCGGATCCTCGGCCGGTTCACGGAGGCCCTGGCCGCCGACGAGGCCGAGCTGATCCGGATGCGCAACGGGGTCGGTGACGGGCGGGCCCCGCACCGGCTGCTCAACGCGATCGCCGAGGACCTGTACGGACTGGGCCGCTACGGCGAGATCATGGAACGGCTGCAGCCGGTGCTGGCCCACGGCGCCGGACGGGACCTGCTGCGGGCCCGCCGGATGGCCGGTGTCGCGGTCCGCCGGATGGGTGGCGCCGGGGCAGCCGCCGAGCATCTGGGCGCCTGTCATCAGGCCTGTGTCGCGCAGGTCGGCGCGGTCCGGGAGCTGACCATCGCGGTGGCGATGAGTTTCGCCAACGCCCTGCGCGAGGGCGGCCAGCTGCCGTCGGCGCTCCGGTTCGCCGAGCAGGCGGTGACGCTCTACCAGCAGGCGCTGGGACCGGCGAACCCGCTGGTCCAGGCCGCCCGGGTGAACCTGGCCGCGACCCTGATCGCGATGGGCCGGGGCGGCCCGGCGGAGGAGACGGCGCAGGACGCGTACGACGCGCTGCTCGACGGTCCGGGCCCGGAGCATCCGTTCACCGTCGCGGCCGCCGCGAACCTGGCGTCCGCGATCGCGGTGACCGATCCGGCCTCCGCGCGGGGTGTCTCCGAGGCCGCCTACCGGACGGCCCGGTCGGTGTACGGCGATCAGCACCCGGAGACGCTGCTGATCGCCGCGAACTTCGCCGCCGACCGGGGGCTGCGGCACGAGCCGGACGGCGATCACCCGTCGCTGGACGCGGCTCTCGGTGGTCTGCGCCGTGTCCTGGGGGCGCGACACCCGGCCGTGCTGAGCGTCGCCGAGGGCACCCGGGCGCTCGCGAGCATCGAGCCACCGAGCGCCTGACCTGACACGTCAGCGGTTGTCAGGGTTCGTCAGACACGGGCCGGGCACCGATGTCAGATGTCGTCAGAGAGCGTCCGAGGGAGCGGCGCGATGAACGCCGCGTACGCGCGCACCGTAGCTTGAGATCGTCGGTTGTTCCCCTGTGCAGCGTCGCGAAACCGCACACATTGGCAAACCTTTTGGCGAATGATGCCAGAAGTCATCAAGGAGGTCGAAATGGAAACCGCATCGGTGGACACGCCCAGCGAGGATCAGTGGATCCCCCTGCCCGATGTGTCCGGCCTCCCGATCCAGGCCCTCGCCGCCGACGACTCCGGTGTGCTCGGCCGGTCCCTGCGGCAGGTGCTCGGCACCCTCGCCGACCGCGACGGGGTGATCAGCGCCTTCGCGTCGTTCGTGTCCACGGACTGAGCGCCGGTGTCCGCGCCGGTCCTGCTCGGCGATCCCACGTCGCGGCACCCCGCGCCGTGGCCGTACGACGAACTCGATCTCGCCGGGCTCCGGGCGGCCGGGCACCGTCCGGTCCCCTTCCGGGAGCTGATCCTCAAGATCCACCAGCGGTGCAACCTGGCCTGCGACTACTGCTACGTCTACGAACTGGCCGACCAGTCGTGGCGGGAACGCCCGCGGACGATGGCCGACGAGGTACGCGACGCCGCGCTGACCGGGTTCGCCGCGCACGCCCGGCGGCACCGGCTCGACCGGGTCCGGATCGTCCTGCACGGCGGGGAGCCGCTGCTGTACGGCAGGGACCGGATCGCCGAGCTGGCCGGCCGGGCACGTGCCGCGTTCCCGGACGGGTGCCGGGTCGACATCGGCATGCAGACCAACGGGGTGCTGCTCGACGAACGTACCGCCGGCATGCTCGTGGAGCACCGCATCCAGGCGGGCGTCAGCGTCGACGGGGTCGCCGCCGACCACGACCGGCACCGGCGGACACCCGGCGGGCGGGGCACCTTCGCCGCCGTCGAACGGGCCGTGCGGCTGCTGCGGCGGCCCGAGTTCCGGCCCGCGTACGCCGGGCTGCTCTGCACCGTCGCCGCCGACACCGACCCCGTCGCGTGCTACGAGCAGTTGCGCGCGTTCGACCCGCCGGCCATCGACCTGCTGCTGCCGCACGCCAACTGGGAGACGCCGCCGCCGCTCGCCGTCGCCGGGACCACCCCGTACGCCGACTGGCTGATCGCCGTCTTCGACCGCTGGTACGCCGAGGCCGCCCCGCCCCCGATCCGGATCTTCGAGGACGCCCTCACCCTGGTCCTCGGCGGGGCGAGCCGCGGCGAACAGCTCGGCCTCAGCCCCTCCGGCGTCGTCGTGGTCGAGTCCGACGGGGCGATCGAGCAGGTCGACGCACTCAAGAGCGCCTACCCGGGCGCGTGCGCCACCGGCCTGGACGTGTTCCGCAACGACTTCGACCAGGCTCTCGACCACCCCGGCATCGTGGCCCGCCAGATCGGCCGGGCCGCCCTGTCCGAGCAGTGCCGGGCCTGCCCCGCCGTGGCGTTCTGCGGCGGCGGGCACTACGCGCACCGCTACCGGCGGGACGTCGGCTTCCGGGCGCCGTCGGTCTACTGCCACGACCTGCGGGTCCTCATCCGTCACATCTACGACAGCGTCGCCGCCGACCTGCGGCGGCGCACCAGGAGGCCGGCATGACCGTCGTCCACGAACTATCGGGCGAGCTGCTCGGCCGGCTCGCCGGCGGTCTCGGCGGCGCCGAGGCGGTCGCCGGGTTGCGCCGCGCCCAGTACAGCAAGCACCTGCTGCTGATCCGGTACCTGCTCGACCACGCCGGCCCGTCCGGCGACCCCGCCCGGGAGCTGCTGGAACGCGCCCGCGACGCCGACCCCGACGGGTTCCGGGCGGTGATCGGCGCACCCCTGGTCGGCGGCTGGACCGCCATCGCCGCCCGGGCCGCCGAACAGGGCGGGGTGGCGCCGGCCGACCTGGCCCACCTGTCGGCCGTCGCGCTGGTCGCCGCGGCCCGGGCCGGCATCGACGGCTCGGCGGACGTCCCGGCGCACCACGGGCTCGCGGTCCTGCCGGGGCTGGGCGCGTTCGACGCCGGCGGGGCCGCGTCGATGCGGGTGACCACCAGCGGCGGGCGGCTCGTCGGGCTCGGCGCGGACGGGGTGGTGGCCGCCGGCGGCGACGGCGGATGGCTGCCGGTGTGGCGGCTCACCGCGGAGGCGGCCGGGCAGCGGATCGAGCTGGACCTCGACGACCTGCACCCGTACCGGCACGGGCACCACGTGCCGCCGGCGAACCGGCTCCCGGCCGCCGAGGCCGGCCGGTGGCGGGAGCCGTTCGCGCAGGCGTGGACGATGCTCGCCGGCCACCTGCCGGAACGCGCCGCCGAACTGCGGGCCGGGCTGGAGACCCTGGTGCCGCTCGTACAGACCGACCCGCGGTCGGCCCGCAGCGCCACCATCCGGCACGCCTTCGGCGTCTTCGGCCTGACCCGCCCCACCGGCGCCGCGGACTTCGCGGTCACCCTGGTGCACGAGTTCCAGCACTCCAAGCTCAGCGCGGTGCTGGACCTGGTCCGCCTCACCGACCCGGACGACGAGCGGCGGTACTTCGCGCCCTGGCGTACCGATCCGCGCCCGCTGCCCGGCCTGCTGCAGGGCGTCTACGCCTTCGCCGGCGTCGCCGACACCTGGCGGGCGCTGCGCGACGAGGTGCCCGCGGCCACCGCCCGGTTCGCCGAGACCCGTCTGCAGGTGGACCGCGGCCTCACCGCGATCGAGGAGTCGGCGGCGCTGACCGCCGCCGGCGCCGCGTTCGTGGCCGCACTGCGCCGCACCGCGGACCGGTTGCTGGCCGAGCCGGTGCCGGCCGCCGAGGCGCGCGCCGCGGAGGACACCCTGGCACGGCTGCACACCGCCTGGCGGGACCGCAACGGCGGCTGACCGGCCGCCGGCCGGGGCGGATCAGGTGGGCGGCGGCTCGATGTCGCCGTCCAGCCGCTGCCCCGCCGTGGCCGCCACCACCTCGGGGTGCTCGGGGCCGAGCATCGACGACAGGCGCTCGACGGCGTCGCGCAGCATCCGGCCGGCCCGTTCCTCGTCGCCGGTGGCGCGCAGGTCGTGCGCCAGGTTGACGGTCCGCATCAGGTGGTACGGATGCTCCCGGCCGTCGCGTTCCGGCAGGCCCGTGACATCGACCGCCCGGCTGCGCTCGTGCATGCGCACCGACAGCGACAGCGCCTCCTGCCGGCGCCCGGCCAGGGCGTGGTCGGTGGCCAGCGAAACCCCGGCGCAGATCGTGTACGGGTGATCCTCGCCGAGTTTCTCCCGCAGCCTGCCGAACGCGTGCTGGTTGAGCACGAAGGCCCGGTCGAACTCGCCGGTGGCGCGCAGCAGGATCGCCCGGTTGACCTCGGCCGCCAGCGTGAGCGGGTGGTCGTCGTTGTCGTTGAAGTTCTCCCGGTAACGGCGCAGGGCGTCGTCGGCGAGATGGGACGCCTCCTCCAGCGCGCCGGCCTGGCGCAGCACGTTCGCCAGGCTGACCGTCGCCGCCACCGAGTACTCGTGGCTGCGGTTGAACTGCTGGTTGAAGCGGGCCTCGGTGCGCTCGTGGTTGACCCGCATCACCTCGAGCGCCTCGGTGACCCGGCCCAGCTTGCGCAGCGTGATGGCGAGCGTGCGTTCGGACAGCAGCACGAAGCCGTGCCGGGCGCCCAGCCGCCGCTCCTGCTCGGGCAGCCAGGTGCGCAGCCGCTCCAGGGCGGCGTGATAGTTGCCGATGCCGTAGTAGTCGCGGGCGACGTTGATCCGGTACCGGATCACGTTGGCGTCGATGGTGCCCTGATCGTCGTAATAGGAGACGATCTCCTGATCCAGCCGCAGGGCCTGGGCGAAGTCACCGATCAGCCGGTAGTCGACGGCGAGATTGTTCTTCACCCGCAGGGTGTAGGTGTCGTCGTCGCCGAAGACCTCCCGGTGCAGCCGGTAGCTCTCCTCGTCGAAGCGCAGCGCCTCCCGGTACAGGCCCTGGATGCGCATGTCGTGCCCACGCTGATTGCCGGTGATCAGCGTGTAGTCGTGCGACGGCCCGAGATGCGGGCTCTCCCGGAACCGCTGGTAGGTGTCCTCCAGCAGGTCCGCGGCGCCCTTGCTGTCCCCGAGCGCCCGCAGCGCGTTGGCGACCTGCGCCCAGGCCAGCAGCGTGGACTGGCCGTTCGGGCCGACCAGTTCCGGGTCGGAGTCGTCCTTCGCCCACTCGGTGGCGGCCCGGTCGGCGAGGATCCGGCTGTTCTCGTAGTCGCCGACCACGTACAGGTAGCGGGCGTGGTCCAGCACCGTCTGCCGTCCGTCGGCGGTCCCCGAGTGCACCATGTCGGCGGGCACCAGGTGCGGGCCCATCTCGCTCTGCAGCTCCAGTTCGCCCTCGTCGTCCGGGTCGCCGGGTTTCGCCACGGCCAGCAGCCGCTGCACGTTGCGCTGGGTCTCGGCGCGCTGGGCCGGCTCCAGGGTGTCGCGCAGCACCCGCTGCACCAGACGGTGCACCTGCAGCCGGGGGGTTCGGTCGCCGGAGCCGGTGCCCGTCGATGACGGCCGCCCGACCGTCTTGGCCAGGCCGTACCGCCGCAGCTCGCGGACGATGCGCCCGGTCCGGATCTGGTCGCCGAGCGCCTCGCGCAGCGGGCTGGTGATGTCCGCGTTGGCGCCGCGGCGCAGCAGCGACTGCCGGATCGGCTCCCCGCCCAGGAACGCGAACAGCGCGAAGAACTGGGCGGTCGCCTCGTCGATGGCGCGCAGTTTCTCCACGGCGACCGCCACGAACGCGGCGACGGTCAGCGGATAGTCGGCGGGCTTGCCCTCGTTGAGCAGCTCGATGCGCTCGTCGAGGAGGTCGATGTACTCCCGGACCGGCATGCCGGTGGCCAGGTACCAGGCGGCGGCCTGCTCCAGCGCCAGCGGCAGGTCGCCGAGCTTGTCGGCCAGCTCGTCGGCCTCGTCGGCGGAGATCGGCGGCACCGTGACCGCGTCGCTGGTGCGGTTGGTGAGCATCTGCACGCTCTCGTCGCGGCGGAACACGTCCACCTCGATCGGCACGCCGATGGTGCTCCAGTCCTCGATCCGGGTGGTGACGATGACGTGCCCGCCGGTCGACGGCAGCAGGGGCCGCAGCGCGGACGGCTCGTCGGCGTTGTCGTAGACCAGCAGCCAGTCCCGGTCGTCGCCGCCGGCGGCCAGCCAGTTCAGCACGGTGCGGGCGGTCTCCTGCTGGTCGTCGGCGATCGGCAGGTCGGCGCGCAGGGCCAGCTGGGTCAGCGCCGCCAGCACGGTGGTGGTCTGCTCGGCCGGGATCCACCAGATCAGGTCGTACCTGTCGAGGTTGCGGTGCACGTACTCGATGACGAGCTGGGTC
Organism: Actinoplanes utahensis; assembly: GCF_016862455.1. Lineage (GTDB taxonomy): Bacteria > Actinomycetota > Actinomycetes > Mycobacteriales > Micromonosporaceae > Actinoplanes > Actinoplanes utahensis. The sequence continues at coordinate 74,542 of NZ_BOMZ01000062.1, forward strand.
TTGCCGACACCGCCGAGGCCCTTGAGGGTGGGCGGCAGCACCGACGTGGACGAGGTCTTGGACAGGGTGGCGCCGAGACGCTCCAGCAACTCGATGCGTCCGGTGAAGTTGCGGTTACGGATCGGGATGTCCCCGGCGATGCGCTCCTCCGGCCGGTACGCCCGGGACCGTGGCGTGCGGCTGCCGGCCGCCAGCGCGCCGAACCGGGTGGACGCCTCACCCGGATGCCAGCGGATGACCGCCTCGGCGAAGAGCCGGAGACCGCCGGGGACGGCGCTGACCGCGTCGATGATGGCGGCGAGATCCTCGGCCGCGTCGTCCGAGCGGCGGACGGTGAGCGGGACGGTGAGCGTGTCGCTGACGTCCTCGAGCCGGGCGTCCCGCGCCGGCCGCTCGGTGAGGCCCTGCACCCGCAGCAACGCCTCGACGAGTCTCTCCCGGGAAAAGGCCAAGTCCGACACGGCTACTCATCTCCGAGCGCAGGAGGAACTCCGACCTCGAAGGATATCGGAAACACCCACCCGACGGGTATCAGCGCAAAACCTCACATTCCGTCAGGGCGCCGACGCCGGCCCGGCCCGCGGCGACGCCGTCCGGATCGCGGCCAGGACCAGCAGGATCCACATCAGCCGGGCGTCGAAGTAGTCGCCGGAGAACAGGGACGTCGCGCCGATGAAGATGCCGCAGTAGGCGGCCGTGCGAGCCGACAGGCACGGCCGCCGGCGCTGGGCGCGCAGGTAGGCGTGCCACAGCGTGAACCAGGCCAGCCCGAGGAGGAACATACCGACGAAACCGCCCTCGGCCGCGACCGACAGCGGCAGGTTGTGCACGTACCGCTCGCCCTCGCCCAGGTCGGCGATGGCGTGGAAACCGTTGATGCCGGTGCCGAGCAGGGGATGCTGCCAGAACAGCCGCAGCGCCCAGGCGAACAGCACGTCGCGGTCGGAGGTGTAGCCCTGCCCGACGGTGGCCTCGATGAACCGGGACTGCACGAAACCGGCGATCATCGGCCCGGCGGTCACGATCACCATCAGGGACAGCAGCACCAGCAGCCCGGCGGGTCTGGCGATCCGCTCCCAGCGCGGCCGGGGCCGGATCGCGATCAGGGCGATGACACCGGTGATCGCCAGGGCGGCCATGCCGCCGCGGGAGCCGGAGGCGACCGCGCCGAACAGGAACGCCGGGATGCCGATCAGCCAGCGGAGCTTGTCGCCGCTGCGGACGTACAGGTACAGCGAGGTGATGACGCCGAGGATCATGACGCGGACGAACACGTTGGGGCCGCCGCCGAGCGCCGCCCACCGGCCGCCCGGCGCGTGCCCGCGGCCGGTCGAGGCGGCCAGGAAGTACACCCAGGCGGCGATGTGGCAGCACTCCAGGGTCACCCGGGTGACGTGATCGCTGTCCCAGCGGGCGAGGACGTAGTAGACGAAGACCAGGAACGCGACCGCGACGATGTCGGCGGACATCGGGCCGGTCACCGCGTGCGACGGCGCCCAGACCGCGGACAGCAGCTGGTACCCGAACAGGCCCATGATCGGCAGCAGGCAGTAGCCCCCGGTGGCGGCGCGCGGGCCGATCCGGTGCGACTCGAGCAGGATGCACAGCATCAGGCCGATGTAGAGCGGGACACGGACGTCGTTGAGCAGCGGCACCTCCAGGCCGACCCGGGTCAGCACGAAACGGCCCGCCAGCGCGGCGAAGAACGCCAGGTAGATGACCACGCCCGGGCGGGCCGGCGGGACGAGGGCGGGCGCGGTCATGCCGGGACGGGCGCGAGGGAGCGCTTGACCAGACGGGTGGTGGCGAGGCCCAGCACGGTCGCGGCGACGGTCAGCGCGGTCAGCGCGGCCTGCGCGGCCGGCATGATCCCGGTGGCGGCCCAGCCGAGAACCACCTCCAGACCCAGGCAGCCCAGCAGCAGCCGGTTGATGCGCGGAGGCTGGGGCAGCGCGTCCAGGGTGGGCCGGGCGGCGTAGAACATCGCCAGCGGTACGGCGGCGAAGATCCCCACGCCGAGCACGGCGGCCGCTTCGTGGAACTCCGGGCCCAGATAGAGGCGGACCAGCACCGGGCCGAGCAGGGTGATCAGGCCCGCGGCGAGCGCGGCCACCCCGCCGGCGGCCACCGGCAGCCAGGTGAGCACGCGGCGGCCCGTCACCGGCTCGGCCCGCCAGTGGAACATCCGGCTCAGGCGGGGCAGCAGGACCGGCGACAGGGTGCCGAACAGTGAGCACACCATGATGACCGCCGAGGTGACGAACCCGACGTAGCCGGCCTGCGGGGCGCCGGGCAGCACGGCCGCCACGAGCAGCGTCGGATAGGTGAACAGCAGCGGCAGGGCCAGATCGGTGGGGAGACGGCGCACCCCGTACCGCAGCAGGCCGGTGATCCGTGGCTCGGGCCGGGAGTGCGGGGACGGGGCCGCGGAGCGGCGGCGGCGGACCGTGAGCAGGCCGCCGACCGCGACCAGCGCCGCGCCCGCGCCCTGCAGGACCAGAAAGTCGCCGGTGTCGCCGGAGAGGGCGAAGGCGGCCAGCGGGACCAGGCCGAGGGCGGTCCCGGACACCACGTTGGCGTGCGTGACCTGCTGGGCGCCGCGCAGCGCGGCCACCGCGACCGTGCACAGGCACACCCCGGCCAGCATGATCGAGGTGGCGGTCGCCGCCTCGGCGCCGGGCAGGCCCAGCAGGCGCCCGGTCCACGGGGCGGTGACGATCCCGGCGGTCACCGTGCCCGCCGCCAGCACCACCTGGACGGCGAACGCGCGGCGGGCCAGGCCGACCGTCGTCTCCCAGGTGCGCGGCAGGTAGCGGTGCAGGGCCTGGGCGAGCCCGGCGGTCACCACCGGTTGCAGGGTGCTGACCACGCCGCGGGCGATCTGGTAGTAGGCGAAGGCGGCGGGCCCGCCCCGGGCGGCGACCAGATGGAACAGGTACAGCCCGGAGGCCAGGACGAACCACTGCACCGCGACGGTGGCCAGGTAGTCCCGGACCAGCGACCGGAACAGGCTCCGGTCACCGCCGGACATGCGCCAGATCGAGCGGCACCGACCTCCGCAGCATCTCGCCGGTCCGCCGGTAGCCCACCAGCGTCAGCGCGGTGATCAGCAGGATCCGCAGGTCGGTGCCGAACCCGCGGTGGTCGACGTAGGCCAACCCGAGAGCGATCTTGCCGGGGCGGATCAGCTCGTCGTACGCCCGGTCCACGTCCTCGTGCCCGGCCAGGATCCGCCCCTCGTCGTGGAACACGATCGACGCCCAGTCGGTCACCCCGGGCCGCACGTCCAGCAGCCGCATCTCCGGCCCGGTGTAGCGCCGCACGTCCGAGGCGACCTGCGGGCGCGGCCCGACCAGGCTCATGTCGCCGATCAGCACGTTCACCAGCTGCGGCAGCTCGTCGAGTTTCCACCGGCGCAGGAACGCCCCGGCCCGGGTCAGGCGCGGGTCGTCGTCGGCGGTGGACGGGCCGCCGAGCCGGGCCGCGTCGACGACCATGCTGCGGAACTTGAGCATCGCGAACGGGCGCCCGTACCGGCCGATCCGGGTGCCGCGGTAGAGCACCGGGCCGCCGTCCTCGCGTTTCACCGCCCACGCGGCGGCCGCCGCGACCGGGGCGGTGGCCAGCAGCGCGCCGGCGGCCACGGTGATGTCGAGCGCCCGTTTCGCCGCCTCGTAGCCGGGCCGGCTCACCCGGACCGGGTCGCTGCCCTCGCGGATCCGGTGCACGTACACCCGCGAGGCGGTGCCGCGGTGCACCTCGGTGGTGCCCTGCAGGACGGCCCCGGCCTTCTCGTAGAAGCCGTGGGCGCGGCCCTGGTCCTGCCCGGTCACCATCTTGATCGTCGCCTGGCCCTGCTGCTCGAACCAGGCGGTCAGGTGCTCGAACAGCCGGGTGGCGACGCCGTGGCCGCGCCGGGACGGCACCACCACGAAGTTGACCACCTCGGCGCGCGGCAGCGTGAGGTCCGCCGAGCCGGGATAGGCGATCGTCTCCAGCAGCCGGGCCAGCCGCCGCGGGCGCAGCAGCCGGGCCGCCACCAGCGGCACCGCGATCGGCCAGCGGCGCAGCACGAACTCCTGGAACAGCGCCGAGGTGTCCAGGGTGCCGCAGATGTAGCCGAGCGGTTCGCCGGTGACCACCGACTCGGCGAGGAACAGCGCGGCGTGCGGGCTGGTGGCCAGGTGGCGGTAGAGCAGCCGCAGCACCGGTTCGCCCAGCGACGACAGGAATCCGCCGGGCACCCCGGTCACGTGCAGCCGGGCGACCGCGGCGAGCTGTTCGGGGGTGAACGGGCCGCCGGTGATCCGGAACTGTTCAGGCATGGGAGACCACCGGTTCGAGACGGGCCAGGACGGCGGCGGCGCGGGCCACCGTCTCCGGGCGGGTGGAGGCGCGGACCGGGCAGGTGACCACGTGCGCGGCCGCCCACTCGGCCCGCGGGCAGGAGCCGGCGCGGTAGCCGGCGCCGGCCAGATCGGCGCCGGCGAGCGGGTGGACCGGGGTGGCGAACCAGTCGCCCAGTTCCAGACCGGCCGCGGCGGCGTCGCGCAGGGCCCGCTGCTTGTCGGCCACGGCGACCGGGAACCGGTGCGGGACGCCGGGAAGATCGACACCGAGAGCCTGCCGGTACGCGTTCGCGACCCGCCGCCGTCGCCCCAGTCCGGCCCGCCCGGCCGCGATCCGCGACGGCAGCCGCATCCGGGTGCCGCGGCTCATCCGCCAGCCGTACTCGGGGCCGCCCCACGGGTCGGTCGCGTACGAGCCGGTGACCACACCCATCCCGGCCAGCCGCCGGTACAGCGCCCGCATCCGCCACAGCACCCCGGCGCCGGACACCAGCCGGAACGCCGCGTACTCCGCCTCGGTGATCATCTCCCGCCGCGCCGGGGGAGTGGTGTACCTGCCGTACCCCTCGCTCATCGCCGCGGCCAGCCCCGGATCGTGCACCACCGCGGTCCCGCCCAGCCCGGCCACCACCGGCTTGCCCCACTCGAACGAGTAGAACGCGGCCGCGCTGCCGGAACTGTCGATCGTCCCGGGGACCGTGTGCGCGCAGTCCTCGATCACCGGCACGCCCACCGCGGGCACGGCGGCCCGGATCCCGAAGGTGTGCTGCACGATCACGGCCCGGGTACGCGGCCCGACCGCCGCCCGGACCGCGGCCGGATCCGGCCCGAACGTGGCCGGATCGATGTCGGCGTAGACCGGCCGCAGACCCATCCGCAGCAGCGGCTCCACCACCGCCGCGCAGGTGTACGCCTGGACCACGACCTCGTCACCCGGCCGGGCGTGCAGTCCTTCCAGGATCGCGTGCAGCGCCACCCGGCCCCGGTAGTAGTGCAGGACGGTGCTCATCGGGTGCCTCCGCCCGGTTCCAGGACCGCCCGGACCGACGCGGCCCCGTAGATGACATGGGTGGCGAGGAAGACCGCGGGCAGGGCGGCCGCCAGCGCGGGGTCACGGTGCCGGCGGGCCAGCCGGGCGGCGAACGTGCACGCCGCGGCGGCGTACCCGCCGAGGACGGTGCCGGTCACCCGGCGGGCGGTGCGGCTCACCGGCGACAGCGCGGCGCCCGCCGCCACGGTCAGCACGAACCCCATCGGCACGAGGTTGCGCCACGATCCGATCCACCGGCCCACCAGACGGCTCGCCTTGAACGGCCAGTACCCGGCCTCGTACGTCCAGGAGCAGAACTCCCGCAGATCGCTGCGCGCGTAGTAGGTGCAGGTGATGTCCGGCAGCAGCAGGATCGACCCGCCGGCGGCCCGCAACCGCTGGTTGAACTCGCGGTCCTGGGCCCGGGTGAGTTTCTCGTCGAACAGCCCGATCCGGTCGAACACGTCGCGCCGGTAGCAGCCGCCGAACACGGTGTCGACCCACTGCGGCCGGTCCGCCCCGGTCCGGTATCGCGAGTTCCCGGCGCCGAAGACACTCGTGGTGGACGCGGCGATGGCCCGCCCGAGCACGGTGTCGTCGCGGGCCCGGGAGATCCGGATCCCGCCGACGTTGTCGGCCTCGGGATGGTCGAGGAGCCCGCGCACGCACCGTTCCAGATAGTCCGGCGGATAGTCGGCGTGCACGTCGAGGCGCAGGATCACCTCGCCGCGGGCCCGGCGGACGGCCCGGTTCAGCCCGGCCGGTTTGCTGCGGCCGGGATTGTCGAGCAGCTGCACCCGCGCGTCCCGGGCGGCGTATCTCCGGAGGACCGCCCGGGTGCCGTCGTCGCTCATCCCGTCGGCGACCAGGATCTCCATCCGGTCCGGTGGGTACGTCCCGGCCAGCACCGAGTCCAGGAAGCCGGCGATGAACCGGGCCTCGTTCCAGCACGGCACGACCACGCTGAGGAAGGGCAGCTCCATGTCGGCCTCCTAGCCGGCGCCGAAGAACCGGCGGATGCTGCCGGTCACGTGGTCGATCTGCCAGTCCTCGAGCTCCGGGTGCAGCGGCAGGGACAGCACCCGGCGGCACAGCAGCTCGGTGTGCGGCAGGTTCCAGTGCGCCAGGCCCAGACCCTTCTGCCGGTGCATCGGGATGGGCCAGGAGATCAGCGTCTCGACGCCGTCGGCGCGCAGGTGCTCGGCGAGGCGGTCGCGGGCGTCGGTGGTGACCGGATAGTTCTGGAACACGTCGCGGCGGCGGGCGTCGGCGTCCGGCCCGATCGGGACGCCAAGGTCCGGCAGGTCGCGCAACCGCTCGTCGTAGAGCCGGGCCAGCTGCCGGCGGCGGTCGATCCAGCCCGGCAGCCTCGACAGCCGGTAGTCCAGGACGGCCGCCTGCAGGTTGTCGAGGCGGCAGTTGTAGCCCCAGCCGTCGATCTCCGCCTTCGCCACCCGGCCGTGGTCGCGCAGCCGCAGCAGCCGGCCGGCCAGCTCCTCGTCGTCGGTGAGCACCGCGCCGCCGTCACCGAGCGCGCCGAGCAGCTTCGCCGGATAGAACGAGTATGTGCTGGCCAGCCCGAACGTCCCGGCGGTCCGGCCGTCCAGGGTGGCGCCGAGCGCCTGCGCCGCGTCCTCCAGAACGGTCGCGCCGACCTGCGCGGCGATCTTCATGACCTCGACCATGTCGGCGGTCCGGCCGTTCAGATGCACCGGAATGATCACCTTGGTGCGGTCGGTGACCTTGTCGGCCAGGTCGGCGGTGTCCATCAGATGGTCCGGCCCGATGTCCACGAACACCGGGGTGGCGCCGCGCAGCACGAACGGCGAGACGGTCGCGATGAAGGTGTGCGCCACCGTCACCACCTCGTCGCCGGGACCGACGTCCAGGGCGTGCGCGAGCAGCCGCAGCCCGTCGGTGCAGTTGCTCACCCCGACCGCCCGGCGCGAGGAGTTGAAGGCGGCCAGATGGTCCTCGAAGTCGTGCAACTGCTGCCGCAGCATGAGGTCACCGGCGGCGATGGTGCCCTCGATGATCGGCAGCAGCTCGTCGCGCTGCCGCCGCCACTGCTCCGGGTAGTCAACGAACCTGACTCGCCAGTCCACGGTGCGCCTCCAGATGGTCACGGACCCGCCGCCGGATCGACTCCGGGTCCAGCTCGTACGCGGTACGCAGGTACTCCTGATCGCCGACGACCGACAGGGACCGGGCCGGCAGCGCGATGCGGATCAGCGGCACCGGGCCGGCGGCCTCGGCCAGCACCTCGGCGACCGCACTGCCCAGCCCGCCGACGATGGAGTGCTCCTCGACCGTGACGACGGCCGCGTAGGAGCGGGCCGCCTCCCTGATCGCCGCCGTGTCGAACGGGTCCAGCCACGGGAACGAGGTCACATCCGCGCGGATGCCGTCGCCGTCGAGCAGCTCCGCCGCCCGGCAGACCACCTCGAGGATCGCGCCGGTGCTGCACAACAGCACCTCACCGCCACGGGACAGGGCGATCGAGGCGCCGCGCGGGGCCTCGATCGGGCGGGTGTGGACCGTACCCTCACCGGTCTTGCCCAACCGCAGATAGGCCGGTCCGCCGCCGGCCAGCAGGTCGGTCAGGACCGCCCCCACCTCGGCCTCGTCCCCGGGCGCGGCCACCGCCATGCCCGGCAGCGCCCGCATGATCGCCAGGTCCTCGGTGGCGTGGTGGGACATGCCGAGAGCGCCGTATGCCATCCCGCCCCCCACCGCCACCACCGTCACGTCGGCGTGGTGGTAGCAGATGTCGTTGCGGATCTGCTCCAGGCACCGCAGCGTCGGGAAGTTCGCGATCGAGTAGGTGAACACCCGCCCGCCCGCGAGGGCGATCCCGGCCGCCAGCCCGGCCATGTTCTGCTCGGCCACCCCGGCGTTGATGAACTGGCCGGGCCGGGCCGTCGCGAACTCGTCCACCGCCCCGTACCCGAGGTCGGCGGTGATCAGCACCAGGTCCGGGTCGATCAGCGCGGCCGCGAGAAGCCCGGCGAAGAAGTGGTTCCTCATCCGCCCACCTCGGCCAGGGCCAGCTCCAGCTCCTCCGGCGACGGCGGCCGGTAGTGCCACAGCACCTGGTTCTCCATGAACGACACGCCCTTGCCCTTCACGGTGTGCGCGAGCACGCAGCGCGGCCGGGCCGGCGCCGGATCCCGCGGCACCCGCATCGCGTGCGCCAGGGCGGCATGGTCGTGGCCGTCCACCTCGGTCACCTCCCAGCCGAACGACGCCCACTTGGCCGCGAACGGCTCCAGCCGCAGCGTCTCCTCGGTGGTGCCGAGCGACTGCAGGCCGTTGTAGTCGACGACCGCGACCAGGGTGCCGAGCTCGTGGTGGCCGGCGAACATGGCCGCCTCCCACACGCTGCCCTCGTCGCACTCACCGTCACCGAGCAGCACATAGGTGCGCCACGGCCGGCCGGTCTGCCGGGCCCGCCAGGCCAGCCCGGCGCCGACCGGCAGGCCGTGCCCGAGCGATCCGGTGGAGAACTCGACACCCGGGATGCCGACGTGGCTGACATGCCCGGACAGGTAGGAGCCGTTCTGGTAGTGCCGGTGCAGTACGGCCGGGTCGAAGAAACCGCGTTCGGCGAGCACCGCGTAGAGGGCGGCCCCGGCGTGGCCCTTGCTCATGATGAACCGGTCCCGGTCCGGCCAGTCCGGGTGCGCCGGGTCCACCCGCAGCACGTCGGTGTAGAGCACGGCGAGCAGGTCCGCGCAGGACAGCGCCGACCCGACGTGCGAGCTGCGGCCGATGCTGGTCATCCGCAGCACGTGCGCCCGTACGGCCCGCGCGACCTCCGGCGATCCGGTTCCGGTGGTCATCTCAGAGGACCGCATATCCGATGTACGGGTCGAACTCGAACCGCCGCAGCTCCAGCCCGTTGATGCCGATCTCGTCCAGCACGGCCGCCGTCTCCCCGGGCCACAGCGGATTGTCCAGCTCGTCGAAGGCGAGCACCGCGCCCTTCGGCATCCGGGGCAGCAGGTGCCGCAGCGCCACCGCGGTCGGCTCGTACAGGTCCAGGTCGAGGAAGAGCAGGCTGATCACCAGGTGCGGGTGCTCGGCCACGAACGCCGGGATCGTCTCGGTGACGTCGCCGCGGATCAGCCGGGCCTTCGGCAGGTGACCGAGGAACCGGTCGGTGTCGTAGATCTCCAGCAGCCGGTTCAGCTCGTCGAAACTGTCCGCAGCCAGGTCGCCGGCTCGGGCCCCGGTGCTCTCCGGCCGGTCCGGCCCGGTCACCGCCGGGAAGCCGCCGAACGAGTCGAACCCGTACAGCCGCCGGGTCAGGTTGGTCGGTTCGAGGGCCGCGCTGAGCTGCGCGAACGTCATGAAGCTGGCGCCCCGGAAGACACCGCACTCGACGATCGAGCCCTTCACCGGCAGAACCAGCTTGAACAGTTCGTAGAGGGCCGCGAACCGGGTCACCTGCGCCCGGCGGGCGTACCGCGCCATGTTCGCCAGCCGGGTCGGCAGATCGTCGGCGCTGTTCCGGAACACCTCCGCGATCGCCCCCGGCACCTGCCGTTCGGCCGCATTCTGCAGTCCGCCCGGTCGCGTCATGAGGCCACCTCCAGCGACATCCGTCCCCACCAGCGCCGTCGTTCCTGGCGGGGCGCGGTGTACTCGTCGAAGCTCGGGGCGGCGTCCGGGTCGCGGCGCGGCACCATGTTGAGCACACAGCCGAGCAGTGTGGCGTTGACCGCGTGCAGCGCCCGGACGGCGCCCTCGACCTGCGCGTTCGTGGTCCGCCGGGACCGCACCACCAGCAGCGTGCCGTCGGCGCGGGCCGCCACCACCTCACCGTCGGTGACCGGCAGCAGCGGCGGGCAGTCGAAGAGCACCACGTCGAAGCGGCGGCGTACCTCGTCGACCACCTCGGTCATCCGCGGCGAGCTGAGCAGCTCGCTCGGATTGTGCGGCGGGTGCCCGCCGGCCAGCAGCCACAGCCCGACCCCCCAGGGCTGCACCGCCTGGTCCAAGGTGGCCGTACCGCCGAGCACACCGCTCAGCCCGACCTGGCCGTCCAGGCCGAGGAACCGGGCCAGGCGGGGCCGGCGCAACTCCGCGTCGACGACGAGCACCCGCTGCCCGGTCTCGGCGAACAGCAGGGCCAGGCTGCACACCGTCGCCGACCGGCCCTCCCGCGGCACCGCGCTGGTCACCGCCAGGGTCTTCAGCGAGGTGCCGGCCGCGACGGTCTGCAGCATGGTGCGGACCTGGCGCAGCGCCTCGGTCCGTGCCGACGCGCTCGCCGACACGAACGGCCCGGCCGAGGTGGGCGCGGTGTCGTCCTCCGGCACCCGGGCCAGCACCTGGGTGGCGGTCAGCGTCCGCAGCGACTCGGCGGACCGCACGGTGGTGTCGGAGACCTCACGCAGCACGGCCGAGCCGCCGCCGACGATCAGGCCGGCCATCACGGCGAGCGCGTAGTTGTTCAGTTCGCGCGGAGCGACCAGGTCCTTCTCCAGGCGGGGGCCGTCGACGATCTCCACCCGGACCGCGGAGCCCTTGCCGGGCTCCGCTTCCAGCTTCTCGACGGTGTCCTTGAACAGCACGCCCAGACGCTGCGCGAGCAGCAGCGCCCGCGGCCGGTCGGTGTCCTCCACGGTGACCTCCATCAGTACCGTGTCGGCGATGGTCTCGGCGGTGAGCCGTTCGCCGATCTCCTCGGGCGTCAGGGCGATCCCGGACCCGTTCGCCAACGGCACCGCGATCTCGTCGCTGGCCAGCAGTTCGGCGTACGTGGCGAGCCGTCCCGAGGAGAACATGCTGGCCGGGTAGAGTTCGGCGGCCTCGGCCATCGGCGCGGTGAAGAAGAACGTGACCCGGGCGGCGTACACCGGAGTGGTCCGGATGTTCACCACCAGCGCCACGCCCAGCGCGATCAGGAGCGAGCCCACCAGCAGCCACCAATGTCTCCGGGCGACACGGAGGTAATCGCGTAGGCCCATGCAGACCTCCCCGTTCCGTGGCTACCAGCCAGATTAGGGGCATACAGCACGTCACTGGGCAGTATCGAGCAATACCTCTTTAAGGTGGAAAAGGCTGATAATCTGGCGGCGAACCCTGCGGGAGGACAGTTGCGCTCGCGAGACGACCTGTTCCCAGCGGCCGGCGACGGCGCGGCCTGGGCGATCGGCATGGCGGCAGCGGTGCTCACCCGGCCCGGCGCCGATCCGGGGCGGATGGCCGGCACGGCGGTCACCGTTCTGCTCGCCGTCGCGTTGCAGGGCGCGATCGGGCATGCCGTGCACCTCTATCGCGGGCGGTACCCGTACGCCAGCCTGGAAGAGGTCCGCGCCCTCGCCGTGACCGTCGCGCTGACCGCGACCGCCGTCCTGGCCGCCGCGGCGGCCCTGCCGCGGCACCCGGTGCCGCTCGGCGCCCCGATCGAGGGCGGGGCGTTCGCACTGATGCTGATGCTCGCCGCCCGGTACGCGCACACCCTGCGGCACCGTCGCCGGCAGCGCCCGGACGAGCGGGTCGCCGCCCCGGTCGTGCTGTTCGGCGCCGGCCGGACCACCGATCTCCTGCTCCGGTCGATGCTCAACGATCCGGGCGGGCGTTACCTGCCGGTCGGCCTGATCGACGACGACCCGCGCAAACGGCGGCTGCGCCGGTCCGGGGTGCCGGTGCTCGGCGCCCGCGCCGACATTCCGGCGGTGCTGGCCCGGACCGGCGCGACGATGGTCGTCTTCGCCGTCGCGAACGCCGAGGCGGACCTGCTGCGTGACGTCCGGGACCGGACCGTGGCGGCCGGGGCCACCTTCAAGGTGGTGCCGTCGGTGACCGAGCTGATGGACCATCCGGTCGAGGTCGACGACATCCGCGACGTCTCGGTCGCCGACCTGCTCGGCCGGCACCAGATCGAGACCGACCTGGACGCCATCGCCGGCTACCTGGCGGGCAAGCGGGTGCTGGTCACCGGCGCGGGCGGCTCGATCGGCTCGGAGCTGTGCCGGCAGATCCACCGGTTCCACCCGGCCGAGCTGATGATGCTGGACCGGGACGAGTCGGCGCTGCAGGCCACCCAGCTGTCCATCGACGCCCGGTCCGGCATCGACGATCCGTCGGTGATCCTCGCCGACCTGCGCGACGCCGCCCACCTGCGGCACATCTTCCGGACCCGGCGCCCGGAGGTGGTCTTCCACGCCGCGGCCCTCAAGCATCTGGCGCTTCTCCAGCGGTTTCCCGGGGAGGCGGTCAAGACCAACGTCCTCGGTACGCTCAACGTGCTGGAGGCCGCCGCCGGAGTGGAGCGGTTCGTCAACATCTCCACCGACAAGGCCGCCGACCCGAGCAGCGTCCTCGGCTACAGCAAACGCGTCACCGAACGGCTCACCGCCTGGACCGCCGGGCGCAACCCGGGCACGTTCCTCAGCGTCCGGTTCGGCAACGTGCTGGGCAGCCGCGGGTCGGTGTTCACCACGTTCACCGCGCAGATCGCCGACGGCGGCCCGGTCACCGTCACCCACCCGGACGTGACCCGCTATTTCATGACCGTCCAGGAGGCGGTGCACCTGGTGATCCAGGCCGCCGCGATCGGCCGGGACGGCGAGGCGCTGGTGCTGGAGATGGGCGAGCCGGTCCGGATCGCCGAGGTGGCGCGGCAGATGGTCGCGCTGCGGCCGGCGCCGGTGGAGATCCGCTACACCGGGCTGCGGCCGGGGGAGAAACTGGCCGAGGTCCTGTTCGGCGCCGGGGAGGTGGACCGGCGCCCGTTCCACCCACTGATCTCGCACGTCGCGGTGCCGCCGCTGAGCGCCGCCGACCTGGCCGGCGTCGATCCCGACGCCGGCCCCGACGAAGTGATCGCCGTCCTGGTCCGGCTCTGCGCCCCTGCCGTGGAGTGCGTCGAGGTCGGCCGTCCTGTGCGCCACAGCTCGCCACGCGGAGCCGTGTGGTGAGCTGTGGCGTGGTGCAGCCGCACTTCACCACGCGCCGCACTTCACCACGCGCCGCACTTCACCACGCGCCGCACTTCACCACGCGCCGCACTTCACCACGCGCCGCGGTGCGCCAGGCGCGGCGGAGGTCAGCACGCGGGATCGGCGGCGGGTTCCAGGGCGCGGACCGGGCGGGTGGCCGGCCGGTCGGACAGGGTCAGCCGGGGGGTGCCGACCGCGGCCTCCAGCGCCGAGCGCAGCCGCTGTTCCTCGCGTTCGCGATCCCGGTACCAGGCGACCGCCCAGATCCGGTGCAGCTTCCAGCCCAGGTTCGTCAGGACCTGCTCGCTGAGCCGGTCCCGGTCGCGGGCCGCGGAACAGCCGGCGTAGGCGGTGCCGTCGCAGCGGATGCCGAGCGCGTACCCCGCGTCGGCCCGGCCCGGCACCTGCACGCCGATGTCGACCCGGCCGCCGGACGAGCCCAGCGCCGCGACCGCCGGGTAGCCCCAGGACCGTACGGTGGTCAGCACCGACTCCGGGAAGACGCTGCCGTTGGCGGGGTCCCGTTCGGTGATCTCGAGGGCGGCCGGCCCGCGTTCGGCGTAGTCGAGGTAGTCGGCGAGCAGCCGGACCCCCTCGTTGTCGGTCTCCGGCACGTCCCGGGCGCTGATCGAGGTGACGATCTCCACCCGGTAACGGGCGCGGGTGATCGCCACGTTCAGCCGGCGCCAGCCGTTCGGCCGGTTCAGCGCCCCGAAGTTGGCGCTGATCTTCCCGGCCTCGTCGTAGCCGTACCCGATCGAGAAGATCATCACGTCGCGTTCGTCGCCCTGCACCGTCTCCAGGCTCTTGATGAAGAAGCCGTGCAGCCGGTCGTCGTCGAGGATCCGTTCCAGTCCGGGCTGCCCGGCGGCGAGCGCGCCGACCGCCCGTTCGATCGCCTCGGCCTGCGCCACCGAGAACGTCACCACCCCGAGCGACAGGCCCGGCCGGGTGGTGAAGTGGTGCAGGATCCGCTCGGCCACCCGATCGGCCTCGAGCGGGTTGTCCCGGCCGGTGCTGCGCCGGTAGACACCGCCGGCCGGGATCAGCGCCACCCCGGTGTCCGGGCCGGACGCGGCCGCGCTCGGGAAGACGCTGAGCCGGCTCTGATAGAAGGCGTGGTTGGAGAAGGCGATCAGGGCCTCGTGCCGGCTGCGGTAGTGCCAGTTCAGGCCCAGGCTGGGGAACGCGCCGCAGCCCTTCGCCAGCTCCAGCACCGACTCGAAGTCCAGCACCGGCAGTTCGGCGTCGGACTCCTCGGCCGAGCCCAGCGAGCGTTCGAAGAACGACGTCGGCGGCAGCTGCCGGTCGTCACCGGCGGTGATCAGCGCGGCGCCCCGATAGATGCAGTTGATCGCGTCGGCCGGGGTGACCTGGGACGCCTCGTCGAAGATGACCACGTCGAACCGGATGTCCGCGGGCAGCGAGTGACTCACCGTCAGCGGCGACATCAGGAAGCAGGGGCGCAGCCCGAGGATCAGCTCGCGGGCCTGCCCGATCAGGTCACGGACCGGCAGGTGCCGGCTGGCCTTCATCGCCTCCCGGCGGATCAGGTCGGCGGACGGGCCGTCGGTGGTGGGACGGCGACCGGCCACCGCCTCGGCGATGTCGCGGGCGGCGGTCGTGCCGAGCCGTACGTCCAGGGTCTGGAAGTCGGCCACCAGACGGTCCCGGTCGGCCGCCCGCCACGGCCGCAGCCGCTGGTCGGCCTGGATGACCGCGTCGGCCCAGGACCGGAACACCGCCCGTTCCACGGCGGGGCGCACCTCGTCGGGGGCGGCCCGCAGGTCGGCGCAGTGCTCGACGACACCGTCCAGGCCGTACCCGCTGAGCACCGCCCGCGCGTCCTGCGCCGCGAACCACTCCTCCTGCCCGCCGGCGTCGGCCCGGATCTCCTGCAGGAACCGCTGCGCCCCGTCGTGGCCGGCGAGCCGGGCGGTCAGATCCGGGTGCCGGGCCGGGGCGAACGCCTCCAGCATCTCCTGGCGGGCCTCGGCCCACTGTTCGGCGAGCCGGGCCAGACCGGCGACCGGACGCAGGTTGCGCAGCGCGTCGGCCTGGACGGCCGACATCGGCCGGTCCTCGCCGGTCAGCAGGGTACGGGCGGTCGCCGTCCACTCGATCGCCGTGGACAGGGCCGTGTCGTCGGTGTCCGCGCCCCGGTAGCCGTCGCCGAGCACGGCCCGGTAGTCGCCGGCCCGTTCGGCGAGCGCGGCCTCGGCGGCGGCCACCTCCTGCCGCAGCCGCCCGAGGTGCGACACCTCGGCGAAGTTCAGGGTGCGGCCGGTCGCCACGTCGTAGGCGTGCACCACCGCGGCGGCGGCGGCCAGGGCCACCCCGTGCGCCCGCAGCCAGCCGAGCGCCGCGTCGATCGGGCCGGCCACCAGTTCCGGCCGGTCGGCGCTGAACGGCCCGGGCTTCTGGCCGAGGATCGCCTCCCGGGCGGCGGTCGCCTGCCGGATCAGCTCCGGGTCCGGCTTGGCGTTGCAGATGTACGCGGCGACGGTGGCCATCGCGGTGGCCGGCGCCGACCGTACCGCCGCCTCGACCACGTCCAGGGCCTCGTCGACCGCGGCGAAGTCGGTGCCCGCGCCCTGCCAGTAACGGCCGAGCACCGGCCCGTACGCCTGCTCGGCCGCGGCCAGGTCATGCCGGGCCCGCTGCCAGGCCAGCGCGGTGTCCAGCCGGGGCAGCGCGTCCCGCACCGCGACCCCGGGCAGCACGAACGCCGCCACGATCTGCCGGTCCTTGCGGTACGCGCCGAACATCCGCCGCCAGCCCCGATGCACCCGGGCGAACCGGTCGGCAAGCTCGTCGAGGGGCTGGGTGAGGATCCCCTCGGCGAAGAACGGCCGGGCCCGCACCTCGGCGGCGACCAGGTTCTCCATGGCCCGGCGCAGCACCTGGGCGCCGCTCTTGACGGTCGCCGCGGTGCCCTGGCCGAACCAGAACGGCTCCGGCCGGTGTGCCCGCGCCCCGAGTTCGGCGATGTCGGCGACCCGGCCGATGTCGGCGACCCGGACCGCGTTCGGCAGCCCGAGCTTCGCGGTGATCCGGTCGACGGCGGCGCGGTGCCGTTCCAGGGTGTCGGCGGCCTCGGTGCACGCCTGCGCCTGCCGGTCCGCCTCGGCGGCGGTCAGCGGATCCAGGTCGACCGGCTCGGGGGTGAGCCCGGCCAGGCCCGGCACCGGGGGCAGCTCGGACGGCAGCGGCAGCGCCGACCAGGTCGTCCCGGCGCGCTGGGTGGCGGCGTCCCGGGCGGCCCGGACCGTGGTGAGATCGCGGCTCAGCGCCTCGGCGGCGGCCCGGATCGGCGCGAGGTCGGGGGTGCTCACCCACGCGTCGGGCACGTGCGGCGGCCGTTTGCCGGCGTGGGTGGCGAGCCGGGCCAGCACACCGGCGTCGTCCGGGCCGTCCAGGCCGAACGGGGACGTGTCGCCCTGCCGGGAACGGGCCAGCCCGGCCAGCGCCCGTTCGGCCCGGGACAGCAGCGGGTCGAGGGGTTCGCGGCGCAGCACGTCACGCCACGGCAGGGTGTCCCGGTCGACGACGGTGCGCCAGGCGCCGGCCAGCCGCTCGGCGGCGTCCCGGATCCGGCGCAGCGAATCCGAGGTGACCGTCTCCACGGCGATCACCGGCACCGGTGCGGCCGGGGCGTCGACCAGACCGGCGCAGATCCCCAGCACGTCGTGCAGGCTGCGGCCCAGCGGCTTGCGGACCTCGTTCATGGCGTACGCGTACGCGCTCAGTTGTTCCCGCAACTCCCGCGGCGTGCGCCGGTCCAGCGTGGCGGGCCGTCCGGCCGGGGCCGGCTCCTCGTCGAGGGCGGCGGCCAGCGCGGTGGCCACCTCCCTGCGCCCGGCCTTGGTGCCGTGCAGTTCCAGGACGTGCCGGTTCAGCCCGGACTCGACCAGCCGGTGATGCACCACGTCGAGGGCGGCCGCCTTCTCCGAGACGAACAGCACCCGTTTCCCGGCGTGCAGCAGGCAGCCGATCATGTTGGCGATGGTCTGCGACTTGCCGGTGCCGGGCGGGCCGTCCATCACGAAGCTGTGCCCGGCCACCGCGGCGGCGACGCAGGCCCGCTGCGAGGCGTCGGCGTCCAGGACGAGCGGGATGTGCTCGGGCGGGGCGAGCCGGTCGATGTCGCCGGCCTGGATCGGCGCGAACCGGAACTCCGACCGCTGCCCGTCGGTGCCGGCGAGCGCCCGCACGACCGGGTGCGCGACGATCCGGTCCTCGTTGACCAGCAGGTCCCGGTAGATGGCCTCCTTGTGGAAGGTCAGGTTGCACAGCAGCATGGTGCGTTCGACGTACCAGCCGCGACGGCGCGCCACCAGGCTCTGCAACCCCGACCAGACGGCGCCGACGTCCAGGCCGGACTCCGGGTGCACGGCGGGCGGCTCGATGCCGAGGCGGCGCAGCCGGATCGCGAGCGCCGGATTGAACACCGGGTCGTCGTCGCGCAGCCGCAGCAGTGGCGGGTCACCGGGGCCGGGCGTCACCAGCTCGACCGGCAGCAGCAGCACCGGCGCGGTGAACGGCTCGTCGTCCTCGTCGCGCCAGTGCAGCATGCCGAGCACCAGGTGCAGCACCGAGACGCCGCGGTCCAGGTACTCCTGGCGGGCCTTCTTCGCCAGCCGCCGCAGCACGGCGTCGAGCGCGGTGTCCGGCATCTCGCTGCGGAACACCTCACCGCAGGCCGAGCCGGTGCCGGCCAGCCGTTCCGGGTCGGCGCCGCTGCCGGCCAGGCCGCAGTCGTCGTCGCGGTGCAGGGCGGCCACCACCGCCTCCGGCTCCGGCCCGACGATCTCCACGAGGTCGGGATGGTCGACCGGAAAGTTGATCAGCCGGTTGGTGTCACCCAGGTCGACGAGGCTGTCTCGCCAGGCGTGCAGCGCCGCCCGTACTTCCGCACGGTCTCTCATGCCCCAATTGCAACAAAAATTCAGATTCTCCGTACGCGTTCCGCTCATTTCCGGGCACGGCGCACGAACAGTTCGATGCGTGTGGAGCGGGGACGATCGAAGTCGGGTCAGCGGTCGAGGGCCAGCCGGAACCCGAGAGTGATCAGGATCCCGCCGGTCACGGTGTCGAGACGGCGGCTCAGGGTGCGGCGAGGCCGCAGCCAGGCGCCGATACGGCCGGCGAAGACCCCGACGGCGCCGTCGATCAGGAACTCCAGCACGATCAGGATCAGGCCGAGCACCGCGAACTGCGCCCACACCGGCCCGAGCGCCGGATCGACGAACTGCGGCAGGAACGCCACCGAGAAGGCGATCATCTTCGGGTTGGACAGGTTGGTCAGGAAACCGGTCAGGTACGCGCGCCGGCCGGACATCACCGCCCCGGACGGCTCCAGCGACGAGCCGCGCCGCCGGATCATCTGCACGCCGAGGTACGCCAGGTACACCGCGCCGGCTACCCGCAGCGCCGTGAAAGCCTGCGGGACCGCCGTGAACAGCGCGGTCAGACCGGCCGCCGCGATCAGCACGTGCACCGCCTCACTGGTGGCCAGCCCGGCGGTCGCCAGCAGCCCGGCACGGGGGCCGCTGCGCATCCCGCAGCCGAGCACGAACAGCATGTCCGGCCCGGGCGCGAGCATCGCGACGACGGTGGCGGCGGTGAAGGCGGCGAGCAATTGCGGATCCCACGACATGCGGTCAGCCTGCCGCCGCGCGAGCATGAGATCCATCCGGTACGGCCACCGCTGAGCATAAGATCCGCTGATGCTCGATCCCCGCCGGCTGGCCCTGTTGCGTGACGTGGCGGAGACCGGCACCATCGCGGCCGCCGCGACCCGGGCCGGATGCACCGCCGCGGCCGCCTCCCAGCAGCTGTCCGCCCTGGAACGCGACATCGGCGCCGCCCTGCTGGAACGGTCGGCCCGCAGTGTGCGGCTCACCGAGGCCGGCCGGGTCCTCGCCGAGCACGCCGGACGGCTCCTCGCCGCGCTCGACGAGGCGGAACGTGCTGCCCGCGACGTGGCCGGGCTGCGCGGCGGCACGATCCGGGTGGCGGCGTTCGCCACCGCCGGGACCAGTTTCGTGATCCCGGCGCTGACCGAGTTCCGGCGGCGGCATCCGGAGATCGAACTGCGGTTCAGCGAACTGGAGTCGGACCAGGCGCTGCCCGGGGTGCGGTCCGGAACGATCGATCTGGCGGTCACCCACGAGTACGCTCCGCTGTCCCGGCCCGATCTGCGCGGGCTCGGCCAGCGGCCGCTGTACCGGGAGCCGATGCTGCTGGCCGTGCCGGAGACCGCCGAGCGGGAGCCGGCGCACCTCGCCGACTTCGCCGCGACCCCCTGGGTCGCCGCCCTGACCAGCACCGGTTTCCAGGCCGCCACCGAGATGGCGTGCCGAGCCGCCGGTTTCGTGCCGCGCGTCGACATCCGGGTGCACAGCTATCCGATGGTGCTCGCCATGGTCGCCGCCGGGTTCGGGGTGTCGCTGGTGCCGCAGCTCGCGGCCGTCGCCCGGCGGGGCGTCACCTATCTGCCGATCGCCCGGCCCGCCGGCCTGGCCCGGCAGATCTACGCCACCACCCGGGCCACCGACCGGTCACCGGCCGTCCTGGCGCTCTCCGGTTACCTGCACGACGCGCTCACCGCACGCACCCACCTCGAGCACCGGCGCGGCCGGCGGCCACCGGCGTGATCCCGCCGCACCGCCGGGCCGGCACACCGGATGCCGGGCGCCGGCCGGACCTCGTGGGGATCCGCCGGCCGGACCTCGTGGGGATCCGCCGGCCGGATCTCGCGGGGATCGGTCAGGCCGGCACCTCCGCGTGCACCGGCTCGAGGCGGATCCGGTAGGCCGGTCCGTCGTGGCGCGCGCGGACCGCCGGCTCGGGCGGCAGGGACAGGAACTCGGCCACCCCGGCGGCCCGCAGCATGTCCCCGACCAGCCCGTGGGCGTTGGTGACGCGATAGTGGCAGCCCCGCCGCAGTGCCTCCTGCCGGCCGACCATCAGGCTCCGGATGCCGCTCGCCGCGACGGTGGGAACCCGGCCGAGGTCCACCACGAGCGTCCGGACCCCGGGCTGTTCGACGGCGTTGATCAGGATGTGGCTCAGTGCTTCGCTGACGTCGTGGTCGATGTCGCCGACCACCAGGAGGCGGACGGCGTCATCGCCGTCATGGTGCTTGCTCACCGCGAACGGGCCGGTCATCAGGTTCCTTCCCCTCGGCGGCCGGGCGTCCTCGATTCTGCGCCATCGGACGGTGATGGCGGGCCCGGATCACCCGTCAGCCGGCCGGGTTCCCCGCCCCGGGCACCACCGTTCGGCCGAGCCGACCTGGGCTCATTGGCCTTTCGGGGCCAGCGGCGGGCGCGGTGTGGTAGGCGTGTCACCTATCGTGTGGTGCGCTGACGGCCAGCCGTGCGGTTCGTCACAAACAGCCACTATCGGCCGCCTGCGCCGGTCGTCCCGGGTTGCCGCCTTGGGTTATCGTTCGCCGGTCAGAAGTTGGTGGAGACCGGATGGACCAAATATTGTTGCCCGTGTCAATGACGTTCATCCGATGGTTCGGCTTGTCCGGCTCGGTCATGCTCGCCGTGGCCGGCTGGCTCGGCGGCGCGCATCCCGACGCCGACCTCAGGTCCACCCCGGTCAGCATCGCGCAGGGCCCCTACGGCCCGGCCATCCTCGGCCTCTGGCTGCTCGGCACGGCCATCCAGGCATATGCGTGGTGGTCCGGCCGGGACCGGGTCCCCTCGGTCCGGTGGGGTCTGGTCACGGCCCTGCTCTGGTCGCTGCCGTTCCTGCTGACCCCGCCGGTCGGCAGCCGCGACTTCTACTCGTACTGGTGCCAGGGTGAGATGTTCCTGCACGACATCGACCCGTACAGGTTCGGCGTCGACGCCCTGCCCTGCACCTACCTGGAGACCGTCTCGCCGATCTGGCGCGAGAGCGTCACCCCGTACGGCCCGATGTTCATCCTGGTCGCCGCGTTCGCGGTCTGGCTGGGCAGCAACCTGACCACCGCGCTCGTCCTGTTCCGCCTGGTCACCCTGGCCGGCATGGCCGCGATCGCGGCCGGTCTGCCGGCGCTGGCGCGCCGCTGCGGCGTGGACCCGCAGCGCGCCGTCTGGGTCGCGCTCGCCGGGCCCCTGATCGGGGCGCATCTGCTGGGCGCGCCGCACAACGACGCGGTCATGCTCGGGTTCGCGGTGCTCGGCTTCTTCGTGATCGTCCGAGCCAGTTCCCATCCGGTCGCCCTGGTCGCCGGCGGCGCGCTGCTCGGGCTGGCGTTCTCGGTCAAGGCCACCACCGTGGTGCTGATCCCGTTCGCCGTGCTGATCGCCGCCCGGTCGTTCCTGGCCGCCACGGCGCTCGTCGGCGGGGGCGCGCTGGCCTCGTTCGGTGTCGTCACGGTCACCAGCGGCCTCGGTTTCGGCTGGGTGCCGGCCATGCAGGGCAGCGTCTCGCTGATCCAGTTCTCGTCGCCGCCGACCGCGGTCGGCATGACCATCACCTACCTGGGCCGGCCGTTCAGCGCCGATTTCAACGCCGTCCCGTTCGTCCGCAACGTGGCGCTGGCCCTGCTCGCCGTCACCCTGGTGTGGTTGTGGGTCCGGGCCCTGCGCACCCCCGCGCAGTACCGGACCCGGGCCGCCCTGCGGGGCGCCGCGCTGGCGCTCACCGCGTTCGTGGTGCTGTCCCCGGTCTTCCACCCGTGGTACGCGTTGTGGCCGCTCACCTTCCTGGCCGCCACGACCGTCCGCAACAAGGCCATGATGGTGATCACCATCATCTCGGCCTTCATCGTCCTGCCGGACGGCAGCGGCCTGACGCGCTTCGTGAAGTTCCCCGGCGCCCCGATCGTGACCATCGTCCTGATCGTCCTGGCGGTCCGCTACTTCCGGCAGCGCCAGGCCGCCGCCCGGACCCCGCACCCGGTGACCACGGCCTGACCCCGCGGGCCCGGCGAGCTCAGTCCAGAATCCAGGACCGGACCGACTCGCCGGGCGGCGAGAACGCCAGCACCACGATCACCGCGGCCAGCAGCGTGCCGGCCGGCAGCCACCGCCAGGCCCGCCGGTCGGCTCGCGCCGCCGGATCCGCCAGCCGTGCGACGCCCGCCACGACCAGGCACACCCCGACGAAGTGCCCGAACATCGCCGTGTACATCACCACCAACGCGACCGGCCACAGCGCGCCGGGCCAGATCACGATCGAGGCGGTGTACTCGTCGCCCATCGAGGGGATGTACGCCTCACCCCGCAGGTAGGCCGCCCGTCCCAGGGCCGCCGCCGCGGCCGCCGCGAGCCACGCCGGCCACAGGAGAAGCCCCCCGGGCGAGCCGCCGCGAGATCGGCATCGGTCCGGTCCGCTGCAAGGTCTCCGGCATGGCGGCATGATATCGACGGACGCCTTATCCGGTTGACCGCATCGCCAGGATGGTGGTGTGCGTACCTTCGAGGATCTCGTCGACGAGGCGGCCCACGTCGACGTGTCCGGGTGGAGTTTCCACTGGCTGCGCGGGCGAGCCACCGAGGACCGGCCACCGTGGGGATACTCGCGTCTCCTCGCCGCGCGCCTCGCCCGGGTCGCCTCGGCCCTGGACATCGACACCGGAGGCGGCGAGATCATCGCCGAGGCGCCCCGGCTGCCGGCCAGGATGGTCGTCACCGAGGGATGGCGCCCGAACGCGGAACGCGCTCACCGTCTGCTGTCGCCCCGCGGGGTGGACGTGGTCGCCGTCGAGCAGGGAGAGCCCCTGCCGTTTCCGGACGCCGCCTTCGAGCTGGTGAGCAGCCGCCACCCGGTGGATCCCGACTGGCGCGAGATCGCTCGCGTGCTCACCCCGCAGGGCGCCTACCTCGCCCAGCATGTCGGACCGGCGTCCGCGTTCGAGCTGATCGAGTGGTTCCGTGGCCCGCTGGCAGGGGAGCGGCTCAGCCGCGATCCCGAGCGTGAGGCCGCGGCGGCGCGGGCCGCCGGCCTGCGGATCGCCGACTTGCGGACGGCGCGCTGCCGGATGGAGTTCTTCGACATCGGCGCGGTCGTCTACATCCTCCGCACATGCGTCTGGTGGGTGCCCGGCTTCACCGTCGACCGCTATCGGCCGGAGCTGGAGCGCCTCGACGCGCACATCCGCGAGCACGGGGTCTTCGTGAGCCACTCCACCCGCACCCTGATCGAAGCCACGAGGGAAAACGGCTGAGGAGACATCCGAGACGGGCCGGCAGTGGCGAATTGGCCACTGAGCGGAGGCGGGTAGCGGCCGTAACGTCGCGGGGATGACAGTCGGATTCATCGGGCTCGGCGTCATGGGGCAGCCGATGGCCCTCAACCTGGCCCGGGCCGGGACCGAGCTGATCGTGTGGAATCGCACGCCGGAGCGGGCCGGGCCGTTGCGGGCGGCCGGGGCGATGGTCGCCGCCGGACCGGCCCAGGTGTTCGCCGAGGCGCAGACCGTGATCCTGATGCTCGCCGACGACCGGGTGATCGACGAGGTGCTCGGGCGGGGGACCGGACGGTTCGCCGCGATGGTCGGCGGGCGCACGGTCGTGCACATGGGAACGACCGCGCCCGCGTACTCGGCCGGGCTCGCCGCCGATGTCACGGCCGCCGGTGGCGCGTACACCGAAGCTCCTGTCTCGGGGTCGCGCGGGCCCGCGGAGACCGGCGACCTGGTGGTGATGATCGCCGGAGGCGATCCGGGGATCGAGGCGGTGCTGCGGCCGATGTGTCGGGAGATCGTGCGGTGCGGGGCGGTGCCGGGCGCGCTGCTGATGAAACTGGCCGTCAACACCTTCCTGATCAGCATGGTGACCGGGCTGGCCGAGGCGTTCCACTTCGCCGAACGGCACGGGCTCGATCAGCGGACCCTGCTCGCGGCCCTGGACGCCGGCCCGATGGCCAGCGCGGTCTCCCGGGTGAAGGGCCGCAAGCTGACCGACCGGGATTTCACCGTGCAGGCCGCGCTCCGCGACGTCCTCTACAACAGCGAGCTGATCGTGGGCGCGGCCCGGCAGGCCGGCATCGTCTCACCTCTGCTGGACGTGTGCCGCGACCTGTACGCGCGGGCCGACGCGGACGGGCACGGTGGAGCCGACATGGCGGCCGTGATCAGGGCCTTCGCCCATTGATGTTGATGGCTACCATGTGGCGATGTCCCCACGTGCCAGGAGCGTCACCGCTCGGATCCTTCTGGTGTTCGCCGCGTTCGTGCTGGCGCTGTTCTGGTTCGGCACGATTCCGCAGACCGGCTATCTCGTGCTCGCCTTCACCGAGGGCGAGGTCTTCCCGATCGTGGCGCCGATCCTCGCCGGGGTGGCGCTCGTCGCGGCCGTCTGGCTCGGGACCCGGGCGGTCGCCGTCCGGGTGGTGCTGATCGTTCTGGTCCTGGTGGTGGCCGGGGCCACCGGCGTCACGGGTTTATTCTTCTCCGGCTTCACGCGGAAGGTGCTGGCAACCGAGGTGGTCGCGGTGTCGGGGGACGGCGGGCACGACATCGTCCGGATCACCGCCGAGGACTGGAAGCATGTGGAGCGCACCGAGTTACGGGTGCGGACCCGGGCCGGGCTGCTCAGCCGGCAGTCCGGATGGGCGCTGGCGGAAGCCTACTGCGCTGAGCGGCACGTCGTCGCGGGCGACATCCGGGCGGAGTTCACCGGCGCCCGGGAGGTGCGCATCGGCGGCGTCGACGGGACCGTCCGGTTCGACGACACCGGGCACCCGGATCGGTACGTGCGGTTCTGCCCGTGACCGGTGGGCGCGTTCGATCCGCTGGCCCCACCAGGTGCCGGCCAGGACCAGGCCGATGCCGGCGGTGGCCAGCGCGGTCAGGTGCTCGCCGCCGAGGCTCACGCCGATCAGGACCGCCCACACCGGCTCGGTGCCGAGCAGCAGGCTGGCCCGGGTGGCGGAGGTGCGGCGGACCGCCCACAACTGCACCACGAACGCGAAGACGCTGCAGCACAGCGCCAGGTACAGCACGCCCAGCCACTCGCCGGCCCCGAACCCGGCGACCGCCGGCAGCAGCGCCGGCCCGGCCGCGACGGTGAACACCACCGCCCCGACCACGGTCTGCAACGTGGTGAGGGTGACCGTGTCGTACGCGGGCCGGCTGAGCCGGCCGGACAGGGTGACGTGCGCGGCGCGGACCACGGCGGCCGCCAGCATCAGCGCGTCACCGGCCGACGGCGTACGCAGCCCGGGTCCGGCCACCAGGAGCACCACCCCACCGGTGGCGGCGCCGGCGGCCAGGAAGAACCGCGGCGGCAGGCCGCCCTGCATCAGTGGGGTGAGCAGGATCGTCAGGCTGATCAGCACGCCGGCGTTGGTGGCGCTGGTCAGCGACACCCCGTACGTCTCCAGCACCAGCACCGCCGCCTGCGTGCACCCGAGCAGCAGCCCCACCCGCAGCTCACCCGGCCCCGGCCGCCTCCTGATCATCAGCGGCAGCATGGCCGCCATCGACACCAGGTAGCGCAGCGCCAGCACCACCAGCACGCCCGCGACCACCACCAGGGTCTTCGCCGCCAGATAGCTGCTGCCCCAGATCACGGCCACGGCCAGCAGCAGAAGGTCTCCCGTCACAGTGGGAAGCCTGCGGCCCGCCGATACGGTAGACAAGACGGCAACCCGTGAAACGACGATGTAGTGGACGCTAATGGATCCGCATCACCTGAGACTGCTGCGTGAGCTGGGCGAGCGGGGCAGTGTCGCCGCCGTCGCGCGTGCCCTGCACATCACCCCGTCCGCGGTGTCGCAGCAGCTCGGCGCCCTGCAGCGGTCGGCGCGGGTGCCGCTGACCGAGCGCAGCGGGCGGCGACTGGTGCTGACCGAGGCGGGTCGGGCCCTGGCGACGGCCGCGGTCGAGGTGATGACGGCGCTGGACCGGGCGTCCCGGGCGGTCGGCGACTACCTGGACGAGCCCGGCACGCCGGTGAGCGTGGCCGCGTTCCACAGTGCCGGGGTGACCTGGTTCGCGCCGCTGATCCGGCGTCTCGCCGAGACCGGCGGGCCCCCGGTGCGCTGCGCGGACCGGGATGTGGCGCACGCCGAGTTCCCCAGCCTGGTCGGTGACTACGACCTGGTGGTGGCGCACCGGCTGGCGTACAGCCCGCCCTGGCCCGCCGACCGGCTCGCCGTGCTCCCGCTGATCCGCGAGCCGCTGAACGTGGCGATGTCGGCGGACCATCCGCTCGCCGCCCGGGACCGGCTGACCGCGGCGGACGTGAGCGGTTGGCCGTGGATCAGCGTGCACGAGGGCTTTCCGCTGACCGGGGTGCTGACGGCGATCGCGGCGGCGTCCGGGCGGCCGCTGGAGATCCGGCACCGGATCAACGAGTTCACCGTCGCGGCGTCGGTGGTGGCGGCCGGTGAGGTGCTCGCCCTGCTGCCCGGCCTGACCACCGTGCCGGATCCGCGGCTGGCGCTGCGGCCGCTCGCCGACCTGCCGGCGGTCCGGCACATCGACGTGCTGGCCCGGCCCGAGACGCTGCATCGCGCCTCGGTCCGGACCGTGCTGGAGACGTTGCGCTCGATCTCAGGAGCGCTGATCGCGTAGCTCGGCGACCTGCGCGGCGAGCTCCTTGACCGCTCCGATCAGGACCGGCACCAGGCCCAGGTAGTCCAGGTACTTGCCCTCCACGGAGTCGACGACGAGCTGCGGAAGCACCTCCTCGACGTCCTGGGCGATGAGACCCATCTGCTTGGCCGGCTGCTCCGACACGTCCTGGCTGGTGTAGTAGTACTCGACCGGCTTCAGCGCGACGACCTTGTCCAGCAGCCCGGAGACGCTCTCGATGTCCCGCTTCATGCGCCGGTCGCTGGCCTTGGTCCAGTTGCCGCCGCTGTCCAGCCGGGCCTCGGTCCCGCCGTTGATCCGGTTGGTGATCTGGAAGAACCCGTCGTCGGTGATCCGCATCCCGGTCTGGTGGGTCTGGTTGAAGTTGTTCCGCAGATGGATGTGCCGGAAGTTTCCGTTCTGCGTCTCGAGGAAGATCGGCGCTGCCAATGTCTTTCCCTTTCGGTGCTACCCCGGCACGGTGCCGGCGTGATGACATCAGGCTGCCGGGCGGGTGCGGGGTGCATCGCGGGGTGCCGCGGGGGGCGGTGCGGGGTGGGGCAGGTAGTCGACACTCGCCTTGACCGGACGGGCCGCCCGGTTCGACGCTGGGATCGTGCTCGCCGTCCCGCTTGTCGGCCGCGACGCCGACATCGCCGAGCTGCTCGGCGCGATCGGCCGTTCCCGCCTGATCACCCTGGTCGGACCCGGCGGAAGCGGAAAGACCAGGCTGGCGTACGCCGTACGCGATCGGCTCTCCGCCGCCGGGCGGCCGACCTGGTGGGTGTCGCTCGCCCAGCTGGACCGTCCGTCCCTGCTGGACGCCGCGGTGGCCGGTGCGCTGGGCGCCGCCGAGACGCCCGGCCGGGCGCCGCGGGAGGTCCTGGCCGAGCTCCTGCGCGACACCGAGGGCCTGCTGGTGCTGGACAACTGCGAGCACCTGGTGGCCGGATGCGCCGCCCTGGTCGGCTACCTGCTGCGGGAGTGCCCCGGCCTGCGGGTGCTGACCACCAGCCGGGAGCCGCTCGCCGTCGCGCTGGAGACGGCCTGGTGGGTGGGCGGCCTGTCGGTGCCCGCCGACGCGCCCGCGCCCACCGCCGCCGATCTGGCCGGCAGCCAGGCCGTCCGGATGTTCACCGACCGGGCCCGGCTGGTGGTCGCCGACTTCGCGGTGACCGACGCCAACGCCGCCGACGTCGCCCGGCTCTGCCGCCGTCTCGACGGCCTGCCGCTCGCCCTGGAGCTGGCCGCGGCCCGCCTGCGGATGCTGCCGCTGCCCCGGATCGTGGACTATCTCGACGACGCCGTGTCGCTGCTGGCGACCACCGACCGGGACGTCCCGGCCCGGCAGGCCACCCTGCGCGCCACCCTGGACTGGAGCCACGACCTGCTGTCCGGGCCGGAACGGGCGATGTTCGCTCGGCTGTCGGTGTTCCGGGGTGGGTTCACCCTGGCGGCCGCCTCCGCGGTGGCCGCCGGCGGCGACGCCGACCTGGACACTTTGCGGCTGCTGGCCCGGCTGGTCGACAAGTCCCTGGTGCAGGCCCGCACCGACGGCGCCGAGGAGCGGTACCGGCTGCTGGAGGTGGTCCGCCAGTACGCCGCGCAACGCCTCGGCGACCAGGCCCACCACATCTCGGCGCGGCATGCGGCGTTCATGCTGACCGTCACCGAACGCGCCGAGGAGGGGCTCGACGGCGGCGACCAGTCCCGCTGGCTCGGTCGGCTCGACCACGACCGACACAACCTGCGTGCCGCGCTGAGCTGGGCGGACAGCCACGAACCGGTGCTGTTCATCCGGCTCGCCGGGGCGCTCGGCCGGTACTGGCGGCTCACCGGCCAGTACGCCGAGGGCCGTCAGTGGCTGGGCCGTGCCGTCCTGGCCGCACACCACGGCATCTCCTCGACGGCCCGCGCCAAGGCCCTGACCGCGCTGGGCACGATGGAGTTCCTGCAATGCGACTACCCGTCGGCGGCCGCCCGGCTGAACCGGGCCCGGGACCTGTACGCGGTCACCGGCGACGACCGGGGACGGGCCGTCACGCTCCAGTTCCTCGGCTGCATCGACCGGGAACAGGGCCGGTACGCCGAGGCCCGCCGCCACCACGAGGAGGTGCTGGAGATCCGGCGCCGCGGCGGCGAACCGGCCGGGATCGCCCGGGCGCTGCGGTCGATGGGCCTCACCGCGTGGCTGGAGAACGATCACGCCCGGGCCGAGCGACTGTCCGGTGAGGCGTTACGCCGGTTCCGGGAGCTCGGCGACGACGAGGGCGTCGCGACCACGCTCGTCCACCTGGCCTGCGCCCGGCACGGCGGGGGCGATCCGGACGGGGCCCGGCCGCTGCTCCAGGCCGCCCTCGACCTGGGGCGCCGGCTCGGGTTGCGGGAGGTCACGGCATGGGCCGAGGAGCGGCTCGGGCTGATCGCGGCGGACGCCGGTGACCGGGACGAGGCCGTGGCCCTGCTGCGCCGCAGCCTGACCGTCCATCACGAACTCGGCGACCGGTGGCGTACCGCCGCGGTCCTCGACGCCCTCGGCGGCCTGTGCGCCGACGCCCGGCTGCTGGCGGCCGCCGCCCGGCTGCGCGAGACCCTCGGCACGCCGGTGCCGCCGGCCGACCGCGCCGCCCATGACCGGCGGGTGCACGCGACGGCGGAGGTGGCCGGTGAGGTCCTTCCCCTGGACCACGCGGTACGAGCCGCGCTCGCCCCGCCGGCCGAGGTGGTCGTCCGTGCGCTCGGCCGCAGCGCCGTGGTGCTGTCCGGGCGGGCGCTCGGCCCGGAGGACTGGACCTACGCCAAACCGCGGGAGCTGCTCTATCACCTGCTGACCCGGCCCGGCGCGACCAAGGCGGAGATCGGGCTGGCGCTGTGGCCGGACGCCTCCCGTACCGAGCTGCGCAACAGCTTCCACACCTGCCTGAAGTTCCTGCGCCGGGCCGTCGGCGACGCGATGACCGTGCGCTACTCCGGCGGCGCCTACCACGTGGAGTCCGCGCTCCCGCTGCGTTACGACGTCGCCGGTTTCCGCGGGGCCGCCGCGACCGCCCGGGACGTCGGCGCTCTCCAGGAGGCGGCCGGCTACTACCACGGTGACTTCCTGGCCGACCTGCCGGCGGGGGAGTGGGCCGAGGAGCAACGCGAGGACCTTCGCCGGGAGTACGAACGGGTGCTGCGTACCCTCGGCGGCCTGCTCGCCCGGGACGGCCGCTTCGCCGAGGCCGCCGGTGTCTTCACCCGCCTGATCGCCCACGACCCGCTGATCGAGGCCGGCCACCGCGGTCTGATGCGCTGTCACGCCGCCCTCGGCGAACGCGGCCGCGCCCTGCACCAGTACCAGCAGCTGACCCGCCTCCTCGACGACCGCCTCGGCACCGCCCCCGCCCCGGAGACCGCCCGGCTGCACGCCCGGCTGCGTGCCGGTTAGGGCTCGCCGAGGCAGGAGGTCAGGTGCGGGGCGGCGGCGGTCAGCAGCAGGCGGCCGATCTGCGCGAGCTGGGCGACCTGCTCCGGGGTGAGGGCGTCGAAGACCAGGCGGCGGGCCTCCCGGACGTGATCGGGAGCGGCGGCCACCACCACCGCCAGGCCGGCCTCGGTGAGGACCGCCGTGACACAGCGGGACTCGGCGGAGTCCGTCTGGCGGCGGGTCACCCAGCCGTGCTTCTCCAGACGGGACACGGCATGCGACAGGCGGGACGGTGATCCGGCGGCGAGGTGGGCGAGATTCCCCATCCGTACGGCGTGACCGGGCGCCTGGGACAGCGAGGACAGGATCGTGTACTCGAAGAAGTTCAGCCCGGCGTCCCGTTTGAGCTGGGCGTCGATGGCCGGGGGCAGGGCGGTCAGCACGGCGGTGAGGGCCATCCAGGCGCGTGTCTCGTCGTCGGAGAGCCAGGGGACGGCTGTGGGATCGCTCACGACTGAGAAGAATACGCGACCGCCTACTTGAATGTTCAATACTTGCGATGTCATGCTTCTCCTTGAACATTCAAGTCCCCCCTAAAGTGATATTTCCTGATTGGGAGAAGCTCATGGCTATCCTGCGCATCGACGCCAGCATCCTCGGCCCCAACTCCGCGAGCAGCGAGCTCGCCGACCTGGTCGAGAAGGAGCTGTCCGGCGCCCCGATCACCCGCCGCCACCTCGGCCAGAACCCGCTGCCCGCCGACGCCTGGGCCGCCGCCGTCTCCGCCGGTTACGTGCCCGCCGACCAGCGCAGCGACGCCCAGAACAGCGCGGTCGCCCTGGCCGGCGAGCTGGCCGGCGAGCTGCGCGCCGCCGACGCGGTCATCCTCGCGCTGCCGTTCTACAACTACGGCGTCTCCCAGCACGTCAAGACCTGGTTCGACCTGGCCATCGCCGGTGGCGAGCAGGGCGAGAAGCTGCTCGACGGCAAGCCCGCCGTCGTCCTCACCACCCGCGGCGGCGCGTACGGCGCCGGCACCCCGCGTGAGGGCTGGGACTACAACACCGCCTACATCACCCGCGTCGTCGGCGACATCTGGGGCGCCGAGCTGACCCTGATCGAGCGCGAGTTCACCCTGGTCGGCGTCAACCCCGCGCTGGACGCCTTCAAGGACACCGCCGAGGCGATGCGCCAGGCCGCCTTCGTCGCCGCCGCCGAGGCCGGCCGCACCCTGGCCGCCCACATCTGATCACGACCTCGCCGCCCTCTCACCCGTCCGGCCCCACCCGCCGGGTACGAGGGCGGCGAGCACCACCCCGATGCCGCCGGGGCCGTGACCGGCGCCGAGCGGGATCGGAACGCCGTTCACGCCGGGAGATCCGGTGGGCGTACCGCCGCATCGGTGTCTCCGGGAAGCGCGGCGAGGAAGGCGGCGACGGCCGGATGGGCCGCGGCGCCCCGCCGGAAGGCGACCCGGGTGCGGCGGCGGGTCGGCACCGGGAGCAGCCGGACCCCGGCGGGCAGCCGGCCGGTGGCCAGTTGCGGGACCACGGCGACGCCCTGGCCGGCGGAGACCAGGGCGAGCACGGTGCCGAAGTCGTCGATGCGATGCCGGGCCCGCGGAGTGAAACCCGCGGCCCGGCAGATCCGCAGCGTTGCGGTGTGACAGAGCGTGCCCGGAGTGGCGAGGATCCAGTCGGCGCCGGCGAAGTCCGTCAGGGCGTCGCCGGGCGCGGCTACCGCCAGATGCACGGTCTCGTCGAGCAGCGGGACACTGTCCAGGCCCGGTTCGACCTGGTGGGGAACCACGTCGTAATCCTGGATCAGGCCCACGTCCAGCCGCCGGTCCAGCAGGGCGGCCGGGACCTCGGCCGGGTCGAGTTCGGCGAGCAGCAGATCCAGGGCGGCATGCTGTTCACCGAGGGTGACCAGGGCCGGGGTGAGCATGGTGCGGATCGCGGTGGGGAAGGCGCCGATCCGCAGTTCGCCGGTCAGGCCGGTGGAGGCGGCGGCGAGGGCCGATTCGGCGCGTTCGAGCGCGGCCAGGACGGTCCCGGCGTGCTGGACCAGGATCCGCCCGGCGGGGGTGAGGGTGACCCGGCGACCGGTGCGTTCCAGCAGGGGAGTGCCGGCTTCGCGTTCCAGAGCGGACAGTTGCTGCGAGACGGCGGACGGGGTGTAGGCGCGGACGTCGGCGACGGCGGCGATCGTGCCGAGGCGGGCCAGGTCGCAGAGCAGGCCGAGACGGCGCACGTCGAGCATCAGATCAGCTTACGTATCACCGCAGGAATGTGAACTGGACCTGATGCTGGGGCCGGCCGAGGCTGTCGGTATGACACTGACCGGGATCTTCGTACCCCTCATCACGCCGTTCGACGTCTCCGGGGCGGTGGCCCTGGACGCTCTGGAACGGCTCGCGCACGACGCCCTCGACGCCGGGGCGGCGGGGCTGGTGGCGCTCGGGACGACCGGCGAGCCGGCGTCGCTGACCGCCGCCGAGCAGGAGGCCGTCGTGGACGTGATCTCCCGGGTGGCCGTGTCCCGGGACGCGGGGCTGCTGGTCGGCAGCCGGATGGACCTCGCCGCCCGGCCGGGCGTGACGGCGGCGCTGGGGCTGGTGCCGCCGTTCGTGCGACCGGGGGAGGCCGGGGTGATCGCCCACTTCGAGGCGCTGGCCGCGACGGTGCCGGTGGTCGTCTACCACGTGCCGTACCGGACCGGCCAGGATCTCTCCGCCGCGGCGATCCCGCGGCTGGCGGCGATCCCCGGCGTGATCGGCATGAAGTACGCGACCGGGGTCCTCGACGCCACCACGGTCGAGGTCGCCGCCCGGCTCCCGGACGGATTCGCGTTGCTCGGCGGCGACGATGCGCTGATCTCGCCGCTGCTCGCGATCGGCGCCCACGGCGGCATCCTGACCTCGGCGAACGTGGACACCCGGTCGTTCGTGGATCTCGTCACGGCCTGGCACAGCGGTGACCGGGCGACGGCGCGACGGCTCGGTGACCGGCTCGCCGGGCTGTCGCGGGCGCTGTTCGCCGAGCCCAACCCGGCGGTGGTCAAGGGGGTCCTGCACGCGCAGGGGCGCATTCCTTCGGCGACGGTACGGCTACCGCTGCTCGCCGCCACGCCGGTCAGCGTAGACCGTGCGCAGCTTGCCGCCGGGCGTGCCCCGGGGCGGCCACGGGTCGCGTTCGACACGGACGCCGGTCAGGCCGTGCCCGTCGAGCAGGTGGCGTAACTCCCGGTGCACGCGCGGCCAGGCGTCGCCGCCTTGGTGGTCACCGACAGTGGCGGACGGTCGCGGTAGAACGGCGAGTGGGCTCGCGCGTGCGCCACCAGGGCGGCGAGCCGGGCCTGCCGGCGCATGTCGCTCCTCATCGGCGTGTGGCGGTCAGGTATCCGGCGGTCGTCACGCCCACGGCCAGGCCCCAGACCATGAAGACCGCCAGGGTGGCGGTCGTCGCCCAGTTCTGCCGGGCGTACGTCCAGCCCTCCTGGTCGAGGAACACGCCGACACTGAGCACACCGTAGGCGAACATGGTCAGCGCCACCGTCCCCGCCGGAACGACCGCCAGCATCCGCGGAACCGGGCGGCCGCCCAGCACCGGAAGCCAGCGCGGGAACTCCTGCCCCCACCGCTGCACCAGGCCGAGGACCAGCAGACCGGCCAGCGGCGGGACCACCGTGATCGCGACACCGCCGGCCGCGGCGAGATCGTCGCCCGCCCGGGCCAGGAAGTCGCCGGAGACACCGAACGGGACGCCGAGCACCCACAGCGCATGCGGCAGCGCCCAGCCGGCGACCGAGACAGCGACCGCGGCGTACGCCCACCGCCGCGCCCACCGCGGCACCGGTCGATAGCCGGGGGCCGCCGGGCCGCGCCGGGGGCCGCGGGCGTTGGCGAGACCGGCGAAGGCGAGGCCGCCGGCGGTGAGCGCCAGCCGGGCGCCGATGTCCCGCCAGTCCGTGGGGCGGCCGGCGAAGGCCGCCGGGATCTGGAAGAGCAGATGCAGCGGGAACGCGGCGACCATCAGGAACGCGGCGGCGATCCAGGCGGCAAGGGCGCTGCCGCGGGCGATCACGAGGCTCAGCCCGGCGGCGACGATCAGGGCGCCCCAGCCGGCCCAGAACGGCAGGGAGACGACCTGCTCGGCGCCGCAGCCGGTCACCGGGTCGGTGGGATCGGCCCGGTCGCAGGCGGTGTAGCCCCACCTGCCGCCCGCGATCCAGTACAGGCGAAGGATCACCTCGCCGACGACGAACACCCCACACGCCCAGGCCCATCGAGTCATGCCCGGGATTCTGTTCATCGTCGGCTGTGGATGTTCTGAGAAAGGCTCAGCCGCTTCTCAGCTCACCCCTGCTTCTTCGGTCCTTCCACTCGGGCACCGGGACAGCGGGCTGCCTGAGGTGCCGCCCGCGCCCACGCCGACTGCCGGTCTCCGGCGTGCTCCGGTCGCTCCCTATCATCGCCGCCATGATCGAGGAAGTAGCGGGGATACTGGCCGGTCAGGACTTCGGTACGTGGTCACGTGCCGACATCGAGCGGATAGCCGGTGCCGCCGGCTGGTCCGTCCAGGATGGTGACTACCGTCTCACCATCGAGACCGGCGGACCGGCCCGCGTCTGGTCCACGAAGCTCAGCTACGGCCAGGACGGCTTCGGCTACGGCGAACAGACCGATCTGGAGATCACCGAAACCTGCCCGGCCGACCAGCTGCCGGCACTGCACACGGCCACGCTCGCCGCGGTGACCGCCGTGCTCGGCCCGCCGGCGCTGGTCGGTGGCCCGCACGCGTTCTCGTTCTGGCGCAAGCCGCGGGTGTGGCTGGAGCGCGACCTGCGGTATCGCTCGGTGACACTACTGGTGCAACCGGCCGATCCGGCCGAGAACGAGGAGTACAGCAACGCCGAGTACGCCGAGGGTTGGCGGCCCAGGCACCTGTGGAATGCCGAGCCCGACGTGCAGAGCGACGCCGCCGGGTCGCTGGGCGGCATGATGCTCTACGACGGTCCGGAGGCGACCACCTTCGACGAGTTCGCAACGGGCCTGCGCCGGCTGTTCATGTCGTTCGCCACCGACCTCACCACGCTGGCCGACTACGTGCCCGGCGTGGGCTGGGAGATCAGGCCGGTGGACAAGAGCGTGAACGAGGAGATCAGCGGCTGGTTCGACGAGGCCAGCATCAATCTTCAGAAGATCAGGTTCGGGACGACCGACGCCGAGCACATCAAGCTGCCGCTGGGAGCCGAGAACGGCGCGCGTGCCGCCGAGACCATCCTCGGCTGGGTACGCGGCTGGGCAGTCACCGAACCGGCGGCGCAGTTGCGCCACCACTGCTACGTTCGGCCACCGGTCCGGCTGTGGGCCCGCGCCGGCTTCCGCATCCCGTAGGACGGGCGGGCCGCCACACTCGTCAGCCGGCGTCCTGCACCACCATGGCCGGCAGCTTGCGCTCGAAGAGCCGCGCGAACGTCGGGTTCGGCAGCACCCTGCCCACGTCACGGGTTAGTCATACGCACCCGCTGGCCGGGCGCCACCGCGTCACCGCAGACCCGGGTGACCTCGACGACAGCGGCCCGGGACCGCCGAGGTGGCGGGCCGCTGTCGTGCCGTCTGCTCTGCCGGGTCAGAGGCCTTCGGCGATGGCGGCGGTGACCTGAAGCCAGGCGTTGCGAGTGGACGGGGTCAGCGCCTCGTAGACGATCGGGCCGCCGGCGACCAGCGCCGGGTCGTACGGCACGTCGAGCACCGCCCGCGTGACGGCGCCGAAGTGCCGGTGCAACCGCTGCCGCAGCGCCTTGTCGGTGGTGGTGGCGGCCGGGTCGGTGAGGACCGTGACGGCGTTCTCGACCAGGTCGCCGTAGCCGTTGGCACGGAGCCCGTCGGCGAGCCACGCCGCGCTCTGCGAGGTGTCCTCCCGGACGGTGGAGACGATGACCAGTTGGTCGGCCCGGTCCACGGCCGCCCGCCAGTTCCTCGCCCTCATGTTGTTGCCCGTGTCGACGATCAGCAGCCGGTAGAAGCGCGACAGCGTCCGGTGCAGGGCGTCGAAGGCCTCGGCGTCGATGCTGGCCGCCCCGGCGCTGTCCTCGTCGCTGGCGAGAACGTCGAACTGCGCGGAGCCCTGCGAACGGACGTAGTTGTCGAGATCGCCCACGCGGGCGGACCGGACATCGGCGAACCGGTCCAGATCTTGAAGCAGGTCGACGGCGGTGTTGGTGTGCCGGGCCGCGAGCGCCCGCCAACCCATCGTGCCTCGTGTCTCGTTGTTGTCCCAGGCCAGCACGTATCCGCCGCGGTGTATCCCGAACGTCGCCGCGATCTGCAGGGCGGCGGTGGTCTTGTGGGCGCCGCCCTTGGGGTTGACGATCACGACGGTCTTGGGGCCGCGCAGGCTGCGCTGCACGGATGCCACGGCGGTTCGGTGGCGCATCTCCTCCGGGCCCGGGCGGGGAGCGACCAGGCCGCCGGACAGCCGGCGGACCCCGGCCCGCCAGCCGACGGTGGCCGGCCCGGTGGGCGGTGCCGGGCGGTCGGCGAGCAGGTCGTCCAGCGTCGGCACCCGCTCGGTTGCCGGGGCGGCACCAGGATCGGCTGCCTCGGCGGCCGGGGTGGGACGCGATTCGGCCGGCTGTCTCGGGACGGCCGGGACCGGCTCGGTGATCGGCTTGGAGCCCGCGGCTGCTGCCGGGCCCGGCGACGACCAGGGCCCGGCTGCGGGGCCGGGCGTGCGCGCGGTGCCGTTGGTCCCGGCGACGTCCATCTCACTGGTCCAGAATGCTTCGGCGTCATTGCTCGACATGGAGATCTCCCTGTTGCTGTGGAGTGGGCGGTCCGGTCAGCCGGCGGCCTGCCGAAATGCGAGATCGGCAGCCCCGGTGCCGGCGGCTACGACGCCACCGACGTTGCCGACCACGGTGGGCGCCGCGCCGGGCTCGGCGATTCTGCCGGTGCGGGCGTCCAGGATCACCGGGGCGCTCCCGGTCGTTGTGTGGACCATTCCGTGCCAGGCGGTGGCCACCTCAGGGGCTCGGCGGCCGGGGGCGGGCACGTCCTCGACGGCCGGGAACGCGCCGTGCCGGCCGATGCGCCACACCGCGGGCACCCATCCGGGCATCAGGCGGACCCGGTCGGTGACGGCTTTCGGTGGCCGGTGAGACGAAGCGGCGACGACCAGGCCCAGCGCCCGCACGGCCGGGATCTTGCGTGTACGGGCCTGCTTCACCGTGCCCATCACGGCCCACATCCCCGACGCCGAGCCCCGCGCGACCGGGATCAACTGCCGCACGGGCCACTCCTCGGTGAACCGTGGCCACCCAGCGGCGCCCACCACGGTTTCGGCAGGCCGGTGGGGTCGGAGGGAACAGCGATCGAACGTAGATCATTCGGAACGGGACGTCCCGCGGGGCGGGTCAGACAGCCCATGGGCAGGCCTGTGGGCAACGACGATTCAAGACGTTTCTCCCCATGTCGTAGCGATCATCGCGCCGATCTATTTAACCTGCTCTCCGCGTAAAGATCGAGCATATTCACTCGCTGGTCCCGTTTCCGGCGGGCTTTGTGGCCCGGGGCCCGCCGGATCGGACTCCAGTGTGGAGCGTCGGGCGAGAATCATGATCCTCTATCGTTCATGGGGGAGATCGAAGTGACGACCCCGCGATGCCACCCACCGACTCATCCGCCCCTGGAGTGACTCGGCCGAACAGGCGCGCGATGCTCCGCTCGGCCGCCTCGGAATAGGCGGCCGAGCCGTACTCACGCCCGTAGGCCAGGTCCTCCAGGGCCGCGCACCTGGCGAAGAACAGCACCCGCTCGCCGAACCCGCCGTCCGCCGGCGGCCCGCCGTAGGCCGTGAGCACGAGATCCACGAACCCCGCCCCGAAGTCCCGTAGCAACCGCGCGAAGTCCAGCGCCGGATCGGTGACCCCGGCATCGGTCCAGTCGATGACACCGGTGACCACCCCACCGTCCTCCAGAATGTGCTCGGCACCGAGATCAGCGTGCGCGAGCACCAGCCGGGTGCCCGGCCGCGGCACGGTCTGGTGCAGCAGGCGAAGCATTTCGGTCGGCCCGGCGAGACCGTCCAGCCAGTCACCGGGATCCGCGGCCTCGTGCGGCACCAGGCCCGCCACTTCGGTAACCCCGATACCGTGCAGTTCCCTCAGGAAACGACCGAGCGGAGCCGCCAGCCCGACGTGCGCCTGCGGACCGTGCGAAGGTGCGGGCCCGTCCGCCGCCCGGTGGTCGTACGGAGGCGTCAGGTCGGGGTGCGGCTGTGTGGGCCCGTCCGTCGCCCCCTGGTCGTGCGGAGGCGTCACGTCGGGGTGCGCCTGCCGGCCGTACGGCTGTGTGGGCCCGCCCGCCGCCCCCTGATCGTGCGGAGGCGTCACGTCGGGGTGCGGCTGGTGGATGTGCGGCTGTGCCGGGCCGGAGACTGTATCCCGGCCGAGTAGCGGCAGGCCCGGCAGCCGAGGGTAGGCCAGGACCCCGAATTCGCCATCCGCGAATCGAACCGTCGGCACCGGGAGCGAAACTCGCCCCGCTATCACTTCCAGCAGGTGCGCCTCCCGCTCGACCTGATGCCCCACAGCAACCCGCACCACCAGGTCCCCGGCGAGAAAGGCGGTGTTGTCGCATCCACTGCCGATCCCGCGGAATGCCGTACCGGCCAGTTCCGGAGCATGTCTGCGAAGCGCGGCCCTCGCCCGTTCTTCCACCGTCCCGTCCATCCCCGCGTGTCCCGTCCCCGCATTCGGCCCGAACGTCCCGTTCATTCCCGCCTGTCGCGTCCCCGCATTCGGCCCGAACGCCCCGTTCATTCCCGTCTGTCCCGTCCCCGCGTTCAGCCTGGGCGTCTCGTCCGTCCGCAGGTCCCGTCCCCGCAGGAGTCACCGTTCCGCAGTCCTCCCTACCGCCTTCACCTCATGGTTCTTCTCCGCTTCAACATGCGGCCGCGCGGCTCCCACCGGCTGTCCGGCAGGGACGAATCCAGTCGATCAACTCCGTTCGGCGCGGCCGCCGGCTCCCCCGGCCGGGAGTGCGGCGACGGCGGCGAGCAGCACGTCGAGACCCCGGTGGAACAGCACGTCATCGGGCCAGCGGGCGTCATCGAGGTGGCCGGATCCGGCGAGCGTCGGATAGGCGTCCGGTGCGGCGGTGATGTGCCGGCGGGCCGTCGCCCGATCGGATGTGTCGCCACTGCGCCGCCATGCGGTCTCGGTGACCGCCGCGCCGATGACATAGTCGGCGAGCATCCGGGTCGCGATCGCCAGTGCCTCGCCGTCCAGTCCGCCCCGAACCAGCGCCGACTGCAGGAACTCCGTGCGCGCGAGCACCTGGGGACCGAGCATCGGCCGGCCGATCAGAGCGGCCGCCCACGGGTGCGCCAGCATCGCCGCTCGCCAGCCGATGATGAGCGTCCGCACGTCAGCCGCCCAGTCCGGTCCCGGCTCGGGCACCGGCACCTCGCCGAAGATCTCGTCAACCGCAAGATCGAGCACATCCTCTTTGGTACGGACATGCCAGTACAGTGCCGTCGACGTCACCCCGAGCGCCTGCGCGATCCGTCGCATGGTGAGCGCGTCGGAGCCGTCGGCGTCGAGCAGAGTCACGGCCGCGCCGACGATGAGCGGCCGGTTGAGTTGAGGTGCACGTCGCGGGCGGTTCTCGTCCTCGCGCAGCCATATGGAATCCACTCTGCCATTCTAAGGTTAACGTTGGTAAGTTGGTTTATCGGTGTTCAAGGAGGCCTTGATGCCCCTCATGCGCATCCAGCTGGAGAGTGATCGCAAGACCGCCCGCCGGGTCACCGAGTTGCACCTGTCCGGGCATGCGCACCGCGAGTCGGTGGACGCCGCCCGCGACGCGGTCTGGCGCCATGGCCGCACCCCGGCCGGCGAGCCCGTCTTCGTCGGCGTCACCAACGGTGAACCCGTCCGCCTGCTCTACGACGTAGCCGTCTACCTCGACACCACCTCCTGAACCTTCACGCTGATCCCGGGTGCGGGTGCGGGTGCGGGTGCGGGTGCCGGTGCCGGTGCGGGAACGTCCGGTGGCAGGGTCAGCCACACAGCCTGTCCAGGCGGGTGTCCGGTAACCGGGTGCGGGTGTCCGGTATCCGGGTGCGGGTGTCCGGTATCCGGGTGCGGCCGGCCGGCGGGGAGGTGGCCGCCCCGGCTATCCGAAGCCCGCAGCCGTCGCGGTCGACGGGAGCACCAGGCCGGTGCGGTAGGCGACGATGACCAGTTGGACGCGATCCCGGGCGGCCAGCTTGATCATCAGACGGCCGACGTAGCTCTTCACCGTGGGCATCGTGATGTGCATGCGGTCGGCGATCTCGGCGTTGGTGGCGCCCAGACCGACCATGGTCAGGACCGCACGCTCCCGTTCGGTGAGCCCGTCCAGGTCGGGGGAGGGGCCGGACGGCTCCGGCCGGCTCACCACCATCCGGATCAGGCGGCTGGTGACGCTCGGGGCGATCAGCGCCTCCCCGGCCGCGACGACCCGGATCCCGGCCACGATCTCGTCGAGTGACATCTCCTTGACGAGGAATCCGGAGGCGCCCGCCTGCAGGGCGCCATAAACGTACTCATCCTCGGGGAACGTCGTCAGAACGATGATCCGGGGAGCTCCGCTCTCGGCGGTGATGCGCCGGGTCGCCTCGATGCCGTCCATCTCGGGCATCCGGATGTCCATCAGGACGACGTCCGGCTGAAGCTCCCGGGTGAGGCGCACGGCCTCCGTCCCGGTCGCGGCCTCGCCGACCACCTCGATGTCGTCGGTCTCGGTGAGCACGGTCTGCAGGGCGGTGCGGACCAGCGCGTGATCGTCGGCGAGAAGGACCCGGACCGTCATTCGGCCGCCTCCCCCGGCTCGACGGGCAGACGGGCGGCGACCCGGAAGCCGCCCTCGTCGCGGCTGCCGGCACTCATCGTCCCGTGCAGGAGGGAGACACGCTCGTGGAGACCGAGGAGACCGTAACCGCTGCCACCCGCATCGTCGCGGCCGCGTAGCCCGTGGAAGCCCTTGCCGTCGTCGACGATCTCGATCCGCACGCCGTCCGGAAGGTAGGCGAAGGTGATGTCGCAAGTGCGGGCGTCGGCATGGCGTAGCACGTTGGTCAGTGACTCCTGAACGATGCGGAAAGCGGACAACTCCACGTCAGCGGGCAGCGGGCGGCGCCGGCCCTCCCAGCGGACGCCGATCTGCAGGCCGGAGTCCCCGGCCGTCGTGACCAGGTCGCCGATGTCGGCGAGCGTGGGCGCGGGACGCAACGGCGCGGCCTCCTCCTGTGGCAGCCGGAGGCCGTCGAGCATCCGCCGCAGGCCGGTGAGGGTGTCGCGGCTGGTGCTCTCGATGGCCCGCAACGCCTCGCGCGCCTTCTCCGGGCGGGTGTCGATGACCCGGGCCGCGGCCCCGGCCTGCAAAGCGATGACGCCCACGCTGTGCGCGACCTGGTCGTGCAGCTCCCGGGAGATCCGCAGCCGCTCGGCCACGACGGCCTGCTCGGCGGTCTGCGCGCTGAGCCGGCGAGCATAGTCACGGGCCTGGCGGATGGAATAGCCGAGGAGTACCGCGATCACGATCGGCAGAAGCACGTAGGCGATCCAGAGGGTCCAGCGCAGGGGCAGCCCGGCTGGTAGCGCGGTCGCCGGGATCACGGCGACGATCGGGACCAGGCCGACCGCCCAGGTCCACGGTGGTCGGGTGACGACCAGGAAACCCAGCACGATGTCGGCGGCCACGAGGAACTGGGCGAGCAACTCGTCCTCCTCGTTGGCCAGGCCCTCCCTGCCGACGGCCAGAAGGAGCACGGCCGGGGTGACGGCCAGCAGATAGAGAGCGACGAGCGGCCGGGAACGGATCAGCCGGCACGCCACGGCGGCGCCCGCGATCGCCAGCACGACGAGCGCCCAGCGCCACACCGGACGCTCCGGGAGACCGCCCGGCATGAAAGGCAGACCGGTGTATCCCCGCAGGGCGGTGAAGGCGGCAAGTCCCCACGACAGCGCCACCCAGACGGGAAGCGGCAGCAGTCGGAACCAGGGCTTGTCAGACATGTGGCCGATCGTATCGACGTGGCTCGACGGCGACATCGGCCCACGGTATGCCTACCACGGTCTATGGCCGAGGGGTACCACGGTCCGATGACGGCGCGGGGCCGCCCGGGCCAGGGTTGTCGGCATGATTCACGTCGACCAGCTGGTCAAGCGATACGGCTCCACCACCGCGGTGGCGGGGCTCTCCTTCACCGCCCGGCCGGGCCGGGTCACCGGTTTCCTCGGTCCGAACGGCGCGGGCAAGACGACCACCCTCCGAGTGCTGCTCGGGCTGGATTCGCCGACCAGCGGCAGCGCCACCATCGACGGCGTCCGGTTCGGCGCCCACCGGCGCGGCCTGCGGCATGCCGGCGCGCTGCTCGACGCCCAGCAGGCGCATCCGGGGCGCACCGCGGCGGTGCACCTGACGGCGCTGGCGCTCAGTAACGGTCTGCCGCGTCGGCGGGTCGACGAGGTCCTCGGTGAGACCGGGCTGTCCGGGGTGGCCGGGCGCCGCGTCGGCACGTTCTCGCTGGGCATGCGCCAGCGGCTCGGGGTGGCCACCGCGCTGCTCGGTGATCCACCGGTGCTGATCTTCGACGAGCCGGTCAACGGGATGGACCCCGAGGGGGTGCGCTGGGCGCGGGGGCTGTTCCGTCGGCTGGCCGCCGAGGGCCGCACGGTGTTCCTCTCCAGCCACCTGATCGGCGAGATGGCGGCGACGGCGGACGAGATCGTCGTCATCGGGCAGGGTCGCCTGCTCGCCGCCGCCCCGGTCGCCGAGCTGGCCGGCCCCGGCGGCTCCCTGGAGGAGGCGTTCTTCGCGCTGACCGCCGACAGCGTCGACTACCGCGCCGGAGGTGCGCGATGACCGGCCTGATCACCGCGGAACAGCGTCGGCTGCAGACCCGGAGGTGGCCGATGACCGGCCTGATCGCGTCGGAATGGCTCAAGATCCGCTCGCTGCGGTCGTCGTGGTGGACCCTCGGCCTCACTGCCGCAGCGGTTGTCGCCGCATCGGCGATCGACGGTGACGACGCGTTCCCGCTCGCCGGATATCTGGTGCTGATCGTGGCGGCCGCCGGTTCGGGTGCCTCGGCGATGGTCGGGGAGTACAGCAGCGGCCTGATCCGGGCGACAGCGGTCGCCGTCCCGGCGCGTTCCGAGGTGGTGCTGGCCAAAGCCGTGGTGGTCGCCGCCCTGTGGACGGTGGTCAGCACGGCGATCGCGGCCGCCTCCTACACCGTCGCGACCCCGGCTGACCCGGTCGGGGCCGCCGAGATGTTCGGGGCGATCCTGGTCGGGCCGGCGTGCGCCCTCGTCGGTCTCGGGCTCGCGGTGCTGTTGCGCCATGCCGGCGTGGCCTACGTGACCGGCATCCTCCTCCTGGTGGCGGCGCCGCAACTGCTCACCGGCGACCATCCGGTGACCAGGGCGATCCACCACGCCATGATCGTCCCCGGCTGGCAGCGGCTCACCCTGGCCTACGGCTCACCGGAATCGGTCGGCGACCTCTACCCCACGCCGACCGCGGCCTGGCTGGCCTACCTGCTCTGGCCGCTGGCCGTGCTCGCCATCGCGAGCCTGGTCCACCGCCGCCGCGATGTCTGACCCGATCATCACCGGCGGGTGCGTCGACGCCCCGGCACGGCCCGTCCGGACAA
>NZ_BOMZ01000063.1 GCF_016862455.1 Actinoplanes utahensis
AGAGCAGCAGCAGGGTCTTGCCCACGGTGGTGCGGTTCTCGACGGCGGCGTGAGCGGAGGCGGCGTGTTCCAGAGGAAAGGTCTGGCCGATGAGCGGACGAATCACCCCGGCTTCGGCCAGCGACATCACGGTCGTCGCCCAGCGCCGCACGTGCGGGCCGAAACCGAAGAGCTGCTCGATGCCGAGCACCCGGACGCCACGGTCGGCGGCCTCGGCCGGGCCGATGTGGGTGACGTCGCC
Organism: Actinoplanes utahensis; assembly: GCF_016862455.1. Lineage (GTDB taxonomy): Bacteria > Actinomycetota > Actinomycetes > Mycobacteriales > Micromonosporaceae > Actinoplanes > Actinoplanes utahensis. The sequence goes on from NZ_BOMZ01000063.1 coordinate 242, forward strand.
GCTCGAGGCGCCGTGGATCGAGAAGCGACCGTCGCGGGAGGTCACCTCGAACGCCTCCCGGCCGACGCGGCCACCGACGCCGTCGAACACGAGGTCCGGCCCGGTGCCGCCGGTGGCCTCCCGCACCTGCCCGGTCCAGCCGGGTTCGGAGTAATCCACCACCGCGGCAGCGCCGAGCCTCCGGACCGCGGCGAGCTTGTGGCTGCCACGGGCCGCCCCGATGACGTGGGCGCCGGCCGCGCTCGCGAGTTGCACGAGCATGCTGCCGACGCCACCGGCGGCGGCCTCGACGAGCACGCGGTCGCCGGGGCGGATCCCGGCGTGTTCCACCAGCCCCTGCGCCGTGCTGCCGTCGCTGTGCAGAGCGACGGCCTCCGGCAGGGGCAGGCCGTCCGGCACCGGGAACACGGCGTCGGCCGGAACCGCCGCCAGCTCGGCGAATCCGCCGGTCTCCCCGGTGGCGGCGATCACCCGCCGTCCGAGCAAGCCCTGATCGACCCCGGCGCCGGCAGCGCTCACGTGCCCCGCCACGAGACCGCCCGGGACGTACGGCAGGTGTGGCTGTTCATGCCATCTGCCGACGCCGCGCCGGATCTGGGTCTCGACGAACGTCATGCCGGCCACCGCCACCTCGATCAGGACCTGACCGGGCCCGGCCTCGGGGTCCGGCAGTTCGCAGGGGACCAGCGCCTCGGGACCGCCGAACCGAATCACCTGAATCGCTCGCATGTCACCGTTCCCTCCGATCGATACGTCGCCCGAATCCCGGGTCGATGCGTCGCCCGAATCCCGGGTCGATGCGTCGCCCGAATCCCGGGTCGATGTGTCGCCCGGGTGCGCCGGGGAGGGACGCGACCGGAGGAAGCGGCTCACCCGACGCGAGCGAGGTCAGGATGAGACGTCAACCGCGGTTGAGGTCAAGCACGGCCGACTTCGGGGAGCGGGCGGAGAGCCCGGTGAGGGAGCCGAGGACCAGGTCGAGGCCGAGTTCGAAGGCGCGGTCCACGCGGGCCCGGCCCCGACCGGCGGCGGCGATGGCCGCGACCAGGGCAGGCGTTCGCACCTGGGCCGGGTCCCAGACCTGATCGGGGGCGGCGATGTCGAGGGCGGACCCGATCACGAAGCTCTCCAGCACGGTCATCACGTCCAGCAGGTGCGAGGTCGGGATGCCGGCGGCGCGAGGACGGTGGCGATGTCGTCGTACATGTGGACGACATCCGGGGACGAGACGGTGTGGGCGGTGAGCATCGGGATCAGTCGGGGGTGGTGGCCGAAGGCGTCGCGGTAACGGCGCAGCAGAGCACGCAGTACGCCCTGCCAACCGTCCGTGATCGGTGGATCGGCGCCGGCCGGCGGGTGGGTGGTGAAGACCAGGGTGCGCATGGCCTCGACGATGTCGGCCTTGCTGCTGATGTGGTTGTAGAGCGAGGACGGGCGGACGGCGAGGGCGGCGGCCACCTCGCCGAGGGTGAACTCGCCTTTGGCGTCGACCAGGTCCAGCGCCGCCACAGCGATCTTTTCCACGGAAAGCTTAGGTTTTGATGGTCTAGGCAACGGAATCCCTTGCCCTTGGTGAGCAAGACCACCATTCTAAAACGAATGCCGTTCGTTAAGGTGCGGTGTAGGGCACGCGGTGAAGAACGAGGATGACCATGGAACTGATCCGGGGTACGGCGTACGACTCGCCGGCGCGCGTCGACGAGCCGACCCGTCCGCCCCTGCGAGTGGGCCTGGTTCAGCACCGGTGGCGTGCGGACGCGGCCGAACTTCGCGACGTCCTGTCCGCCGGGATCGCGCGGGCCGCGGAGGCGGGCGCGGAGGTCGTCTTCCTGCCGGAGCTGACCCTGTCGAAGTACCCGGCGTTCCAAGCGCCCGTGGGCAAGCCGGTGGAGGCCGCCGAGGATCTGGCGAGCGGCCCGACGGTGACCTTCGCGGCGGAGGCGGCGAAACGGCACGGCATCCTCGTGCACGCGTCGCTCTACGAGAAGACCGACCTCGGCGACGGCCTCGGCTACAACACCGCGGTACTCGTCGACAAGTCCGGCGAGGTCGTCGCCCGGACCCGCAAGACGCACATCCCGGTCACCGAGGGCTACGTCGAGGACAAGTACTTCCGGCCGGGACCGGCCGACGACGCCTACCCCGTGCACGAGGTCGAGGGACACAAGTTCGGCCTGCCGACCTGCTGGGACGAGTGGTTCCCCGAGGTGGCCCGCTCCTATGCGCTCGGCGGCGCCGACATCCTGGCCTACCCGACCGCGATCGGCTCCGAGCCCGACCACCCCGACTTCGACACCCGGCCGCTGTGGCAGCAGGTCATCGTCGGTCACGCGATCGCCAACGGGCTGTTCATCGTGGTGCCGAACCGGACCGGGAACGAAGGCCTGATCACCTTCTACGGCTCGTCGTTCATCGTCGACCCGTACGGCCGCGTCCTCGCCCAGGCGCCCCGCGACACCGAGGCCGTCCTCGTCGCCGACCTGGACCTCGACCAGCGCAGGGACTGGCTGACGCTGTTCCCGTTGCTGCGCACCCGGCGGCCCGACACGTACGGCGGGCTGGTATGACCTGGCGCATGCCGGCCGAGACCGAGCCGCACACCTGCACCTGGATGGCCTGGCCGTCGTCGGGTTACGCCGACGGCGAGGACGCCCATCAGGCGTGGGCCGCCGTCGCCCTGGCCGTCGCCGAGTTCGAGCCGGTCCGGATGGTCGTCGATCCGGCGGCGCGCAAGACCGCCCGCGACCGGCTGGGTGGCGCCGTGGAGTATTTCGAGGCGCCCCTGGACGACGCGTGGATGCGCGACATCGGCCCCACCTTCGTCGTCGGCCCGGACGGCCTGGGCGCCGTCGACTGGGTGTTCAACGGCTGGGGCGGCCAGAGCTGGGCGACGTGGGAGCACGACGCCGGGATCGCCCGGCAGGTCGCCGAGTGGGCCGGCGCCACGGTCGTCAGCTCGGCGATGGTCAACGAGGGCGGCGGCATCCACGTCGACGGGCACGGGACGGTGCTGGTCACCGAGACGGTGCAGCTCGACCCGGGTCGTAACCCAGGGTGGTCGCGGGAGCGGGTCGAGGGTGAGCTGCGCCGCACCCTCGGCGTCGACGAGGTGGTGTGGCTGCCGCGCGGGCTGACCCGGGACTACGCCGAGTTCGGCACCCGCGGCCACGTCGACATCGTGGCGACCATGACCGCCCCCGGGACGGTGTTGCTGCACGTCCAGACCGATCCGCGGCATCCGGACCACGAGCTGGCGCCGCGCTTGCGGAAGGCGCTGCCGGCCGGCTGGAAGGTCGTCGACCTGCCCGCTCCGGAAGGGCTCGAGGACGAGCACGGCCCAGTTGATCATTCTTACGTCAATCACTTAGTGTGCAACGCCGGTGTCGTCGCCTGCACCTTCGACGATCCCCGCGACGCCGCCGCGCTGGACATCCTGGCCGCCGCCTACCCCGGCCGCCGGGTCGTCGGCGTGGACGCCCGCGCGATCTTCGCGCGCGGCGGCGGCATCCACTGCATCACCCAGCAAGAGCCCGCCATACCTGGAGGAGAACCGTGACCGACTTCGACGTCGTGGTGGTCGGGGCCGGTGTCACCGGGCTGACCATCGCCAACCGCCTGCACGCCGCCGGGCGCAGCGTGCTCGTCGTGGAGGCCCGGGACCGGGTCGGCGGCCGGCTGCTGACCGAGGACGTCGAGGGCGTACGCCTCGAGGTCGGCGGCCAGTGGGTCTCCCCGGACCAGACCGCGTTGCTGGCGCTCATCGACGAGCTCGGCCTGGAGATGTACGCACGCTACCGGGCCGGCAAGTCGATCTACATCGGCGCCGACGGCGTGCGCCGCACCTTCGAGGGCGAGCAGTTCCCCGTCTCCGACACCACGGCCGCCGAGATGGAGCGCCTCACCAAGGAGCTGGACCGTCTCGCCGCCCAGATGGACCCGCTGGTGCCGTGGGAGCACCCGGACGCCGAGCAGCTCGACCGGATCTCCTTCGCCGCCTGGCTCGCCAACCAGACCGACGACGCCGAGGCCCGCGACAACATCGGCCTCTACATCGGCCCGGCCATGCTGACCAAGCCGGCGCATTCGTTCTCGGCGCTGTCCGCGGTGCTGATGGCGGCCAGCGCGGGCGGTTTCAGCCACCTGGTCGACGCCGACTTCATCCTGGACCGCCGGGTCGTCGGCGGCCTGCAGCGGGTCCCGCTCTCGCTCGCCGACCGGCTGCCCGCCGGCACCGTCCACCTGGGCGAGGCGGTCACCAAGGTGGAGTGGTCGGAGGAGGGCGCGACCGTCTTCACCGGCCGGGGCAGTTACCGCGGTCGTGACGTGGTGATGGCCGTCCCGCCGACCCTGGTCAACCGGGTGCAGTACATTCCGGCGCTCCCGCCGGTGCAGGCCCAGATGCGCCAGCACATCTCGTTCGGCCTGGTGGTGAAGCTGCACATCACCTACGCGACACCGTTCTGGCGGGACCTGGGCCTGTCCGGCACCGCGTTCAGTCCGTACGCGCTGGTCCACGAGGCCTACGACAACACCAACGAGGACATCGACGGCGAGACCCGCGGCACGCTCGTCGGTTTCTGCTCCGACGTGAAAGCCGACGGCATCCTGGGCCTGGACGCGGAGACCCGCAAGCAGAAGGTGCTGGAGTGCCTCGCCGGCTACTACGGCGAGCAGGCGCTGCACCCGGTCCACTACTACGAGAGCCCGTGGATGGCCGACGAGTGGACCGTCGGCGCCTTCGGCACCAGCTTCGACATCGGCTCGCTCACCCGTTACGGCCGCCACCTGCGCGCCGCGGTCGGCCCGCTGCAGTTCGCCAGCAGCGACATCGCCGGCCTCGGTTTCCAGCATGTCGACGGCGCCATCCGGATGGGCGAGGCGGTCGCCGCCCGCCTCCTGGAGGCCTGACACGGTCTCCGCCGGGCCTTCCCCGGGAGGCCCGGCGGGTACGTCACTCCTCCGGCGCGGGGGGTTTCATCCGCCGGTAGGCGCCACCGTCCCACCAGCGGCGGCCTTCGGCGGCGACGCCCTCGAGGACGAACATCGTGTGCCGCAGGCCGGTGGCGTCCTGGGCCGCGTCCTCCAGGATCTTGGGGTCCTCACCCTGCCGCGGCTTGCCGCTCGTGGTCACGGCGACGGTGATGTCGGTGCCGTTCACCAGGGACAACTCGAACGTCCGGGCCTTGTCGTCGTGCAGGACCACCCGCATGGCGGCCACCGCGTCGTAGCAGTAGTTGATGCGCTCCCACCGATAGAACCGAGCTTTGCCGAAGTCCAGCCCGACGCTGAGCTGCCGGACCCCGTCCGAGGTGAGCAGGAAGACCAGCACTTGGTAGTGGGTGTAACGCCACGGGCCGTTCAGGACGCGCGCTTGGCGGCCTCGATCGTCGCTGGCTTCCAGCGAGGCGTAGGCCTCGATGTCGCTCCACTTCAGCTGGTACTCCTGAAGGGCCTCGTCGAGGGCGATACGCCGGTCGCAGTCGAGCCACCTGGCCATCTCCATGTCGGTGGGCCGGTCCTTCAGCCGTCTGCGCCAGCGTTCGTGTTCGGCCTGGTAGACCTGCAACCGCCGCTGCCGGTCGGCGGTGTCCGTGGCGACACGTTTGTGTTCGGCGAGGAGGTGCGTGCCGATTTTGCCCGCTGCCGCTCCGGCGGCCAGCGCCACCAGCAGCGCGCCTGCGGCCGGCGCAGGGTCCTGCCGTAGGGCGGACTGGGCGGCCCAGGCCAGGCCGATCACGCAGGTCGACGCGGCGGCCAGGGTGAGCAGCCTCGTCGAGGTCAGGATCTCCGGCCGGAGCCGCAGGGATTCGCCGTTCATCCACCGGCGGTTCAGGTCGCGTACCTGGAACCGGATGAGCCACCGGACCTCCTCGGCTTTGACCTCCGGTTCCCGGTAGGCCTCGGCCAGGTCGTTGCGCAGCCGGCGCATCGGAACGAAGCAGTCGGCGTACCACTCGTCGCGGTCCTTGGTGCCCTTCGGCGCGACCCGCCGGGCGTATTCCAGGTACATTCGGTTCACCTCCGCGGCGAACCCGTCGGACCGTGTGCCCAGCGGGTTGGCGCGGATGGTCAGGTTCTCCCGGGTGGTCGAATACTGCCGCCCGGCGCGGAACAGCCACTCCGCGCCCAGATACAGCGCGGCGCCGCCGGCGACCAGCGCGAACACCAGCACGGCCACCGCGACGGTGTCGTGGCGTTGCGCGCCCAACCGGCCGAGGAGGGCGGATGAGCCGGTCAGGGCCAGGACGCTCACTGCGGCCACGGTGTGATGCACGGGACCGGCGTCGGCTTCCGGAACCGGGGAGATCCGCGGCGCCCTGGGCTCGGCCTGGAAGAACTTCCAGGCCCGCTGCCGTCGGCCGTCGACCTCCCGCAGATCCTGCGCCCGGTCGACGTCGCGTTGCCACAGCCCGTCCTTGAGGTTGCCCTCCAGCATGCGCTCCAGATGGTGCGAGATGGCGTTGCGTACGCTCGGCCGCAGCCGGTCGAGGTCGGCCCGGATGCTGGTGGTCGCGGACTGCTCCTCGGTGGCGGAGTGATGGGAGGCGAAGAGGCGCCGGATGACGTCGACGCCGCCGGAGAACTGGCGCAGCGGCAGGTCGCTGATGCGTTTGAGTTCGGCCGCCGCTCGATCCCGTTCCTCGTGCGTCAGCTCCGCGTAGGTGCGCCGGCTGAAGAACGCGAGCAACCAGTAGAAGCAGACGGTCGCGTTCTCGGGATCGTCGGCGACGACGTCGTCCAGCAGGCGGCGGGCGGTGGTGGCGTTGTTGGAGCGGAGGAACCGGCGGGCCGCCTCGAACTTCTCCTCGGGTGTGGCGTTCGGCGGGAGTTGGTAGTAGTTGTTGCGGACGCCGCCGTGGATGGTCTGGGCGACCGCGCCGTGGCTGCCGCCCTCGGTGCTTACCGCCGGCTTCTCGGATTTCTCGGGCTTCTCGCTCATGACGGTCGCCAGGTGTTGTGCACGCCGCCGTGGATCGTCTCGGCGACGGCGCCGTGGCTGCCTCCGTGGGTGGTGACGGTGCCCGACGCCCCGGCCGCTCTGCCGGCGTTCGCGGGTGACTGCTGGTCGAGGGCGATCTCGGTGGCGAGCTCGGTCGCGAAGACGGCGGCGTTCCGGATGGCCCGATCCTGCCAGGCGTCCCGGTCGGTCACGGTCTTGGTGCCGTCGGCGCGATCGCTGATGGCGCGGACGACGGCGACGGGAGCCTTGTTGAGCTGCCCGGCCTTGGCGAGCCCGGCGGCTTCCATCTCGATGGCGAGCGCGTCCTCGTAGTGCTGCCGGATCCAGGTGAGTGTCGCGGACTCCTGCGCGTCGTGCAGCACCTCGCCGGAGGCGATCGGCCCGAAGCGGATCTTCGGAATCTGCCCGGACGGGTGGGCGCGGCGTTCCCGCTCGTATCGCCGGCCGAGCTCGTGCGCGGCCTGCTCGATGCCGTGGTCGATGTCCCAGACCCGGGGCCGGGACCGGGCGCCGCCGGGGCGTTCCGCGGCGCCGTGGTAGGCGTACACATGCGAGGCGACGACGACGTCTCCCAGCGCCACCTCGGGCCGGAGGGCTCCGGCGACGCCGACGAACAGGACCGCGGCGGGCTCGAACTCGCGAATGGCACGTTCCGCGATGACTGCCGAGGCGGCGTTCCCCTTGCCGGTGACGACGATGACGGCGTCGCCGGAACCGCCGGGCAGAGAGCCGATCTTGAACCGGGTGCCGGCGATCGAGGGGGACCGGCGTAGGTCGGTGAGGGTGTCGATGACGGCTTCGTACTCGAGGTCGAGCGCGGTGAGGAAGAGGACGGGCGACGGCTTGCTGAGGTGTGGGGTCATGCGGGCAAGCTAACTTAACGTCAGATGCACATGAAGTACGTGGACGAGGCTTCCTGCCCCTCGGGGATTCCGACAGTTGGCAGAGTTTGTGTCAATCAGACGCTAAAACTAGGCTGGTGAGATGACCTCGCGGGAGCATGCCGTGCTGAGACTCGCCTTGGACCTGGCCATTCTGACCGTGCGGGACAACGCCCTGCAGGTCTTGACCATCACGAGAGGGAACGCACCGTTCCGAAGCCGGCCGGCGCTGCCGGGTGGATTCCTGCGCGATGGGGAGGACCTGCTCGCCGCCGCCGTGCGGGAGCTACGGGAGGAGACGGCCCTCGACGGTGAGCCGATGCACCTCGAGCAGTTGTCGGCGTACGGAGCCCCGGAGCGCGACCCCCGCGGCAGGGTCGTCAGTGTCGCCTATCTCGCGATCGTCCCGGACCCGCCCGACCCGGAGCCGGGCTCGGATGCCGCGTCGGCCGCATGGATGCCGGTCGCGAGGGTGCGTGGCCGGCTGGCCTTCGACCACGACCAGATCCTCGACGACGCGGTGGAGCGGGTGCGCAGCCGACTCGAGTTCACCACTCTCGCCACGGCCTTCTGCGGCTCCACGTTCACGATCGGCGACATCCGCAACGTCTACGAGGTGGTCTGGGGCCGGGCGCTGGATCCCCGCAACTTCAACCGTAAGGTGATCAACACCGTCGGCTTCGTGGAACCCACCGGGCAGAAGCGGATCCCGCATCTGGGCAGGCCCGCCGTGCTCTATCGGCACGGTGGTCAGAAAGCCCTGAACCCGCCCATCCTCCGTAGCCACGCGGCAGCCGCCTGAGCCCGCGGGGTCAGCCGTGGTGGTGGCCGGTGGGGAGGTTTCGGGGGACCAGGTGTTCGGTGCCGGGCCCGACGACGACGAACTGGCCCATCATGCCCTTGTCCTCGTGGCGGAGCAGGTGGCAGTGGTACATGTACGGCGTCAGCGGGTCGGTGTGCGGGCCGAAGTGGACCAGGAGGCGGGCGTTGGCGTTCTTGGGCAGGAAGACGGTGTCCTTCGGGCCGGCCTGGTAGGGCGGGGGCGGGCTGCCGTCGATGTCGAGGATCCGGAAGGAGACCTCGTGGATGTGGAAGTTGTGGGCGTACGTCGTGTTGTCGATCTCCCAGATCTCCACCGCGCCGGCCGGGACCACCTCGTCGATCCGGGACATGTCCATGTCCCTGCCGTTGATCTCGGAACCGGACAGGGAGAAGCGGCGGACCCGGGCTCCGGGCGGCGTCGTCGCGCGTCCCGGGCCGCCGAGCGTGGCGGGCGGCGCGGGGGAGGGGGTGAGCTGCGCGGCAGCGACGATCTCGAGGAGGTGGAAGTCGTCCTCCTCGATGTCGTTGGCGGTTCGGCGGGGCTCGCCCCGGCTGTCCAGGACGACGGTTTCGCCGGGGAAGAAGCGGGCGACGATCTCCACCCGCTCGCCGGGGCTGATCTTGACGCGGTCCACGGTGGCGGGGCGGTCCAGCAGGCCCGCGTCGCCGGCGATGACGTCGAAGCGGCGGCCGTCGGCGAACCCGATCCGGTAGACCCGGGTGTTGGAGGCGTTGAGCAGGCGGAACCGGACCAGGCTCGTGCTCACCGGGAGGACCGGATCGTACGTGCCGTTGATCAGGATCGTGGAGCCGAGCAGCCCGAACGTGCCCCGGTCCACCCCGCCGGTCTCCAGTTCGCCGTCGCTGTCGATCTCCTTGTCCTGCACGATCAGCGGGATGTCGTCGACGCCGTACGCCGATGGCAGTCGCGGTCCGTCCGGGTCGTCGATCAGGAAGAGGCCGGCCAGACCCCGGTAGACGTGCATCGCCGTCTTCCCGTGCGGGTGCGGATGGAACCAGGACGTCGCGGCCGGCTGGTCGACGGTCCACTCCGGGGTCCAGGTGGTGCCCGGTTCGATCATCTGGTGCGGGCCGCCGTCCATCTTCGCGGGCAGCCGCATCCCGTGCCAGTGCAGCGTCGTCGCCTCGGGCAGCCGGTTCACGACGCTCATCCGGACCCGGTCGCCCCGGTTCGCGCGCACCGCCGGGCCGAGGTAGGAGCCGTTGACGCCCCACGTACCGGCGGTGACCGTGCCGGGCCGGAACTCGGTGCTGCCGGTCTGCAGGGTGAGGGTGAACCGTTTCGCCCCGTCGGGGTCGGTCACCGGTGCGGCCGGCGGCGGGATCCGCAGCCGGTTGGTGAAGGTGAGCGCCGACTGCCGCTCGTCGGCCGAACATCCGCCGAGAATGGCGCCGGCGCCGGTGAGAACTGCGAGGGAGAGTAGCGATCTGCGTTTCACGAATAGAATCGTGGCATTCGCCGAGGTGGTTCAGGAATCGGTTGTGTCCCGGACCGGGAAATGATTCCCGGGATGTATTCGCGGAATGGCGGGTACATCCCGGGAGGTATGCCAGCCGGGCCGGGCACGGCCGGTCTCGTACGCCCAGACGACCAGTTGCGCGCGGTCCCGCAGCGCCAGTTTGGTGAGGATCCGGCTCACGTGGGTCTTCGTCGTGGCGTAACTGATCACCAGCCGGGCGGCGATCTCCTCGTTGGACAACCCGGCCGCGATCAGGTCGAGGATCTCCAGCTCCCGGGCGGTGAGGGTGCCGGGTTCCGGGGCGGGCGGCGGTTTCAGCCGGCCGGCCATCTCGCCGATCAGCCGGCGGGTCACCGACGGGGCGAGCAGCGCGTCCCCGCGGGCCACCACCCGCACGGCGTGGATCAGTTCCGCCGGTTCGATGTCCTTGAGCAGGAATCCGCTGGCCCCGGCGCGGATGGCGCCGTACACGTACTCGTCGGATTCGAAGGTGGTCAGAATGACCACCCGCACGCCGCGCAGCTCCTCGTCGGCGCAGATCTCCCGGGTCGCGGCGAGCCCGTCGATCCCCGGCATCCGGATGTCCATCAGCATCACGTCCGGGCGCAGCCGCCGGGCCAGTTCGATCGCCTGCGCCCCGTCGGACGCCTCCCCGGCGACGGTCATGTCCGGTTCGCCGGAGAGGATCGAGCGGAAGCCCGCTCGTACCAGCGTCTGATCGTCGGCGAGTGCCAGCGAGATCATCGGGATCCTTTCCGGTCGAGTGGCAGCCGCGCGGAGACCTGGAAACCGCTGCCGGGAATCGGCCCGGCCTCGAGGGCGCCGCCGAGTGACGCGGCCCGTTCCGCCATTCCGCGCAGCCCGTTTCCCGCCGTTTCGCGCCCGGACCCCGCACGCGGTTCGCCGGGGTCGGCGACGGTTACCGACAATGCGCCGCCGGAGCGGCGGATCACCACGTCGGCGCGGGAGGCGGTCGAGTGGCGGACCGCGTTGGTGAGGGCTTCCTGCACGATGCGGTACGCGGCGAGCTGCACGTCCGGCGGCGGCGACAGATCCGGCTCGATGGTGGCGTGCACGGTCAGCCCGGCGGTTCCGGTGCGCTCGAACAGCTCCGGCAGGGCGCCGAGTCCCGGCTGCTCCGGTTCCCGCAGGACGCCGAGCACCGAGCGCATCTCCCGCAGCGCGTCCCTGCTCGCCTCCCGGACCGCCCGCAACGCCGCGAACGCCGCGTCCGGCTCGCGGGTGTGCAGTGCGGCTCCGGACTGCACGCTGATCAGCGACAACTGGTGACCGAGGACATCGTGCAGTTCGCGGGCGATCCGCAGCCGTTCCTCGGTGGCGCGGCGCAGCGCTTCGGCCTCCTGCACAGCTTCCGCCAGCGCCGCTCGTTCCTCGGCCAGCGCCGCCCGTTCCTCGGCCTGCTCGGTCTGCCGGGCCCGGCCGCGCGCCACCTCGCCGAGCACCACCGGCAGCAGCAGCAACGGCGCGATCCCGATCACCGCGGCCAGCTCGCCCGGCCCGTTGAGCAGCGCGAACGCCAGCACGAGCGCCACCGCCGCGCCGATCGCCGGACGCGGCCCACGATCGCGCGCCACCGTGTAGAGCGCGATCACCAGGGTCAGCGCGACAGGCGTGTCCGGGAAACCCAGCGGGTAGTAGACGAGGGCGGTGCTCGCGGTCACCACCAGGACGGGGTACGGGTACGCGTACCGGAACCACAGCGCCACGGCCGATGTCACGATCAGCGCCAGGCCGGCCGGCAGCAGCGGCCGCTCGGCGTCGCCCCCGGTGGTCAGCGCGGTGCCGACGTCGAGTGCGATCACCCCGGCGATCAGGGCCGCGTCCCCCCGCAAGCGCCACATGCCCCCCACTGTAGGGGCGCGACGGCCGGCCCTTCGCGGGCCCGGGCGCGGAAGCGGGGGAAGGGCCTCGTACCCGGTGGGGCAGAATGGGCCGCCATGAGCGACACCAAGCAGCGACTGCTGGACGGCGCCCTCCTCGCGTTGCGGGAACACGGTGTCACCGGGGTGTCGGCGCGGACCATCGCGGCCGCGGCCGGGGTGAACCAGGCGCTCGTCTTCTACCACTACGGGTCGGTCGACGAGCTGCTCGGCGCGGCCTGTGTGGCGACGACGAAGGCGCGGGTGGCGGCGTACGCGGACCGGTTCGCGGCCGTCGGCTCGCTGCGGGAGCTGCTGCGGGTGGGCCGGGATCTGCACACCGAGGAGCTGGCCGCGGGGAACGTGTCGGTGCTGGCGCAGCTGCTCGCGGCGGCGCAGACCGGGGAACGGCTGGCCGGGCCGACCGGGGAGGCTCTGCGGCTGTGGGCCGGCGAGATCGAGGCGGTGCTGACCCGGCTGCTGCGGGGTTCCCCGGTGGCCGAGGTGGCGGACATCCCGGGGCTGGCGCAGGCGGTGTCGGCGGCGTTCGTCGGGATCGAGTTGTACGAGGGTGTGGACCGGGACGCCGCGCAGCGGGCGCTCGGGGCCCTGGACCAGCTCGCGGTGCTGATCGAGGTGGTCGACGATCTCGGGCCGCTGGCTCGGCGGGCACTGCGGGCCCGGGTCCGAACTCACCTGAAAGAACGGGAACCGATCCCCGGCGCGTGACGACTAACTGCTGTGACAATTCCCGACTTAACGACATATGTTCCGCACCGGTCGGTCCCGGACGCCGATTTCGAGGGGACCGTCGTGCCCGGGCTGCGGGCCGACTTCTACCGCCGGGCCGACGGGGAGCGGATCGCCTCCGTCGGCCGCTACTCCTACCGCGGCCGGCCGGTGCTGATGGCCTGGGGCTACGTCGACGAGACGCACTGCAGCCGGCACGCGGTGAACGATCCGGTGCGCGGCTGGCAGGCGCCCGTCGACGGCTGTCCCGGCGTCCGCTTCGACGACGGGTTCGCGGTGCGGCTGCCGGAGGGCGACTGGTTACGCGTGGGAGCGTGACCTGCGGCCGGCCCGCCGCGCCGCGTCGATGACCGGGTCGGTCTCGTCGTCGAACTGGCCGATCACCTGCTCCAGCAGGTCCTCCAGGGCGACCAGGCCGACCACCCGCCCGTCCTCGGTGACCAGGGCGACCTGATTGCGGCCGTGGCGCATCGAGGCGACCGCGTCCAGGACGGTGGTGCCGGCGGGCAGCCGCAGCGCGTCCGCCATCAGCGTCCCGGCGGTGGCGCCGCTCCCGCTGCCCACCGCCTTGGCGGCCTCCCGCACGTGCACGATCCCGGCGATGCCGCCGCCGGCGTCGGTCACGGCCATCCGGGAGCGGCCGGCCTCGGTGCTGCGCAGCTCCACGGTACGGGCGTCGTCGCTCGCGGCGACCGTGACGATCGACCCGGTCGGGACCATCACCTCGCGTACCGTCCGGGACTCCACCCCGAGCATCGCCGTCAGCAGCTGGTGCTCGGCCTCCGGGATGGTGCCGTGCTCCTTCGAGGTCTCCAGCAGCATCCGCAGCTGCTCGGCGCTGTGCATCTGGGCCAGCTCGTCCTGCGGTTCCACCCTCGCCAGCCGCAGCACCCCGTTGGCCAGCCCGTTGAGCGCGGTCAGCACCGGCTTCAGCACGGTGGTGAACCCGACGAACGGGATGGCGAGCAGTGTCGCCGACGTCTCCGGGTGGCTGATCGCCCACGACTTCGGGGCCATCTCGCCGACCACCACGTGCAGGAAGCTCACCAGGATCACCGACAGCAGGAAGGCCACCACGTACGCGGCGTTCTCCGGCAGGCCGGTGGCGGTGAACACCGGCTCGAGCAGGTGCGCGATCGCCGGTTTGGCGAGCGCGCCCAGCCCGAGCGTGCACAGGGTGATGCCCAGCTGCGCGCCGGCCAGCATCAGCGACAGCCGCCGGGTGCCGGCCATCGCGGCGCGGGCACCCCGGGAGCCCTCGGCGGCCGCCGTCTCCAGCCGGTGCCGTTTCGCCGCGACCAGCGCGAACTCGGCGGCCACGAAGAACCCGTTGGACACCAGCAGGAACAGTGAGATCACCAGGGACCAGACCGTGTTCACTCGTTCACCTCACTGATCGCCACGCGCGCGGGCACGTGCCGGTGGACCTCCAGGATGGTCAGCCGGACGGTGCCCTGCGGCACCGGTTCGCCGTCCTCGTCGATCAGCGGCGGCAGCTCCACGTCGACGCTCTCCTTCACGCCGGGCAGCCGGCCGAGCCGCGCCGAGATCAGCCCGGAGACGGTGTCGTACAGCTCGTCCACGGGCAGCCGGATGCCGGTGCCCTCGGCGACCTCGTCGATCCGGGCCTGGCCGGGCACCGTCCAGGCGCCGTCGTGCCGCTGCTCGATCACCGGCTCCGGCAGGTCGTCCTCGTCGCGGATCTCGCCGACCAGCTCCTCGGCGACGTCCTCCAGGGTGACGATGCCGGCGAAGCCGCCGAACTCGTCGACCACCACGGCCATCTGCCGGTGGGTGGCCTTCAGCCGGTCCAGCACCTGCGGCAGCGTGCACGACTCGGGCAGCACCACCGGAGCAGTGGTGAGCGTGCTGACCGGGGTGGTGGACCGCACCGACGGCTCCAAAGTGACCACGTCGGCGATCGAGACGATGCCGACCACGTCGTCCAGGCCGTCGCCGATCACCGGGAACCGGGAGTGGCCGGTGTCCAGCAGCTCCACCACGCGGGACGCCGGTTCGGCCGCGTTGACCGCGGTCACGTCCACCCGGGGCCGCATCACCTGGGCGGCGGTACGGGTCCGGAAGTCCAGCCCGTGATCCAGCAGCCGCGCCGCTCGGGCGTCCAGAACCCCGTGCGCGCTCGACGCCTCGATGATCCGGTCCAGGTCCTCGGAGGTGGCGCCCTGCGGCAGCTCCTCGATCGGCTCGATGCCGACCGCCCGCAGCAGCCGGTTCGCGGTGGCGTCGAACATCCGGATCAGCGGGCCGGCCACGGTCAGGTAGATCATCGTGGAGCGGGACAGCGCCCGGGCCACGGCCTCCGGTCTCGCGATCGCCAGGTTCTTCGGCGCCAGCTCGCCCAGCACCATCTGCACGACGGTCGCGAACAGCAGCGCGACCACCATCGACAGGGTGGTGCTGACCGCCTCCGGCACGCCGGCCAGGCCGAGCAGCTCGGCGGTGCCCTTGCCGAGGAACGGCTCGGCGACGTAACCGGCGAGCAGCGCGGTCACGGTGATGCCGACCTGCGAGCCGGAGAGCACGAACGAGAGCTTCTGGGTGACCCGCAGAGCGCGCTCGGCGGCGGCGTCACCGGAGTCGGCGAGCACCCGGAGCCGCTCCCGATCCACCGCCACGTAGGCGAACTCCTGCGCCACGAAATAGCCGGTAGCGGCCGTGAGCAGCACAATCGCCAGGATGCCGATGGTGATCAGCAAGTGACGTCCCCCCGAAGAAGCGCGATTCCCTGGCTCTTACCCGGGCCGTTCGGCCACTACACCATCCCTCGTTCGTCACCCAGTCGATCAACTCGACCCGCGTCCCGTTTCGCTGCTCACCGGGCGATTTCCGGAGCACGCGAGCCCTCGTTCCACCAGGAGATCGAGAACCATACCGCCGCCCGGTACGCGCACGCCCGTACCCCCGCCGAAAAGGATCTTCGGGGACGAGGCTGAGTCACGATCACATATCACCCTGCGCGGTCGTGGAAACTCGGCGACCCCGCAGATCGACACTCTGCTAGCTTTCGATCTCCAACGGGGACGAATACGTAAGGATCGACAGTGCGCAGTAAGAGTCTCGGACTTGTTCTCTCCTCTCTCGCCGTGGTCGCGGTGCTGACCGGCTGCGACCCGGCCAAGGAGGAACCCGCTCCGACCACGGGTGCCAGCGCCCCGGCCGGCAACGCCGACGCCGGCACCGAGGCGCCCGCGCCGCCCTCGGCCGCCGCCGGGATCCCGGGCGCCGACAACCTGGCCGACGTCAAGGCCTGCGGCGAACTGGCGGCCTCCCTCCGGGCGAACCAGAAGCTGATCGACGAGGCCGAGAAGATCGGCCCGCCGGCCGGGCACTTCGCCGCCGGCGCCGCGTACATCGCCGCCGCCGCCGAGCTGAACACGAAGGCCGCCGACGCCGGCGCCGAGGTGCAGGCCGCGGCGGACAAGGTGCACGACGAGATGCTGGCCGTCGACGAGGCGTGGCAGAAGACGCCGGACAAGAAGCCCAGCAAGACCGCCCTCGACGCGGCGATCGCCGACCTGAAGAAGGTCTGCTCGGCGAAGTAACCGGGAGTCGCGGCCCGGCGAAAGGACGAGCACTGTGCGTTACCGGATCCTCGGGCCGCTGACGGTCGTCGGCGACGGGCGGCAGGTGGCGGTGACGGCCGGGCGCGACCGCATCGTCCTGGCGATGATGCTGCTCCACCCGAACCGAATCGTCGGCTTCAGCGAACTGGTCGAGGCGGTGTGGGGCGAGACACCGCCGGCGACCGCCCGGGGGCAGCTGCACACGTGCGTCTCCCGCCTGCGGCGGCTGCTCCCCGCCGACGTCATCCTGACCGATCGGGCGGGGTACGGGATCCGCGTCGGCCCCGAAGACCTGGACACCCTGGTCTTCGCGCGGCTCGTCGAGACGGCCCGCACCACCCAGGACGCGGAGACGTACCGCCGGGCCCTGGACCTGTGGCGCGGCGCCGCCTGTGCCGAGATCGACGCGCCCGGGGTCCGGCAGGCCGCGGCCGCCCTCGAGGAGCAGTACCTGCTGGCCGTCGAGGACTGGGCCGACCTGGAACTCGCCGCCGGCCGGGCCCGGCAGCTGTTCGCCGAGCTGACACCGCTGGTCGAGCGGTTCCCGCTCCGCGAGCGGCTGCGCGGGCAGCTGATGCTGGCGCTGCACCGGGCCGGCCGGCAGGCCGACGCGCTCGCCGAATACCGTCGTGCCCGCGACACCCTGCGCGACGAACTCGGCATCGACCCGGGCGCGGAGTTGCAGGCGGTGCACCGGGAGATCCTCAGTGGAGTGCCGGCCGGCGATCCGGGCCTGGTGCGCTGCCTGCCGCGGACGGTCCGCGACTTCACCGGCCGCGACGGGCTGGTCCGCCGGCTGCTCGGCCGGATCGCCGAGGCCGACCCGGCCGAACCGGCCGTCCTCGTCGTCGACGGCATGGCCGGTTCCGGCAAGACCACCCTGGCCCTGCACGTCGCCGCGCTGGCCGGCGACCGCTACCCCGACGCGCACCTCTTCGTCGACCTGCACGGCCACAGCGAGCAGGACCCGGTCGACCCGGCGGCGGCCCTGTTCGTGCTGCTGCGCCAGCTCGGCCTGTCCGCCGAGGCGATCCCCGCCGACCTGGTCGGCCGGGTCGGCCTGTGGCGCACCGAAGTGGCCCGCCGCCGTCTGCTGGTCGTCCTCGACAACGCCGCGTCCAGCGCCCAGGTCGCCGACCTGCTGCCCGCCTCCGGCAACAGCCTCGCCCTGGTCACCGCCCGCCGCCGGCTGTCCGGACTGGACGGGGTACGCCCCGAGCCGGTGCCGCTGCTCGACGCGGAGGAGGCGGTCGCCCTGCTGGAACGCATCGCCGGCGACCGGGTGCGAGCCGAACCGCAGGCCGCCGCCGAGGTCGTCCGGCGCTGCGGCGGCCTGCCGCTGGCGGTGCGGCTGGCCGGTGCCCGGCTCGCCCAGCGCCCGCACTGGCGGGTCGCCGACCTGGTCCGCCGGCTCGGCACCGACGCCCTGCCCGAACTGGCCGTGGAGAACCGGACCGTGGTCAGCGCGTTCGCCCTCTCCTACAGCCACCTCAGCGTCCCGGCGCAGCGGCTGTTCCGGCTCCTCGGCGTCTACCCCGGCACGTCCCCGGACGCCCCGGCGGCGGCCGCGCTCACCGGGCTGCCCCTCGACGACGTCGTCGGCCTCCTCGACGAACTCGTCGACGCGCGCCTCATCGAGGAGCCGGAGTTCGGCGTCTACCGGCTGCACGACCTGCTGCGTGAGTACGCGGCGGCGCTGCCGACACCCGCGGTCGACCGGTCCACCGCCGTGCTCGGCGTGCTCAACCTGGAGACCCACGCGCTGGTGGCCACGGTCTCCACCGCGCTGCGGTCCATGGTGGAACGCGACCTGAAAGGACTGCCGCTGCTACGGCCCGACCTGCTCGCCGCGATCACCGAACCGAGCGCCCGCCTCGAACGGCACCGCCGCGACCTGCTCGCCTTCCTCGACGCGGCAGTCCGGGCCGGCTATCCGCAGTACGCCTGGTGGATCCCGCGAGCAGCCTGGTACCAGCTGTACTACCGCGGCTACAACGACGACGTCGCCGCCCTCAACGAGCGGGGCCTCGCCGTCGCCGGGGAACACGGTGACGACGAAGGCATGGCACAGATGGCCAACTATGTGGCCTCGGCGCACTACCGCACCGGCGCCTACGAGAAGGCGTCCCACTATCTGCAGGTCAGTCTGCGGATCCGGGAACGGCAGAAGGACCTCGAGTCGATCGCCCGGACCAAGGGCAACCTCGCCAGCATCCACATCTCGATGGGCCGGTTCGCCGACGCCGTCGAGGTGGCCCGGGACAGCATCGCCCTCGGCAACCTGACCGGGCTGCAGGCCGTGCAGCCGGTGACGATGCAGATGTCGCTGGCCTACCAGCGGCTCGGCCGGTGGCGGGAGGCGCTGCGGGCCGACCGGCTGGCGCTGCTCGGCACGCTCGGGCAGGGCGACGAGCACTTCGAGGCCGGGACCCTGCTCTACATCCAGCGCAGCAGACGGCGGCTCGGGCTGCTGACCGCCACGGCCGCCCAGCGGTACGTGGAGATCGCCCTGCGGATCGCGGTGCGGCTCGGACTCACCCCGTTCGAGCAGGAGGTTCGCACCGAACTCGGGGTGGTGCTGGCCGAACAGGGCCGGTTCGAGGAGGCGCTGGCCCAGCACCGGATCGCCGTCGAGGTCGCCGCACAGACCCGAGGCATCCGGTTCGAGGCCGACTTCCTCAACGACTACGCGGCCACGCTGCGGCTCTCCGGCGACGTGCCGGGCGCGCGGGCGGCGTACGAGCGGGCGCTCGCGGTCGGGCGCCACTGGCGCAACCCCTACGCCATCGCGTGCGCCACCGCCGGCCTGGCCGCCTGCGCCGACGACCCGGAACAGGCCGTCCGGCTGCGCCACGCCGCCGACGCGATGTTCACCGAGATGGGCGTGGCCGGCCATCCCGGCCCCTGAACGGCAACCACCACCCGGCAGACCCGCGGCGGTGCAGGCCGCCGGGACCGATCCCGGCACGGCCGCACCCGGTCGGGCTGGACCTGCTGGCCAGCGCTGGACCTGCTGACCAGCCGGGAGAAGAAGATTCTGCTGCTGGTCGCGGAGGGACTCGCCTACGAGTCCGGCCTGGTGACCCGCCGGTGAGCTTGTCGTCCCACCGGGGATCAGCCCGAACGGCGGTGCCGGATCACCCGGGCCGCCAGCATCATGATCGTTTCACCGATGACTCGAATGAATCGGCCGGTCGGAGGTAGTCGTTGCGGATGTCTCGGACGCTCCCGTCGCGGATGCGGTGGCGCCTGCTGTGGGCCGGTGCCGCCGTCACCATGGCGATTTCAGTGATGCTGACGTGGGCGAACGCCGGGAGACCTCGTCCTCCTCGAGGATCATCGACCGCCGGCGGCACTGTGCTGGCCGTTGATCTGCCTGGTGCTCAGCACAGCGGTCGTCCTGCTGATCTCGCCGGAGCATCGCCGACGGTCAGCGGTCACCGTCGCTGGCAGCACCGTCGCCATCTTCTTCGTCGGCGTGGCTGCCCTGGTCGACGGTCGTGGCGAAGATTTCGTCGACCGGACCTACTCAGCAGACGGCCGGTACGAGGCTCGCGTACTTCCCTGGACATCCGTCCTCGGTGAAGAGGGTTGGGACGTGGCCATCTATCGGCGAGACGGCCTGCGTTTCATCGCTGCCGACGCCGGCTGTCTGTTCTCCGAGGTGGCCGCGTACCGCCGGATCCGATCGGTCGAGGCCGGCCATGTGAGCATCGCTACCGACCACGACGTAGTGGACGTCCGGTTCGACCCGGATGACATGCGCATCATCACTCCCATCCCCGCAGATCTCTGCGCCGGTTACGGATAGGCGGCACCGCGAACTCGTCCGGCCCGATCTCGACGGCCGGACCTGCGGACCTGTTGCCGGCCTGACGCGCCGGGGCGGCACCGCACGTCGGCCATCAGTCCGCGGGGCAGTCGCCGACGTCGGGATCCGGTGCCGTCGGTCATGTTGCCAGAGCATGATCTCTGCGGCGGATAATCGGCGTCATGGATCGCCTGGTTCCTGACGACCTCGCCGATTCGCCGCTGCCTGAGGGCCCTCTGTCCGAAGCGTGGGGCGCCTACTTGTCGTCTTACCTGCAGGGACGACGTTCACCGGCCCTGGTACGAGCGAACCGGTTCCTGGCGCTCATCGGCGCGGAACCCGTGCACCGCACCTCCTTCGCGGAGTGGGTGTGTACCGGACTCTTCGACCGTAGCGATTTCTGGTCCGGTCAATGGGGCGGCGGCCTGATCTTGCGGGGCCGGCGCTGGGAACGGCCGGTCGAACCCGCGTTGACCTTCCATCCGATCAGTTCTGGGGTGGTACTGCCGTACCTGGTCGGAGGTCTGCGCCGTGAGGAGCGGCAGCCCCTGCGGTGGACATATCAGTTCGCGGTCGGCCAACTCGACCGTCTCCTGCCGGTAGAACGGGATGAACTCCGCTCCGCCATCGCTGACCGCTGCGGACCGGATGCTGCACTCATCGACCTGCTCCGACACGCAACCGGCGACTCTCGTGCCATGCGCATGCTCCGCGATATCCAAGACGATTGACACCGCAGTCCCGCGCACCTCAGAGCAAGGTGCCGTGTCGGCGGGAACGGCGCCCCGGAGCGGGTGTGGACCGTTCGTCCCTGCAGGTCGTCGACGGTGCGGCCGGACCGCAGCCGAGCACACGGGAGCCGGCGCCGTGCCTGCCACCCGTTCGTCGGCCCCGGCCCGAACGCACTGATCAGCTCCGCCGGAACAGATTGGCACTCACTCCGCGGCGGGCTCCTCGTCCCGTTGACCGGCGACCGGCTCGGCGTGGCCGGCGCCCGCCCTCGCCTGTCCGTTGATGCCCGGCCCCGATCGCTGGTCGGTCTCGGTGTCGATGGCCGGGCCGGGTGGTTGGCCGGTGCGGATGTCCGCGCCGGGGGTCGTCGCGGATGGTCGCTCGGCGGTGTCCGGAGGGGATGGTCGGTCGGCGGCGGTGTCCGGAGGGGATGGTCGGTCGGCGCGTTTGCCGCGGCGGGTGGCGATCCATGCCTCCACCTGCTCCCCTAACCACACCTTGCCCTGCGCGAGTTTGGCGACCGGCCGGGGGAAGTCGGCGCGCCGGGTGATCTGGTAGACCCGCTGCCGACTGATCTTGCCGAGCATCTCGCTGATCTCATAATTTCCCACCAGATAAATCCTCGAGGCCATGCAAGCGACTATAGGCCAACGACTACCTGATAGGCGACTAGGAGAAGAGTGATTTGTAGCTTCGTGACCTCACGGGATCAGGCACGACCGTCCCTTCCGGACGGCAGCCGTTCCTCCCGACCGGTGCTCTGCTGTCCCCGGAACGCCGTCGCATGGCAGGCCCGTCCGGCGGCGGAATCATCTCCGCAGCGCCTCGCCTCCGCGGTGCCTCGCCTCCGCGGTGCCTCGCCTCCGCGGTGCCTCGCCTCGCGCCCGATCGTGAGACCGCTGTCGTCGCCGCCGCACCTCAGTGACCGTCTCCCTTTCGTGCCGCCTCAGTAACCTCCCTGAGGAGTGACGTCAGGAATTCCTGCAGGTCGGCCGCAACCGGTGCGGCGTGGTCGGCGTCATAGGCGCCGCCCAAGAAGGACCCGCCCGCCAACCGGAGCACCGGCGACCCCGGCCCCGCCGTCAGGGCGAACAGCCCGCCACCACCGTCACTGCCGAAAACGACCACACGACGCCCGTCGGTGAGCCGGCGCGGATGACCCGGATCCTCGCCCGGAAGCGGCGGGGAGTGGATCCAGTAACCGTTTTCGACATCGGGCAGATCAACCTCCGCGACCACACGGTGAAACGTCACCAGATCCGCGGGAAGACCGTCGCCGTGCAGCTCGGCGAGACCGGCGAGCTGCTCCTCGCTCACCGGGCCGGCGACCTCGTGCTCCTCGGGCGGAAACCCGAACCGCGCCTCGAACCTGCCCAGCAGCCCCGCCAGCCCGGCCCGCATGTCGTCCCTCCACCGCCCGACCCAGGCGTCCTCCAGGCCGCCGGCGGGCCGATCGATCAGTTCGGCGTCCGTCTCGTGCCTGATGCGCCCCGTCATGAGGACACGGTAGCGGCCACCCCTGACGTTTTCCGCCGACCGCACCCGCTCCTGCCGAGCCCGACTCCCGGCCTTCCCGGCGCTGGAACCGTCCGTGCGGCGGCGGATCTTGACCGGCTGGTCGTCACGGCTGGCTCCACCGGCGGGAGACAGCCGTGACGACCAGCCGGGGTTTGCGGCTGGCGCCGAGGCGGTGCTGATGAGCCGGCCGGAAGGGGTCTGGCCGGTACGCGACCAGGTCGGCCGGGAAAGGGATCGACGCCAGGATCCCGGCCGCCACCCGCGTAGAGCGCCGGGCTTGCCTGCCCGTCGACAGGTAAGGGAGGGATCGGCGGGAGTGGGTATCCGGCGGGAATGGGTGACAGCACGCTACGGGCGATGACCTGGAACATCTGGTGGCGGTTCGGTCCGGATTGGAAGGCGCGGCAACCGGGGATACGCGCCACCCTGGAGCGGCAACGGCCGGATGTGCTCGCGTTACAGGAGGTCTGGGGCGAGGACGGGAGCACGCAGGCGGACGAGTTGGCGGAGGCGCTCGGCATGCACGCGGTGTTCGCGTCGCCGTCGTTTCCGCCGCCGGGGCCGGAGGGCGGTGAGCTCGGGATCGCGGTGCTGAGCCGCTGGCCCGTTCTCGGGTGGGAGGCCCCTGTCATGCCGGCTCGTCATCGGGCGTGGGATCCGGTGGCACTGACGGTCCGGGTCGATCATCCGGTGGGGCCGCTGCCGATCGTGGCGGCGTGCCTCGATCACGGTGTGCCGTACACCGACGACCGGATCGCGCAGGCCGCATTCATCGCCGGTCTGGCCACCGATCCGCGTTTCGACGGGCCGTGCCCGGTGCTGCTGATGGGTGACCTGAACGCCGCGGTGGATTCGCCGGTGCTGCGTCCGGTCCGTGACGTGCTGATCGATGCGTGGAGCGCCGGCGGGGGAGCGGCGGATGCGGTGACGCTGCCGTCGACGCATCCGCAGGCGCCTCTGTCGGCCGGTCCGCAACTGATCGACCAGCGGATCGATCACATCTTCTTCCGGGCCGGCCGTGAAGATCAGGACATCGGGATCGACAGGGTACGGCTGGCCGGCGACCCGATCGACGGCCTGCATCCGTCCGACCACCGGGCCGTCGTCGCCGACTTCCGCTGGCGCGGCTGACCCGGCCGGTGGGGCGACGCGCCAGCTCCGCCGGTCCGCTGACCCGGCCCGTTCGGGAGGGGTCACATCTGGCCGGTGCCGGGGGTGCCGGGCTCGAGGCCGTACCGCAGCAGCACCGCGCCCTTCGGGGAGGTGAGCGGCGGTTCGAGGAGGGTCAGGCTGCTGGGTACGGCGCCGCCGTCGAAGACCTTCTTCCCGGTGCCCAGCGTGATCGGGTACACCCACAGGTTGAGCTGGTCGAACAGCCGTTCCCGGAGCAGGGTCTGGACGAGGTCGAGGCTGCCGATCACGTGGGTTTCGGCGTGCCGGCCGCGGAGGGCCCGGACCTCGCCGGCCAGGTCGGCGCCGATGGCGGTGGCGCCGGTCCAGTCGAGGTCGAGTCTCCCGCGGGTGGCCACGTACTTGGGGATCTCGTTGAAGCGGTCCGCGATCTCGCCGGTCTGGTGCGGCCAGTAGGCGGCGAAGATGTCGTAGGTGCGGCGGCCCAGCAGCAGGGCGTCGATGCCCGGCATGTTCCCGGTGATCTGGTCGCCGACGACCTCGTCGGTCAGCGGGGCCTGCCATCCGCCGTACCGGAAATCGCCTTCGGGGTCTTCGTCAGGACCGCCGGGGGCCTGCGCGACCAGGTCGAGCGTGGTGAACAGGTCGATATGGATCTTGCCCATGATGTCCTCCTGGTGACGGGTCCGGAATTCGGTAGACCGGTCCTGGCCGCGGAACTCATCGGTTGATCCACCATGGGTCTCCCCGGCGGTGCCGAACGGTGGCCGCGGGGTCGGTCGGTCGCACCGGATCGGTGTTGACCTGGACGTTCGGCTGACCTCGATCGACTCACCCCGGCTGGCTGGAACCATCGCACCGTGCCACTGTTCAGGACGAACCGGCCTAAAAGCCGAAAAGTTCTCAGGGGAGTTCCTTGCGTAAAGCACGAGCAGTCGCACGTCTGGTGATGCTGGCCGCCCTGGCCGGGGGTGCGCTGCCGCTCCCGGACGCGCCGGCCGACGCCGGGGACGGTGGGCGGCACGCCGTGGCCCCCGCGCGCAACCTGTGAGCCGACGGGTTATCGGCAGCGGCGCCCGCTCCTAACTTTCGAGAAGGCGGGCCGTTCCAGGCCCGCCTGGACGGAACGGGAGCGGCACATGCGATCAACTCTGCAGCGGATGCTCACCCTGACGATCGCGGCCGGCACGCTGGCCGCGGGGGTGGTGGCTCCGCAGTCGGCGGCGCTGGCGTACAGCGGGAACTGCGGGTCCAGCTCGATCAATCCGAAGAACGCCCGGACCGGCGTCAGCAACTACCGGGCCTTCAAACCGGTCACCTTCCATGGCCGGCGGATCCAGATCATGGCCGGGCGCAACCACTGGGGCCAGTACGGCTGGGCCGAGATGTCGGGAAGGACCACCGCCCGCGACCGGGTGTGGATGGACTGGCGGACCAGCCCGCGCCAGCGGCACCGGCAGTGCGGCCCGGAGCGGGTCGGCAGGTCCGGGGCGAGGGGATTCACCAGGGCGCTGCCGACCGGCGGGCCGAGTGTCCAGTTCCGGGCGTGCGGCGATCTCTACGTGGCCGGCAAGCGGACGCACAAATGCACCGGATGGTGGTGAGGAGCCGCTAACATGCCCCTGTGGCAGTGAGGCCGGTAAATGTCTTTCCGGGTACGGTGGTCGGTGACTACGAGGTCACCGACCACCTCGGTTCGGGGCACTGGGGCAGTGTCTACGCGGGTCGCCCGCGGCGAGGGGCGCCACCCGATCTGCCCCGCCGGGTGGCGCTCAAGTTCCTGCCGGCCGGCCGGGGTGCCCCGGCGGAGGCCGCGGTCGCGCGTGAGCTGGCGTTCAGTGAGCGGGCCCGGCACGCCCGGCTGATCCGCACCCATCAGGTGCTGCGGGAGCCGGACGGCACCACCGTGCTGGTGATGGAGCGGGCCCGGACCAGTCTGCGGAGCCTGCTGGACGAGAATCCGGAACGGCCGCTGCCGGACGCGGCGCGGATTCTGCGCGAGCTGTGGGAAGCGCTCGAGCACATGCACGCCGAGGGCTGGGTGCACGGCGATCTGAAACCGGGGAACGTGCTGCTGGCCGAGGACGGGTCGGTGCGGGTCGCCGACTTCGGGGTGGCGGCCGAGCTGGAGGGCACGCACGCGTACACCGAGGCGGTCGGCACCCAGGACTATCTGCCGCCGGAGTGGTGGGAGCGGCGGCTCAGCGAGAAGGGGGTGCTGACCCGGCCGGCGACCGACGTGTGGGCGTTCGGGGTGATCGCGCACGAGGTGCTGACCGGCGGCGTGCACCCGTTCGCCGGGGCGGCCGCGCAGGCCCGGGCCGCCGAGGTGCGGGGGTACGCGGCCGGTCAGGTCCAGTTGCGCCTGGCGCCCTCCGTCCCGGCCGTGTGGCAGGCGATCATCCGGGACTGCCTCGCTGTCCCGTACCAGGAAAGAATGGAAGTGACCCGCGACCTGGCCGCCCGCATGCCGCACGGGGGACCGCCCCGCCGGAGGCGCCGGGCCTGGCTGATCGGGGCCGCCGCGGCGCTCGCCGTGCTGATCGGCGGCGGTGCCGCGACCGCCCAGCGGATGCTGGCGCCGGAGACGGTGTCCGGGGAACTGCGACCGGATGCGGCCGTGCCGCAGCAGTACCGGACGGCGATCACCGAGGCCGCGCACAGCTGCCATCAGAAGGCGGTCACGCCGGCGCTGATCGCCGCGATGCTGTACGCGGAGAGCCGTTTCGATCCGAACAGACGGTCCCCGGCGACCGACGAGTACGGCATCGCCATGTGGACGCCGCGGGTCTTCGAGCACTGGGCGCCGCAACCGCCGGGCCGCAAGGCCGATTATCTGAACCCGGACGATGCGATCGCCGCGCTGGGCCGGTTCCTGTGCAGCCTGGTGACCACCGTCGGCTATCTGCCCGGTGACCAGCAGTCGCTGATCGCCGCCGGGTACCGGATGGGCGGCGACGCGGTCCGCGAGGCGAAGGGTGTGCCGCCCAAGGCCGAGCAGTACATCCGGGAGGTCAAGGCCAAGGTCGCGGAGTACGGGTACTGACATGTCCAGTGTGCTCGTGCAACTCCCGGCCGGCGCCGGATCGGTGGAGCTGGCCCCGGGCCAGAGTGTCACGTTCGGCCGTGCCGACCGGGCCGGGATCGTGCTGCCGCACCCGGGCGTGTCCCGGCTGGCCGGTCGGATCACCGCCACCGCCGACCACTGGCTGATCGACAACCTCAGTTCCGAGCGCACCTACGTGATCGACAACCCGGAAGGCGGCGGCGAGCACCTCAAGATCGCGCCGCGGCGGCTCGGGGCGCCGGTGCCGTTCGAGTTCGCCCGGCTCAGCATCCCGGTCGACGACGGCACGGTGGAGTTCCTGGTGTTCGCGCCGGATCACGCCTTCGCCGACCCGGCCGCCGATCCGGAGGCCGCCGGCGCCGCGACGGTCGCCGCGTTCTCCCTCGACGAGGCGGCCAAGTATTTCCTGATCCTGGTGGCGCTCTGCGAGCCGCGGCTGCGGGACGGCTCGTCGGTGGCGATCCCGCTCGTTCCGGAGGTGGCCGACCGGCTCGGCCTGACCCGCAGCGCGGTGAACTTCCACATCGACTACCTGGCCGATCACAAACTGCGGATCCGCCGTCGCGCCGGCGCGCAGGACTCTCGCCGGGAAGCCGTCGTCAGCGTCGCGTTGCGCTTCAACCTCGTCACCGACCAGCACTTACGTCTGCTGCCGCCGCGTACCCCGTGAGCTCACAGGATCACACCGGAGCCGTTTCGCCGCACGCTCAACGGCATGAGATTCATCGATGCGGCCAAACGCGCCGCCCTCTTCGGACTCGTCGCCGGTGTCTCGTACACCGGCCTGGCCGCCCCGGCCGCCGCCGATCCCACCACCGATCTCGGCGCCGGTGTGGCCGCCGCAGCCGGCGCCAAGCCGGCCTTCCAGGCGCCGTTCCCGTGCGGGCAGCGCTTCGTCTCCTACCCGTGGGGCAAACACTGGCCCGCTCTCGACCTGGACCGGGTGCCCGAGACGGCCACCCTGGGCAACCCGGTGGTGGCGTCCGCGGCCGGCACCGCCTGGTACTCCGGATACGACTCGGGCGCCGGGCACACCGTGGTGCTCAAGCACAGCGGTGGCTGGTTCACCACGTACATGCACCTGCAGCGCCGGGACGTGCCCCGGGGCGCGACCGTCAAGCAGGGGCAGCGGCTGGGGCTGGCCGGTCAGTCCGGTACCAACGGCAAGAGCCCTCACCTGCATTACGAGCAGATGCACGACGACAACAACAACGGTTCCGTGGCCTGGGGCACCAAGGGTCCGGAGCGTAAAGCGGTGGTGTTCGGCGGCCGGGCCGTCCCGAACCGCAACGGTTACCAGCTGACCAGCGGGAACTGCGCCAAGCCGGCCCCGAGCGCGGGGATCGGCGTGTTCCGGCCGTCGGGCGGACAGTGGATCGTGCCGGGCAAGGTGCTCCGCAAGGGCTGGGGCAACCGCGGTGACCAGCCGCTGGTCGGCGACTTCAACGGGGACCGCAAGGCCGACGTCGCGGTGTTCCGGCCGTCCACGAAGACCTGGCACCAGCCGGGGCGGATCTGGCTGAAGAACTGGGGCAACAAGGGCGACCTGGCGGTGACCGGCGACTTCAACCGGGACGGCAAGGACGAGCCGGCGGTGTTCCGGCCGTCCACGAAGACCTGGTACACCCCGGGCAAGGTGCTGCGCAAGAACTGGGGTGTGAAGGGCGACGTGCCGCTGGCCGGCGACTTCAACGGCGACGGCCGGGACGAGATCGCGGTGTACCGCCCGTCGAACGGCACCTGGTACACGCCCGGCAAGGTGCTGCGCAAGAACTGGGGACTGCGCGGCGACAAGCCGATCGTGGGCGACTTCAACCGGGACGGCAAGGACGAGATCGGTGTGTACCGGCCGTCGAACAAGACCTGGTACACCCCTGGCAAGATCCTGCGCCAGAACTGGGGCGCGAGCGGCGACGTGCCGCTGGCCGGTTTCTGACCGGGGGATTCAGGCGGGGCCCGGGACGGTGAACGCGCCGGCCCGGGCCCCGGCCGCCGTGTCGTGGGCGGCCGTCTCGGCCTGGCCGGCGGTGAACGGGGCACGCAGCAGCACCAGCTCGTGATAGAGCGGGGCGGTGGCGGCGACGAGCAGACGGCGCGGGTCCGTCCGCCCCGGGATCTCGGCTCGCCGGGCGGCCCGCTCGACGATCACCGCACACCGCGCATAGCGGTCGTCCCAGAAGGCGCGCAGCGCCTCGGCGGCCCGCGCCGATCGGAACGACGCGGCGATCAGCGCGCCGGTGATCGGGGGGCCGGTGGTGAGCGCGGAATGGACCTCGCGGTTGAGGGCGACGAGGTCACCGGCGAGCGACCCGGTGTCCGGCGGGGTCCAGTCGTCACCGGCGGCCTGCGCCAGCACGTCGGCGAGCAGGCCGCCGACGTCGTGCCAGCGCCGGTAGACGGTGGTGCGGTGCACGCCGCAGCGCTCGGCCACGGCGTCGATGCCGAGCGCGTCGAACCCCCGCTCGACGAGCAGGTCACGGGTGGCGGCCAGGACGCGGCGGCGGACCTCGGCGGTGCGGCCCCCGGGACGGCGGGCTGGCGCGGTCGGCTCGTTCATGGCAGCATCTTAACGCGACAGTTGTTGCATTAACGAGAGGTGTAGGGATGACAGTGCGGAGTTTCGCCGTCCCGGCCGGGGCCTACGCGGTCGTCGCCGGCCCCGACGGCGCGCTGTGGTTCACGGTCGCCGGTGGCGGGCAGGTCGGGCGACTGGCGCCCGGCGGCGAGCCGGCGCTGTTCGACGTGGGCGCCGGCTCGACACCCACGGTCCTGACCACCGGGCCGGACGGGGCGCTCTGGTGCACGCTCAACCAGGCGGACGCGATCTGCCGGATCACCACGGCCGGCGTGGTCACCACCCATCCGCTGCCCACGCCGGGAGCCGCGCCGTTCGGGATCGCCGCCGGGCCGGACGGGGCGCTGTGGTTCACCGAGGGCGGCGCCGGCCGGATCGGGCGGATCACCACCGGCGGCGTGATCACCGGCTTTCCGGTGCCCGGCGGGGGATATCCGGCGGCGATCACGGCGGGCGGGGACGGAGCGATGTGGTTCGCGCTGAACCAGGCCAACGCGATCGGCCGGATCGCCGCGACCGGCGAGATCAGCCTGTTCCCGCTGCCCACGCCGGACGCCGCGCCGGTCGGGGTCACGCTGGGACCGGACGGCGCGGTCTGGTTCGTCGAGATCGGCGCCGGTCAGGCCGGCCGGATCGGCACGGACGGCACGATCACCGAGTTCCCGCTGCCGGACCGGGCCGGGCGGCCGCACGCCATCACCACCGGACCGGACGGGCGGCTGTGGATGACCGAGTGGGCCGGCAACCGGATCAGCGCGATGACCACCGACGGCAAGGTCGACTCGTACGAGCTGCCGCAGCCGGGCAGCGAGCCGCACGGCATCACCACCGGGCCGGACGGCGCGATGT
This sequence comes from Actinoplanes utahensis, assembly GCF_016862455.1. Lineage (GTDB taxonomy): Bacteria > Actinomycetota > Actinomycetes > Mycobacteriales > Micromonosporaceae > Actinoplanes > Actinoplanes utahensis. The sequence goes on from NZ_BOMZ01000063.1 coordinate 30,284, forward strand.
GGGCGGCGCTGGAATGCGGGGCGCTCGCCCGGGTGGGAATCGGTGCTTGACCCTGCCCCAGGGGCAGGGTTCGATGATCGTCGGCATGAACCAGATGACACGGATCGCCGACTTCCGCCGGGACAGCATCGTCGACTTCTGCCGGGACAGCGGAGTGCCCGGCTACGTCGCCGGGATCAGCCGGGCGGGGGAGCAGACGGTGTTCGCGCACGGCACCGCCAACCTGACCACCGGCGCCCCGATGCGCGACGACACCGGATTCCTGTTCGGATCCATCACCAAGGTCATGACGGCGACGCTGGTGATGCGGCAGGCCGAACTGGGCCGGATCAGCCTCGACGACCGGGTGACCGACCTGCTGCCGGGGTTCCGGCTCACCACCCCCGGGGCGGCCGAGCGGATCCGGGTCCGCCACCTGCTCAACCACACCAGCGGGATCGACGCCGAACTGTTCTTCCCGCGCACCTCCTACCTGGAACGGCTCGGCCGGGACTGCGGCAGCCTCTTCCCCGCGGGCGAGCACCTCAGCTACAGCAACGGCGGCATGATCGTCGCGGGGCATCTGCTGGAGGCGGTCACCGGCCGGGCGTACCACGAACTCCTCGACACCGAGATCTTCCAGCCCGCCGGGATGACCGCCGCCGGCACCGGCGCGGAACAGGCGATCCTCCGCTCCACCGCGATCGGGCACTTCCCCGACCCGGACACCGGCCAGGCCCGGCCCACCCGGATGTTCATGCTGCCGCCGACGTGGGCCGCGGCCGGTGGCACACCGATCGGCACCGTCGAGGACCTGCTGGCCTTCGGCCGGGCCCACCTCGGCGCCGGGCTGCTGTCCGGCGAATCGCTGGCGGCGATGCGCGAGATCAACGCCGATCCCGGTACGCCCGGCGCGTCCCCCACCGGCCTCGGCTGGCTGCTCCGGCCCATCGGCGACACGATCGCCCTGACCATGACCGGCGCGTCCCCGGGCGGGGTCGCGGTGCTCGCCGTGCTGCCGGAACACGACCTGGTGTTCGCCGCGTACGGCAACGACCCGCGCGCCCTGGAACTGCACGACGACCTGCTGGGCCGCCTCGCCGGGGACACCGGCCGCCCGGTCTGGGCCCGGCAGGAGACGGACCCGGCGCCGTACGCGGGCACCTACCGCTCCGACCAGCTGCGGATCGACGTGCGGGCGGTCGGCGGGGAACTGGAGGAACAGATCACCTACGAGCCGGCCGACCCCGATCAGGAACGGATCCTCACCGGGCTCGCCGGCGGCCCGTTCACGGCGCCGCCGACCAGGTACGTGCCGGTCGGGGCGGGCCTGTTCGCGCCGGCCGGGCTGCCGCTCGACGGGCTGCCCGCGCACTACCTGGTGTCGTATCACGACGGGGCGGCGTACCGGTGCGCCGGCGGCCGGATGGCCCGCCGCGTCCTGGAGTGAGATCATGCGCGCCATGACCTACGCGCGGGCCGGTGGCCGGCACCTGCTGACCATCGGCCGGCTCGCCGCCTACGCCGGCGTGACCGTCAAGGCGGTGCGGGTCTACCACGAGCGGGGACTGCTGGCCGAGCCGCCGCGGGACTCCTCCGGCTACCGCAGGTACGGCGCGGACCACGCCGTCCAGCTCGTCAAGATCCGGACGTTGGCCGAGGCCGGGGTGCCGCTGGCCCGCATCCGGGAACTGCTCGACGCCGGTCCGGAGCAGTTCGCCGCCGCCATCGACGAGATCGACCGCCGACTGCGCGACCGCGCCGAGCAGATCCGCCGCACCCGGCAGCGGATCACCCGGTTGCGGGGCGGGGACCGGCTGTTCGTGACCGAGGAGGTGGCCGCCTACCTGGACACCTTGCGGGAGATCGGCGTCAGCGAACGCGGTGTGCTGCGGGAACGTGAGCTGTGGGTGCTGTTGCAGGCCGCCGCGCCGGAGCAGGTCGCCGCCTGGATCGCCGGGAAGGCCGCGGCTGTCGCGGACCCGGAGTTCCGCGCCCTCTACCGCGACTACGACGAGGCGTACGACTGGCCGCCCGACGACCCGCGGCTGGCCGGGCTGGCCGAGCGGACCCGGGACTGGTTCGCTCGGCAGGAGCCCGGCGGGGAGACGCCGCCGGGCACGGACGCCGCCGGGCTGCTCGCGCTGGCGTCCGCCGAGGTCGCGTCACCCGCCTGGAACCGGATCGCCGAACTGGCCGCGGGCGGGGCATGACACGATGCGGGTGATCTTGCGGTCCGAGTGGGCGGGTGGTCAGTGGTGACAGAGCGATCCGTGGCACAGTGGCGGCGTTACCTCGCCGAGTACAGCGACGAGGTGCTGCGTGCGGCACCGGGCGAAGCGCTGGACGACATCACCGAGGAGCAGCGGGCGGCGGGCTGGCTCGGTTTCGGCGGCGCCACCCCGGAACGGCTCGCCGACGTGGAACGGCGGCTCGGGACGGCCCTGCCCCCCAGCTACCGGGCGTTCCTGGCGGTGTCCGACGGCTGGCTCAACCTCGGCCCGTTCCTGTGGACCATGCGCACCACCGCGACCATCGGCTGGCTCCGCGACATCGACCCGGAACTCCGCGACAGCCTGATGGACGAGACCGAGGACGACGAGGAGCCCGGCGTGCCGGGGCTCGGCGACCGGGCCCTGCTGATCTCCGGGGACGGTGACGCACAGTACTGGCTGCTCGACCCGCAGGACGTCGACGCCGGTGGGGAGTGGGCCGCCTACATCTGGGCGAGCTGGTACCCCGGCCTCGGCGAACGGCACGAGTCGTTCGCCGCCCTGGTCGACGCGGAACGGGCCTCGTTCGCGGAACTCAACGGCCGCGACGGCCGGCCGGTGGACCCGGAGGGCGCGAGCGACCTCGTCGCCGCCGGACGGGCGGCGGCGCTGCGCGGTGACGTCGCCGCGGCGGCCGACGCCTTCGCCCAGGCCACCACCAAGGGATCGGGCGCGGCCGCGTACCTCGCGGTGATCCTCGGAGCCTTCCTGCAACCGTCGATGGTGCACCACGCGATCCGCAACGACGTGCTCGCCAAAGCCCACGTCCTGGACGCGATCGGGGTGGAGCAGATCCGGGCCGAAGCCGTCCCGCTCTTCCTGCAGCGGTCGCCGATCCGGCCGTACCAGGACCTGTTCGTGGGCATCCTGACCCCCGGCGAACTGGACCGGATCGACACCTTCATCCCGCCGCTGCTCACCGAGCCGCCCGCCTTCCTGCAGGCGCTCGACGAGGCCCGCCGCCTGATCCACGCCGACCAGCCGGACGCGGCCTGGGCCGTGCTGGCCGCCGCGATCCCCGGCTGGCACTCCGACTCCCCGCACCGCATCGCCCCGGTCATCCTGCTCACCGACCGCGAACTGCGCCGCCTGATCACCCCGGACCGGGCCCGCCTGATCGTCACCACACCGCGCGGTCAGGCCCGCACCGGCGACGCGTCCGGGTTCCCGGCCTGACGGGCGGCCTCCGGGGGCGGAGGGCGAGGTGAGCCGTTACCGTGGTGCCGTGTACGAGACGAGCGGTCCGACCTCCTCCGGCCAGCCGAGCGACATGCCGGCCGGGGAAGCCGGTGGTGTGGTGCGCGACCGGGACGCCGGGGGCCGGGCGAAGAACGCCCGCCCGCGTGACGGTCTGGGCCGGCCGCTGCCCCGGGGCATGACCGGGATCCCGACGACGCCCGAGGATCTGGTGCTGCCGCCGGCGGAGGCGCTGCGGGAAGCGGGCCGGCTGCTCGGGGAGGGGCGGCCGTTCCACGCGCACGAGGTCCTCGAGGGCACCTGGAAGGCGGCCGGCGACGACGAGCGGGAGCTGTGGCGGGGGCTCGCGCAGCTGGCGGTCGGTATCACCCACGCCCGCCGCGGCAACGCGACCGGTGCGATCAGCCTGCTCACCCGGGCCGCGGACCGGATCGAGCCGTTCGGCCCGGACGCTCCGCACGATGTCGCCGTGCCGGGTCTGGTGGCCTGGGCCCGTGGCACGATCGCCCGTCTCGAAGCGGGCACGCCGATCGCCGCGGCCGAGTTCGCACCGGCGCTGGTGGTTCAGACCAGGCCCTGAGCGCGCAGCCATCGGCCGGTGCGCGACATGCCCTCGGTCAGGTCGATCGCCGGTTCATAGCCGAGCAGGTGGCGGGCCTTGGCAATGGAGTAGGTGCCGGTACGGGCGAAGTAGCGCATCGAGATCGCGTTGACCTCGGTGGGGCCGCCGGTCAGCCGGATCGCGCGGCCCATCGCTTCGGCCACCGCCACCGCGGCCGCCGTCGGGGCCACCAGCGGGCCGCGTCTGCCCAGCATCCGGTAGTAGTGGCCGAAGAACTCGCGGCACGGCACGCCGACCCCGCCGGTCAGGGTGAAGATCTGGCCGTCGGCCGGGGGAGACATGGCCAGTTCGAGACCGGTGACCAGGTCGTCGACGTAGACCGGGCTGAACACCCCGTTGCCCATGGCCGGCAGCAGGAACCGGTTCTTCTTGATCAACTGGACCGGGAGCACGGTCCACGGGCGTGAGCCCGGCCCGTACACGTCACCGGGCCGCACGATGGTCGCCGCGATCTCGCCGGCCGCGTGGGCCTGCAGCACCACCTGTTCACCGGCGATCTTCGTGTCGACGTACGGGTTGCCGTCCGGGCGCACCGGGTGGTCCTCGGTCACCCCGTCCGGGAAGCCCAGGTCGGAGAAGGCGCGGATGGACGACAGGTGCACGAACCGGGTGGCGCCCGCGCGCACCGCCGCGTCCAGCACCGTGCGGGTCCCGGCGACGTTGACCCGCCACTGGCCGTCCAGGCCGACCGCGTTCGACACCACCGCGGCCGTGTGCACGACCAGGTCGGCGCCGGTCATCGCCCGCTGCCACGGCCCGTCCGCCGTGATGTCGCCGGCGACGATCCCGCCGGCGTCGTCCGGGCGCAGATCCACCCCGCCGACGGTGTGCCCCGCGGCGCGCAGCCGGGCGGTCAGAGCCCGCGCGATGAACCCGCCCGCCCCGGTGATGAAGACCTTCACATTCAAGACCTTAATTGGGTACGGGTGAGCGCGCTCCTCCGTACACCGAGAAGGTCTCAAGAGACCGCCACGTCGTCGAACCAGACGGTGCCCTTGTTGTCGCCGGACTTGAGGTGCAACTGGACACCCGCGGCGCCGGCCGGGGCGGTGGCGTTCACGACCAGCTTCGTCCAGCTCGTGGTGCCGGCCGGCAGCCGGTTCGAGCTGTGCTGCCCGATCCACTCGCCGTCGGCGCCGAACCAGCTCAGCGTGATCTCCGTGGTCCCGGTCGCGGAAGCGCCGCGGGCGAACGCCTCGGCCCGCCACTTGTGTCCGGCCTGCACCGGGGTGATCGGGGAGGTGAGCAGCGACGGCAGCCCGGCGTCGGTCCGGCCGGTCCCGCTGAACCGCACCGCCTGCTTGCCGGTCCGGGCCGTCCCGGAGACGATCGTGGCCGCGCCGGCCCGGGTCAGGTTGGCCCGCCAGGGCGAGTTCCCGGTGGCCGCCTCGAAACTCAGGTCGAGCACGTTGTTCGGGGTGGCGCCGCGGGTCCACGCGTCGCGGACCACGGTGGCCGCGAGTTTCGGGGTGCCGTCGGCGCGGTGCAGGCCGAACCGGTACTGGGCGGGCTTCGTCGACACCGACGAGTTCTTCGGGATCGCCCCGGCCGCGAAGTCGGTGAGCGTCCACGGCGACACCGAGCCGACCTGCGCCTCACGGGCGGCCCGGAACACCCGGGCCAGGAACGCCGCCTGCTCGCCCTCGCTGTCCTCGGCGGTGCTCAGACCGGTCTCGCCGATCACGATCGGGGTCGGCGCGACCGCGGCCTGCGCCTTGCGGATCTCGGCGAGGGCCCGTTCCGAGGCGCCGTAGAAGTGGAAGTCGTAGTAGTCCAGCGGGGTTCCCGCGAGCGCCTTCTTGATCTTCGCCATGCCGGGGGAGCCGGTCGCGCCGTCCACCGACAGGGTCAGCGGCATGGTCGGGGCGGCGGCACGGACCGCCGGGATCAGCCGGCGCACCCAGGCGACGGCGGCGGCGTCACCGGGCTGGAACTCGTTCTTCAGCTCGACGGCGATCACCCGCGGGTCGGACGCGTACGGGGCGATGACCGCTTTCGCCCAGGCGATGCTGCGGGCGGCGTCGGAGTAGCCGTCCCACCAGTCGAACAGGGTCAGCTTGACGGTCATCCCGTGCTTGTCCGCGAGACCGACGAACTTCTGCAGGCGGTCGGCGTACACCCGCTGGGGCTGGGGGTAACCGAAAGCCTGCGGGAAGACGATGACCCGCACGTTGTCCGCGCCCAGCGCGGCGGCCTTCTTGAGGTCGGCGTCGATGCGGGTGGCGTCGAAACCGGTCCACATCGCCGACCAGGCGGCGTTCGAGGGGTAGTAGTTGATGCTCCTGGCGGTCCGCACCGCCGCCAGCCGGCCCGCGAGAGTCGGGGCGGCGCTCGCGGTGGCCGACGTCTTCACGGTGGCGCCGCCGGCGTGCGCGGGCGCCCACGGAAAAGCCGTGGCCAGCAGGAGCGCGGAGACCAGGACGGAAGCGCGGGAGCGGGCGCTGCGCATGGCGGGGGAGGCCTTTCTCGCCAGGTTGCATTTCCGGAACGCCTCTCTTTCGGCTTCCCGCCCGGCTGATGGCAGCGCTTCACTGAGTGCGACCGGGTTGCGGTTCGTTTCCTCGCCGGTACACCGGTCGCCGCAGGTCCTCCAGGACCACACCTCTTCTTTAGGACCACACCGCGCTTCTTTAGGACCACACCTCGCGCACCGCATCGGCGAGCGTCTCGGCCTGGCGCAGCCCGGCGCGGACCGAATCCGGTCGCCGGGCCGGGTCCATGAAGCTCTGCCCGAACGCCTCGATCGACGCCCGGTCCGGCTCGATCAGCAGCGTCCGGCCGGCGCCGGTCTCCGCCATCTCGGCGACGATCCGGTCCCGGCTGAGGAACGCCAGCGGCGCGATCACCACCAGGCGGTCCACGCCGGTGGCCAGATCGGCCCCGGCGCCGAAGCGCACCCCGCCGTCCATGTATCGGCGGTCCCCGATGGTGACCGGCGGCATCAGTCCCGGCACGGCACAGCTGGCCGCGACGGCGTGCAGCAGCGGCGCCCCGGAGTCCGCGTCGAGCACCACGTCCCGCCCGTCCGCGGTGTCCACGACCACCACCCGCAGCGCGCTCGACGGCCAGTCGCCGACCGGCAGCAGCGACCGCATCCGCGCCAGATAGCGCTCCTCGTCCGCAGTGGACGCGGCGAGCGCCATCGCTCCCACCTGGGCCCGCGCCTGCTGGGCCGGCACCGACGGGTCGGCCAGCACCGCCATCGCCGCCATCCAGTCGTCGTTGCCGGACCGGGGCGCGGCCTGCCGCGGGGCCACCTCGTGCTCCTGCCGGGCCACCGCCTGCTCCAGGTCCACACCGGCGGTGAGCAGGGTGCCGACCACCGAACCGGCCGAGGTGCCGATGACCGTGTCGGCGTCGCCGAGCGGGACACCGGCCCGCTGCAGCCCGCAGAGCAACCCGAGATGCCACGCGATGCCGGTCACGCCACCGCCGCCGAGAACCAGAGCCTTCTTCACGATCCGGAACGGTAGCGACCTCGCCCGTCCCGCGAAAGACCCGAGGGCTCATCTGGTGAACCACGCCTCGCACTTGGGTGGCCCACCAGATAAGCCCTAGGAGGTGGCCATCCGGATCAGGGCGTTGCCGCCGAGCAGCAGCACGTCCGCCCCGGCGACCAGAGCCATGCTGCGGTTGAGCAGGCGGGCGGCCAGTTCCGGGTCGGAGCCGGTGGTCAGGCCCCGGACGGCGTAGAAGATCGCCGCCAGGACCAGCGGGATGCCGCCGATCAGCAGGAGGCCGACCTGGCCCGGGGTCTTCCCGCCGATCACCAGCAGGGTCACCATCACCGTCGGCACGATGCCGAAGAACACCACGGCGAGTACCGCGTACCAGCGCAGCGGCCCGATCGAGTCAGCCATTGTCCACCTTTCAACCCGCAGGATCTTAGCCGTGCCCGGGGGCGGAACCGTTTGCCGGTGCCTGATGGCGCTTCTAGTCTTCGGTTCGGTTCCCGCCGCGCTCGCGAGAGGCGGCACTTTCGTAACGGATCGTCCTTGCCGGGGCATGAGAGCATCGAGCTGAATCCATCCGGCGAGACGCACCACCTGGCGCGGTGGACGTATTGGTAGAGTCGCCCGGCTTTCACCCGGGACATGTGCGGGTTCGAGTCCCGTCCGCGCTGCCCACCCGACGGATGGACTTCCCTGTGCAGTCCCTGAATACTCCGGAGATGCATGTGAATACGGGGGACAGCTCCGCTGGTCGACCTGCTGAAGTCGTCGTCGAACTGACCGAGGCAGAGGCCGTCACCGGCGCGCCGAAGACGATCGCGACACCGCCCGACGGCACGCCCGTCACGATCTACTTTCCACCGGGCGCCCGTGACGGCCTGGTGGTGAACGTGGACGTGCCGGTGGTCGACCCGGCCACCGGCACCACGTCCACCCGCCCCGTGGCCGTGGCCATCCGGGTGCTGCCCGGCGGCCCGGTTCCCGGTGTCCCCGTCTCCGGCGGCCCCGTTCCGGGTTTCCCGGTCTCCGGCGGCCCGGTCTCCGGCGGCCCGGTCTCCGGCGGCCCGGTCTCCGGCGGCCCGGTTCCGGGTTTCCCGGTCTCCGGCGGGCCCGTCTCCGGTGGACCGGTCCCCGGCGGCCACCCGCAGTACGGGCCGCCGGCGCCGCCCGGATATCCCCAGCCCGGATACCAGCAGCCGGGCTACCAGCAGCCCGGCTACCCGCCGCAGCCCGGGTACCCCCAGCCCGGCTTCCCGCCGCCCGGTTTCGCCGGGGCCACACCCGCGCCGAGCCGCTTCGGCACCCGCGCCAAGGTCGTCGCGGGCGCGCTGGGCGTCCTCCTGATCGGCGGTCTGTGCCTGGTGCCCACCCTGTTCCGGGACAGCAAGGCCGAGACCACCGGTGGCACCGGCACGACCACCAGCACCACGGACTCCGGCACGACCACCACCCCGCCGACCGAGCAGGCCGCCGCCCCCACGACGCCGCCGCTCGATCCCGCCGCCTTCCAGGCCGCGCTGAGCGCTTCCGACGGGAAGCTGTCCGCCGCGGTCAAGAGCCTCTACCAGGCCACCTCGCCGAAGGCCGTGGCCACCGCCGCCGACGCCCTGGCCGGGACGATCCGTACCGAGTCGTCCAATCTGTCCGGCCTGACGGCGCCGGACGGGGCCGGTTCCGCGCACCGTGACCTGGTCTCCGCCCTCGACGGCATGGAGCGTGAACTGTCCGCGGTCACCAGCGCCGCCGAGAGCCGAGAGGTGTGCACCGGTGGCGCCGCCAGCGCGTCGCTCAGCCGGGCCGGCGCGGCCGCGGACCTGCGCAGCGCGATCACCGCACTGGGCGCCGCCGACCCCGCTGCGAAATACCGCTTCGGCGCGTGGCTGCAGGGGGTCACCAAGGATCAGAACCGGCGCAAGCCGAACGCGACCTACCTGTCCCGGACCACCGGCGGCAGCGGCCAGCTCAAGGTGGACAACGGCAACTCGACGGACACCGTGGTCAACCTGGTGAAGCCGGGCACCAGGAAGCCGGCGGTCTCGGTCTACATCCACGGCCGGCAGAAGGTCACCACCAGCCGGATCAAGGACGGCACGTACCAGATCTTCATCGCGTCCGGCTCGGACTGGGACGGCAAGCGTTTCACCCGGAACTGCTCGTTCAGCAAGTTCGACGACAGCTTCGCCTTCCGCACCACCTCCCGGCAGTTCACGATCTGGGAGATCAGCCTCAAGGAGACGCTGGGCGGCAACGCGTCCTCGTCCGACGTGGACCCGGACGCGTTCCCGAGCTGACGCGTCGCCCGGTCAGGTCCGGGGCGGGAACTCCGCGGCCGGCTTCGGTTCGCCGAAGCGCGTGACGGCCGGGATCCCGTCCCCGGCGACCGTCGACATCGCCGGGGCGTACGGCTCGCCGCGGAACCACACCACCGCGGCGGGCCGGGAGGCGGGTCAGCGCTGGGCGTCGAAGTGCTCCTTCATGGCGGGGAAGTAGTCGCCGAAGTCCGGGGCGGGCCGGCCGTCGCGGGCGGCGACCAGCGCATCGAGGTAGAACTCCCAGCCGGGGCCGACCTCGCCGAGACTCTCGGTGCCGGTCAGGTGCTGGGTGAAGCGGAGCTCGGTGACGCCGTCGCTCTCGGACAGGGTCAGGTCGAGGTGCCAGGCGCCGTAGTCGTCGACGGCGGACAGGGCCAGCCGGCGTGGCGGCTCGCAGGCGTCGATCGTCATGTCCATCCAGGGTTTGCCCTCCTCGAGCGCCATCTGCACCTTGATGGTGTGGCCGGGGGCCGCGTCGCCCTGCCAGGGGCCGAACCAGCGGGCGGTGTGTTCGGATTCGGTCACGCTGGCCCAGACGTCGTCGATGGGCGCCTGGAACGTCCGAGTGAGGACGAGGGCGTCGCCGAACAGGCGGCCGGTGGGCGTGGGGCTCATGCTGTCTCCTCCGTCAATGGCTTCACTTCTGCGAGCCGATCTCCCGCGAGCCGATCCCCGCCGAGCCGATCTCGGGCTCCGGCGAGCCCTTCTTTCGCGAGCCGTTCTCCCGCCAGCCGGGAACGGCGGGTGCGGTGGACCTCGGTCTCCAGGGCGTCGAAGTGGTGCTGCCAGCCGGACGGGCGGGTCAGCCGGCCCAGCCAGCCGGTCAGCTCCTCCAACGGCCCGGTGTCCAGGGTGTAGACCCGGCGGCGGCCGTCAGCGGTGTCGTGGACCAGGCCCGCGTCGCGCAGCACTCGCAGGTGACGGCTGACGGCGGGCCGGCTGATCGAGAACCGGCCGGCGATCTGGCCGGCGGTCAGCGTCTCGTCGCGCAGCATCAGCAGGATCTCCCGCCGCACCGGATCGGCGAGCGCGCCGGCCACCTCGTCCACGCCGAAAGCGTAACCCATGGGTTACGCTTTCGGTGAGAATCGGAGGGCATTCCGGGGGTACGCATCGTCAGCGGGGCTCGCCGAGACCTCCGGTCAGGCGCGCGGGCTCGTACCGGGCGAAGCGCCCCTGATCGCCGAGCGCGGCGGAGGCGGTGTTGAGCGCCTCCGGTGACACCGCATCCCACCGCCCGGTGTCGATGCGGCGTTCCAGTGCGTGCAGGGCCGCGATCGACTCGCCCGGCCGGAACGCGCAGTGCCCGGTGGCGTCCACATAGGCCTGCCGCAGCAACCCGCCGCTCCCGGCCCGCCGGACCAGCTTGCCGTACCAGTTCTCCTGCTCGACCGGCACGAGCTGGTCGACGGTGGTGTGGATGGTGAGTTCCGGCACGCCGAGCCGGCCGGTCGGCATGGACGTGCGGGCCAGCGTGACGACCGCGCCGCGATCGGCGGTGATGTCCGCGTCCCGGGTCAGGGTCCGCAGATCGGCGGCGAGGTCGAGTCCGGCGTCGCGGTAGCGGGCGCGGACCTCGGCGGCCCGCGGGCTGCTGTGCAGCAGGGCGCTGAAGTCGACACCCCGGGTGGCGGAGCTGTTGCCGCCGGCGGCGAGTTCCACCTGTTGCCGGGCCGGCATCACGAACTGCAGCGGGGGAGCGGTGCCGGGATCGTTGAGCAGCGCCGAGCCGAGCGCGATCCGGGCCCGCCCGGCCGGTGTCGCCCGGGCCTCGGTGACCACGGCGGACAGTGCCGATGCGGCGGCCGACGCCTCGGCCGCGTCGGCGTACCGGACCAGCGGGATGTCCTGGTCCGGGGCGAGCAGGCGGGCCAGGGCGTACTCGCCGAAGAGCTGGTAGTCGTTGAGGTTCAGCGCGCCCGCGACCAGCCCGCAGGTGGTCAGCGCGCCATCGATCAGACCGCGCGGGCGCTGCGCTTCGAGGGCGCTGACCAGCCCGCCCATCGAGGTGCCCCAGGCGATCGTGCGGCGGGCCGCGCCGGTGATCCGCTCGACGGCGTGCAGGGTCGCGAACTGGTCGTCGACGGCGGTGGCGAGCGCCCACAGCGACGGCCCGGAGTAGGAGGAACCGGCCAGCGCGTAACCCTGTGCGAGCAGTGCGGCCCTGGTCTCCGGGTTCGGCGCGTTCTGCGGCACGAGCGGCCCGAACCCGTGGCTGTAGAGGATCAGCGTGCCGTTCCAGGGGTCCGGGACGTCGGCGATCCAGGTGGCGCCGCTGCCGAGGGTGCCGGAGTAGCTGCCGGCGACGGCGTGTGCGGGCGTGGCCGGTGCGGTCAGCGCGGCGGCTGCGCACGTCACCAGCGTGGCGAGAAACGTTGCGATCCTGCGCATGAACGCACCATGACATGCATGTGCATCGATGTACAGGTCTGTGTCGGCCACCGATGCGGGTCACGGCGACCAGGACGGCCGCGTAACCGGGGTCGCGCAGCCGGCCCGACCGGTGCAGGCCGTCGAGGCGACCGCGCAGATCGGAGCCTCGGACACCCGCTGATGGGTGACTACGTCAGGAGGACCGCCGCGGCGGTCATGGCGAGCGCGGACAGCGGTGTGGACAGCGCGACCACGTCCCGGGCCAGGCCCTCCGCGGCGCGGTAGCGCAGCGCGAACACGAACACGTTCTGGGCCGCGGGCAGCGCCGCCGTCACCACCGCGACGAACACCTGGTCCGGGGTGAGACCGAGAAGGAAACGCCCGATCAGGTACGCCAGGACGGGCTGGACCACGACCTTGCATGCGACCGCGAGGTACCGGTCCGGCGCGTCCGGCCCGGTCCGCAACGGCCGCGCGCCCGGCAACGACATCCCGAAGGCGAGCAGCGCGGCCGGCACCGCCGCCGCGCCGATCAACTCGAACGGCTCCAGCAGCAGGTCCGGCGGGGTCCATCCGGAGGCCGCGACCGCGATGCCGGCCGCCGACCCGATCATGATCGGGTTGCGGGCGGGGAGCAGCGCCAGCCGGCGCGGGGACGGGCGGCCCTCCCCGCCGGCCAGATCCAGCACGGCCAGCGCGAACGGCGCCGCGAGCAGGACCTGGAAGAGCAGCACCGGTACGACGAGCGACACGTCCCCGAGAACGTACGCCGCGATCGCCAGCCCCATGTTGCCGGCGTTGACATAGGAAGCCCCGAGCGCGCCGATCGTGACGGTACGGGCGCCCCGCTTCCACAACAGCCGCGCCACCAGCGTGTAGAGCACCGCGACCACGATCGTCGACGCCACGAACGCCACCGATGCGCCGGTGACGATACGGTCCAGGCTGGTCCGGCTCAGCGTGGTGAACAGCAGCGCCGGCGTCGCCACCGAGAACACCAGATTCGCGAGCACCTGCGGCGCCTGCTCGCCGAGGACCCGGAACCGGGCCAGCACGTAGCCGACGGCCGCCAGCGCCCAGATCGTGGTGAACCCGCTGAGCACCCCCGCCATTCGATCGATCATGCCCGTCGGCGTGCCGCTACCCTAGAAAGTGTGATCGACAACGTGCATCCCACCCGGACCGTCCACGTCGGCACCCGGGTCGTCGAGATCGACGAGCTGCTGGCGCCGCTGATCGAGACGCTGTGGGGCGCCGGGCTCGACACGTGGACCTGCTGCCAGGACGCCGGCGAGAGCAACGTCAGCTGGGTGGAGCGGCTTCCGCACATGGCCGACTACGTCGAGCGCCGCCGGGGCTGGGCGTTCGTCGACTTCCCGATCGACGACGGCCTGCGGTTCCTCGACCTGGTCGCGCAGGGCGGCCCGCGGGACGCGTTCTATCTGCGGACGGCGCACTGGGCCGCGCCGGACGCCTGGGATGTGAAGATCAAGCCGATGGACCGGGCGCTGTTCGAGCCCGCGCAACCGTCGTCGTTCGGGCTGCGGCTGCTTCAGGTGTGCTTCCCGGTCACCGACCTGCCGGAGCTGGAGGCACGGCTGGCCCGCTCGCTGGCCGGTGACCCGGTGCCGCCGGGCCCGATCGACCGCAGCTCGCTCAACCAGGACTGACCGGCCGGTCGCTTCTCCGGTTCTTCACCTCCGGTTCTTCACCTCCGGTTCTTCACCTCCGGCGCGGAGCCGGCGGGTCGCCTCACCTTGGGCGCGGAGCCGGCGGGTCGCCTCACCTTGGGCGCGGAGCCGGCGGGTCGCCTCACCTCCGGCGCGAAGCCGGCGGGTCGCCTCACCTTCGGCGTGGAGCCGGCCGGTCGCCGAGACGTTCCAGCCAGCGGTCCAGGAGAGCCGTCTCGGCCGTTTCCAGCGCGCGGGTGCCGGTCAGCGCCAGCCGGGCACGCAGCTGCCGGGCGGCGGCGCCGACCGGATCCGGGGTGTCGGCGGCGGCCGGGGTGGTCAGCACGGCGGCGAAGACGGCGTCGCGCATCCGGTGCGACAGGGCCGGGTCGTCGAAGAGGGCCGGCTGGGCGATGTGGCTGAGTGCGACGCCGACGTTCGCCGGCAGGATCAGCTGCGCGGCCAGGCGCGGAGTGGTGACCAGGGCGCCGGCGGCGGCGCACCGAGTCAGGCTCGCCTCGAGCAATTCCATGATCCGGTGGTGGGCGGTGGCGGCGGACCGGGGCCGGGGCGCGAACATCAGCTGGTACAGCGCGGGTTCGGCGGCGGCGAACGACATGTGGTCGTCCCAGCCGGTGTGCAGATCGGCGACCGGGTCGTCGGTGATCGCCAGGGCGGCCTTACGGTCCGCGTACCGCTGGAAGCCCTGATCGGCGACCGCATCGAGAAGTCCTCGCTTGTCGCCGAACAGCCGGTAGAGGACCGGCTGGGTGACGCCGACCTCCTCGCAGACCGCACGGGTTGCGATGTCGCCGTCGGCGGAGGCGGCGAGCTGCCGCCCGGCGGCCTCGATCAGCGCGGCACGAGCGGTGACGTCCTCGGAAGGTCTGCGGCGCCGGTCCATGAAGCGATGATACGCGGCTACGCTAGCGACGATTCGATATCAGTGCTACGGTCAGTTGGTAACGACGATAATGGAGTGGGAATGACCGAGCATCAGCGTGTCGCCGTCGTCACCGGAGCGTCCCGGGGCATCGGCCGGTCCATCGCGATCGCCCTGGCCGCGGCCGGGCAGGCCGTCGTCGTCGGATATGCCGGCAACGAGCAGGCCGCGCGAGAGGTCGTCGCCGAGGTGACCGCGGCCGGCGGGCAGGCCGTCGCGGCGCGGGCCGACGTGGCCGACGAAAAGCAGGTCGCGGCCATGTTCGACACCGCGGCCGAGACCTTCGGCGGCGTCGACGTGGTGGTCAACTCCGCCGGGCGGATGGCCCTGTCCACCATCGCCGACCTGGACCTCGACGACCTCGACGCGATGCACCGCACCAACATCCGGGGCACGTTCGTGGTCGCCCGCGAGGCTGCCCGCCGGGTCCGGTCCGGTGGCGCGATCGTCGCCCTGTCCACCTCGATCACCGGCTTGCAGCTGCCGACCTACGGCGCCTATGCCGCGAGTAAGGGCGCAGTCGAGGCGATGATCCTCATCCTGGCCCGTGAGCTGCGCGGACGCGACATCACGGTGAACGCGGTGGCCCCCGGCCCGACCGCCACCGAGCTGTTCCTGACCGGCAAGGACGCCGCGACCATCGACCGGATGGCCAAGCAGCCGCCGCTCGAGCGCCTCGGCGCCCCGTCCGACATCGCCGGCGTGGTCGCCTTCCTCACCGGCCCGGCCGGCCGCTGGGTCAACGGTCAGACCCTCCGCGCCAACGGCGGCATCATCTGACCCGAGATCAAACCCGCTTGCGGGTCCGGGTGAACGCGCGCCGCTTCAACGTCCCGTGCGAGTTGACGACCTTCCGTTCCCAGATCAGCCGCACCGCGGGCAGCACCTCGGAGACCGCCGGAATGCCGGCCGCCGGCTCGCGCAGGCCCACCGCGAGGGCCGGCGCCGACCGTTCCAGCGACCCGGTCATCCGGTCGATGTCGGTGATGATCGACCCGGTCAGCACCAGCACCCCGGTGTCGTCCACCTCGGTACGCACCTGCCGCAGCGTGCGCTTGCGTTCCTCGCGCAGATTGTCCAGCAGCTCGTACAGGTGGCAGGTGTCCTCAAGCACGTCGGCCCGCGGGTCCGCGACCAGCTGCGCGTGCGCGGCGAAGGCCTCCGAAGCGGCGATGAGCACCTGACCGATCTGCGCCGGCACATCCGGTGATCCCGGAGTGGCGACCGCGTCGAACATCGATCGGGCCACCGAGTTGACCTGGTGAACCCCGTGCTTCAAAGCGCGGGCGGTCTGCTCCAGCCGCATCACCCGCGTCGCCGAGGTGGTCAGCGACCAGCGGGCATGCTGGACCAGTTCCTCGACCGCGTCGGAGGCCTCGGCGAACTCCTCGTCCAGTTCCCGCGAACGGGCCAGCCATTCGGTGGCCTGCTCCCGGCTGTAACCGTCACCCACCCCGGCGCCGAGCCGCCGGAGCAGCCGGGCGATCTCCGATGACAGCTCGGCCAGCTTCCACCGCGCCCGCTCCAGCGGAGTCATCCCGCTGACCAGCGGCGAGAGGATCACCCCGACGACGATCCCGAGTACGGTCGCGGCAACCCGCTGCCACACGAACGTCTCGGTGACCGCCGTACCCCCGACCAGGATGGCGAGCGACGTCAACGGCACCGTCGCCGAGCTGTCCCCGAGCCGGATCAACCGCCCCGCCGCCAGCCCACCCCCGGCGATCAGCGCGATCGTCCACGGCGTGGTGCCGAACGCCCCCCACACCATCACCGCGAAACCGATCCCGGCCAGGGTGCCGACCAGCCGCTGCGTGCCCTCCCGGACCGACGCGTGCGAACTCATCTGAATCGACAGTGTCGCCGAGATCGCCGCCGTCACCGGCCCGACCAGATGCAACGTCTCCGCCGCCGCCCACGCGATGCCCGCGGCCACCCCGGTGACGAGCACCTCCCGTACGGTGTCCGGCTCGACCCGCTGATGAAACGCCCGGGCCAGCCGCCGCAGCCGCGCGGGCAGATGCGGCCGTACCCGCCCGAGCGCCGCCCGGCAGGCCAGTTCGACAGTCGGTTTGACCTTGCGGCGCAGAAGCGTGGCGACCACCGCGCACAGCACGAGACCGAGAGCGACGGCGACAAGCGGCTGGGACAACGGAGCGGGCTTCCTCTTCGCGTCGAATTGCTATGTCGCAAAAGGTATTGCCAACAGCCCGCCGATAAGCGGAAATGCCGGAAATGTGACCGGCGTCGCCCCGCCCGGACGGTCACCCGTCCACACCTGCGCCCATGTTTCTGGTCCGGCCCGTTTCCGCTGTTCCTGCCCTCTCGCCCTGCTTGCACCGCGCTGTCGTCCCCCGTCCGTGGCTGAGTGCCGTTGCCGCCTGCTTGAGCCGCACCGTCATCCCATGTTCGTGTTCGTTCCTATCAACCGCCTTTGTGGTGCTATCGGGTCAGCTTTATCCGTTGAACTCCTGCGGGATGCTTACGGCCGTTTACCGGTTTCCTGTCCGTCCCGGGCGCTGCTGATACCTGCTCGGCCCATCTCCGCCTTTCTGATATCGCCCCTGCGTTTCCTCTCGTGTCCACCTCTCTGCCCGACTCGCCGCGCCCGTGCCGTGCCCGCGCATGCCGCGCCCCGCCTGTGCCGTGCCGTGCATGCCGCGCCGCGCCCGCGCCGACGGACGGCGCGGGCGCGGGATGGTTCGGAGCAGATATCGGTGCTGGTACTGGCGTGGGACTGCCGAATCAGATGGTGGTGTTGCGGCGCCGGGCTCGGGTGAGCCACAGCAGAAGCGTGCCGAGCAGGATCGCGCCCAGCCCGCTTGCCGCGACCACCAGCAGCGGGAGACTGTCGGACGGGCCGGTGGTCGGCAGGCTGGAGCCGGTGTCGTCGCTGGTAGTGGTGGCGGTCTTCGTGCCGGCGGTGGTACCGCCACTGGTCGTCCGGCTGCCCGCGTCGGTGCCGGTCTTCGTGGTGGCGCTGATGTTCTTCGTAGTAGCGCCGGTGTTCGGGTCAGTACCGGTACCCGGGCCGCTACCCGTACCGGCACCAGGGCCGGCACCAGGGGCGCTGTCGATGCCAGGGTCCGTACCGCTCGCCGGGATTCCGGCCGTGTCGCTGTCCGGGGCTTCCTCGATCACCTCGACCGTGGTCTCGGCTGTTGCGCCGGAGATGCGGCCGGTTGCCTGGAGTGTCGCGTTGCCCGCTCGGGTGAGGGGCACCTGGACGCTGAATCCGCCGTTGCCGTCCGCCGTCGTGGTGATGGCCGCGGCTGCGTCGGAGCCGGGCTGGGATGCCGCGGCCGCGTCGGTGCTCGAGTAGCGCACATCCACCGAGACGGTCTCGTTCGGCTGCATGCCGCTGCCGGAGAACGTGATGGTTCCACCCGGCTCGACCGTGCCGTCCGAGACGTCGGCGGACGGTGTCCCCGTCGACTGCGTGGTCGTCGCCGGCGCCTCCTTCGAAGGAGCCTCCGCGGGCGGAGTCGCTCCCGACTGAGTCGCTGCTGCCGGCGCCTCCTTCGAAGGAGCCTCCGCGGGCGGAGTCGCTCCCGACTGAGTCGCTGCTGCCGGCGTCTCCGCGGACGGAGCCTCCTCGGAAGGTGTTCCCTCGGACGAGGTCTCCTCGGCGGGCGCCTCCTCGGACGGTGCTTCTTCGGCCGCCGTCTCCTCGGATGCCGCTTCCTCGGCGGACGTTTCGTCCGCCGGTGTGCCGTCGGATGTCGCTTCGTCGGACTGCGCTTCGTCGGATGCCGCTTCCTCCGACGGTCCCTCCTCCGACGGTCCCTCCTCTGAGGGTCCCTCCTCCGACGGTCCCCCTTCGGAGGGCGCCTCTTCGGTGGATGCCTCCTCGGATGCCGCTTCGTCGGACTGCGTGTCCTCAGCGGGTGCTTCCTCCGCCGGAGCTTCCTCGGAGGGGTCCGTCGACGGTGCCGAATCCGTGAGCGCCCGAGTCGATGCCGAGTCCGCTGGACGGGGGACGGTCGGCGTTGCCGCAGCTGCCCCAGCCGGTGCCGACTGTTCCGAATCCGCTGCGGCCGGGGGCGACGGCGGTGCCGAAGGCGACGGTGAAGGGGGCGGTGGAGAGGGGGATGCGGATGGCGTCAGGGCGGGGTCGGCGAAGGCCGCCGCGGGTGCCAGCGCGATAGTGGCCGTCATGACCAGCGCGCTCATGATCCGATGACGAGGCATGGGGTCTCCCCGAAGGTTGGTGAGGAGAACACGTGACTGGCGCCTGGCTCGGATGTTGTCGTGCAGGTCCACACAGGCCTCCCGAACTGTGAATAATCCCCACGATATCGGCGTAAGCCCTTTAAACCGGAAAAACCAACTTTTTGTACGGGGCCGGCCCGGATCAGGTCCCGCCGGAGCGCGGCAAATCCGGGCCTCGGCCGCCCGTGAAGGCCGAAGCGCCCACGACCTCGAGCCGGACGGCGAGGTTGATAGCCCGCGGCCCGAAACCAGTACTGCTACGGCGGATCCCGGCATGGAGCGCTTCTAGGCCGGTTGCGGTTTCGTCCGGCTGGCTGTGGCTGCTGACTCAAGGTGTTCGAGTCAGCAGCCACAACCAGCCGGGGGTGACCGGGACGGGCATGCATGACCCGGACCGGGGAGACGGTCGTGAGGGGATGCCTGCCGTCGGCGCCGCGAGGCACGGGACGTTGCGTGGCCCGTACCGGAGCGTGGTGTGAGAGAAGCGCCGCGGACCGGAAGCGGGCAAACCGCCGTAGCATGCCGAAACGTCCGCGGTCCGGTGCGGCCGGAAGCCCTCGCGACAGCCGCGGCTTGGGGTCGGCGGAAGGGCAGAAGGTGGCTGCGGCCGGGCGCCGGCGGAGGCGGTGGCCTGGCGGAGGCGGGCGGTCGGCGGGGGCGGTGGGCTGGCGGAGGCGGGCGGTCGGCGGGGGCGGTGGGTTGGCGGGGTGGAGCTACGCGTGACGTGGCAGGCGGACGACGATGCGGGTGCCGGGGTGATGGGCCGGGTCCAGCGCGATCGTTCCGCCGTGTGCCGCGACCAGGCTGCGGGCCAGCGGCAGGCCCAGCCCGTGCCCGGGGATCGCGGTGTGCCGGGCGTTGCCGCCGCGGTGGAAGCGGGTGAACAGCTGTTCCCGGTCGTCGTCCGGGATGCCGATGCCGGTGTCGGTGACCACGAGTTCGATCACGTCCGGGTCGGTGTCGTCGGCGGTGATCCGGATGTCGCCGCCTTCGGGACTGTATTTGACGGCGTTGGACAGCAGTTGGTCGACGATCTGGCGGAACCGTTCCGGGTCGGCGTCCAGGGTGAGGGCGGGTGGCAGTTCGGTGTGCAGGCGCAGGCCGGCTTGCGGTTCGACGGCGGCGACGGCGGCGGCGACGACCGCGGTGAGGTCGGTACGGCACACTCGCAGCTGGAGGTGCCCGGTCTCGAGCGCCGACAGTTCGAGCAGGTCGTCGATGATCCGTTGCAGGTGCCCGACGTTGCGGTGGATGGCGCCGACCATCTGCTGCCGGTCCGGGTCGTCGGTCTCGTCGGCGAGCAGCGTGGTGTAGCTGATGATCGAGGTGAGCGGGGTCCGTAGTTCGTGCCCGACGAGGGTGAGGAAATCGTCGCGGGTGCGATCGAGCTGCATGGTCAGTTCTCGGCTGCGGCGGCGGGTCAGGAACTGCCCGAGCTGTCCGGCGAACCCGTCGACCAGGCCGGTGAGCAGGAACTCGTCGTATTCGCCGGTCGAGCTGAGGGTGGCCAGCACCCCGAGGACGCGGTCGCCGTCCCGGACCGGCACGGTGAGGCTGGCGCGCAGGCCGCGGGCCGCGGCGGCGTGTGCGAACGCGTACGCCGCGGGGGTCTCGGTGAATCGTGGCGCGGTGAGGTCCGGGATCCACAGCGGCTGCCCGGTCGCCCACACCAGGCCGGGCCCGGCGTCGCCGGGCGGGATCCGTTCGGGAACCAGATCGTCGACCTGGACGCCGGGGGCGCTCCAGTAGGCGGCGGTGCGCAGCACGTCGGCGACCTCGTCGACCAGGAACAACGCCACATGCGGCCAGTCCAGTGCCTGCCCGAGCGCGGCCAGCAGTTCGGGTGCGGCCTCTTCGAGGCTGTCCGCTTCGGCCAGCAGCCGGGACACCCGTAGTTCGCATTCGTGGAACCGTTCCCGGCGATGACGTTCGGTGACGTCGCTGACGGTGGCGACGGCGCCCAGCAGTCCGCCGTCGAGGCCGCGGATCGGTTCGCCGTTGGTCAGCGTGTACCGGTCGGGTGCGCCGGGCACGCGCAGCACCGCCTCGGCATCCCGCACGATCTCCCCGCCCAGGGCCCGGATCACCGCCATCTCGTCGGCGTCGACGAGCCGGCCGTCCGGGTGGTGCAGCCGCGTCCGGGCCGCCGCCATCGCCTCACCGGGGGTCAGGTCGTCGCCGAGGCCGCAGAAGCGGCGCAGGGTCCGGTTGAACAGCATCGGCTTCCGGTCGGCGTCGACGGCGACGACACCGACCTGGAGGCTGTCCAGCAGCCCGGCGAGGAAGCCCCGGTGCGGGTCCGGTCCGGGCTCCGGCGTTCCGGCGGACAGGGCCGGGCCGAACGCGGCGGCGATCTCGGCGAGGACTGTCAGGTCGGGTTCCGCCCAGGCGCGCGGGGTGGTGTCGAGCACCGTGATCGCGCCGAGCGGCTGCCGGTGTTCGTCGCGCAGCGGCACCCCGGCCAGCGAGCACAGGCCGAGCCCGGTCATCGGATGGCCGGTCAGGTCGGCGATGACGAGGGCGTCGCCGACCACGCCGGGGCCGCTCCACCGGGCGCCGGGCTCCGGGTGCGGTAGTCCGAACGTACCCAGGAAGCGTCCGTCGCCCGCACTGACCACCGCGACCGGCGCGCCGAGCAGCCGCGCCGCCATCCGGGCGATGGCGTCCCAGGACACCGAGACCATTCTTGCGGGGTACGGGGCGGGCAGCGCCGCCGCACGTGCCATCTCGGAGGTTGTCACGCCATCACCCCGCCTGGTTCCTCGGTCCCGGCAGCCGAACCGCCTGCCGAACAGGAATAACGGGCCACCGGCCCGGTCGTCGCATCCTCCGCATCGGCAACCGTTCCGTGTCGATGAGTTATTCGGGGCGGCCGTCCCGGGCGTGTCCGCCGGTTCAGCGCCGATGCGTTCGCCGCGCGACCTGTGGGGACTGCGGACGAAAACCCGCCCGCGACGGATTCACCCCTTCCACCCCTTCCGCGCGAGATCTTGTGAGTTTCGGGCGAACCGATTCACCACAACCTCACAAGATCGACAACCGGCGGGCAAGCAATCGGCCAGCAGGGTCCGCAGTGAGAACCAGGCGGACTCTTGTGGCTGGTCGTCCTGGCTGTCTCGCCGTCTCCGAGACAACGGTGAGAGCCAGCCGGGGTTTCAGCCTGGCCGCCGTGGGCCGGCCGACGCGGCCCGCACGTCCGGGGACGGATTCGCCTTCGGGGGGACTGTGTCCTCGACGGCCGCCCGCCCGCGTTTGATCGATGGTCGCCGGGGCATCCACCCGGCCATGAAGCTGCCCACCGCCCGCGGCCCCGTCTCGGAAGCCCTGATCACCGCACTCGCCCGCGCGCCGCACGACCTGGATCCGGGCCTCGCCGCCGGGTTCGGCCCGGCCGCCGGGGCGATCACCGACGAGGATCTGCAGCTGTCGCTGTTCGTGCTGTACGAGCTGGCGTACCGCGGATGGGACGGGGTCGACGACGCGTGGGAGTGGGAGCCGAGCCTGATCCGGGTGCGGACCGCGGCGGAGGAGCGGTTCGAGACGGCGTTGCGGTCGCTGACCGGGCCGTACGCCGATGTGGTCCCGCCGGAACCGGCCCCCGCGGACGTCGCCCGGACCCTGGTCGCGATCACCGAGTCCGACGACGGGCCGTCCCTGTCGAAGTACGTGCGTGGCCAGGCCACCCTGGAGCAGTTCCGCGAGTTCGCCACCCACCGCTCGATCTACCAGCTGCGGGAGGCCGACCCGCACACCTTCACGATCCCGCGGCTCGCCGGCGCGGCCAAGGCCGCCCTCATCGAGATCCAGATCGACGAGTACGGGTCCGGCCGGGTGCACCGCATGCACCAGGAACTGTTCAAGTCGACGATGACGTGGCTCGGGCTGGACATCACCTACGGCGGGTACGTCGACGCGGTTCCGGCCCTGACCCTGGCCACCAACAACGTGATGTCCCTGTTCGCCCTGCACCGGCGGCGGCGCGGGGCGCTCCTGGGGCACCTGGCGGCCTACGAGATGACGTCGACGGGACCCAACCGGGCGTACGGCAACGGTCTGCGCCGCCTCGGCGGGGACGCCGACGCCACCCGGTTCTACGACGAGCACGTCGAGGCGGACGCGGTGCACGAACAGGTCGCCGCCTACGACATGTGCGGCGCGTTCTGCGCCGCCGAGCCCGAACGCGCCGCCGACGTGCTCTTCGGCGCCCGGTGCGCGCTGGCCCTGGACTCGCTGTGGGCCGGCGCGGTCCTGGACGCCTGGGGGAGGGGCGAGAGTTCGCTACGCGGCTTCGTCTGAGCGCGGCGCGGGCGTCTGCCGCCCGGCCGCGGCCCGGAAACCGACCGCCTTGTGCGTGCCGTCGCAGAACGGCTTGATCGCCGACTTGCCGCACCGGCACAGGGCGACGGTGTCCCGGCCCGGATCGATCTCCGTGCCGTCCGGTGTGCGCAGCGTGAAATCGCCGCGCACCAGCAGCGGCCCGTTCTCGTAGACGACGACGCTGGCGCCCTGCTCGTGATCGCTTGCGGTCATGGGCGGGGGATGCCCGGCTTCGGCCCTCCGAAACGCCGCCCGGTCACCCGATCGGATCGGGTTCGCCCGCAGGATCATCACATCCGTTCCTGGCGATGTGGCGTCCACAAGAAACGCCGCGCCGCGGGTGGGAACGCCGCGCCGCGGGTGGGAACGCCGCGCCGCGGGTGGGAACGCCGCGCCGCGGGTGGGAAGGCCGCGCCCCGAGCCGGAAGGCCGCGCCCCGAGCGGGAACGCCGCGCCCCGAACGGGAACCCCGCGGGTTCCCCGAGCGCGAACCCCGCGTCCCGAGCGCGAACCCCGCGTCGCGAGCGGGACTCCGTGCTCGGGGAACCTGCGGGCGGCGCACAGGAGGCCGATCAGCGGTGGATGTGCCGCCTACGGCAGGACACGGCGCGGACCGTGGCCGAGAACGGGTGTGGTTCGGGCGCGATGAGCGGCCGAACCACCCTCCGGATCGGTCGGGCGGAGGGGCGGGAGCGCCGCCGTCACCGGTCGATGAGGGAGCCGTCCGGGACGCCGGTGAGGGCCAGGGCGGTGCGCAGGTCGCCGGAGCGGGCGAAGGCGTCGCGCTGGCGGGTGGCGCCGGGGCCTTCGGTGCGCAGCCGGGTCAGTTCGGCCTCGATCAGGGGCAGGTCGCCGCTGCGGGACAGGGCGGGGGTGACCGTGTGCATGAGGTCGCCCACCAGATCCCAGGCCGGCCGGGCCCGGCCCTGCCGCAGGTCCAGCAGGGTGCCACCGAGACCGGCGTGGGCGGCGTTCCAGTGGGCGGCGCGTACCAGGTGGCCCGGGATCTGCGGGGCGGCGTGGCCGGCGCCGATCCGGTCGACGGCGGTGGCGACCAGGGCCCGCGCGAGGCCGGCGAGCAGGACCGCGTCGCCGGTGGTCGGGCAGGTGTCGGCGACCCGGATCTCGACGGTGGGATAGCCGGCGGACGGGCGGGCGTGCCACAGGATCAGCGATGCGTCGAGCATCGCGCCGGAGGCGACCAGGAGCTCGACGGTACGGTCCAGGTCCTCCGCCGAGGCGAACCAGGGTGTCGGGCCGAGGGTGGGCCACCGGTCCAGCTGCATCGCCCGCCAGCTGGCGTGACCGGTGTCCCGGCCGTCGTGGAACGGCGAGTTCACCGTCAGCGCCTGGAGCACCGGCAGCCAGGGGCGCAGGTGGTTGCAGACCTGCACGGCCAGTTCCCGGTCGGGCACGCCGACGTGCACATGGCAGCCGCACACCGCCGGGTCGTCGACGACGGGGCCGTAGTGGTCGGCGATCGCCCGGAACCGTGGATCGTCGGTGACCGCCCGCTCCGGTTCGCCGACGGGGGTGGCGCCGACTGCGGCGAGCATGGCGCCCGCGGATCGGGCGGATCGGGCCGCGGCCGTTCGCAGCAGCCGCAGGTGGGAGCCGACCTCGTCGAGGCCGGTGCAGACCGGGGTGACCATCTCGATCATGCTGTGCCGGAATTCGCGGCGGCTCAGGTGCTGGACGTCGGCGGGCAACGCGGCCAGGACCGCGGGTGCGGCCGGCCGGTTCTCCATGGTCGCCGGGTCGAGGAGCAGGAACTCCTCCTCGACGCCGACGGTGAGCCGGGCGGTGTCCACCGCGCGTGCGGCGACGAGCGCGGCCCTCACCGCCGGTCCCCGCCGGCCGGCGCCGGGGTGGGGACCCGCACGGCCCTCCCGGCCGGAGAGCGGCTCACGACGGGCGGGTCGCGGTCAGCACCACCAGGGCGATGCGCTCGGCGTGGGCGTAGGCGGGGCCGTCCAGTTCCTCGCCGTAGGCGTCCGGGTCCACTTCGCGGTACGTCCATTCGAGGCCGGTGCCGGCCAGACGGGTTCGGGCGGCCTCGTGGAACGGATCGCGGCCGTCGGCGATGCCGGTGCCGGCGAAGAGGACCAGGGTGCCGCCGCCGGCGAGCCGCTCGGCGGCCGCGTCGAGGATGCGCAGGGACAGCTCGTGCCCGTTCGGGCCGCCGTCCCGGTAGGCCCGGCCGGCCGGATCGATCATGAACGGGGGATTCGAGATGATCAGGTCGAAGGTTCCGGTGACGCCGTCGAGGAGATCGCTGTGATGCGGCTGCACGTTGGGCGTACCCGCCAGAAGGATGTTGGAGCGGGCGAACCGCAACGCCGCCGCATTGATGTCCACCGCCAGCACCTCGGTGCCACGCAGCCGTTTCGCCACCGCGATCGCGCCGGCCGCCGTGCCGCAGCCGATGTCCACCGCCCGCCGCACCTGGTCCTGCCGGGCGGCGACGACGGCGAGAGCGGCGTCGGCCATCCGGTGGGTGTCCGGGCCGAAGAACACCGCGTCCGGCTCGGTCGTCGGGAACGGCGAGTGCACGAAGAGCTCGCCGTCGTAGGTGGAGTACCGGACCAGGCTGCGCCAGGTGTCGCCGTCCCGCTTCAGCACGCCGGCGACGTCCATCAGCTCGACGAAGCGGTCGGGCAGCAGGCCGCGGCCGAACGGGCGGTTCCAGCCGAAGACGCCGCGCAGGTCGGTGGCCCGCTCGTTGCCGGGGCGGTGGTTGATCCGTTCGTGGGTGGCCGGGGTGACGGTGGTGAACCGGTAACCGGCGGCCCGCAGGAGCTCGCCGAGCTCCACCAGCGCGGTGGCCTCGGTCGTTTCCGGGACGGTGATCGACATGGCGCCCGCATTCCCGGGATTCATCGTTTCAATCATCGAAATCACATGGTGACGGATGCTTGCTGACATCGGGGGGCCGGGTATGACAGGGTGCCCTACGGCTATCGGGGAAGGCGGAGATGACACACGGTGAGGTGGACGGGCAGCGGCTCGTCGCGCTGCTGCGCACCGGCCTCGACGCCGTCGCCGATCCGACGTTCGATCGGTTCGCCGCCCTGGTGCGCAGCGTCCTGGACGTGCCGGTGGCCCTGGTCTCGCTGGTCGACACCGACCGGCAGTTCTTCCCCGGCGCGGCGGGGCTGGGCCAGCCGTGGGCGGCCAGCCGGGAGACCCCGCTGAGCCATTCGTTCTGCCGGCACGTCGTGGACAGCGGGCGGCCGCTGATCGTCACCGACGCCCGTGTCGATCCGCGGGTTCGGGACAATCCCGCGATCGACGACCTGGGCGTGATCGGTTATGCCGGGATGCCGCTGCACGACGCCGAGGGTCGGGTCCTCGGCTCGCTGTGCGCGATCGACCACGAGCCGCGCAAGTGGACCGAGCGGGAGACGGCGCTGCTGGCCGACCTGGCGGCCGCCTGCTCCGACACCCTCCGGGCCCGGATCGCCTCGTACAGTTCGGAGCGGCGGCGGCAGGCGGCCTCGGACGGCGAGGACCAGGCGCAGACGATCGCCGAGCGCGCCCGGCTGCTGCTGCGCGCCAGTGTCGCGCTGGGCGGCGCCGCCACCTCCGAGCAGGTCGTCGAGACGGTCCGCAGCCTGGTCATCGGCACCATCGACCCGGCGTACGTCGGATTGTCCTGGCTGCAGACCGGCGGGAACATCCGGCTGGTGTCGGGCCGGCTGCTGCCGCCGCACCTGGCCACCCGGTGGGAGCGGTACGGCCCGCAGGTGCGCACCCCGTCCGGCCTGGCGGCGGCCGGCGGCCGCCCGGTGGTGCTGCCCGATCTGGACGCGGTGGCCGAGCAGACGCCGGACGCGCTCGGCACGTTCGCCGAGATGCGCTGGCAGTCGGCCGTCAGTGTGCCGCTGCCCGGCGCGGGCGGGCCGATCGGGGCGCTGACGTTCTGCTGGCGGGAGCCGTACTCGCCGAGCGAGGCGGAGCAGGCCGTGCTGACCGCGCTGGCCGGTTACGTGGCGCAGGCGCTGCTGCGGGCCAGCGCCTTCGACGACCGTCGCAACGCCGCCGAGATGATGCAGAAGGCGCTGCTCAGCCCGCTGCCGCAGCCCGGTCATGTGCGGCTGGCCGCCCGCTATCTGCCGGCCAGCCGCAGCGACCTGGTCGGCGGCGACTGGTACGACGCGGTCTGCCTCGACGGCGACCGGATGGCGGTGATCATCGGTGACGTGGCGGGACACGGTGTGACGGTGGCCGCGACCATGGGCCACTACCGCAGCATGCTGCGCACCCTGCTGGTCGACCGCTACGACTACCCGTCCGCGCTGCTGGAGCGGTTCGAGCGAGCGGTCCGGGTGCTCGGCCTCGACGGCATCGCCACCGTGCTGGTCGCCTACCTCACCGCGGAGCCCGGCGGTGGGCACACCCTGACCTGGTCCAGCGCCGGTCACGTGCCGCCCACCGTGGTCCTGCCGGACGGCACGGTCACCCAGCTGCCGACCGGCGGGCCGCTGCTCGGCGGGCTGCGCGGGGTGACCCGGCGCACCCACACACGCCGGCTGCCGCCGGGCAGCCGGCTGGTGCTGTTCACCGACGGGCTGATCGAGACCCGGACCTGCCCGCTGGACGACGGCATCGACTGCCTGCACCGGATCCTGCGCGAGAACCCGGGCGCCGGCCTGGACGAGCTCGCCGACCTGATGATGGAGATCATCCCGGCGCCGCAACGGGAGGACGACGCGTCCCTGCTGCTGATCGACACAGAACCGAGCCGACGACATTACCCTGCCGACGGATCGCCCTGACCGGATGTTCGGGTGATTCACACCTCACCGCTAACCTGTTGCAGTTGTGCAAGCATCTGGATGCTTTTCGGCACGGGTCGCGACAGATGAGGGTGGCTGGGAATGATGCAGAGCGGCGCCGCGGTGGCCGATGGTGACCTGCGGCAACTGCTGGCAGGACTGACCGCCGTTCGGGACGGCGACTTCCGGACCCGGTTGCCGGAGGACGGCGACGGCCTGCTGGGCGAGATCGCGGGCGTCTTCAACGGCATGGTCGACCAGCTGTCGCTGTTCACCTCCGAGGTGACCCGGGTCGCCCGGGAGGTGGGCACCGAGGGCCAGCTGGGCGGTCAGGCCGAGGTGCCGAACGTGTCCGGCACCTGGAAGGACCTCACCGACTCGGTCAACGCGATGGCCGGCAACCTCACCGACCAGGTGCGTGACATCGCGCAGGTGGCCACCGCGGTGGCCACGGGCGACCTGTCGCAGAAGATCACCGTCGACGTGCGCGGCGAGATCCTGGAGCTGAAGAACACCATCAACACGATGGTGGACCAGCTGTCCAGCTTCGCCGACGAGGTGACCCGGGTGGCCCGGGAGGTGGGCAGCGAGGGCCGGCTCGGCGGTCAGGCCGAGGTGCCCGGCGTCGCCGGCACCTGGCGCGACCTCACCGACTCGGTGAACTTCATGGCCGGCAACCTGACCAACCAGGTCCGCAACATCGCCCAGGTGACCACGGCGGTGGCCCGCGGCGACCTGTCGCAGAAGATCACCGTCGACGCGCGCGGCGAGATCCTGGAACTCAAGTCGACCATCAACACGATGGTGGACCAGCTGTCGTCGTTCGCCGACGAGGTGACCCGGGTGGCGCGGGAGGTCGGCACGGACGGCCGGCTCGGCGGCCAGGCGCAGGTCAGCGGGGTCGCCGGCACCTGGCGCGACCTGACCGACTCGGTGAACTCGATGGCCGGCAACCTGACCGGCCAGGTCCGCAGCATCGCGCAGGTGGCGACCGCGGTGGCCCGCGGCGACCTGTCGCAGAAGATCACCGTGGCGGCCCGTGGTGAGATCCTGGAGCTGAAGAACACCATCAACACGATGGTGGACCAGCTCTCCAGCTTCGCCGACGAGGTGACCCGGGTGGCCCGCGAGGTGGGCACCGAGGGCCGGCTCGGCGGCCAGGCCGACGTGAAGGGCGTCTCCGGCACCTGGAAGGACCTCACCGAGTCGGTGAACGTCATGGGTGACAACCTCACCGCCCAGGTCCGCAGCATCGCCGAGGTCACCACGGCGGTGGCCCGCGGCGACCTGTCGCAGAAGATCCGGGTCGACGCGCGCGGCGAGATCCTGGAGCTCAAGGAGACCATCAACACGATGGTCGACCAGCTGTCCGCGTTCGCCGACGAGGTGACCCGGGTGGCCCGCGAGGTGGGCACCGAGGGCCGGCTCGGCGGTCAGGCCCGGGTGTCGAACGTGGCCGGCACCTGGAAGGACCTGACCGACAACGTCAACGTGATGGCGTCCAACCTGACCAGTCAGGTGCGCTCGATCGCCCTGGTGGCGACCGCGGTGGCGCAGGGCGACCTGAGCAAGAAGATCACCGTCGAGGCCAAGGGCGAGGTCGCGGTCCTGGCCCAGACGATCAACACGATGGTGGACACGCTCGGCGCGTTCGCCGACGAGGTGACCCGGGTGGCCCGCGAGGTGGGCACCGAGGGTCAGCTGGGCGGTCAGGCCCGGGTGCCGAACGTGGCCGGCACCTGGAAGGACCTCACCGACAACGTCAACTCGATGGCCAACAACCTGACCGGCCAGGTCCGCAACATCGCCCAGGTGACCACCGCGGTCGCGCAGGGCGACCTGACCAAGAAGATCGACGTCGACGCCCGCGGCGAGATCCTGGAGCTGAAGACGACCATCAACACGATGGTCGACCAGCTCAGCAGCTTCGCCGCCGAGGTCACCCGGGTGGCACGCGAGGTCGGCAGCGAGGGGCGGCTGGGTGGACAGGCCGAGGTCGAAGGCGTCTCCGGTACGTGGAAACGGCTCACCGAGAACGTCAACGAGCTCGCCGGCAACCTGACCCGGCAGGTGCGCGCCATCGCCGAGGTGACGAGCGCCGTCGCCACCGGCGACCTGACCCGCTCGATCACCGTCGACGCGTCCGGTGAGGTGGCCGAGCTCAAGGACAACATCAACTTCATGGTGGAGTCGCTGCGCGAGACCACCCGGGCCAACCAGGAACAGGACTGGCTCAAGACCAACCTGGCCCGCATCTCGTCGCTCATGCAGGGACACCGCGACCTGGAGGCGGTCGCCTCGCTGGTGATGAACGAGCTGGCCCCGCTGGTCGACGCGCAACTCGGTACGTTCCTGCTGGTCGACGAGACGGCCACCGAGCCGGGGCTGCGGGAGGTCGGCGGTTACGGCCACAAGGGCGCCGGGCGACGGTACGCCCTCGGCGAGTCCCTGGTCGGGCAGGCCGCCGTGGCGAAACGCCGGATCGTCGTCGACGACGTGCCGGCCGACTATTTCCGGGTCTCGTCCAGCCTCGGCTCCGCCGTGCCGATGCAGCTCGTCGTTCTCCCGATCGTCGTCGAGGACCAGGTGCTCGGCGTGATCGAGCTGGCCGGGATGAGCCCGTTCACCGGTATCCACCAGGACTTCCTGGACCAGCTGATGGAGACCATCGGCGTCAACGTGAACACGATGGTCGCCAACGCCCGCACCGACGTGCTGCTCACCGAGTCCCAGCGGCTGGCCGCCGAGTTGCAGGCCCGCTCCGAGGAGTTGCAGGCCCGGTCCGAGGAGCTGCAACGCTCCAACGCCGAGCTGGAGGACAAGGCGTCGCTGCTGGCCCGGCAGAACCGCGACATCGAGACCAAGAACTCCGAGATCGAGCAGGCGCGCCAGGAGCTGGAGGCCCGGGCCCAGCAGTTGGCGCTGGCCTCGAAGTACAAGTCGGAGTTCCTCGCCAACATGAGCCACGAGCTGCGTACGCCGCTCAACTCGCTGTTGATCCTGGCGCAGCTGCTGGCCCAGAACCCGACCCGCAACCTGAGCCCGAAGCAGGTCGAGTACGCCAACGTGATCCACTCGGCCGGCACCGACCTGCTGCAGCTGATCAACGACATCCTGGACCTGTCCAAGGTCGAGGCCGGCAAGATGGACATCGCGCCGGAAGCGTTCGAGCTGCGCAACCTGCTCGACTACGTGGAGGCGACGTTCCGCCCGCTGACCACCTCCCGCGGTCTGACCTTCGAGGTGTCCACCGCGCCGGACGTGCCGACCGGGCTGTTCACCGACGAGCAGCGGCTGCGCCAGGTGCTGCGCAACCTGCTGTCCAACGCGGTCAAGTTCACCGAGTCCGGCTCGGTGCGGCTGAACATCGAACGGGCCCGCCCGGACGAGCTGACCGAGGCTCTCGCCGGGCAGGAGACGGTCGTCGCGTTCCGGGTCGTCGACACCGGCATCGGGATCGCCGAGCAGCAGCTCAGCGCCATCTTCGATGCGTTCCAGCAGGCCGACGGCACCACCAGCAGGCGGTACGGCGGCACCGGTCTCGGCCTGTCGATCAGCCGGGAGATCGCGTACCTGCTGGGTGGTGAGATCCAGGCGCAGAGCGTGCTCGGCAAGGGCAGCACGTTCACCCTGTACATGCCGATCGAGACGTCCCCGGTGCACGTCGACGGGCCGGCCGAGCCGCACCCGGTCGCCCAGTCGGCGCTGCCGCAGCTCACCGTCGAGCAGATCATCGACCGGCCGGCCACCCGGCGGCTGCTGGTGGTGGAGAGCACCGCGGACGGGCTGCTCACGCTGATCGCCAGGGGCGCCGCGAGCGCGGTCGCCGAGACCCACGGGACGGTGCAGGTGGCGACGGCGGTGGACCCGTACGCCGCGATCGCCGACCTGATGTCGCAACCGTTCCACGCGGTGGTGCTGGACCTGTCGATGCCGTCGGACACCGGTTCGATCTTCCTCAAGGCGCTGCACGACCAGACCGGGCTGCGGCATCTGCCGGTGCTCGCGTACCGCACCCGGCCGCTGGCGGCGAACCAGGACACCCTGTTGCAGGCGCTGGCCCAGACCCGGCCCCTGGAGGTGCTGTCCAGCCTGGACGAGCTGCGTGAACGGGTCACCCTGCACCTGTCCACCGACGCCGGGATGCCGGTGATGCCGCCGGCCTTCGAGACCGGGGCCCTCACCGGCCTGGCCGAGCTGCCCGGCAAGCTCACCGGCCGCAAGGTCCTGGTGGTCGACGACGACGCCCGCAACGTCTTCGCCCTCACCAACATCCTGGAGCTGCACGGCATGGAGGTCGTCTACGCCGAGAACGGCCGCAAGGGCATCGACGTGCTCGCCCAGCACGACGACGTCGACCTGATCCTGATGGACGTGATGATGCCGGAGATGGACGGGTACGAGGCGACGGCCGCGATCCGGTCGATGCCGAAGTACGCGGACCTGCCGATCATCGCGGTCACCGCCAAGGCCATGCACGGTGACCGGGAAAAGAGCATCGCCTCCGGCGCCAGCGACTACGTCACCAAGCCGGTCGACGCCGAGGACCTGCTGCACTGCATCGAGCGCTGGCTGGAGAGCTGACCCCGGGCCGCGTGCCGGCCGACCGCGATCACGTCACCGTTCGTCGAGTTCGATTCGTTCCTGGCGGACGGTGCCGGTCACGGTCTGCTCGTCGCGGACGGTCTCCTTGGTGAGGCGTACGCGCTCGACCGGCACCGTCTCGGTGGTGACCACGGGCCGTTCGGCGTGCAGGACGACCGGGCCGGCCGCCGGCTCCTCGGGCGCGTCGACCGGCACCTCCTCCAGGCGTACCTCCTCGCGGGTCACCGGGACGGTCACCTGCTGCTCCTCGGTGACCAGGTACTTGCGCAGCCGCACCCGGCGGGCCGGCTCCCTGGTGGTGGAGGCGACGAGCCGTTCCTCGGATCGGGTCATCGCGTCGTCCGGCGCCGTCCCGTAGTGGTCGTGCAACCGTTCGGCCTGCTGGTGTTCCAGCGGCCCGCCGGTGTCCAGCAGCGGCGCCCGGCGAACCTGATCCGCGTCGGCGGCGACGGTGAGCCGGCCGGCGTCGAGACGGGCGCCGAGCAGTGGGACGAACGATTCCTGAAAGCTCAGTGTGCCGGTGCTGACGGTCACCCACAGTGGATCACCGGTCTCGGCGTCCAGGTAGATCTGGCGGACCGTGCCCAGCTCGTGACCTGCTCGGTCGTACACCGCAATCCCTTGAAGTCTGTCGATATCGCGCTGTGTGAACACCGAAGGGTGGTACCCGCGCACGCCGGAAATCCACCTGGATCACGTCCAGGAGTGAATGAGAGCCCGTTCACGGTGACTCATCGGAAATGTGCGCATGCCCCGGAGGTTGCCGGGTAGCAAGGGGCGTACCGAACGACGAGAGGAGAACCCCCCGATGATCACCGTGGAGCAGGTTCAGACCCTGTACGGGCTCGACGTCTACGACCGTGACGGCGACAAGATCGGCCACGTGGGCCAGGTGTGGGACGACGGCACGAGCGGCCGTCCCACCTGGGCGAGCGTCAAGACCGGGCTGTTCGGACTCAACGAGTCTCTGGTGCCACTGCAGGACGCCGACGTGCGCGACGACCGCCTGATCGTGCCGTTCCAGAAGGGCACCGTGAAGGACGCGCCCAACGTGGACGCCGACCACGACGAGCCACTGAGCAGCGAGGACGTCGAGCGGCTGTACGAGTACTACGGCATCGACTGGCGGGAGCACTACCGGGCGTACCAGGCCGGCGCGACCGCCGCCGGCGACGGGTACCGCGGCTCCCGCACGGACTACGACGAGTCGCGCACGGACTACTCCGAGTCCCGCGCTGACTACTCCGGGGCTCGCGGCGGCCACGGCGACTCCGACGCCATGACCCGTTCCGAGGAGCGTCTCAACGCCGGCACCGAGCGCGAGGAGGTCGGCCGGGCCCGCCTGCGCAAGTACGTGGTGACCGAGCAGCAGCAGGTCCAGGTGCCGGTGGAGCGCGAGGAGGTACGCCTGGAGCGGGAGCCGATCACCGGCCACAACCGGCAGGCCGCCTACTCCGGCCCGGACCTCACCGAGTCCGAGCACGAGGTCACCCTGCACGCCGACCGCCCCGTCGTGAACACCGAGACCGTTCCGGTCGAGCGGGTCCGCCTCGGCAAGGAGACGATCACCGACGAGGAGACCGTCAGCAGCGAGGTCCGCAAGGAGCGCATCGAGGCCGACCTGCCGGGCGAGCGCGGTCGTCGCACCGTCGACTGACCGGTCCCGGATCCCGGGTGGGGGTTCCCGCGGAGGGTGCCCTCACCCGGCCGTCTCGGCCAGCACACAGACGGCCAGCAGGTGCAGTGACGGCCAGGACGCCCGGCTCCAGTCGACGGCCGCCTCGTCGGCGGACCACCCGCGGGCGGTGACCGTGTCGGCGACGCCGTCCGCGTACGCCGCGAGATTGTCCGCGCGAAGCTCACCGAGAGCGTCCCGGATCTGCGCGACGTGCTGATCGACCGCGGCCGCGAGGCCGGGGAGCAGCCGCATCGCCTCGAACCCGGGGACGCCGAGCCGCTGTGACCACTGCGCGAGAGCGAACCGCGCGGAATCGGTCACGGTCCGGCTGTGGTGCTGATCCAACTCCATGACCAGCGACCGTACGGAACGAGCCGATCTTTCGGCAACCGGCGGAACCGGCATATTCGTCGGGCCACGCGGACGAACCCGGTCCGGTGATGATAATCGGACGGACATGTCGGACTCGGCGGATCGCCGTCCCGCCTTCACCGAACCGGTCGGCGGCGTGTGGCCACCGACCGGTTCGGTGTCGTCGCGGACTCCCGCGCGCGCGGTCCTACTTGGTGGCCCGGTTGGTCAGGTGGTCCCGGAGCCGGTCCACCAGGCCCACCCCCGGCCCGACCAGCTTGTGGAACAACTCGCTGTTCGGGGCGGCCGGATGCGGCCGGGTCGGCGCCAGCTTCTTCGCCGTCTCCACCTTGCCGGCCAGCGTCACCAGCTCCTCGGCCGGGATGTGCCGCCGCAGCTCGGGGAAGTGCTCGGTCTCCTCGTCCTGGATGTGATCGGCCAGGATGGTCTCCAGCTTGCGCAGCGCGGCGTCGAACTCGGCGCTCGAGACGTCGGCGGCCTCGAGCTGCTTCATCGTCACCTCCAGCTCCTTGTGCTCCTCCACGTCGTGCTCGACCGCCTTGTCGCCGCCGGGCATGTGCTTGCGCATCGCCGGATAGACGTACATCTCCTCGGCGACGGCGTGCCGGACCAGCTCGCTGATCGCGGTGTCGGTCAGGTCCCGCCGGATCATCGGGTCCGCGACCACCTTGATCTCGCCGATCAGGGCCGTCACATCCCGGTGGTCATCGGTCAGAATGTCGATCACGTCGGTACGGGGACTGTCGGACACGGGTTCCTCCTCCAGGTCGTGGGGATACCCGGGCGCATTACCCGCCGGCAGCCGCTTCAGTCGTCGAACCGTGGAGTCGTGCCGCGGTGCCTGCCGGCTGTCCGAGAACGCCCACGCCCTGGGCCTAAGGCTCGAACAGCGCCGGCTGCCCGCCCTTTCCGCCGGCCGCCGGGTCCCCGCCGTCGGGCCCGCTCGCGGCGGCGAACCGATCGGCCGGCGTGTCGTAATAGCCCGGCGCGGCCACCAGCACCGACTCGAAGTACCGGCCGTCCTCGTCGTCCGGGTCGTCGGGCACCCCCGACCGCCAGAAGGCGAGCAGCAGATCCGGCGCGGTGAGGCCGCCGTCCTCCGTAGCCTCGACCCGGGTGATCCTGCGCAGCGCGTCCGTCAGCTCGTCGGCGGTCAGGTCGAACACCGGGATCTCCCGGAACAGAACCGTCACCCCGGTCCGCGGCCGCCAGATCTCCACGGCTCCGACCCGTCCGCTCCCGTCCGGCCCGACCGAGATCGACAGCCCCGTGTCGTAGTGGGTGAGCGTCCCGTGCACCGGGGCCCCCGGCGCGGGCGGACGGTAGCCGTCGAGGTTCCGGAGAACCTCCTGCGCCGCACGCATCGGCATACCGAGACCGACCGGCCCGGCGGCCCGCGGCGGATCCAGATGAAATCGCATCGACCCTCTCTACCAAATACGGCCGGATACGGCGCCGTCCGCACCCGGGAGGCCTGCCGTTGCCGCGGGGGGTCACGGGACGAAGGTGGCGCCGGTCCCGGGACCGGCGCCACGTCGCGGCGACGTGGATCAGCGGCCGGAACGCTCCCGGCGGACGGCAGCGCGGCGACCGCGGATCATCGCCTGCTGCATCGCGTTGATGACCATGTCGGCAGCCGGTTCCGGCACCTCCACCAGCGAGAACCGGTCGGTGATCTGGATCGCGCCGATCTCCCGGACGTTCAGGCCGGACTCGCCGGCGATCGCGCCGACCAGATCCTGCGGGCGGACTCCGGCCCGCCTGCCGATGCCGAAGAACAGCCTGGTCGCGCCCGCGTTCGACGGACGTCCCCGGCCGCCCTGGCGCGGGTCCCGGTCACGGTCGCGGCCCTGCGCCCGGCGCGACTCGGACGGTGGCGCCGGTGCCGGGATCTCGTCCTCGTCGACGTCGCCACCGGCCGCCTCGTGCAGCAGCTTGATCGCGGCCAGGGCGATGTCCTCGACGTCGAACTCGCCGGTCAGCGAGTCCAGCACGACCCGGAACTTCTCCAGGTCGTCGTTCTCGATGCTGGCCTGCAACGACGTACGGGTCAGCTCCAGCCGCCGGGCCCGCAGGTCGGTGACGGTCGGCAGTTTCTCCAGGGTGATCCGCTGCCCGGTGAGCCGTTCGATGGCCTTGAGCATCCGCTGCTCACGGGGCTCGGCGAGGGTGATCGCGGAGCCTTCCCGCCCGGCCCGGCCGACCCGGCCGATGCGGTGCACGTACGACTCGGGTGCCGCCGGCACGTTGAAGTTGATGACGTGGGTGAGCTGTTCGACGTCGAGCCCGCGGGCGGCGACGTCGGTGGCGACGAGCAGTTCGGTGGTGCCGGCGCGCAGCCGGTTCATCACCCGGTCGCGCTGGTCCTGGCTCATGCCGCCGTGCAGGGCCTCCGCCCGGTACCCGCGGCCGTTCAGCGTCTCGGTGACCTGGTCGACCTCCTCCCGGGTGCGGCAGAAGACGATCGCCGAGGTCGGCGCCTCGACGTCCAGGATCCGGCCGAGCGCGGCGGCCCGGTGCGGGCGGGCGACCAGGTAGGCGCTCTGCCGGACCAGCGGCATCTCGCCCGGCTCGACACCCTTGCGGCCCATCGTGATCCGGACCGGCTCGCGCAGGTGCCGGCGGGCGATGCTGTCGATGCGGGGCGGCATGGTGGCGGAGAACAGCACCGTCTGCCGGGTGTCCGGGGTCTCGGCGAGGATCGCCTCGATGTCCTCGGCGAAGCCCATGTCGAGCATCTCGTCGGCCTCGTCGAGCACGACGGTGCGGATGTCGCCGAGTTTCAGGGTGCCGCGCTCGATGTGGTCGAGGACCCGGCCGGGGGTGCCGACGACGACGTCCACGCCGCGGGACAGCGCCTGCAGCTGCCGGCCGATGGGCTGGCCGCCGTACACCGGCAGGACCCGGACGCCGAGGTCACGGCCGTACCGGTGGACGGCCTGGGACACCTGCTCGGCCAGTTCGCGGGTGGGTACGAGCACCAGCGCGACGGGGCCGGCGTCGCGCCGGGCCGGGGTGAGGGTCTGGAGCAGCGGCAGCGCGAACGCGGCGGTCTTGCCGGTGCCGGTCGCGGCCTGGCCGACCAGGTCGTTGCCGGCGACCAGCGGCGGGATGGCCTCCTGCTGGATCGGGGTGGGCTCTTCGTAGCCGAGGGTCGTCAACGCACGGAGCAGCTCCGCCCGCAACCCCAGTCCGGCGAAACCTGTCTCGGACTCGAGCGGATCATGTTGCATGGTTGTCAACTTTAGGAGATCCGCCCGAGCCGGGTTTCAGGGGGCGGGGGTCAGAGCTCCCGGTACATCAGGTGCAGGCCGACCCGGCCGAGGGCCGGATGCTCGAACGAGCGCGGCACGGTGCCGAGGATCTCCCAGCCGTGCCTCCGGTACAGCTCGACGGCGGTGGCGTTGGTCTCGACGACGGCGTTGAACTGGATCCCGGCGTAACCGGCGGCCCCGGCCCAGTCGATGACGTCCTTGCACAGGGCGGTCCCGACACCCGTGCGGCGAGCGTTCGCGGCGACCATGAAGCTGGCCGTGGCGATGTGCGATCCCGGGCCGGGGCGGTTCGGGCCCATCTTGGCGGTGCCGAGCACCCGGTCCCCGTCGACCGCGACGACCGTACGCCCGGGTGGCGTCTCCACCCACATCGGCCGCGCCTGCTCCTCGGTCATCGCCGGGTCGTAGGGGAACGTCTCGCCTGCCCGCACCACGTCCCGGATGATCTCCCAGACCTGCGGCCAGTCGCTACTGTCGATCTCTCGAATGCGCACGCCGCACAGTACATTCGCCGGTCGGGCCGCTCGTCACCGGCGGCCGCGAAGGGCACACGCTCGGTTGACGCGGCGGGCATACTGATCGCCGTGGATGCGGACCGGCACCTGGAGGAGATCCCGGGCGAGTCCGTCGCACCCCAGATGAGTTCCGTCGAGGAGGCGGCGATGGACCGGATGATCCGGACCGTCGAGGACCTGCTTGCGGGGTACGGCTACCAGCGCGCCGACCAGACCCTCACCCGCGAGGTCGCCCCCGGTCTCGAACATGTGATCGTCGTCGACCACTCGTTCGGGTGGAACCCCGGCGAGCACCAGGTCGGCATCACCGCCGCGGTCCGGCTGGACCTCTCCGACGTGCCGTCGTTCAACGTCCTCGACCACCGCGGCGACCTGAGCGACGGGGCGGCCCTGGCCACCGTGATCACCGACCGGGTGCTGCCGCTGCTCGACGGCCTGACCTCGGTGGACGCGATGCTCGAGTCCTGGCGCGCGCAACGGTCGATAGCCGAGGACCGCCGACAGCCGTACCCGCTGCCGGAACGCAAGATGCACGCCCGGGTGCTGGTCTCGCTGGGCCGGCTGGACGAGGCCCGCGAGCAGTACCAGATCGCGTTCGAGCAGAGCATGCCCCGCTACCGGGAGTACCTGCTGAAGACCGTCGACGGGCTGGGTGTGCCGCCGCTGGCCACGGCCGCCGACCGGAGCCTGACCGTCGGGGAGGCGGCGACCCTGGCGGCGTGGCCGGGCACGCGGACCGGGCGGCTGCGGGAGCTGACCGGGCTGGCTCTGGACGGTTCGCTCGCGTCGCTGGACGGGTTGTGGGCGTGGCTGCGGGGCGCGCCCGCCGTCGACGGGGAGCCGGCGCTCGGCAGGTCCTACTACGGGGCTCTCGTCCCGGAGATCGGTTCGGGGCGCATTCCGTTCGACCCGTCGTACCGGGTGACGGTGGAGCTGGTCACGGCGTACGTCGGGGAGGTCGTCATCGGGGTGGCCCCCGGCGCCGTGTGGTGCATCGACGGCGAGGGCAACCTGGGCCTGGCCCGCCACAGCGCCACCGGCCTGCTGTGGCGGGTCCTGGCCATCACGCACGAGGCGTTCGACGCGCCCGAGGAGGAGTTCGATCCGCGCCGGTTGCGCCGCCTCGCCGACGACATGGTCCGCTGGGTGAACGACCCCGCCGACCGGGTGTGGAACATCCGCGCGGTGTAGGTCAGATCCGGGCGCCGACCGCGGCGCCGTTCGCCGGGACCAGGAAGTTCGACGAGCGGATCGCGCCGTCGGCGGCCCGGCCGCCGGTGATGACCGAGGCGTCGGTGCTCGACAGGGTCCAGGTGCCGCCGATGTTCCAGGAGTTGCCGGCGGCGGTGGATCTGCCGAGCGCGACCGCGGTGGCGTTGCCGGCGGCGAGGTTCGCGGTCAGCCGGGTGGTGGAGCCGCCGTCGACGTCGAAACCGGTCTTCGCGTTCTTCCAGGCGGTGCTGCGGTCGATGGTGATCGCCCCGGTGTTGCCGTTGTCGGTGAAGCCGTGCGCCGCGTTGCTCCAGGAGAACGTGTCGCCGACCGCGTGCGCGGCGGCCGGGCCGGTGCCGCCGCTGCCGCCGAGCTTGAACCCGTTGCCGTCACCGGAGAAGTTCGGGATGCTCCAGCGGTTGTAGCCGTTGCCGTACGCCAGGCTGTTCCGGATCGTGATCGGCGAGGTGAAGAGCCAGGCGTCGAAGCCGTCGTCGACGTTGTTCCACAGCCGGGCGCCGCGGACCACGTTGCCCGTGCCGGAGCCCTCCTTGATGCCGAGCCCGTCGGCGCTCTCGCCGTTCTTGCGCGGATCCCGGTTGCCGTAGCTGTCCAGGTCGAGGATCAGGTTGTTCGCCGAGGCGCCCTGCAGCTGGAAGCCGGTCTCGTAGTTGTCCCGGGTGACCAGTCGCTCGAACGTGTTGTTGTCGCAGCCCGCGCAGTAGACGCCATAGGGCCCGTGCACGATCTCCAGCCCGGCCAGCCGCCAGTACGACGCCTCCATGTGGATCGCGCCGCGCTCTCCGCGGGGGATGGTCGACCCGACGGCTCCCGGTGTGTACCCGAGGGCCTCCCCGTCGATGATCACCTTCTCGGCGCCGTACGCGGTGAGCGTGATCGGGGCGCCCGCCGTGCCGCTCTTGGTGATCTGGATGTTGGTGGTGAGGGCGTAGGTGCCGCCGCGGACCGCGATCGTGCCGCCCGCCGAGGTCAGGCCGATCGCTTTCTGAATGGTCGCGAGCGGGGCGGCAAGGGTGCCGGCGTTGTTGTCGTTGCCGTTCACCGCCACGTACAGCGTGGTGGTGGCCGCGGAGGCCGAGGGGATTCCGGTGATGATTCCGGCGGTTACCGCGGTGGCGCCGATCACCGTGGCCAGCACTTTTCGGGATTTCATGGAGATCTCCTTTAGCGGAAAGCGCCGACGAGGGGGAATGCGCTTTCCCGGCGGGAACCTACCGGAGGGTTCGAGGCGGGTCAATCCGTCAAGCTTCGCAGTGGGTGCTAATGCAACAAACCTGCAAACAAGAAGCATTGACGTGCTCCGATACCCGATTTTATGGTCGGCCCAAGGTTTCGCGGATGTTACGCAGGCCAATTCCTACCGGTGTTTCACGCCGCCGCTGTCCCGGCACGGTGGCGATTCCGCGTACCCGTCCCGTTTCCCGACGGCTTGACGAGGATCTTGATGAGAAGAGTCCGATGGCTCGGCACCGGCGTCGCAGCGGCGGCGTCGGTGCTACTGCTCAGTGCGGTGTTCAGCGGCCCCGCACGTGCCGAGTCCCTGTTCACCGACACGTTCGACGACGGCAACGCCGACGGCTGGACCCGTAACGGCGGCGCCTGGTCGATCGTCACCGACGGCACCCCCGCCTACCAGCAGTCCAGCACCAGCACGAACGCCCGGGCCCTGGCCGGCAGCGGCTCGTGGACCGACTACACCGTGCAGGCCCGGGTCAAGCCGGTCACCTTCGGCAACGCCACCCGCAGCGCCGGGGTCGCCGCCCGAGCCCAATCCAGCAGCCAGTACTACACCCTCGTCCTGACCGGGGGCGGCGCCGCCCAACTGCAGAGAGTCTCCGGCGGTACGGCCACCGCGCTCGCCACCACCGCGGTCGGCGGCGGCGCCGGCACCTGGCGGACCCTCGCGCTCTCCGTGCGGGGCAGCACCCTGACCGGATTCGTCGACGGCGCCCAGGTCCTCCAGGCGACGGACAGCGCCTTCGCCAGCGGGCGGATCGGGCTCGTCACGGCGTACACCAACGCGATCTTCGATGC
Source organism: Actinoplanes utahensis (assembly GCF_016862455.1). GTDB lineage: Bacteria > Actinomycetota > Actinomycetes > Mycobacteriales > Micromonosporaceae > Actinoplanes > Actinoplanes utahensis. The sequence continues at coordinate 72,124 of NZ_BOMZ01000063.1, forward strand.
CGTCGCGGTCGACACCGCGGCGCCCGGACCCGGACCGTCACCGTCGTCGCCGACCCCGACCACCCCGCCGCCGCCCGGCGGATGCGCGGTCACCGGCGCCGCCACCGGGTTCGCGGCCGGCACCACCGGCGGCGCGGGCGGCCCCACCGTCCAGGTGGACACCGCCGCCGAGCTGCTGCAGTCGATCGCCACGCCCGGCCCGCTGACCGTCTGCGTGGTCGGCACCATCACCCTGCCCGCCGGCATGTACGACGTCACCAGCGACAAGTCCATCGTCGGTGTCGGCGCCACCGCCGGGATCACCGGTGGCGGCTTCAACATCGGCCTGCCGGCGTCGAACGTGACGACACCGCCGGCGAACGCCGTGCGCAACGTGATCATCCAGAACCTGACGTTCACCAACGCCGGCGACGACTCGATCAACGTGCAGATGTTCTCGCACCACGTGTGGATCGACCACAACGACCTGTCCCGGGGCTACGACGGGCTGATCGACATCAAGCGCGGCTCGTCGCTGATCACGGTGTCGTGGAACCGCACCCACCACCACACCAAGAACATGCTGCTCGGCCACGACGACGACAACGGCGCGCAGGACACCGGGCGGCTCAAGGTGACCTACCACCACAACTGGTTCGACGCGACGCCGCAGCGCAACCCGCGGGTCCGGTTCGGCGAGCCGGTGCACGTCTACAACAACTACTACTTCTACAACACCGACACCGGCGTGGCCTGCCAGAACAACGCCGGCTGCATGGTCGAGGGCAACTACTTCGAGAACGTCGAGGAGCCGGTCACCAACACGTACGCCGGACCGTCCGGCCGCTGTGTGGCCCGCAACAACGTCTTCGTGGGCGAGTCCGGGGCGCCCGACTGCTCCGGGACCGTGCAGGAGCCGTCCACCTACTACAGCTACACCCTCGACGACCCCAACCAGGTGAAGTCGATCGTCACCGCCGGCGCAGGCGTGGGGAGGCTCTGAGATGAAGGCACGGAAAGGACTCTTCGCGGCTCTGGGCGCCGGGGTGGCCGCCGCCACGCTGGTGCTCGGGATGATGACCGGCGCCCACGCGGCCACGCTGCTCAGCGACGACTTCGAGGACGGCAACGCCACCGGCTGGACCACCAACGGGGGCAGCTGGTCGGTGGCCACCGACGGCTCCCGCGTCTACCGCCAGGGCAGCACCAGCAGTGACGCCCGGGCGCTGGCCGGCACCGCGACCTGGACCGACTACGCCGTCCAGGCCCGGGTCAAGCCGATCGCGTTCAACGGCGCCAACCGCTTCGCCGCGGTGCTGGCCCGGGTGCAGAGCAGCACCAGCTACTACTATCTGGCGCTGCGATCGAACAACACCGTGGAGCTCAAGCGTCTCGACGGCGGCTCCTCGGCCACTCTGGACACCGCGCCGGTCGCGGTGACCGCTGGCGCCTGGTACACCCTCAAGCTCGAGGTCGCCGGGTCGTCACTGCGCGGGTACGTCAACGGCGCCCTGCTCACCGAGGCGACCGACACCCGCTGGAGCAGCGGCCGGGTCGGGGTCGCCACCTTCTACACCAGCGCGAGCTTCGACGACGTCCAGGTGACCACCGGCGGTTCCCCGGACCCGTCCGGCTCGGTGAGCACCAGCCCGACCCTCGAGCCGCCGCCCGCGCCGAACGTCGCCGACGGCTGGGCCTCGGTCGACGCCTGGGGTCAGAACGGCACCTCCGGCGGCACCGGCGGCCCGACCGTCACGGTCAGCACCGCGGCCGCCTTCACCGAGGCGATCGCCCGGCCCGGCCCGCTGATCGTCCAGGTGCAGGGCACCATCGCCCTGCCCGGCCCGATGCACGACGTCAGCTCCGACAAGACCATCATCGGTCTCGGCTCCGGCGCCACCATCACCGGCGGCGGCCTGAACATCGGCCTGCCGATCGACAACGCGATCACCGCGCCGCCCGCCAACGCCGTCAACAACGTGATCATCCGCAACCTGCGGTTCAGCGGCTGGCCGGACGACGCGATCAACGTGCAGATGTTCAGCCACCACATCTGGATCGACCACAACACCTGGACCACCGGGTCGGACGGCGGCGTGGACATCAAGCGCGGCTCCTCGTACGTCACCGTCTCCTACAACCACGCCGACGGCACCGACAAGAACATGCTGCTCGGCCACGACGACAACAACGCCGCGCAGGACGTCGGCCGGCTCAAGGTGAGTTACCACCACAACTGGTTCGACGCCACGCGGCAGCGCAACCCCCGCGTCCGGTTCGGTGACCAGGTGCACGTCTACAACAACCACTACAACGACACCGGCGACTACGGCATCGCCTCCACCGAGGACGCCGGCGTGATCGTCGAGGGCAACTCGTTCGAGAACGTCGACGACCCGTACCACCTCGGGGAGGCGTCCTCCGGACCGGGCCGGATCGTGGCCCGCGACAACTGCTTCGTCAACTCCGGCGCCGGTGAGGCCGGTGGCAGCGTCACCGGAGTGCCGTACGCCTACACCCTGCTGCCGTGCGCCCAGGTCAAGGCGGCCGTCACCGCGCAGGCCGGCGCCGGCCGGATCGGCGTGCCGGACCCCGGCCCGACGACCCCCACCCCCGACCCCACCGACCCGAACCCGCAGCCCGCACCCGGACTCGTCGGCTGGGCCACCCAGAACGGCGGCACCACCGGCGGCACCGGTGGGCAGACCGTCACCGTCTCCGACGGGCAGGCCCTCGCCGACGCCCTGGAGTCCTCGTCACCGCTGATCATCCGGGTCCGCGGGACGCTCACCATGCCGGACAAGATGAACGACGTCCGGTCGAACAAGACGGTCCTCGGCGAGAGCGGCGCCGTGCTCGACAACGGCCTCAACATCAGCGGCGCCCGCAACGTCATCGTCCGCAACCTGACCTTCCGCGGCTGGGACGACGACGCGATCAACGTGCAGGGCTCGACAAACGTGTGGCTCGACCACAACACCTTCGACGGCGGGTACGACGGCGCGCTGGACATCAAGCGGGCGTCCGACTTCGTCACCGTCTCGTGGAACCGGGTGCAGAACCACACCAAGAGCATGCTGCTCGGCCACGACGACGGGCACACCGCCGACCGCGGCAAGCTGCGCGTCACCTACCACCACAACTGGTTCGACGGCAGCAAGGAGCGGCACCCGCGGGTCCGCTTCGGTGACCCGGTGCACGTGTTCAACAACTACTACTACGGAGCCGACTACGGCGTCGCGTCCACCATGGGCGCCGGCGTGCTGGTGGAGAGCAACTACTTCGAGAACGTCACCCGGCCCACCGCCGTCGGCTACGCCGAGAGCGGCCCCGGTGACCTGGTGCAGCGCGACAACGTCTTCGTCGGCTCCGGGACCCCGGAGAGCGCCGGCGACGTGGCCGCCATCCCGTACGAGTACACCCGGGACGCCGCCGCCGGCGTCAAGGCGAGCGTGACCGCCGGCGCCGGCGCCGGGCGCATCACGGTCTGACGGCTCGGGGGCGGGACGGCGCTGTCGCCGTCCCGCCCCGCACTCCGCGCAGTAAGGAACCCGACATGCATCGCAGGACCCTCCTCGCCGCAGCGGCGGGCGCCGTCGTCGCACCCGCCGTCGCGGGCCGCCCCGCGGTGGCCGCACCGTCCGGTCCGGACGGCTTCGCCACCGTCGCCGGGTACGGCCGCGCCACCACCACCGGCGGCGCCGGTGGGCCGGTCGTCACGGTCTCCACCGCCGCCGCCCTCCTCGACCACATCTCCCGTCCCGGCCCGTACGTCGTCCAGGTCTCCGGCACCATCACCCTGCCCCGGGGCGCCAACGACGGCATGCACCCGGTCACCTCCGACAAGACGATCATCGGCCTCGGCTCGACCGCCGCCCTGGTCGGCGGGGGCCTGAACATCGGACTGCCGGTCACCTCCGCGACGACCCCGCCGGCCGGCGCGGTCAACAACGTGATCATCCGCAACCTCCGGTTCTCCGGCGCCTCCGACGACCTGATCAACGTCCAGATGTTCAGCCACCACATCTGGATCGACCACAACGACTTCTCCGACGGCGACGACGGCGCGGTCGACATCAAACGCGGCTCCGACCTGGTCACCGTCTCCTGGAACAGGTTCCACGACCACGACAAGACGCTGCTGCTCGGCCACGACGACGACAACGGCGCCCAGGACGCCGGCCGGCTGCGCGTCACCTACCACCACAACTACTTCGACGGCTCCGACCAGCGGCACCCGCGCGTGCGGTTCGCCCCGGTCGTGCACGTCTACAACAACTACTTCCGCGACAACAGCTACGGCATCGCGTCCACCAACGACGCCGGCCTGTTCGTGGAGGGCAACTACTTCTACAGCGTCAACAACCCGGGCCGGGTCGACTTCAGCGGCCCGCTCGGGCGGATGGTGCAGCGCGACAACATCCTCGTCGACTGCAACCACGCCATCGAGGTACGCGGCACCGTCACCGACCCGCGGACCTTCTACGCCTACACCGCGGACCCCGCCAGTTCGGTGCCCACGATCGTGCCGGCCGGCGCCGGCGTCGGAAAGGTGTGACCTGCCATGAGACGGCTCATCCCCACCGTTCTCGGCCTCGCCCTGGTGGCGTCCCTCCCACTGCCCGCCACCGCGGCCGCGGCCGCCCCACCCGGCGCCCCGGACGGCTTCGCCTCGGTCGCCGGCCTCGGCCTCACCGGCACCACCGGTGGCGCGGCCGGCCCCACCGTCACCGTGACCACCGCCGCCGACCTGGCCCGGTACGCCGGAGCGAACACGCCGTACACCATCCTGGTCTCCGGCCGGATATCGACGGGCAGCATGATCACCGTGGTCGCCAACAAGAGCATCCTGGGTGTCGGCTCGACCGCGGAGATCACCGGCGGCGGCCTCCAGCTGGGCACCACCACCCGGCCCGGCAACAACGTCATCATCCGCAACATCCGGTTCACCGACGCCGACGACGACTCGATCAGCGTGACCAACGGCGCCCACCACGTGTGGATCGACCACAACGAGTTCGGTCCCGGGTACGACGGCTCGCTCGACATCAAGCGCAAGTCCACCTTCGTCACGGTGTCCTGGAACGTCTTCCGCGGCACCGACAAGACCATGCTGCTGGGGCACTCCGACAACTACCGCGACGACATCGGATATCTGCGGGTCAGTTACCACCACAACTGGTTCGACGGCTCCAACCAGCGGCATCCCCGGGTGCGGTTCGGCGAGCCGGTGCACGTCTACAACAACTACTACGACAACGTCGGGGCGTACGGCATCGCGTCCACCGAGAACGCCGGAGTGGTCGCCGAGGGCAACTACTTCGAGAACGTGGCGTACCCCTGCCACTCCACCGGCGGTTACGCCGAGAGCAACCCCGGCCGCCTCGTGCAGCGGGCCAACGTCTTCGTCAACTCCGGAGTGTGCGAGGCAGGTGGCACCGTGACCGAGCCGCGCACGTTCTACTCCTACACGCTGGACCCGGCCGCGAACGTCCCGGCACTGGTCACCGCGGGGGCGGGGGTGGGCAGGTGAGGATCCTCCTCGCGGCCGTGCTGGCCGCCGCATCGGTCCTGGTGGCGGCGGCGCCCGCGCAGGCGGCGCCGGCCGTCGACGGGTTCGCGTCGGTGGCTGCTCTCGGCCTGGCCACCACCACCGGCGGCGCCGCCGGCCCGACCGTCACCGTCGACACCACCGACGAGCTGCTCGACGCCATCGACACCGTCGGCCACCTGACCATCCAGGTGTCCGGGACCATCGACATCACCAGCAAACAGGGGGTCCGCCCCAACAAGACGATCGTCGGCGTCGGCGCGAACCCGACGATCCGCGGTGGCGGCCTCGACTTCTACAAGTCGTACAACGTGATCGTGCGCAATCTGACCTTCGTCGACGCCGAGGACGACGCGATCAACGTCGGTCAGCAGTCGCACCACATCTGGATCCACCACAACACGTTCGTCAGCCCGGTCGACGGGTCGATCGACATCGTGCGCGGCGCCGACTACGTGACCGTGGCGTGGAACCACTTCGCCGGAACCGACAAGAGCATGCTGATCGGCCACTCCGACGGCGCCGCGTCCAGCGACATCGGCCATCTCAAGGTCAGCATCCACCACAACTGGTTCGACGGGTCCCGGCAGCGGCATCCCCGGGTCCGGTTCGGTGAGCCGGTGCACGTCTACAACAACTACTTCGACGGCAACGAGCTGTACGGGGTCGCGTCCACCATGAACGCCGGCGTGGTCGTCGAGGGCAACAACTTCAGCGGGGTCCCGTACCCCTGCTTCTCCACCAGCGGCTACGCCGACAGCGGCCCCGGCCGCCTGATCCAGCGCGCCAACGTCTTCACCGGCTCCGGCCCGTGCGAAGCCGGCGGCACGGTGGCCGAGCCGCGCGCCTACTACTCGTACACCCTCGATCCGGCCGCCTCGGTGCCCTCGCTGGTCACCGCCGGCGCCGGCGCCGGACGCCTCTGACAGCGCGAACGGCGAGTGCCCCGGCCCTCGCCGTTCGCCGTTTCTCTCAGCCCGGTGTACGCCACCAGGGCCGTGACGCCAGCCCGGCAAGCACCGCGCCGGCCGCGTTGAGCAGCACGTCGTCCACTGACGACACCCGGTCCAGGCGCAGCACGTACTGGGCGGTCTCGACCAGCATCGAGCAGCCCGCCCCGAGCGCCAGGATCCTCGGCACGGACGCCAGCGCCGGGAACCGCATCGGTGCGAAGAACCCGAGCGCCGCGAGGATCAGCAGGTTCCCGCCGATCCCGATCGGCCCCATCGTGGCCAGATCCCGCAGCGGGACGAGGCTCACCCGGCCGGTGCTGAGCCCGGCGCCCGGACCCGGCATCATGGTCAGCCACACCAGCGGCACCGTCCCGTAGACCATGCCCACCTCGGCCACCGACCGCCGCCACGCCGAGACGCCGCCGGCACTCCGGTAGCTCGCCAGCGCCCACGCCAGCAGCGCGGCCACCGGCAGCCCGACCAGCGTCATCAGCACGACACCGTTCTCGGTGTCGTAGCAGCCGTGCCACTGTCCGGTCAGGCACCTCGGCGCCGACATCAGCAGTGGCTGCCGCACGGCGTACAGGACACTCGCCACGCCCAGCAGGATCAGGCTGACGACGGCGATGCGGAGCGGGGTCGCGGTTCGTTCCATGCCGCCATTGAAGTCACCGGTCCGTCATGGCGGCATAAGGATCGAGCTCGGCCCTTCGATCCGTGGCTCGGCCCGCCGGGTGCTCCGGCGCGGGTGCCGGCCGGTCAGGGCTAGGTGGCGTAGGACTCGCCCGGGTACGACAGCTGCTCGTCGCCGGCGAGCCGGCGCAGGTGTTCGAGGTCGCGGGCGGTGTCGGCAGTGGAGATGTGCGCGAGCAGCTCACTGTCGGCGGCGCCGAGGAGCCCGCAGGCGGACTACGCGCCCCGGACATCGACGTCGTCCATCGTCAGGTGATCCGACAGTCTGGCCCGCCGGGGGTTCCCGGCAGCACCCGGGCATGAAATCATCGGCGGGTCTCGATGTCTTGATCGGAGGTCAGGTGAAGGTTCTCCGAAAGCTCGTCGCCCGCGCTCTCGTGCTCACCACGGTGGTGGTGCCGTCGGTGGCCGTGTTCGGCTCCCCGGCGTTCGCCTTCTACCGAACGGTGGGATGCTCGCCCTACGGCGCCGAGAGCCAGAACATCAGGTTCTACGCGGACAACGGCGACATGGTCAGCGCGGTCAGCTGGTACTGGAGTTTCCCGGGCCAGGGCAATGCCAAGTTCATGTTCACCATCGATGACCCGGCACCCTACGACGGGGCCACGACGAAGCTGCGGGTGGACACGGGCTCATCCGTGATCGAGTACCACCAGGATGTCGACGATGCCGCCGGCTTCTACGCGATCGGCTACTCCGTCCGGAAGTTCCGAGTGGTCTGGAACGGTCACCCCACGTCGTGGCGCCTGCCGAACCAGTGCGACCTGAGCGAGATCGATCCGAACTAGGTCTCCCGCCCGGCCGGTCATGTCCCGGATGCCCCTTGGCGTTTTGACCGGATGGGTGGTCGCGGAATCCGGGGTGGCGCTGGAAGGATCCCTGGACATGACTGACCGTGCCCGCCCGCCCCGGGTTCCGGCGGCCCGGGACAGGCATTGACCGGCATGCCGTCCGACCCGGTCCGGCACGCCTGGGTGGCCGGGTCGCAGCTGCCCCTGGTGACGGCCATGGAAGGGATCGAAGCGCTTGCCGAGATGCCGACCAGGACCATGCTGCTGAGCCTCGTCGAGGAGGAGCTGCGCGCCGAGGAGCCGGCGCTGACCCTGGCGGTGGCCCGCAACCCGATATGCCGGCTGGACCTCGTCGCCCTGATCCGGCAATGCCTGCAGGTCCGTGGCGGCGTCCGCGCGATGCGCGAAGCGGCGCGGCTGCTGTTCGGTGAGTCCGGCCCGGCCCGCGCACTGCTCGACGAATGCGACCGGGCTCTCGCACTGGAGCCCGGCCTGCTCGGCGCCGCCGAGCGGACCGAGCTGCTGACCCTGCTCGACGGCATCTCGCTGACCGGCGGCGCGGACGTGCCGGCGCTGTTCGTCGAGGCCACCCGGCCGCTTCCGGCCCCGGCGACGGTGTCCACCATGATCGGAGCCGTGCGGCAGCTGGAGCGCCGGGGCACCGCGGTCCCACTGCTGCGGTTTCTGCAACTGCTGGCCAACCACAGCAATCAGCGACGCGGCGTTCAGGCGCTGCGCACCTGGATCGACCACCGCCTCACCCTCGTCCCGCGGCACCGGCGGGTGGAGGTCACCGCGCTGCGTGACGCCCCGGCTCCTCCCGCCGCCGGCGCGGACGTTCGTACGTGTCTGCTGGTGCGGCTGGAGCCGGTGGAGGACGGCACCTTCACGGTGATGGCGTGGCTGGGACAGACCGGCACACCGTTCGGCCCCAACTGCGGCCCGGAGGACGTCGTCACCCTCGAAGAGCTGCGGCAGTGGCTGGGGGAGTTCATCGGGCGCTACGCGCACGGCGCACTCGACCCGGGCCGCCGTCCGCTGATCGAGTTCGCGCTGCCGTCCCGCCACCTCAATCTCCCGGTCGACACCTGGACCCTGACCGGCGGGGACCGGCTCGGCGCGCTCTACCAGGTCACCGTCCGGCCGCTGGACCGCCCGGCCGCGGCCGGGCCGGAGCTGTCGGACCGCTGGAAGAGCCTCGTGGCCGGCGCGGGCGCGGAGCTGCCCGCCCAGGAATCGGTGCGCTGGCTGCCCTCGACCGAGATCGTCGAGACCGACGGCCCGGACAGCCCGGCCTGGGCCTGGATCGCCGTGACGTGCCCGTTGATGCACCGTGAGCCGGCCGCCGTCGACGCCGTGCTGGCCACCGGCACACCGGTCGCCGCCTGGCTGCGCGGGGACAAGGCGGAAGCGGCGTGCCGGGCGGTGCTGGAGGGCCTGTCACGGGGCCGGCTCGTCACCCAGTTCCCCGACTCGGTCCGCGCCTTCCGCCACGCCGGCTGGCAGGACGGCAGCGACCACCGCGACGTCGTGCTGCTCTGGGACGACCCGACCCGGCCACCACCGCCCAGCTATCCGGTCAGCGCCCCGCAACCGAGGAGTTAGCGTGCCGATGAACACGTGGAGGATCTACCAGGGCGACGGCCGGCCGCACGACGGCATCCACCGCCTGCCCCCACCGCCGAACTGGCGGAGTTTCGACGGCGGCCCGCCACTGCCCACACCGCCCGACCGCAGCATCGGAGCGCGGCGGCGGCTCGGCGTCAACGCCGCGAGCGCGGCCGCCCGCCAGGGTGTGATCGACATGGTCAACGCGGCGTTGTATCTGCGCCGGCCGCTGCTGGTGACCGGCAAACCCGGGGTGGGCAAATCGTCCCTGGCCTACCAGGTGGCGCACGAGCTGCGGTTGGGGCCGGTCCTGAACTGGCCGATCTCCAGCCGTTCGACGCTGCGTGACGGCCTGTACGAGTACGACCCGATCGGCCGGCTCCGCGACGAGAACATCCGCCAGTCGGCGGCGGGACGCAGGCGCCAGGCCGCCCCGGACGACGAGTCCGCCATCGGCGACTACCTGACCCTCGGCCCGCTCGGCACCGCTCTCCTGCCCTTCGAGAGACCCCGGGTCCTGCTCGTCGACGAGATCGACAAGAGTGACGTCGACCTGCCCAACGACCTGCTCAATGTCCTCGAGGACGGCGAATACCAGATCACCGAGCTGCGGAGGCTGGCCGGGCGGCAGCCCGAGGTCGAGGTGCAGACGTGCGACCAGGACGGCCGCACCACCGTACGGGACGGGCGGGTGCAGTGCCTGGCGTTCCCCTTCATCGTGCTCACCAGCAACGACGAGCGGGAGTTCCCGCCGGCTTTCCTGCGGCGCTGCCTCCGTGTCACCCTGGCCGAGCCGGACGCCGCCCAGCTGTCCGCGATGATCGCCGCCCACCTGGGCGACGACGCCGCCGCCCGGGCACGGGACCTGATCGAAGAGTTCGTGGCCCGGCGTACCGGCAGCGGCTCCTTCGCCACCGACCAGCTCCTCAGTGCCGTCTACCTGCGCTACTCCTCGGCCGACCCGGACCGCGACAGTGACATGCTGGCCGCCGTCAGTGAGCACGTGCTGCGGGATCTCAACGCGCCCGGACCGGCCTGAGCCGGCCGTGTTCGCGGACATCGTCACCGCCCTCCGAGCGGCCGGGCTCCAGCCCACCGCGGTCGACGTGGCGGAGATGCTGTGGCTGGCATGGATCATCGACAGTCCCGTCACGCCACACACCCCGGCACGTGTCGAGCCGGCGCCGCACACCGCCCCGTCCACCGGCCCCGCCCGGCCCATGCCGGTCGCCGCCGCCGAGAGCGCCGCGGCCGCCGCCGACCTGCACCCGTACACCTCCGATCAGGAACCGGACGGCGAAGCCGTCGACGCGCTGCGCCTGCGCAGTCCGGGCGTGCCCGCCCTGCCGCATGCGCTCGCGCTCGGGCGGGCGCTCCGGCCCCTGCGCCGGCGCACCCCCTCGTCGCACCTGTTCGACGTGGACGAGGACGAGACGGCGGCCCGCATCGCGCAGGATCGCCTGTGGATCCCGGTGCTGCGGCCGCGTCTCGAGCCGGCCGCCGACCTGGCCGTCATCGTGGACTCCTCCTCCTCGATGGCGATCTGGGGCCCGACGGTCCGGGAGCTGCTGCTGCTGACGCAGCGGCTGGGAGCCTTCCGGGCCATCCGCGGTCACACCGTCGACAGCGACAGCGCCGGCGACCTGACTCTGCTGCCGCTGGGCGCCCGCGTCGCCTCCGCCATGGACGCCGACGCCATCACCGACCCGACCGGCCGGCTGCTCATGCTGGTCGTCACCGACGGGATCGGCGCTGCCTGGCACGACGGACGGATGCATGCCCAACTGCGGCGCTGGGCCACGGCCAACCGGATCCAGGTGCTCTGCCTGCTCCCTCGCCGCATGTGGCGGTCCACCGGGCTGCGCACCCGTACCGCCACCGGTGATCCGGCTGCACCCGCCGAGGAGCGCAACGCCGTACCCGTGCTGGAATTGAGCCTCACCGCGATCCGCCGCCGCGCCGCGATGATCGGGCGGGCCGAAGGCGCGGCCGTCCTGCTGCCACCCGATCCCACCACCCGCGAGCCCGGACCCACCGACCCGGCGGAACTCGTGCGGCGTTTCCTGTCGCTGGCGTCACCGACCGCCCAGCAGCTCGCCGGCTACCTGGCCGCCGCACCACTGACCCTGCCCGCGATGCGGCTCGTGCAGCGGGTCATGCTGCCCCGGTCGGCGCCCACCCACCTCGCCGAGGTATACCTCAGCGGCCTCATCCAGCAGCGCGGCGCGACCGGGCCCGGCGCCGACATCGAGACGGTTCGGTTCGACTTCCTTCCGGGGGTACGGGAACTGCTGCTCGACGGCACCGACCGGGCCGGAGCTGTCCGGGTCCTGTCGTTGATGTCGAGATACGTCACCGACCGGTTCGGGCGGCAGGCACTCGACTTCCCCGCCCTGCTCCGGGCGCCCGAGACCGCCGAGATCCCCGAGCTGGGCGCCGGCGCCTGGCCGATCGCTCAGATCGCCGCCCCGGTGCTGCGCGGTCTCGGCCCCCGGTTCGCGCTGCTCGCCGACCGTCTGGAGGCACAGGCGCGCATCGCCGCGGCGGCGAACCGAAGCAACCTGCCCGCAGAACCCGAACCGGCGTCACCGCGGGCACGGGTGGGCTTTCATGTCGCGCCCGTCGACGCGACAAGCCGCCGGGAAGACCACCGTCTGTTGGGTGCCGTCCTCGACGAGATCTTCGAGGGCCTCGTAGCGGACGGCGATGGAACCGAGAGGATCCATCTCGGCCGGGGGATGGCGGTGATCCTTCCCCCGTACATCGAACCGCGCTCTGCTCTCGAGTTCGTGCTCACCACGGCGACCAGGCACCTGCAACGGCTCAACGCCGGTCGGGCGGACGCACTACGGCTTCGACTGTGCGTCTCGGCCGCGGTGGCCAGTGCCCTCGGTGACATGGAGCGGCTTCTGGCCGACATGCTGCGGCTTCAGCACTGTGGCGCGTTGCGCGAGGTCATGGCCGCTCGTCCGGATCTGGACCTCGCCGCCGCGATCTCCGACGATCTGTACGCCGCAACGGTGCGCAACGACCAACAGCCCCACAGCGTGTTCCAGCAGGCGTCACTGGACCCCGGCGTGGCTTGGCTGTGGACCGGCGTCCTCGAACCCTCCGAGATCGCCGCATCCGAATCGGCCGACACCGGCGTACTGTCCCGGCTGACTCCGCGCCAACGGGAGGTGCTGGCCGGGGTGGCGCAGGGACTCGACGACGACGAGATCGCATGGAATCTGCACATCAGCCCGAGAACCGTCTCCTCGCACCTCAGAGGCGTTTATCAGAGCCTCGGAGTCCGGACCCGGACCCAGGCGGTCCTGAAATACCTGGAGGTGAAGGCGGAGCACTTCCCGCGAGACGCGTCCGACCCGGCGCGGGCCACCCAGGATCAGCCGAGTGCGCCCCGGCTGGTGGCTCGAGACGGCAGCTGGCTGGTCATGCTGAATGATCGCGAGCTCGAAGTGCTGATCGCTATGGCGCAGGGGCTCGGCAACGGCGACATCGCACGAAGGCTCTCCATCAGTGAACGGACCGTCTCCTCGCATGCGGGACACGTCTATCGCAAGCTCGGAGTCCGTAACCGCGTCGAGGCGGTTCTGTTTTATCTGACCGAGACCTCGCCGCCCGTATCGATGGAGTCATCGCCCGTTCCGGAAGAGAACGCGCTGGTGGCTACCCAGAGAAAGGTCTGGAGCCTCCGTGCGCTCGCCCGGGACGACCCCGACGAGCATCTGCCGGAGCTCGCCCTGGAATTGGGCGTCCTCGCCATCAAGCTGCGAGACGCCGGCCGGAGTGCCGAAGCCGTGACAGCCGCTGAAGAAAGCGTCGAGATCGGTAGGAGAGTGGCCGACCAACGACCGGGCTCCCATCAGGGAACGCTGGCGATCCTCGCCCGGAACCTCGGCAAGGTCTATGAGACGGTGGGACAGCCGGACCGGGCCATCACGGTGTACACCGCCGCGATAGCCGACGGCGAAGCACATCTGGGCCCTGATGACTTCAACGTTCTCAATGTGAAGCGGGGCCTGGCCGATGTCTACCGGATCGTGGGGCGGTCGGCTGAAGCCATCGCCCTGTACGAGGGGGTCCTGGCCGGTTGTGATCCGAGGTTCTCGCCGGTTGATCCCTACAATCTGGACACGCGGAGCAGGCTCGCCGGCACTCTCGAGGCGGCCGGTGAGCTGGAGCAGGCCCTGTATCACTACGGCCGGCTGTCGAAGCTGCAACGGGAGGGTGGCCACCGTGCGGATGAAGCCATCACTCTCACCGCCATCGGCCGCCTGCACGAAGCCCTGGGTGAGCATCAGCGAGCTCTCGTCGATCACCGGCAGGCCCTGCGGATCCGGCGGGAGATGCAGGACCGGGCCGGCGAGGCCGAGACCCGGTACGGCATCGCCATGATCCACCGACAGCTGGGTGACTTCGACGCGGCGATCGCCGAGCTCGAAGAAGCCGTCCGGATCGGTGATGCTCCCGCCACCCTCACCACCAGACTGCAGCAGCTGCGCCGGGAACGGGACGGCATCGGCATGCCGCCAGGCTTCCTCCTGGCGATCACGATCGACCTCGGCGAGGACCGAGCCCACCTCCTCGAACGACAGGTGCGGCGGCTGCGCGACGATCTGGCGCAACTCGATGTCGGGTGGGTGCGATTCCCGTCGGAGAGTGTGCCGCCGGCAGATTCCGGCGCCGGGACGCGGGCCACCGGCATACTCATGGTCGAGGTGTCGCCGCCGCCGTCCCGGATGCGCGAAGTGTTCGACGTGCTGGTCGCCTGGTCGCGCCGGTCCGGTGGGAAAGTGACGGTCGCCAACGGCAACGATGCGATCGTGGTGGACGCCGCAGGGCCGGAGGAGATGGAGCGCCTCATCGACAGGTTCGTCGAACAGCAGACGGCATGACCCGATCCACCGGAACCGGTGGCGGCCCTCTACTCGGAACGGGTCACGTCGTACACCAGCTTCAGGATCCCGTTGGAGTAGCTCTCCGACTCCCGCAGCGTCAGCATCTGCTTGTCCCGGTCGGCCCGGCCGAAAAGGCTCTTCCCTGCGCCTCGCCCGGCCCGCCGCCGGGCGAGTCGACGACGCCGTCGAGCGACATGAAGCCGGTGTAGACCAGGTCCCGCAGGGTGTCGTCTCCTCACATCGGGGTGAGCTGCCGGGACCACGCTAAACCTCCGCCCCGCCCGTGACTCGTAAGGTGACCGGCATGGCGTTCATCTCCGGGCTGTTCGGCTACCTCGTGGCGATCGTCGCCTTCCTGTGGATCGGCCTGCTGATCGGGCATGCGGATCCCGCTGACTCCCTCGGCGCCGGTCTGGCGGTCGCCTACCTGATCGCGCTGTCCGCCACGGTGGCCGTGCTCGTGACGGCCCTGCGGGCCCGGCGCCGGGGCCGGCCGATCGCCGGTTCGCTCGCCGGGATGGCGGTGGGCCTGATCCTGATGGCGCTGCTGGCCGCCCGGATCCAGCCGGTCGCGGAGCGAGCGGATCCCGGCTGTCCCTGTGAGGCGATCATTGATCAGATCGTCACGCCGCGACCGCTGTGAGAAGCCGCGACGACCGTCACGGTGGCGGTCTTCACACAGGTGCGGCGGGTAACGGCGGATGTGCCTACGGTGGACGCTGACCGCCGTGGCGGTGAACGCCCGGCCGTCACGTCATCCCTGGGGAGCCACCTTGCACGCCGAGATCGTCACCGCCCTCGACCGCCATCTGACCGAAGTGCAGGCGCTGCGCCGCCTCCTCACCGACGCCCGCGCCATCGAGCCGGGCGAGCGCCTCGACGTCGTGATGCGCATCGCCGCCAGCGCCGAGCGCCTCACCGACACCGTCCACACCCAGCATGCCGGGGGAGCCGGCCGCCGCTGACAGGCGCACACCGGTGCGGTAAAGCTCGATCAGCAGCGGCCGGAGCTGCTGCCCGGCCGGGCTGAGAAGGTACGTGACACGGCTCGGGAACCCGCTGACGGCCCGCCGTTCCACCAGTCCCTGCGCACGCAGCCCACGCAGCCGCTCGTCCAGGACCTTGTCGCTGATCCGCGGGAGGGCGGCGCGCAGCGCGCTGAACGACAGCGGCCCGTGCATCAGCTCACGCAGCACCAGGGTGGTCCATCGGCCGCCGACCGCCAGCAGCGCCCGTTCCACCGGGCAGTCCGGGTCGGGACGGTCGGTGCGGCCCGTGCCGTCCGGAACGAGCTCGGGATCCCACCGGCGGCTCATCGGGCGGCTCGCCGGCGGCTTACCGTTTGGTGAGCTGCGACGGCGTCCGCTTGGCTGGGGTCATGTCCGATCACGAACTCATTCTGTCGTGGGCCATCGAGGCTGCGCGCCACCCGGCGGCCTTCGCCGCGGCGTTCAACAGCGGCGATCCGGCCGCGGTCGAGGCGATGTACGAGGAGAGCGCCGTCCTCGTCCCCGCCCCGGGCGATCCGGTCACCGGTCGCGAACGGGCGGTCGCGAACGAGCGGTTCCTGGCCCTGGGGCTGCCGATCACCGTACGCCCGAGACACGTCTACACCGCCGGCGACATCGCCCTGCTGATCGTCGACTGGACCATCGACGGCCCCGGCCCGGACGGCACGGCCGTGCACATCTCCGGGACGGCCACCGACGTCGCCCGCCGCGGCGCCGACGGCGCCTGGCGTTACGTCATCGACAACCCGTTCGGGGTGGCGCCGAGCAGCGCCATCTGAACGAGGCGGCCACGGCCGGCCTCCCCTCATGACCGCCCCCGGTGCGGTCATGCATGCCCGTTCCGGTCACCTCCGGCTCTGCCGTGGCAGTTCCAGCTCGGACCACCGCGGACGCCCACTCCAAGGGAACGCGAACCGTCCGCGCAGCGGCAGATCTTGCCCGGCTGGCTCTCGTCGTCGTCTCGACCGGCGCGAGCCAGCAGTGAGAGCCAGCCGAGGCTTTCCGGCCCGCTGCCACTGCTGCCCCGCCCGGTTTCGAGACAGCCATCCGTGTCCTTGCGACGCCCGTGCCGTGCGTGCAAGTCGGCCGCTGGGCGCGATTGACATAACGCTATCGATCAAGGCGTGAGCTTAGGTGATGGCCGACTTTCGGGGCAGCAGTGAAAAGCCAGCCGTGGTTCTCCGGCTGGTTGCCACTGCTGTCTCGCCGGTCCGAGACAGCACTGAGAGCCGGCCGGAAAGGGAGCGGAGCCGGGCATGCCCGCCCCTCAACAGACCGGGCCGAGGGAACCGAAACGGGCCATTGTGCTGGTCGCGCGGGATGTCAGGTCGGCGTCTCGACAGTCCGGTGGAGCAGGGGAGGGCGCGTAGAGTTCGGTCGACTACCCGCGCGCGGATGGTGGTGGGCGGATGTGACGGTCGTGGTCGGGGTGGACGGGTCGGGGCGTACCCATCGGCTCCGAGAGATCGCCGCGACCGTGAGCGGGGCGGTGTGGTGGCCCGCTGGCCAGGCTGTGGGGCAGCCCGTGGACGGGCAGCCCGCGAACAGGGGGGCGGCTGGGCGGTTCGCGGGCGGCGTGAGTCTGGTCATCGTGGATGATGCGCATCGGCTCGATGCCGCTGTGCTTGCCGGGCTGGCGGCGGCCTGCCGGGGCGGCGTTCCGATGGTGATCTCGCGACGGCCCACGATCGACCGGCCCGAACTGGCCGAACTCGACGAGCCGGCCTCGGCCGACGGGGTGGAACTGCTCGGTGCGCTGGACCGGGACGGGGTGGCCCGCCTGGTCGCCTCGGTGACCGGGCGGCCGGTCACCCCGGAGGAGGCCGAGACCGTCCGCACCGCGTCGGCGGGGCTCGCGACGGTCGCGGCCGCGGTCGCCGCTGCGCCTTCGGGAGTGGTGCCACCGGTACTGGTGGCGCGGGTGCAGCGGCGGTTCGCGACGCTGGATGACACCACGGTGACGGCGGCCCGGATCCTGGCGTTGCGGCTCGACCTGCCCGACCACGTGATCGGGGCAGCCTGTGGCATCGATCCGGACGGACTCGCCTCAGTGTTGCGGACCTTGCGCGAGGAAGGGCTGATCGCGCCGGACGGCGAACGGATGATCCCGGCGATGGCCGAGGCGATCCTGGCCGTCTTCGGTGGGGCGGAACGACGACGTGTGCACGACGCCATCGCCGGCGCGCTGATCGCCGCCGGGACCGATCCGGTGGCGGCAGCCGGGCACCTGCGCGCGGCGCGGGCGGTGACCACGGTCGCCTCGGTGGTCTACCGGGAGGCCGGTGAACGGTTGCGGTTCGTGGATCCGGCGGCCGCCCTGGGCTGGTTCGACGAGGCCGCCGACGCCGGCGGTGACCTGGCGGAACTGGCGCCGGGACGAGCCGAGGCGGGTGCGCTGCTCGGGATGCCGGTCGACGTGGACCAGTTCACCTTCGGCATCCCGGCACCCGAAGAGCCGGGAGTCCACGGGTCCCGCGGTGGCGACGAAGGGCCGGGAGGCTACGGGTCCGGTGGTGGCGGGGCAGGGCTGGGCGGCTACGGGCCGCGCGGTGGCGAAGCAGGGTCGGGAGGCCACGGGGTGCGGGGTGGCGAAGCAGGGTCGGGAGGCTTCGGGGCGCGCGGTGGCGAAGCAGGGTCGGGCGGCCACGGGTCGCGCCGCGACGGGGCGTCTGACGGTGGGTCACGTGCTGGGGGAGGGACGTACGGATCACGTGACGGTGAGTGGCCGCGTGGGAGAGAGGGCGGGGCGTTCGGTGATGGCGACCGTTCCGGCGGCGGGCGGCTGGCACTGGTGGCGGGGGCGGTCGCGGCCCATCAGGGGCGGGCCTCGCGGGCGGCGGAACTGTTGTTGGGCGCGCCGTTGCCGGGGCCGGCGATGGCCGTACCTTCGCTGATCGGAATCGGTCGTGTCGCGGAAGCGCAAGCCGCGGCAGCCACCGTGGCGCCGGGCCCGCTGGCGAGGTTTGCCGAAGGGGCCCTCGCCGCGGGGAGGCCGATGATCGCGTTGCCGCTGCTCATCGAGGCGGCGGAAGCCGTCGAACGGGGTGCGCCGCCGGCGGTGCTGCCGGATACGCCGCACGCGGTCGCGGCCGTCGTCGCGGTGGCCGCCGGGGATGTGGGGACGGCGGAGCACCTGCTCGCGCGTGCTCGCACGGGCCGCGTCGGTGGCCCGGTGGCGGACGAACGGCACCGGCTGTTGCTGGCCTGGGCGCGGATGCGGGCCGGGCGGTACGACACGGCCCTGCACGAACTGCGGTTCCCGCCCGGAGGGGAGTTGCCGGGCCGGGAGCGGCTGCTGCGGGCGGCCCTCGCGGCAGGGATCGCCCGGAGGCGCGGGGACATCGCGGGGCTGCGGGACGCCTGGATCGGGGTCGAGCCGCTGCTGGCCCGGCGCGCAGTCGACCTGTGGCAGCTGGAAGCCGTCGAGGAACTGGCGGTGGCCGCGGCCCGGCTGCGCCGCCTCAACCGGGTCGCGCCGGTGATCGGCCTGCTCGACGGCATCGTGGCGGGGCTCGGCCGGCCGGTCACATGGTCGGTGTCCCTGGAATGGTTGCGCTTGCAGACCGCCATCGCGACCGAGGACGTCGCGGCGGCGGCCGCTGTCGCCGGGCGGTTGACCGCGATCCGGGGCGAACCGGACGACGATGGCGGTCTGGACAGGGCGGTGGGGATGGCGGACCGGCCGCGGGCGCAGTGTGTGGCGGCGCAGCGGTGGGCGGAGGTGCTCGACGGGCGGGTGGATCAGGAGGCGGTGCTGGCGGCGACCGAGGACCTGGTCGCGGCGGAGCTGCCGTGGGAGGCGTCGCGGCTGGCGGGGCAGGCGGCGATCCGTACCGCTGATGGGACCGTGGCCCGCCGCCTGCTGGAACGTGCCCGCGAATTGTCCGAGCCGGACGCCGAAGGCGGCGCGGCAGCCCTCACGACCGGTTCGGGGAATCTGTCCGAACGCGAGGTGACCGTCGCCCGGCTGGTGCTGGCCGGGAGCACCCACCGGGAGATCGGCGCGCAGCTCTACATCGCGCCGAAGACGGTCGAACACCACGTGGCCCGCATCCGCGGCAAGCTCGGCGCGAACACCCGCGCCGAACTGCTGGCGATGCTGCGCGAGACGCTCGGCGACTGAGGACCCCGCGCGAAGGCGACTGAGGACCCCGCGCGAAGGCGACTGAGGACCCCGCGCGAACGCGAAGGAGGACCCCGCGCGAACGCGAAGGAGGACCCCGAGCGGAGGCGGCGGGGGCCGTCGGCGAAGGAGAGCGCGGACCGTCGGCGAAGGCGGTTGCGGGCTGTCGAGGGAAGCGGCTGCGGATCATCCCGGGAACGGCTGAGCAGGGAGATCGTTCCCGATCCGGTGAGTTGGATATGCGACGGAAGGCTAGGGAACCCCCTAGGGGAGGCCCTATACCACGGGGGACACCCCGATGCCCGCACCGGGTTATGGGCCGCACGCTGGTGCCGTGTCCGGGTGAGGAAACACCGGCGCCCACCGAGCGAGGAGAGATCATGACCGTCAACGCTGCCGAAGCCCTCAAGGACTTCGTCATGAACCTGCTGACCGACCGTGAGTTCGCCGCCCGTTACGCGGAGGACCCGCAGGGCACCCTGACCGCGGAGGGTGTCACCGAAGCCGACCTGTCGACCGTGGACGTTCCCGAGGTCGTCGGTGTCGCCGCCGCCCAGCCGGAGGTCTCGTCGGAGGCCCGGTCCGCGCTGCAGGGCTACACGTCCGGCGGTGGTGGCGGTGGCGGTGGTGGCGGTGGCTACGCGCCGCCGCACACGGCGACCGGCACGCAGTCGGTGGAGCACGTGGTGCAGCACCTCAACTACGTCACCTACGCCACGTACGAGGGTGACGACTACGTGACCCAGACCCTGGACCTGACCGTCACCAGTGTCACCGACAACAGCTTCGACCTGGACGTCGACGGCAACGTCTTCGGCGACATCGACGCCTCCAACGTCAGCGCCTCCGGTGACGGCGCGGTGGCCGGCGGCCGGGACGTCGTCGGGGTCGCGACCGGTGACGGCGCGGTGGCCGGCGGCGGCGACGTGGCCGGCGCGACCGGTGCGGGCGCGGTGGCGGGTGGCGGCCCGGTGAACGCCGCGACCGGTGACGGCGCGGTCGCCACGGCCGGTGACGGTGACGTGAACGCGGTGACCGGTGACGGCTCGACGATCGTGGACGGGGACATCAACTCCGCCTCCGGCGACGGCAGCCAGGTCATCGACGGGGACAACTTCGGCCAGGCGAACACCGGCGACGGCGCGGTGCAGGTCGGCGACGACCTGTCCGGTGCGGTGAACACCGGCGTGAACACCGGGATCGTGGCCGACGAGCTGGACGACGCGGTGGTCGGCGACGACAACCAGACCGTGCAGGCCGACGGTGACATCGACGAGTCGGTGATCAACTTCGGGGACGGCGACGTGGCGAACCTGCCGGACGCCGACATCGACGACAGCGCGGTGTCGTTCGGCGACGGCGACGCCTCGAACGTCAGCGACGTGGTGGCCGACGACGGCTCCGCGGTGTCCGCGGGCGGCAGCGCCAAGGGCAACAACGAGGACAACGACACCACGATCAACGACAACGACACGAACATCCAGGACAACGACACCACTGTCACGACCGTCGAGGACAACGACACCAGCATCAGCGACGACGACACCCGGATCGAGGACAACGACACGCGTATCGAGGACAACGACACCAGGATCGAGGACAACGACCGGGTCGAGACCGGGGACGACAGCACCGTCGTCGCCTGACCGGAGCAGAACCAGCGTGTGGGTTTCGGGCGCCGGGAGCGGCCGGAATCCACACCCGTGAGGGAGAACCGGGGGAGGAACCGTGGCCGAGGTCGCGAAGGCGGTAGCCGTGGTCGATCTGGCGCTGAAGGCGTGCACGGCGTACGACCGCCCCGACGCCGCCGCCCGCCTGACCGCGGCCAAGCGGGCCCTCGCCGACCCGGTCCTGCACGTCGTCGTGGCCGGCGAGTTCAAACAGGGCAAGAGTTCCCTGGTGAACGCCTTGGTCGGCGCGAACATCTGCACTGTCGACGACGACGTGGCCACGGCCGTGCCGACCTATGTGCGGCACGGCGCGAAACCCGAGGCGGCCCTGTTGTACGAGCCGGGCCGCCGCGAGTCCATCCCGGTCGCCGATGTCCGCCGTCACGTTCTGGAGAACGGCGCCCCGTCGAGAGAGAAGCCGTCCGGTGTCGAGATCCGCATCCCCCGCAAGATCCTCGCCGGCGGCATGGTCCTGGTCGACACCCCCGGCGTCGGCGGTCTGGGCTCCCCGCACGCGGTGGCGAGCCTGTCGGCGATCTCGATGGCCGACGCGGTCATCTTCGTGACCGGCGCCGCCCAGGAGCTGACCCGCAGCGAGGTCGACTTCCTGCAACGGGCCCGTTCGCTGTGCCCGGTCGTGGTCTGCGTGATCACCAAGACCGACTTCTATCCAGCCTGGCGCCGGATCCGCGACCTCAACGAGCAGCACCTGGCCACACACTGCCCGGTCCCGCTGATCCCGGTGTCGTCGGCGCTGCGGTCCCGGGCCGTCAAGGCCAACGACACCGCCCTGAACACCGAGTCCGGCTTCACCGATCTGGTCCGGTTCCTCACCGACCGGATCGGCCGGTCGGCGGCGGACCGTCTCGTCGCCGAGGCGATGGCCGAGTGTGCCGAGCTCTGCGACCAGCTCGGCAACCGGTTCCAGGCGGAGAAGGCGGCGCTGGCCGATCCGGAGGCCGCGGCCCGGGTGGTCCGCGAGCTGACCGGCGTGAAGGACCGGGTGGAGGCCCTGAAGAGCGCCGCCGCCAAGTGGAACCTGACCCTCGGCGACGGCGTCACCGACCTGACCTCCGACATCGACCACGACCTGCGCGGCCGCGTCCGGGTGGTGATCGCCGAGGCGGACGCCGCGATCGAGGAGGCCGACCCGGCCGACACCTGGCTGGAGATGGAGGCCTGGCTGCAGGCGCGGATGGCCGACGAGCTGCTGGCCAACTACGAGCTGCTGCGGCAGCGGGCCGGTGAACTGAGCCAGCGGGTCGGCGACCACTTCCACGAGGCGTCGACGATGCTGATGCGCCGGCCGCCGGTTGCCGATCCGACACCCCTCGCCGCGGTCACCGACTTCGAGCACAAGATCGATCTGCAGCGGATGCGGTTGCCGAAACAGGCGATGGTGGCGCTGAAGAGCGCGTACGGCGGCGCCCTGATGTTCATCATCCTGGGCAGCCTGGTCGGCGTGCAGCTCGGCCCGATCGGCGTCGGCATCGGCCTGGTGATGGGCCATCGCGGGCTACGCGAGGAGAAGAAGCGCCAGGTGCAGAAACGCCGGGCGGAGGCTCGCAACGCGATCCGCCGCTACTGCGACGAGGTCAGTTTCGTGGCCAACAAGGATTCCCGGGACACGCTGCGCCGGGTGCAGCGGCAGCTGCGCGACCACTACAGCGGCCTGGCCGAGGAGCTGAACCGGTCCAACGCGCAGGCCCTGGTCAGCGCCTCGGACGCGGCGAAACGCACGCAGGCCGACCGGGAGCGGCGGCTGAAGGACGTCGACGCGGAACTCGAACGGGTCCGCCAGATGCGCAAACGGATCCTGGCGGTGACGGGATGACCCTGCTCGACTCCACCCGGACCGTGCTGGACCAGGCGATCGCCGTGTATCACGGCACCCCGGACGCGGCGAGGCTCGCCGCGATCCGGGACCGGCTCGGCGCGCCCCTGCGGGTAGCAGTCGCCGGCCGTATCAAGGCCGGCAAGTCCACCCTGCTCAACGCGCTGGTGGGAGAGCGGCTGGCGCCGACCGACGCGGGCGAGTGCACCCGGATCGTCACCTGGTACCGCGACGGTCCCGGCTATCAGGTGCACGCCTACCCGAGACGGGGCGACCCGCGGCAGCTGCGGTTCACCCGCGACGGCGGCGCCATCGACGTCGACCTGGGCGGCCTGACCGCCGACGACGTCGCCCAGCTGGTGGTGACCTGGCCGGCCGGGGCGCTGCGCACGGTCACCCTGATCGACACGCCGGGCATCGGCTCACTGTCCGAACAGGCCGCCCAGCACACCTGGGACCTGCTGGTCCCGGACGACGAGGAGACACCCGCGGACGCGGTCGTCTACCTGCTGCGCCACCTGCATCCCGGTGACGTGGAGTTCCTGCGCGCCTTCCACGACACCGAGGTGTCCCGGCCCAGCCCGGTCAACGCGATCGGGGTGCTGTCCCGGGCCGACGAGATCGGCGCGGGCCGGCTCGACTCGATGGCCTCGGCCCGGCGGATCGCGGCCAGGCTCGGCACGGACGCCAACGTGCGGCGGCTCGTGCAGTCGGTCGTACCGGTGGCGGGTCTTCTCGCGGAGACCGCCGTGACCCTCACCGAGACCGAGGTGGCGCACCTGCGCAGGATCGCCGGCCTGCCGGTCCGGCAGGCCGAGGACCTGCTGCTCTCCGCCGACCGGTTCGTCGGCACCATGCCCGAGGTGGGCCTGACGTCACTGGAGCGCGAGGGCCTGCTGGCCCGCTTCGGGCTCTTCGGGGTACGCCTGACGAGCACCCTGCTCCGCCGTGAGGTCGCCACCACCGCGGCCGCCCTGGCCAAGGAACTCGCCGAACGCAGCGGACTCACCCAGCTCCGCGAGATCATCGGCTCGCTGTTCCTGGAACGCCGCGACGTGCTGAAGAGCCGTTCCGCGCTGCTCGCCGTCGCCGAACTCACCCGCGCCCGGCCCCGCCCCGGCACGGAGGCGGTGACCGCCGCCGTCGAGGAGATCATGGCATCCGCGCACCCGTTCAACGAGTTGCGCGTGCTGTCCAGCCTGCGCGCCGGATGGATCACCGGGAGACCGGAGGCGGTCGCCGAACTGGAACGTCTGATCGGCGGGTCCGGCGCGGCCGTCAGCGAGCGCCTGCACCTGCCGCCGGACGCGCCGGCCGCCGAGCAGTCCGCGACCGCCCAGGCCGCCCTGGCACGCTGGCAGCGCCGGGCCGAGAACCCGATGACCCCGTACGAGCTGGCGGTGGCGGCCCGGGTGGCGGTGCGCACCTGCGAGGGCATCCTCTCCGGTCTCGGACAGCACCGATGACCTCACTGCAGCAGATCGTCGTCCGCGCCGTCGTCCGCCCCGTCGATTCCGGTGTCGTCCGCCCCGCCGATTCCGGCGTCGTCCGCCTCGCCGATTCCGGCGTCCGGAGCACCGGCGGGGACCGTCCAATCGTCCAATTCGTCGAGCTCGATCGGGTCGTCCGGGAAGTCCAGCGGTTCAACGTCGAGCGTGGCGTCGCTATGGTCGAGGGTGGGCCCGGCGCCCGTACCGGGAACGCCCGAACCGAAGTCAAGATCGGCTTCCTCGAGGCCGCCGCTCTCCGCCGTGGGATCGGAATCCGCGCCGGCAGGCGCCGTGATCATAAGGTCCAGCCAGTGCTGCTCAGCGCTGTCCGCGCTCTCCGCGCCGACCACGCTGTGGGCGCTCACGAACGGCGCCAGGTGCTCGGCCACCTCGGCGGGCGCCGTGTCGGCATAACTGATCACGGCCTCGGCGACCAGATCCTCCGGAAGATCCAGCAGAGCGGCCGGGTCACCGGCGGCGCCGGCGCCGGTCATCTCGGCGAACACGTCGCGGAGGGGGAGGTCGGGGTCCATGCACCAACCATATGAGCGTCGCGAGCCCGGACGTCTCGGGGAAACCCCCCGCCGAACCCCCAATCCGCGACCGCAGAATACGGAGCGTCAGGCGATGTACGCACTCGGCATCGATCTCGGCACCACCTGGACCGCCGCCGCGACGTGGCGGGACGGGCACGCCGAGATCGTCCCGCTCGGCGGCCGGGGCGCGGCCATCCCGTCGGTGGTGCTGCTGCGCTCCGACGAGACGTTCCTGACGGGGGAGCCGGCCGGCCGGCGCGGGCTGACCGAGCCGCACCGGGTGGCCCGCGAGTTCAAACGGCGGATCGGTGACAGCACCCCGATCCTGCTCGGCGGTGTGCCGCAGTCGGCGGAGGCGCTGACCGCCCGGATGCTGCGCGCCGTGGTCGAGCAGGTCGCCACGCGCGAGGGTGGGCCGCCGTCGGCGACCTGTGTGTCGTACCCCGCGAACTGGGGTCCTTTCAAGATCGACCTGCTGAAGCAGGCCGTGCGGATGGCGGACCTGCGCGGCGAGGTCACCTACACCACCGAGCCGGAGGCAGCGGCGGTCAGTTACGCCCAGCAGCAGCGGCTCGAGACCGGCGCGGTGATCGCCGTCTACGACCTGGGCGGCGGCACCTTCGACGCGGCGGTGCTGCGCAACACCGGCCTCGGCTTCGACATCCTGGGCCGGCCCGAGGGCATCGAACGGCTCGGCGGCATCGACTTCGACGCGGCGGTGTTCGAGCACGTCCGGGCGGCGCTGAACGGCAGACTGGAGGAACTGGACGAAGAGGACACCACCGCGATCACCGCGGTCGCCCGGCTGCGGGAGGAGTGCGTCAACGCCAAGGAGGCGCTGTCCTCCGACACCGACACCACGATCCCGGTGCTGCTGCCCAACGTGGCCACCGAGGTACGCCTGACCCGCGCCGAGTTCGAGGCGATGATCCGCCCGGCCCTGTACGGCTCGGTCGACGCCCTGAAACGCGCGGTCCGCTCGGCCGGCTGCGAACCGGACGCGCTGGACGCGATCCTGCTGGTCGGCGGCTCGTCCCGGATGCCGCTCGTGGCGCAGACGGTGACCAGTGAGTTCGGCCGCCCGGTCGCCGTCGACGCGCACCCCAAGCACGCGGTGGCCCTCGGCGCGGCGTGGCTGGCCGGTGGCGTCCGTGCCGCGGTGTCCGGCCCGGCGGCCGGCCGTGCGACCCCGCCCTCACCCCGTCCCGCTTCGTCGTCCGGTCCCGCCTCGTCACCGCGTTCCGTCCCGTCACCGCGTCCCGCCTCGTCCCCCGGTCCCGCCTTGTCACCCCGACCTGCTTCGTCACCTGGTCCCGCCTCGTCGCCCCGGCCCGCCTCGTCA
>NZ_BOMZ01000064.1 GCF_016862455.1 Actinoplanes utahensis
TCCCGGGCCGCTTCGTCACCCAGCCCCGGCTCGTCACCCCGGCCCGCCCCGGGAACGGGAGCCGCTTCCCGGAACGTCCCGGCGATGACCGTCCCGGTCGCCGTCAACAACGTCAGCCCGGCCTCTGCCCGGGCCTCCGCGCCGGCTTCGGCTCCGTCCTCTGGTTCGGGCCCGACCTCCGGTTCCGCTCCGGCTTCCGGTTCCGGTTCGGCCTCCGCTTCGGGTTCGGCCCCTGGTTCGGCCCCGGCTTCCGGTTCCGCTTCGGGTCCGGGCTCCGGTTCGGCGTCCGCTCCGGTCTCCGCGGCCGTGACGCCGCCGGTGAATGCGCGGTCCACGGCGATCCTGCCGTCCGCTGACGCTCCGACCACCCCGCGTGCCCCGGTGGTCGGCCGGGTGGCGTCCCGGGCGTCCGGGCGGGCTGCCGCCACGCCCACTCCCACGTCCCCGCCGCCGCGGCGACCGGCGCCGACCGGCAAGGAACTGGCGAAACGCCGGCGCAGCAGGCGGCGCCTGATCTTCGGGATCGCCGCGATCCTGCTGACCGCGATCCTGATCGCGGCCGGTGTGGCCTACGCGCAGTACCGCGAGGGGTCCGGCACGGGCCAGGTCGCGCAGCCGTCGGGCAGTACGAAGGTGAGCGCCGAGCCCGCCCCCCTCGCCGCCGACGAGCAGTGCACCGACCAGATCAAGAGCAACAAGCGCTGGGTCTGCCTCACCTCCGCGGTGATCACCGGCGGCAAGCTGACCGTCGACTACGAGGCCGACTGGGGCGGTTCCACCCCGGACGCGACGGGCGGCTACCACCTGCACGTCTGGGGCGGCAGTGGCGGCGACGATCACGACATGGGCTCGCATGTGCCCAGGAGCGAACGCGGCGAGTGGTACGTGGTGGACCGCGACCCGTCCGTCCTGGACGTGAGCGACGACCGGTTCATCAACGCGATCGGCGACGCGCAGAAGGTGTGCGCCCGGATCGCCCTCGCCGGGCACGGCCTGGTCAAGGACGGCAAGTCCGGCTACCAGACCGGCAACTGCGTCAAGATCACCCGCCGCTGAGGTCCCTCCGGTGGGCTCGCCCGAACGGTCAGTCCCGTGCCGTTCCGGGGGCGCGCCGGGCCGGTGAAGCCATGGCGCCGCATCGATTCTAGATCGTCCGGTACCAGCAGCTTCCGCTCCTGGTGCCCATCGTTTCCGAGGCGCCGGGGGCCGAGTGGCGCATGGGTTCCTCTGTCCGGTCCGGATCAGCGACCGTCCGCGCCATGGCTCACCCGGGTAAATGTCGGTACTTTCGGTAATTATCGAGATTCGCTCAGTGATATCAGAGAGGGCCGTCGCATGGCCGGAGACGAGCCGCTCGGTCGCGAATACCTCCTCCACGAGGAGATCGGCAGGGGCGCCTCGGCGGTGGTCCGGCGGGCCACGAGCCGTCACGGTGGGCCGCCGCTCGCGGCCAAAGTGCTTCACGCGGGGTACGCCGGGGACCGTCGCGTCCGCAACCTGATCCTCCGCGAGGAGGCCGCCCTGCGCGACCTGCACCACGAATCCATCGTGTCCCTCCGTGACCTGGTCGTGGAGGGTGGCCGGATCACACTGGTCACCGAGTACGTCGACGGCCCCAACCTGCGGCAGCACCTGACCGCGCGCGGCGGCCGGCTGTCCACCGCCGAGGCCGGGGCGATCGGCGCGCGGGTCGCGGCCGCACTCGCCGCCGCTCACGCGCAGGGCGTCGTCCACCTCGACCTCAAGCCGGAGAACGTCCTCATCGGCCCGGACACCGTCAAGATCACTGACTTCGGGGTGGCGGCGCTGCTCTCCGACGCCCAGCCGCTCGCCACCGGCGGCACCCCCGGTTACATCGCCCCGGAACTGATCACCGGCGGCACTGCCACCGCAGCCGCCGACGTGTACGCCCTCGGCATCCTGCTCACCGAAATGATCACCGGCAGCATCCCGGAGGGCCCGCCCGGCCCCGACGCCCCACCCCTGATCCACCACTGCCTGGCCACCGATCCCCGCGACCGCCCCTCAGCCCGCGCCGTCGCCGCCCAGCTCCGCGCCGCCGTCGGCACCCCACCTCCGGTTCCGGCTGCCCCACTCCGCGCTGCCGCCGCCGTCCCGCTTCCGATCCCCGCCGCCCCGTCGCCCGCCGCCGTTCCGCCTCCTGTTCCCTTCGCACCGCCCACTGCCGTTCCGCTTCCGGCTTCCGCCGCCTCGCCCGCCGCCGTTCCGCTTCCGGCTTCCGCCGCCCCGCCCACTGCCGTTCCGCTTCCGGGTTTCGTCGCGCCACCCGCCGCCGTTCCGCTTCCGGGTTTCGTCGCGCCACCCGCCGCCGTTCCGCCTTTGGTTCGCGCCGTCCCGCCCGCCGACGCCCCACCGCCCGCCGGCGCCCCACCGCCCGCCGCCCCACCGCGTGCCGACGTCCGGCCACCGGCCGCCGCCCCGCACTTTCCTCCCGTCGCCCCGTGCCAACCCGTGGACGGTCCGCCGTCGGTCACCGTGGCGTCGCCTTTCGCAAGCACATGGCCTATCCCGCCCGGCGCTTGCCCTCCGAACTCACCTCGTTTCACCCGGCGCCATGAGCCGGACACCGCGCGCCTGGATCTGCCCGCGGCAGTGC
>NZ_BOMZ01000065.1 GCF_016862455.1 Actinoplanes utahensis
GGAAAGACCTGCCCGCGGCGGCGGAAACGAACGAACCCGACACCGCCCGCCTGAACCTCACCCGACACCTCGAGCCCGACACCGAGCCCGACACCGCGCGGCTCGGCCTGCCCGCCTGGGCGAGGCTGAACGCGACGAGGCCGAACGCGACAAGACTGAACCCGACAAGGCCGAACGCGACGGTGCCGAACGCGTCGAGGCCGACCGTGACAGGTCCGAACCCGACGAGGCTCAATCCGACGAGGTTCGACCCGCCCGGTGGGAGCCGGTCGAACCCGCCCGGCGGCAGCCGCTTCCGGCCCGGTCGCAGCCGGTCCGCCGAGAACGGCGAGGAACGCGGCTCCTGGGTGACCGAGATCGTTCCGGAGCTGATGACACCGGCTCTGCGCTGGGGCGGCCTGACCGTCGCCATCTCCGCCGCCCTCACCGTGATGGTCTCGATCGTCGTCGGCATCACCATCCACGTCGGCGGCAGTGACGCCGCCGATCGGGCGCTCCCACCGCCCGTCCCGGTGACGGTCACCCCGTCGTCCGCCGCGCCGACCGTCACGATCAAGGCCGATCCGGTGGCCGTCGACCGGACCCGGGCGACCTACGCCGCCCACCTTCCCGAGGGGACCCTCTATCTGGCTCTGCGTGACGGCATCGGCATCGCCTACCTGTGCGACGGCGACCGGGTGGAAGCCTGGTTCCGCGGGACGGCCGCCCGCGGCGCGTTCCACCTGTCCGGCCGGCAGGGCACTGTCGACGGCACGTTCACCAGTGCGCACGCCACGGGGGAGGCGATCGTCGAGGGCCGTGCGCTGGGTTTCGCGCTTCCCGCCGTACGAAAGCCGTCCGGTCTTTATCGGGCTTCCGCACGGGTCCGCGATGCGGAGGTGAAGGGCGGCTGGATCGTCCTTTCCGACGGCCGTCAGGTCGGTGTCCTGACCGTCGCCGGCGAACCGCGACCGGCGCCGCCTCTGGACACCACGGGCGGTACCGCCGATGTGGACGGCACGCCGGTCACCGCCACCGAGATCGATGTCGAGAACGGGTCCGGGTTCTGACACGGAGGTGCGTTCGCCTGCGAGAGTGGAGGGGCACGTCCGGAGCCACGCGGAACGGAGAGCCGAGTGCACATCGAACTCGACAGTGCTTCAGCGGTCGACGGCCGGCACCTGCGGGCTGTCGCCTTCAACCAGGTCCGCCTGCTGTACGCCGGTTTCCACCTGGAACAGGCCGGTGTCGGTCCCGGCAGCCGTGCCCTGGTCGTCGGCAGTGTCCGCGGTGACCTGGCCCGCGGCCTGGCCGACCTGGGGCTGGCCGTCACCGCCGTCGACCCGTCCCCGGCCGCCACGAAACTGGCGCAGGAGCGGGACCCGTCCGGCCGGGTCCGTTACCGTACGCACGCACCGGACGCCCTGGACGGCGGCCCGTTCGACGTCGTCTACTGCGCCGACACGTTCGAGGTCGTCGACGACGTGGGCGCGGTCGTCAAGTCGGTGGCCGGTGTGCTGCGGCCGGACGGGTTGTTGCTGTTCGACACGGTGAACCGGACCGTGCCGAGCATGCTGATCTACCTGGTCGCCTTCCAGCGTCTGCCGATGACCCGGATCATGCCGCCGGGGCGGTACGCGGCGGCCCGCCTGCGGCCTCCCCGGGAGCTGGTCGAGATCCTCGGGACGCACGGGTTGCGCACCCTGGACGTCCGCGGTTTCAAGCCCCGCACCATCTCGGGTCTGGTCTCCGCGGTCCGGCAGCGCCGCGCCGGCCGCATCACCGACGACGAGGTCGCCGGCCTGACCGATTTCGTCCTGGAGAAACCGGGCGGCATCCCGGTCGTCACGTACCTGGGCGCCGCCCGTCTCGCGGGATGATCCACCGCCCGGGGCGCGTCACGCACCCGGCGACAGTCGCCCGAGTTCCTGTGTGCAGCGGGTGACGGCGACGTACAGGCCGTTCCAGCCGCGTGGCTCGGCGGCGATCCCGTCCGGGTCGACGACCAGCGTGGCGTCCCATTCCAAGCCTTTGGCCTGGGTCGCGGTCACCACGGGCACGCCGGCCTCCACCGCGGCCCGCAGCTCTTCGACGCGGGTTGCGGGGGCGACGACGCCCACGGTTCCCCCGGTCCAGCGTTCCCTCATCCGCTGTACGGCCGACGCCGCCTCCCCGGCGATCCGGTCGGGGCTGACGGTCCGCTGCCAGTGGGCGACGCCGGACGACCGTACCGCCCGGGGTGGGGTGCCGGTGCTGCCCGCCGCGACCAGGATCGGCCCGGTGAGCTCCATGACCTCCCGTGGCGTCCGGTAGCAGACGGTCAGTTCGGCCGCCGTCCAGCGGTCCCCGAACACCGCCCCGACCGCCTGGGCCCAGCTGGTGTGCCGGTGCGGCGCCTCGGTCTGGTCGATGTCACCGACCGCCGTGACCGACCGGCCGGGGCAGCGCCGCAGCACCATGAGCCACTGCATCTCCGACAGTTCCTGCGCCTCGTCGACGACGACGTGCCCGTAGACCCAGCCGCGTTCCCGCCGGGCCCGTTCCGCGACGAACTCCCCGCCCGGCCCGGGTATCCCGTCGTCGCCGTCCGCACGGTCGCCGATCAGTGCCGCAAGCGCGTCCAGCAGCGGAATGTCACCGGAGGCCCAGCCCGCGGCCGGCCCACCGGCGCCCGTCACCACCGCGTCGATCTCCGCGGCTGTCAGGTCCGGCGCGAACCCGGCGAGCAGCGTGCGGTCCGTCAGCAGCGTCCGCAGCAGCGGTTCCGGGTCGCGGGTGGGCCACCACGCCTCGACGAACCGGGCGATCGCCGGGTCGTCGGCGATGCGTTCCCGCAGGTCCTCGATCTCCTCTTCGGACAGCACCCCGTCCACGTCGCTGCCGCTGCGCCCGTCCCCGGGGCCGTCGTCCCGGGCGCTCCGGTCGATCCGGGCGAGAATGTCCTCGTACCCCTGCTCCATCTCGGCCAGCATCGTCTCCCGCTGCTCGGCCACCGCCTCGGCGAGCAGGTGATGCAGAAGCTCGGCGAAGACCTTGCGGGCACGATGGTACGGGCGACCGCGCACCGCCGACCCCATCGCCTGCCGCACCGCCTCCGCTCCGATCAGGTGGAACTCGCCCGCCCATCGCAGTTTCAGCTCGCGCGCCGGCGGCAGCAGCGACGTCACGTACCGTTCGAGGACTCCCTGCCACAGCGCCCGTCCCTTGATCTCCGCGACGTCCCGGCTCTCCGCCCGGCTCGCCCGCACCCCCGGGAGGAGGGTGTCGCACGTGGCCGACACCACCGCCGTCTCCCCGAGGGCGGGCAGAACCTGGCCGATGTACTCCAGGAACCGCGGCGACGGCCCCAGCACCAGCACCGCCCGTTCCGCCATCCGCTGGTGGGTGAACAGCAGATAGGCGACCCGGTGCAGCGCCACCACGGTCTTCCCGGTGCCCGGCCCGCCCTGCACGATCAACGGCCCGGTCACCCCGGCCCGGATGATGTCGTCCTGCTCCCGCTGCAACGTGGCGATCGCCGTCCCCATCCGCCCCGTCCGCCGCTGATCCAGAGCGGCCAGCAACGCGCCCTCGCCGACGAGTTCCGTCCCTACGGACCCGTCCAGCGGCTCGTCGTCGACCCCGGTGACCACCCCGTCTCTGGTCCGGATGTGCCGCCGCCGGACCAGTCCTTGCGGGTCGACCGCCGTCGCCGTGTAGAACGCCCGTGCCACCGGCGCCCGCCAATCCAGCACGAGCGGTTCCACATCGGCGCCGGTGCCCTGGTCCTCGGACCGCAGCCCGACTCGCCCCACCCGCCTAATCGTGCCGTCGGCCCCGTCCAGCCGCCCGAAGACCAGCCCGTCCTCGGCTCGCCGCAGCTCCTCGAGCTGCCGCCGCACCATCCGCCGCCGCGCCACGTCGAGGGCGTCCTCCGCCTCGCCGGCCGGCTCGGCGCTCAGCTCCTCGATCAGCGCCGCCCGCCGTGTCACCGCCCGCTCCAGGAACTCCTGCTCCTCGGCATACGCAGAATCCCGCCGCATCCGCCATTCCTCGCTTTTCTCCGGGAACCCCTGAATCCGGCCGCAACGCTAATTCCCCATGAGCCCGTGACGCCGCCGAAAATCCCCGGAAGAGACAGGTCTCTCAATGGCTTGCGATATCCATCCCGTTCCCATCTGACAATTCTCATTTCATTCTTGACGCTCTCCCGGAAATGTGTTCTCCGCCCGTTGTGGCGCCACCGCCGCCCTCTGCCCGCGCGGACGGTCCCGGGCACGGCGGCTGCCGGGCGAAGGTGATCTACACCTCGGTACGGGGCGCGCCGGTGGGACAGCGGAGGAGGGCTGAGTTCAGTCATCATGTGCGGCGTGAATGGACGGTTCGCGGGTGCTCTGGCCGGTTTCGGTGGGGCCTTCGTGTCGATGGTGGCGAGCGATGTCTGATCACCCGGTGGGGGAGTGGCGGCTCCGGCCGCCCCGCGAGCGGGTTCATCCGCGGGCGATCGGCTGGTGGGCGTCGCAGGCCGCGCTGATCGGGCTGCCGCTGCCGCTGACCTTCGCGATCCTGTGGCTGACCATCCCACCGACCAGGGGGTTCTTCGGCTGGGCCACCGTGATCGCGCTGGTCCCGGCGGTCGTCTACAACGTCGTCATGCCGGCCTGGCGGTACCGGGTGCACCGGTGGGAGACCACGGACACGGCCGTCTACGCGGCGTCCGGCTGGCTGTGGCAGCGCTGGCGGATCGTCCCGCTCTCCCGTGTGCAGACCGTCGACACCGTCCGCGGCCCGCTTCAGCAGATGTTCGGGCTCTCCGGCGTCACCGTGACCACCGCCTCCGCCGCCGGCGCCGTGAAGATCAACGGCCTCGATCAGCGGGTCGCCGCCGGCCTGGTGGAACGACTGACCCGGTCCACCGAGGCGATCCCGGTGGACGCGACGTGACCTCGTGGAGCCGCCTCGACCGGCGGCTGATCCTGGTCAACCTGACCGTGCTGGCCGCGCCGGTGGCACTGCTGCTGCTCAATCGGGTCGTCACCGGCGGCCGCCTCGGTCTGCAGGTGGCGATCAGTCTCGCGTCCTTGTTCGTCACCCTGCTGGTGATCTGCGGCATCAGCCTGATGCGGTACCTCACCACCCGCTACCGGATCGTCGGCGACCGGATCGAACTGCGGTCCGGGCTGCTGTTCCGCAGCCGGCGGGCGGTGCCGATCCATCGCGTACGCAGCATCGACCTGACCGCCGACCCGATGCACCGGATGTTCGGCCTCACCACGCTGCGCATCGACACCGGCGAGCAGGGCCCGGCCGCCGGGCACCGGCTCCGTCTTGACGGGCTCCGGGCGGCGGACGCGGCCGAACTGCGCCGGCAGATCCTGGCGCGGCGCGCGACCGCCACCGGGACCACGGACGACGACGGCCTGATCGGCGAGCTGGACTGGAGCTGGCTCCGCTACGCGCCGCTGACCGTCTGGGGTGTGGGCAGCGTCTTCGTGGCGTTCGGCACCGTCTACCGGATCCTGGCCGAGATGAAGGTGAACCCCCTCGAACTCGGCGTCGTCCGGGACGCCGTCGACCGGTTCGGGTCGGTGCCGCTGTGGTTCGGGATCCTGGTCACCACGCTGATCGTCGTCGGCCTGGGGGTGCTCAGTTCCACGGCCGCGTACATCGAGGGCTGGTCCGGATATCGCCTTCGCCGCGAGGACGACAGGTTCCAGATCCGGCGCGGGCTGCTCGCCACCCGGTCGGTCGGCATCCAGCGGAACCGGGTCCGCGGCGTCGAACTGGCCGAGCCGATCCCGCTGCGCTGGGCCGGCGGCGCCAGGCTCAACGCGGTCGCCAGCGGACTCGGGAACGTCGAGGACAACCGCAGACGGCGTGCGCTCACCCCGCCCGCGCCCCGTGCGGAGACGTTGCGGATCGCCGTCGAGGTGCTGGGGCAGGACGCGTCGCTGATCGCCCGGGCCGGTCTGACCCCGCATCCCCGGGCGGCCCTCCGGCGCCGGATCAACCGCGGCCTGACCACTGTCGCGCTGATCGCGGCCGTGCCGGTCGGTCTCGGCCTGTGGCTCAGCCCCACGCTGGTCCGGGCCGGTCTGATCACGGCCGCGCTCCTCGTTCCGATCGCGATCCTGCTGGCGATCGACGCCTATCGCACACTGGGACACGGCATCCGCGACCGGCATCTGGTGATCAGCGCCGGGACGTTCACCCGCCGTACCGTCGCCCTCCAGGAGTCCGGGATCATCGGCTGGAACATCTCGCGATCGTTCCTGCAGCGCCGCCACGGCCTGCTCACCCTCGGCGCCACCACGGCCGCGGGCGACAGCGTCTACAAGGTCCGTGACGTCACCGTCCCGGACGGCCTCGCCCTCGCCGAGGACGCCGTTCCCGGCCTGCTCCGGCCCTTCCTCGAACGGCGACAGTGAAGACCGGCGATCGGAGGACCGGCATGAGGATCAGCGGCATGGTGGCGGGTCTGGAGGACTTGCGGGCGCTGTGCGGCCGCGACGGCGATCACCGCCGGGGCTGGGCTTTCGTTCGGGCGATGACCGAGGCGTACGGCTACCCGCTGGCGGACGGCGACGGCGTCGACGAGGCGGTGCTGAGGTCCACCGAGGACCGGCTCGGCGTTCCGCTGCCCGCGGCGCTGCGCGAGGCGTACCTGCTGTTCGGCAACCGGCGGGACCTGACCGCGACCCAGGACTGGCTGGTACCGCCGCAGAGTCTCGAGGTCGGCGCCGGCGGCGTCCTGGTGTTCCGCCGGGAGAACCAGAACTGCGCGGTGTGGGGCGTGCCGGAGAACGCGCTGGGGCAGGACGATCCACCCGCCGTGCTGGACGCGGGCGACGGCTGGGTGCCCTACACGGACCGGCTGTCGGTGGCGCTCGTCGAGATGGTGATGTCCGAGGCGATGTTCTCCGGCTACGAGGACCACGTCGACAACCGGGAACTCGACGGCGCGACCCTGGCGGCGCTGGAGGCCGGGTTCGAGCCGCTGCCGTTGCCGGTCCTCCCGTTCTGGGCCGGGATGGAGGGTCCGGGAGTCCGGTGGCTCTCCGGCCCCGATGTGCTGCTGCGCGACGACGGCGGAGAGTGGCTGTGGGTTCACGGCCGGACCCCCGAGGCGGTGCAGGCGGTGCGGGACCGGCTGCCCGGCGACTGGCTGATGGTCCCCGACGACTGATCGATTCCTACCCCACGAGGTCCCGGAGCCGCGGGCCGGCGTACCGGCGAAGGTGCTCGTTGCGGCCGAACTCGGCGATGATCTCAGCGGTGTGCGCCCGCAGCAGCGCCGCCACGACCGGATCGGCGAGCATCGACTCCAGACCGTCCGTCGCCTGCTCGACCATCTCCTGATCGGTGTGGTCGTACGAATACGACTCCAGATCGGGCAGCATGCCGTGCACGATGCCCTCGCTGACGTACCGCTCCGGGGTCATCGCCGCCAGCGACATCGTCGCCTGTACCTCCGCCCGCTCCGCGATCAGGATCGACCCCCGGGCGGCCGGCATCCGATCCCACAGCCAGGTGCGCATCTCCCAAGCGTTGGCGTCCGGCCGCCCGTCGGTCACCGGAACCGGGGGCAGCGGCGGTTCGCCGGCCGTCCGGTACATCGGATCCCTGGAGATGTCGGCCAGCATCTCGCGGGTCACCGGACCGGCGTAGATCCCATACAGATCGGTCACGGCGTCCGACCGATATCTTTCGATCATCCGGATGTACGCCGCGTCGCTCAGATCCTGATCGCCGTGCACCAGCATCTGTTCGAGCAGGTCGATGCACCGGCGGGCGAGGGGGATGTCGCCGCGTTCGGCCGCGTCGTTCAGGACCTGCTGGAAGGCGAACGACATCAGTCTGTACGTGCCCGACACCTCCCCATCCTCGGCGCGGCCGCCGCACTCGTACAGCTCAGCGGTGAGGATGTGTTCGCGAGCCTCCGGCAGCACGTCCCACAGGAATTCGCGGAATCCGAAGTAGTTCACGAGATCAGCGCGGCGATGCGGGCGGCGTCGCCCCAGGACAGGGTGAACCCGGCGCCGCCGTGGCCGTAACAGGCGAAGACCGGCCGCGCGAACCCGTCCACCGCCCCCACTCGCACGCTGCTGCGGCCCGGGCGCAGCCCCACGGCCCGGGAGAGGACGGGCTGTTCCGCCAGTTCGGGGACCAGGGCACGGACCCGGCGCAGGATCGCGGCCTCGGTGTCCGGGTCGATCCGCTCGTTCCAGTCGCCGGTCTCGCCGGTTCCCCCGCAGACGACATCACGGCTGCGGGGTACGACGTACGTCAGCCCTTCCGGATTCTCCGCATCCGTGATCCATTCGGTGAGGCCCGGGTTGGCCAGCCGCACCACCTGTCCCCGGATCGGGAAGCTCTCGTCGTCGCCGAGCAGCGCCGCCGACCGCAACCCGGCCGCCACCACCACCGCGTCCGGCTCGTCCCGCTCGATGACCGCGGCCACCGAGTCCACGTCGGCGACCTCGATCCGAACGCCCGAGGCCACCACCGTGTCCCGCAGCCACGCCAGATAGTCACCGGTCTCCACGATCGGCACCGTGCACCGGATACCGCTCGCCCCGTCCGGCCGGGCCGCCGCCGGTTCGGTGTGCGGCACCGCCGCGGTCCACGCCGTGTCCGGTTCGGGATGCCGGGACAGCACCGTGCCCGGCCGCATGTGCACCCCGGTCCGCGGGTCCGCCGCGAGCTCCTCGAGACGCCGGTAGGTGACCGCCGCCGACGCGAGCACCGAGTCGGAATGGTCGACGTCGTGCGGGAACCAGATCGCGGCGGCCACCCCCGACGTGCTCTCCGCCGCCTCCCGCGCCGCCAGGATCCGCACGCGGTGTCCCGCCGTCACCAGCTCCTGCGCCACGCTCAACCCGATGACACCGGCACCGATCACCGTCACATTACCCACAAGATCACCCTATCCACGCCGGCCCGCAGCGGGAACAGTCGATGGCCCGGATCAACCGCGGAGGTACGGATGACTCCCGTCACCTGGTCGACGATCCCACCACGACGAGGCAGCCGGAACCGAATCCGATCGGCGCCGACGACCGGGCCGCGGTGTGAGACTGGCGTGCGGCGGCTATCGTCCCAGGCCGTGAAGAGATCCGTGCGTGTCGTTGTCTGGCCGGTCGCCGCCCTCCTGCTCGTCGGAGGGCTGGGGTGGGGCGGGTTCGCCCTGTACCGCTACGAGACCTACGGCACCGAGTTCACCGAGGCCGACCTGACCGTCGAGGTCGACGCGGGCGACCGGTTCTCCCTGGCCGTCCTCGACCGCGGCGGTTCGGTCGGAGACGGGTGGAGTGCCGAGGCGGGCCCTTTGTTGACCGCGCAAGGCGATCGGACCCGCTACGACAGCCTGTCGGCCTATGTCGGCGAACCGCCGGCTGGTTGCTGCAGTGGAACGACGCTCTTCGTCTTCGACGCCGCGACTGCCGGAAAGACCCAGGTCACACTGACGAACCGCTTCCAGGGCGGTCATGACCCGTCCGACCCGGAGAACCGCAGCGTGACCTGGGAAATCACCGTCCGCTGAGACGGCGCGCCTCGATCAGCGCGGCGACACCATTCAGCCAGCGTGCGAGGCGCTCATCGTCGATGATCAACCACGGCCGCACGAGAGCCGTCTGCGCCGGGGTGGGCAGCGGCTCGGGCAGTCCGGCCGCATAGGCGGTGCCGCCTCGGCGCACGATCTCGGCGAGGAAGGTCAGTGAGCGCGGCTGGACGCCGAGCCGGTCGGCCTGAAGTGCCGCCGGCACCAGCGCGTCAGTCGTCCGGCCCGCACCGAGCAGCGCGACGACGTCGTCGTGCATGGTCGCCGAGTCGGGACGGGCCCGCATCAGTTCACCCCCTGCGGAAGGCGCACCGATCTCGGCGTGCCGGGCAGGTCGGGATCTCCCTGGCTGATGTCACCTCTGGCGAACTCGTCCTTGGTGATCCAGTAGGTGTTTCCCCATGGGTTGTAGATCTGCAGCTCGTCACCTTGGTGGCCGATGACCATGAGCTGATGGCCCTCGCCCGCATCTCGAGTGCTCAACGGGACCGGATGACCTTCGTCGACCGCGGCCTCGATCCGGCTCAGAATGTCGAAACGGGCGTCGGCGCCGGCCATCTGGACGTTTTCGTATCTCGCGCCGGTGTACGCGCCGATCTGTTCGTCAGCGATCATGGCGGACTGCTCCGACGACATGCCCTTGCCGCCGACGACGGGCAGATCCTGCCACCAGTCGCGGCCGTCGTCGTAGATCCGATGTGTCTCGTCCTTCCACCGCGTGGCGAACGCCGCGCCGTCGTCCTGCGCCGGATCGTCGGGGTGGCCGCCGGTGGTCAGGTACAAGGCGTAGAGCGGATCGACGGCACCCCGAGCCGCCACCGTCGATGCGGCGACACAGGTCGGGTCACGCCCCTGTGTCCATTTTGTTCCGTCGAAGCGGACATCCTCGGAACCGTCGCCGGGGATGTCCATGGTGAACGGGCCCAGGTGCGAGGCCAGCCACTTCGGGTCGTCGCCGTGCGCGGCGATCAGCCCGTTGAACTTCGACACCTCGCCGACCGGATGTCCGGCCGCCAGGGCCTTCAGCAGGTACGCCCGGTGCTCCGGCGACGCCGCCCCGCTCAGCAGGTCCATCATGGCTCGCCGGTCGGTGTCGTCGAGCCCGTTCAGCGCCGCCGCCGCCCGGTCGCCCTGCGCCGCGCTGAGGATGTTGGTGTTCTGGGTGAGCCAGTCGCTGCCCGCCCCCGCCAGGACGATCTCGTCGATCGCGGTCATCGGCGAGTCGCTGAGCCGGCGGCCGCGCGCGTCCCCGGCGGCGTGGTCGCGCAGCAGCGCCGAGAAGGTGCGGCCGGCGCCACGGACGCCCTCGTGCGTGGACACCCGGGTGTCGATGGCGCCCATCGCCTGCTGGTGCAGGCCCGCCATCTGCGCCCGATCGTATTCGGACAGGTCGGGGAGGAACCCGAGGGCGGTCAGTTTCGCCGCCCGCCCGGCCACCTCGTGCAGATCCGCGGTGGCGTCGGCGTCGGCGGGGAGGGCGTTCTCCAGCGCTACGGCGTACGTCCGGAAAGGGGTGTGCAGGTCTTTGAGGGCGCTGGAGAGGCCGTGCAGATCGGTGAAGACGGCCTGGATCGCCTCGGTCGCCGCGAGGTGCGTGTCGCCGGCCCAGGTGCCGGCCAGATGCTTGCCGTTGACCTGCTGGACGGCGTCGAGGGCCTGCTCGGCGAGTTGCTGGACCTTGGCGAGGTTGGCGCTGATGTCGTAGATGGTGGCCGGGTCGCCGCCGAAACCGGGGACCGCCGCGCCCGCCGCGCCGGCGGCCGCGAGCTCATCGGTGCCCCACATCCCGTACGCGCCGCGGATGTTGCCCTGCTCGTGCCGTAACCGGTCGATGTCGTCGCTCATCGGCCGCCCGCCGCCCGGGTCGCCGACGCGCCGGTCCGGGTCGCGGCCCGCCGATCCGCCGCGTCGTAGTCGTCGGCGGTCCGGTCGAGGGCGTCCGCGAGCTCCCTTGCGGCCTGCTCGAGGAGGCGGAACTCCTGCTCGACGGCGGAGGTGAAAGCCCGGTAGGCGGCGGCGGTGGTGTACCGGTCGAAGGCCGCCTCGACGCCGTACCCCCGTTCCGGCACCTGAAGCTGAGTGACCGCCTTGCGCAGGTTCTCCGCGGCGCCCTGCCGCAACCTGTCCGCGGCGACCCGTAACTCGACCGATCTGACCTGCATCGAAGCCCCTCGCTGTCGACGATAGCGCCAGCGATCGTAACGCCGCCCGTCGATCCCCCGCGGCCCCACAACCCGGGCAGCGTGGTGATTTCCGGCGCTGTGCACGCCAGAAATCACCACGCGGCCGGTCAGCTGTTGTCGACGGCGGCCTGCTGGACCGGCAGCGCGGCCACGTAACGCTGGAGGAACGCGTCGAAACCGGCCACGTCCGCGGCGTCCGGCTCGGCGGTGTCCAGTTCCGCGCCGGCGAAGACCGACTCGGTCAGGAACGCGTCGAGGCTCTGCCCGGCCTGCTTGTTCGCGACGAACGCGGCGAGCACCGCGATGCCCCACGCGCCACCCTCGGAGGCGACGTCACCGACCGACACCGGCGTGTTGATCGCGGCGGCCAGCAGCCGCTGCGCCACACCGGCGGTCTTGAACAGGCCGCCGTGCGCGAACATCCGGTCCAGCTGCACCGATTCGGCCTTCTGCAGCACGTCCATGCCGATCCGCAGCGTGGCCAGGGCGGCGTACAGCTGGGTCCGCATGAAGGTGGCGAGATCGAGAGAGCTTCCCGGGGTACGGAAGAACAGCGGCCGCCCCTCGTGCAGCTTGGTGATCGGCTCCCCGGAGAGGTTGTTGAAGGCCATCAGGCCACCACCGTCGGGAGCGCCGTCCAGCGCGGCCCGGAACAGCGTCTCGAACACCGTGTTGCTGTCGGCCGACGCCCCGAGTGCCGTCGCGAACTCGGCGAACAGCCCGGCCCACGCGTTCAGCTCACTCGCGCCGTTGTTGCAGTGCACCATCGCGACCAGGTCGCCGGCCGGGGTGGTGACCAGGTCGATCTCCGGGTGCATCCGGCTCAGGTCGCCGTCCAGCACGATCATGGCGAAGATGCTGGTGCCGGCGCTGATGTTGCCGGTGCGCCGGGCCACCGAGTTGGTGGCGACCATGCCGGTGCCGGCGTCGCCCTCCGGCGGGCACAGCACGATGCCCGGCTGGAGGGTGCCGCTCGGGTCGAGCAGTCTCGCGCCGGCCTCGGTCAGCGTGCCGGCGGCCTCACCGGCGGGCAGCACGGCCGGCAGCAGGTCGGCGAGCTTCGGCAGGCCACGGCCGGCGACGAGCTCGTCGTACTGCGCCAGCATCCGGGCGTCGTAACCGCCGGTGCTGATGTCGATCGGGAACATGCCGCTGGCGTCGCCGACACCGAGGACCTGGCGGCCGGTGAGCTGCCAGTGCACGTACCCGGCGAGGGTGGTGAGGTGGGCCAGCCGGCCGATGTGGTCCTCGTCGTTCAGGACGGCCTGGTGCAGGTGGGCGATGCTCCAGCGGTGCGGGATGTTGTAGCCGAACAGTGCGCTCAGCTCCTCCGACGCGGCGCCGGTGTTGGTGTTGCGCCAGGTGCGGAACGGGGTGAGCAGCCCGCCGTCGGCGTCGAACGCCAGGTAACCGTGCATCATCGCGGAGACGCCGATCGCGCCGGTGGTGCGCAGCTCGGCGCCGAACCGGGCGTGCACGTCCGCGGCGAGCGAGGCGAAGCAACCCTGGAGGCCGGCCCAGACGGCCTCCAGGGAATACGTCCAGACCCGGTCGACGAACTGGTTCTCCCAGTCGTGGCTGCCCACCGCGATCGCCGCGTGGTCAGGGCCGGTCAGGACGGCCTTGATCCGGGTGGAGCCCAGCTCGATGCCGAGCGTGGTGCGGCCCTGCTCGATCGCCGCGCGCAGGTCGGTGTCTGTCATGCTCATCTTCGTACCTTAGGGTCTGGGCAGCGTCATCGCGGCTCTGTTATCGCTCACATCAGGGCCGGGACCGATTGAAACATTGGTGAAATAACGTGTCAATGCGCCGTCCGCGCGGCGCGCCAATAGTGAGCGCTAACAAGCCTCAATCCGGAATATACCGACATATCTGCGCCGCGCTGCGGGCCACGGCGCTCCTCCTCAGCCCGGGATGTCGACGAGCACCTTGCCGACCGCGCCGTTCTCCACCGCCTGATGGGCGTCGGCGGTACGGTCCAGCGGGAAACGGATCAACGGCAGCCCGTGCTCCTCGCCGACCGGCAGCGCGCCGTCGGCCACCGCGGCGGCCACGTCCTCGGCGCCGGCGGCAAGCGCCTCCGGCCCGACGGTGTAGAGCACCAGGAACTGGAACCGGGTGTTCAGCATCATGTTCTGCCGCACGTCCAGCTCGACCGGCTCGCCACCGTCGTTGGCGTACGTCGCGATCGTCCCCCGCACCCGCAGCACCGCCAGATCGAGGGCGAGGTTCGCCCCGAGCGCGACCTCCACGACGATGTCCACCCCGTCCGGGGCGATCTCGCGGATCCGCGCCGCGGCGCCCTCCTCCCGGTAGTTGACCGTGTGATGGGCGCCGGCAGCCGTGGCCAGGCGTGCTTTCTCCGGGCCGCTGACGGTGCTGATCACCGTGGCGCCGGCCCACCGGGCGAGCTGGATCGCCGCGTGCCCGACCGCCCCGGCGCCACCCGCCACCAGCACCATCGTGCCGTCCAGTGCGCCCGGCCGCAGCCGCCGCGGCCCGTCCTCGGCGACCGTGAGCGCCCGGTGCGCGGTGATCGCCGGCACGCCGAGCGAGGCGCCGAGGTCGAAACTCGCCTCATCGGGCAGCGGCACCGCCAGCTCCGACGGCACGACGGTGCACTCGGCCGCCGTCCCGGTCGCCCGCCCGGCCGACGCCATGAACACCCAGACCCGCTGCCCGACCCGCCCCGCCGCCACGCCGTCCCCGACCGCGTCGATCGTGCCCGCCCCGTCCAGATGCGGCGTGACCTCGGCGAACTGTTTCGGGTTGGTGGCCCCGGACCGGGTCTTCCAGTCGGTCGGGTTGACACCCGAAACGGCGAGGCGGACGCGGACCTCGCCCGGCGCGGGCTTCGGCGTCTCCCGGTCGACGAGCTCGAGAACGTCGGCGCCACCGTTGTCGCGATAGATGATGGTCTTCATCTTCCGCACCGTAACGGCTTCCCCGCCACGGCCTTCCCCGACTCGCGGCGAGCGCTGTGGGATCATGCGCCGCATGGGCCTGTTCACGCGGAGGAAGCCTGCCGAGGATCCGGGGCCGCCGCAGGGCGCCTCGTTCACGTTCATCACGTTCGGGCCGGTGACCATCACCGCCGCCGACGGCACGACCTCGACCTCGACCATCGACATCCCG
Organism: Actinoplanes utahensis; assembly: GCF_016862455.1. Lineage (GTDB taxonomy): Bacteria > Actinomycetota > Actinomycetes > Mycobacteriales > Micromonosporaceae > Actinoplanes > Actinoplanes utahensis. The sequence continues at coordinate 14,839 of NZ_BOMZ01000065.1, forward strand.
GAGGACCGGCCGTGACGACGCCGATGCCGGGGCGCCCGGTGCGCGGGTCGGACACCGGCCGGCCGCTGATGGCCGCGCTGGATCTGTTCGGCCGCCGCTGGGTGCTGCGGATCGTCTGGGAACTGCGCGACGGCCCGGTCGGCTTCCGCGCCCTCCAACAGCGCTGCGACAACATGTCCTCCAGCGTCCTGAGACAGCGCCTGACCGAACTGCTCGAGGCCCGCATCGTCACCCAGCAGCCGGACACCACCTACACGCTGAGCGAACTTGGTCATGAGGCCCACCAGGCCCTCCGGCCGCTGGCCGACTGGTCCGAGAAATGGTCGCAACCCTAGAGCCCTCGTCCGGCTCGCTCCCCGGCCCTCGGACGACCGTGGCTGCCAGTGACGCCTCCACCGGCCGGAGACAGCGCTGAGGCCAGCCGGGAAGATCCGCCCCCCGCCCGAACAGTTCCCTCTATCGCTTCGGAAATCGAAGCGGTAGCCTGCTTCTGAAATCGAAGCGCCGGAGGTGGATATGGCCAGGATCGCCGCACTCGAAGCGCCCTATGCGCCGGACGTTGAGGCCCGGCTCGCCGCGATGATGCCGCCCGGGGTGGCGCCGATCGGCTTGTTCCGGACGTTCGCTAGGAACATGCCGATGACCACGGCGATGAGCGGGTGGGGGAGATACGAGCTGGGGCGCGATCTGTCCCTCAGCCTGCGGGAGCGGGAGATCGTCATCCTGCGTACCTGTGCCCGGTGCCGCTGCGAGTACGAGTGGGGTGTCCACGTCTCGTTCTTCGCCGACCGGGCCGCGCTCACCCGCGATCAGATCACTTCGGTCACCCACGGTTCACCCGGCGATCCGTGCTGGGCCGCCGACCGTGAACGGGCGCTGATCGACGTGGTGGACGCCCTGCACGACTCCGCCGACATCGGCGACGAGCTGTGGCAGTCTGCCCGCGAGGTGCTCGACGAGCCGGAGCTGCTCGATCTGCTGATGCTCTGCGGGTGGTACCACGCGATCAGCTTCGCCGCCCGTGCCGCCCGCGTCGACCTCGAACCGGGCGCACCCCGCTTCGCGGACGTCGTCACCGGCTGACGGCCCGGGGCCGGGTGCGGCTGTTAGGGTTCGGCATGTCGCGAGGTCAGGAACCCGTGCTCGTGCTGATCCGGGGAAACAGCGGCAGCGGCAAGACCACGACCGCCCGTGAGGTGCGGCGACGGTACGGGCGGGGTTGCGCCCTCGTCGAACAGGACTACCTGCGCCGGGCCGTGCTGCGGGAGCACGGCGGCGCGACGGACGCGGTGGCACCCGGGTTCATCAGCACGATGGTGCGGACCGCGCTCGACGGCGGGTACCACGTCGTGCTGGAAGGGATCCTGCACACCGGAGAGTACGGCGAGGCGTTGCGCACGCTCGTCGCCGGGCACACCGGGCCGGTCGCCTGCTTCTACCTCGACGTGACGTTCGACGAGACGGTGCGGCGGCATCGGAGCCGTGCCGAGCCGATTCCGGTGACCGCGGAGACGATGCGCGGCTGGTACTCCGAACGGGACCTGCTCGGCGTACCCGGGGAGACGGTCCTGCCGGAGACCATGACCTTCGAGGACGCGGTGACCACCATCCTGCACACCAGCGGCCTCGGGCGGGCCGCCGCGCTGACCCCGTGCCCGGCCCACTGCCCCCGCTGCACCGAGAAGCGACTCTGACCTGCGACCGCATTGCCGTCGGTAGATGAGCGAGTTCTCGCACGTCTGTGGCGGGAGCATTGCGCACAATTCCGGCCTCCACGTCGATGCCGAGCCCGGCGCCCCGGCACGGGACGGGATTCGAGCGGGGCATCCGATTAGGGCTCTGTCCGGTAACGTGCCGTTGACTCACCGCTACAACCATCGGGGGATGGCTATGTCTGTACGACGTATCGTCGTGTCTGCGACGCTCGCAACAGCAGCCCTGCTCGCCGGCACGGCGGCGCCCGCTCTCGCTGCTTACCCGGTCAGCGGCTTTCCGGCTCTCCGCAGCGCCTACGGCGGCGCGAACCTCACCGTTACCTGGTACGGCCGATCCATTGGCGTTGACTACTCGATCAAGGACATCGGAGGCGACGGCTACGAAACCTGGCTGTGCGTGACAGGTACCAATAATCCTATTACGTTCTCCAACGAGAAATGCGTGAAGGCAAACAGTCAGGCGTATTCGGGCAGCTTCGATGTCAACCCGCCGTCATGGGTGCAACGAGGGTCGTTCATGGACGCCATCGCGACTCTTTACCGAGTCAAGGATGGGTACATGACGTTTCTTGCGTCGGCTCACCGTAGCCGCCCCTGACGATCCAGGACAGCGAAAGGACGGTGCGTTTCGCCGTGCCGCCCTTCGCCGTCTATCGCGGTTCTCCGCCCCGCGACTCGCCGCCCGGCTCGGCTGCGCAGGAACCTGACCGTCATTCTGGTGTAGCGGCGTGAGTCACGAACGGGACAGGGAGTCGACGTATTACCGGTCGACCTCCGCTGACGCGGTCCGAGAGGTCAGGGGTTCTGGGTGACGTCGCGGTGGACGACCTCGTAGATCTGTTGGACGGTGAGGCCGTGACGGTGGGCGATCGCCTCGACCGGATGTCCTTCGCCGTATTCCGCGACGATCGCGTCGACGTCGAGGTGACCGGGCGCCGGCCCGGGCCATCCTGGCGGCGGCGCGGGGTAGGCCTGCGGCGGCGGGTACTGATAACCGGGTGGTGGCTGCGGCGGGGGGTGGGCCGTCGGAGGCTGGGGCTCGTAGTAGACAGGGGGCGCCGCGTAGTAGTCCGGCGGGGGCTGCACCGGGGGACCGATCTCGCTCTGCACCACCGCGTACACCTGGTCGACGGTGATCCCGTATCGCGCGGCGATCGCGCGCACGTCGTACCCCTTGCCGTAATCGGCGACGATCTGATCTTCCCAGCGCCCGGTGGTCACTCCGCCAAGTTACCGTTCCGGCGCTCGCCTCACCCGGGCGGGAGCAGGGCGTTCAGCACCCGTGCCGTTGCGCCGCCGCGAACCATCCCTTCGGCACCGGTTCGCCGAGCGCCTGCCGGCGGGGGCCGAGCCGCTCCTGGATCCTGCCGGCGACGTCGTGCAGTCTCGCCAGGCCGGGTGGCGGTTCGACGGCCAGGGTGCGGATCAGCGTGCCGGCGATCTCCGCGGCCTCCCGCAGTGGCAGCGTGTGCAGCGTCCGGTGGTGGTCGAGGCGTTCGAGCAGCAGGGCGCCCACGTCCGGGTCGGCTTCCTCGAGTTCGGCCACGCCCCGTCCGTGCGAGGCCCGCAACGCCATGGCCTCCTGCGCGTTCGTCCGGTCCGGCCAGGCCACCCGCAGCACCAGCGGCCGGTCGTCCCGATGGGCGAGGACGACCAGGCTGAGCGGTCCGTGCAACGGTTCGGCGTCGTCGAGGCTCAGCCTCCACCGTTCCGCGAGCCGCCAGACCAGCGCGGGCAGCGCTGTGACCCACTGCCGTCCCGCCGCGCCGTCGACCCGGATACGCCACGCGGCGAACGCCTCCGGCGCGGTGATCACAGCGTGGCCCTCATGCCCGCACGATACGGCCGGCCCGGCGCGGCTCTCAACGAACCGGGCTGACCGGACGGTCCCGCGGTGCCGGGCCCAGGGATCGGCGCTGATCGTACGGTCCCGCGGTGTCGGCTCCGGGGGACATGGGGGTAGGGGGTAGGTGCGGGCGGGGGAGGAGGGGACTGCTGTGGGCGTACACAATGGTCGGGTGTGGGGTGATGATCTTGAAAGTGTCGATTGGCGGCGGCTGGAGCACCACTACGGGACGGCCGAGGACGTCCCCGGCTGGCTGCGGGACTGCGCGAGTGACGACCCGGAGCGGGCGGCGACGGCGCTGTCCCAGTTCGACGTCGCGGTCTATCACCAGGGCGGCTGGATCTGCCCGGCGGCCGCGGCGGCGTTGCCGTTCCTCGTCGATCTCGCGTTCGGCGCCGTCCACCGCAGGGCCGCCGTCGTCGTGCTGATCGGCGAGTTCGTCGACGAGGCCGCACGAGTCGAACCGGAGTGGGTCGACACGGCGTGGCCCGAGGCCCTGGAACGGGCGGCGCCACGGCTGATCGCGCTGCTCGACGATCCCGATCCGGCGGTACGCCGGGAAGCGGCCCGGGTGGCCGGCACGGACGCGATGCGACGCCCCGAGATGGCGGCGGCGCTCCGGCGACGGTGGCGGGCCGAGGAGGACCGGGTCACCCGCTGGGACCTGATCAGCGCGTTCGGCCGGTTCGCCGACCCGGACATCACCGCTCTGCTGCACGGACTCCTCGACGACCCGGACCCGCAGACCGGGCTGGCGGCGGTGCACGCTCTCGCCCGTACCGAACCGGATCTTCCCGCGAGCCGCGTGCCGCAACTGGTCGCCGCCTGCCGCGGCCCCGGCATCGCCGCCTGGAAGGACTCCGCCTGGTTCGGGACGTCGATCGTGGACCGCACCGGGCAGCTGCTGCACCACGACCGGGTCGCGGCGGCCGAGTTCGCGGTCGCGCTGGGCGACGGCGCCGGCATGCGCCAGGCCGCGGTCCTGCTCGCCCAGTGGCGGTCCGCCGCGGAGGCGTTGCACGGGTTTCTGATCGACCGGCTCGCCGACGAGGACGCCGAGACCCGGTTCCAGGCCGCGTACCTGCTGGCCTGCGTCCCGTCCCCGCACGCGGCCGACGCTCTCGCCGCGCTGATCGACGACACCGCGAACGCCGGCACCGGCGGCCACATCACCGTCAGTGACGCCGCGGTGTGGGCGCTGACCCGTCTCGGTGACGCCCGTAGCGTGCAGCCGGTCCGGGAACGCCTGGCCGGGCCGCATCTCGGCTTTGCGTCGGCGGGTGAGTTCTTCTCGGCCACGCCCGGCTCTTGGCATGGCTTCTGGTTACCTGCTGTCGACGAGGCGCTGTCCCCGCTCACCGAGTACGCCGCCGCGCTGGTCCCCGCCGTGCGGGTCGGCGCCTCGCACGCCCTGTGCCGTCTGCTCGGCGCGTGGGGCGCCGCGTCCGCGCCGGCCGTGCCGCAGCTGGTCGCCCTGCTGGGTCACCGCCATCTGGAGGTGACCGCGGCGACCGCGATCGGTGACATCGGACCGGCCGCCGCCGACGCCGCGGACGAGTTGCGGCGGCATGCGCCGATGCCCGCCGCCGCGTGGGCACATTGGCGGGTCACCGGTGACCCGTCGCTGGCGCTTCCCGCGCTGGCCCGGGCCGCGAGCGAGGAGGACCTGCGACGGCTCGGCGATCTCGGTCCGCTGGCGGCCGGCCACGCGGACCGGCTTCGCCGGCTCGCCCGATCGTTCGACCATGGTCTGGTACGGGCGGACGCCGCGTACACCCACTACCGTGTCACCGCCGATCCGGCCGTGGCGCTCGACGTGCTGACCGAGGTGGCCCGCCCGCTCGCCGACGGCGACTGCCGCCCCGAGACGATCACCGCGCTGGAGCGTCTGGCCGTGATCGGCGCCCTCACCGCACCCGTCGTCGCGATCGCCCGCGCGGTCCTGGACAGCCCGCGCCGACTGTCCTACTTCGGCGGCTGGAACGTCTTCCGCTCCGACGAACGCCTCCGCGCCGCCGCCGCCACGGTGCTCGGAAACTCGATGGCCCGCCCCGCCGCGCCCGTGGAATGACCTGCCCCGGGTCGCCAGCTCAATCGGCAGAGCATCCGCAGGTAGCACGTTCGCCCACCGCCACCGTGGCCGTTGCCGCGATCGGGACTACCGCCCTGGTGGTGATGCTGCTGATCGCTGGGAATGCGGAACCGGCGGAACAGGAAAAGCTGCAGATCGAGGCCTTGAAGTACGGGCTGGGGTGCTTCGCCGCCGCTGGCGCGGCCGCCGCACTGCTACTGGCTGTCCGCCGCCAACTGCTCGCCGAAACCGTCCATGACCTGTCCGAACGCAACCACCGGATCGCGCTGCAGGCACAGGCCCACACCGAAACCGACGCCGCCGTCCGCTTGGGTGGCCTTTACCGGCCGGGTGACCTGTATCCCCGCGGGCGGGGAACTGTTCGGCGAACTCGCCGCCGGGGTCCGGCCGCGCAAGCTGCCCGACGACGGGGCCGAGTGGCGGATGCGCCCGACCGACTTCGCCGATCGCGGCGATGAGTGGGCACGGGTCTGCTACGCCCTGGCCCTGCTGGCCGAGCTGTACCGGGCGACAAACGGGACACTCCGAGTAGAGGGGCGATCACCTTGACGCTGGCCTTCGGCTGGACGAGCAGCGTGATCGCGTGGTCCACCTGTTACGGAGTCATAGCCGACGGAGACGCTGGTAGGGAGAGGGATGCCAAGGTGAGTACTGACGGCGCTAAGCGCGTGGTGGTTCATGCCGAACAGACCCACGGAAGACCCTGACGCCGGACCTTCGGGCCCGCTCGGAGAGCCCCGGTGCCTGCAGCGAAGGAAGCTCGATGACGACCACAGCTCTCCCTGTTGCCGCGCCTGCCTCGCAACGGCGGGGTCTCGCCGATCTCAGTGTGAAGGTCAAGATTGTCGCCGCGGTAGGACTTGCGGTAGCGGCAACGATCGTTGTCGGGATGGTCGGATTGAGCGCGTTGAGCAGCACCAGTAACTCCGCGCAACTGATCTACAAGAGCAACGTGGCCAGCATCAAGGCCGTCGGCGAGTTGGAGACGGTGATCCAGCAGGCTCGGTTGGACGCGGCCAACCAGGCGATCTCGCAAGATGCGGCCACCATCGCGAAGTACGCCGACGCCTTTGACGCGGACGAGCAGGCGTTCGATGCCGCGATGGCGGCTTACCGCGGGAGCATGCCGGCCGGTGACCCGGTGGTGATCGACGCGGTGCAGGCGAACTGGGACGCCTACGTCAAGCTCGTTCACGACAAGCTCTTCAAGCTGGGTGCGGCCAACGACATGGCCGGGTGGCAGAAGGTCAGAGACACCGAAGCAGCACCGATCCTGGCCGCGATCAAGGAAGCCACCGACACCCTCGACGAGACCGAGGTAGCGGACGCGGCCAAGAACGCCGCCTCAGCCGCGTCCGTCCACGACTCCGGGCAACGTACCTCGATCATCGCGATGATCGTGGGGAGCCTGCTCGCACTGGCGCTGGGCTACTGGGTGGCGCAGATGATCGTCCGGGCGCTGACCAGCGTCAAGACCGTCTGCGTCAGCCTGGCTGACGGCGATCTGACCCGCACCACCGGACTGCACACCCGCGACGAGCCGGGCCAGATGGGCGAGGCCCTGGACAAGGCCATCGGCCGGCTGCGGCGCACCGTCGCCACGATCAACGACTCGGCTACCTCCCTGGCTGCCGCCTCCGAGGAGCTCTCCGCCACCACCGGCCAGATCGCCGCCTCCGCGGAAGAGACGTCCGTGCAGGCGCAGGCGGTGTCGACTGCTACCGAGGAGATCTCCCGCAGCGTCGACAGCGTCTCGGCCGGCAGCGAGGAGATGGGTGCCGCGATCCGGGAGATCTCCGTCAACGCCAGCGAGGCCGCCCAGGTCGCCAGTCAGGCCGTCACGGTCACCGCCGCCACCTCGGAGACGATGGCGAAGCTCGGCCAGTCGTCGGCGGAGATCGGCAACGTCGTCAAAGCCATCACCGCGATCGCCGAGCAGACGAACCTGCTCGCCCTCAACGCCACCATCGAAGCCGCCCGGGCCGGCGAACTCGGCAAGGGCTTCGCCGTCGTCGCCTCCGAGGTCAAAGACCTCGCCCAGGAGACCGCCCGGGCCACCGAGGACATCTCCCGACGCGTCGAGATCATCCAGAACGACACCACCGGCGCCGTCGCCGCGATCGAGGAGATCACCCACGTGATCGCCAGGATCAGCGACTTCCAGACCACCATCGCCTCGGCTGTCGAGGAGCAGACCGCGACCACCGGCGAGATGAACCGCAGCGTCAGCGAAGCAGCGAGCGGCACCGGCGAGATCGCCCAGAACATCACCGGCGTCGCGGAAGCGGCCCGCCTGACCAGCGCAGGCGTCACACAGGCACAACACGCCACCACCGAACTCGCCCGCATGTCCACCGAGCTCAACGCCCTGGTCACCCAATTCCGTTACTGACCGCAGCAGCCGATCTGGTTGCCGTCCCCCAGGATCGATCCGGCCAGCCATGCCCTCACAACCCGGCGACTACGACCGTCAAGACCTCGTCAACGACCTGCTCGCTGCCACCCTGCACGCCCGCGCCACCATCACAACCGTGCTGCACGCTGCGGCCGTCAGCCGCGCTGCCCAGCCTCAAGCCGCAGCCGACCTCACCGACGCGGCGGCCTTCCTCGCCCGTATCCACGACAACCTGCTCCGCGCAGCCGGCCCCGGTGAGACGACCGGTCCGAACAGACACGAACCCCCCGGTTGAGAACGCAACACGGAGAACTAAACGGCCGTCCGGGTAGCAGTGACCTTTCTGTCGAGAAAATCGCTCAGCGGTATTCCGACATGATCTGTGCCCGGCGCCGGAGGGATGCCGGTTGACAGCGGGACGGCAAGGCCTTCTCCCGGTTTGTGCTGGCGGCCTGCAGGTCAGGCGGGCCGGGGTCGCCGGTGCATCAAAGCGTCGGGTACGGCGTCCCGCAGCTCCGAAGGCTGGAACGGCTTGCGCGGTTCCGGCGACGTTACAGTCATCGCCAGGCCAGCGCAGCCGCTGTGGTCCGTACGCCAATTGTCATGATCGAAATCTCTCAAACCATCCCGTAGAAGATGATCGACTCCTCTCATCGCCACCTGGGCGGAGACAAAATTCGCCGGTGGCCATGGCGACCGGGTATCCCTACCACGACGGCGCACACCCGTCGGTCCCCTGCGGTCGACGCGATGGCTGTTGATCCGCCCTGGCGCCCGTGGCGAGGGCAGGCAGACACGCCCAGCGAAAGCGAACAGGCACCCTGACCCCTCTTCAGGGTGATGAGGCACCTGACCGGAAAGGACTACCGTAGATTGTGAATGCGGTGGCTGAGCCGCTGTTCCTGCTGCCCCGGACCCCGGTAGCGCATGTTCCGATTCCGCGCCAGATCCGTCTTGGGGTGCAGTTGTGAGTTCCTCTTCTTCCGCTGTCGTATCCGCTGTGGCCGTCACATCGTTGCCAACTGCCGGTATCCGGCACTTGCAGGACCCGCTCGCATCTCCGGCCCGTCACGGTCGCCGTCCTGAGGACGTTCGAGTCCACATGTCGGCACGGCGTGGCCGATGACACCCGTGCGGAGGCTTTCCGTACCGCCACGCCGCTCGCGCGTCACGGGGTCACATGTGGCGGTGTGCCCCTCGGTCGATATCGGCGGCCCGGCCGCGGCAACGGTCGAGATCGCGGTCCACGGATCGTGGTCACACACCCTCGGCCTGGACGTGTCCGCAGCGCTGCGTGACGCTTTCGCCGGACGGCCCGGCGCCATCATCGTCGACCTGCACGGCCTGTCCGACGATGAGGCGTCCAGCCTGCCGTTGTGGTTGGCGGCCCGGCGCGCCGCAGCCGTCATCAGGCCACCGGTTCAGCTCCTGCTGTGCTTGCCCACGGCGACAGTGCTGCAGCAGCGGCTGCAATACATCGGCGCACAACGGCTGCCGATGTACGCCACGATGTCCGAAGCCCGTACCGCGGTGGCACACGCACGAATCACCTGAACGCGCCGCCCAGGCCCGGCACCCGGAGGCCGCGACAGTTCCCACTCCCCCGAACGGAGCGGACCGGGCCGGTGAGATCACCTCCCCTCCCCGGTGACCCGGCTGCGTGCCGACGGTGGCACCGCGGCGCTCAGTGGTCGCTGCCACGAACGGATTCCGTCGGTCTCCGGAGTCGGCCTGACAGTCTTCGCCTCGTCCACCAGACGCTTCGTGCTGGGCACCTCCGGACGGCTCATCGATCAGGTCGAGGATCTGCAGATCCGTCTCGACCAGGGCCCGTGCATGACGGCGTACACGAGCAGGGGACCGGTGCTGGTGAGGTACCTCGCCGACGCCGAACCCGCCGCGCATGCCCCCGGTTCACGGACGAGGCCCTACGGGCCGGCGTCGCAGCGGTGTTCGCCTTCCCCATGTACGCCGGGGCGCAGGCCGTAGCCGTGCTGGACCACCAGTGCGGCCAGCGTCAGCGCCGAACGGCCCGAACCCTCCCCACCTCACCCTGTTGGCCGCTGGTGCTGTCAGAAGCCGGCGCGGACAACACGTCGCAGGAGGCGCTGGTCAGAGGCGAGTAGGCGACGCGTAGCGGTGCCACGAACGGGGTTCGCGCGGGCCGGCCGGGTCGCCGCCGGCCCCGAGGGAAGGCCCGCCTCCGCGCCTGCTGCTCCCCGCGCAACGGTTATCACGCTGTCATGGTGGTGGTCGTAGGAGCGCGGCCACCACCGCGTTCGCTATCGCGGGGATCATGGTCAGTTCAGGCCGATCGCTGGTCCGGGACGGGCAAGGTCGACAGTGCCCGGCACGCCGGCGGGCAGACAGGGCGTCGGACTGGGCCCGCGAACCGCGTAGGAGTCATGAGACCGCGACTTGGCTCGCCGCTGGCACCGTCAGAAGGTATTCGGCGGTCACCTCGAACGTGCCCGACGTGCCATGGATGCGAACGGTGTGTTCGCCGGCTGCAGGTGCGGGGATCGTGGCCCACAGTCCGCAGCCCACGCGCTTGGTCACACCGGCGTCGCCGGTCACCGCGTTTCCCGCCCCGGCGGTGAACGTGATGGTCTCGTGCTCGATGCGTTCCGCCGGCACCGGCGCGCCGTCGAACTCGATCGTGCCGGTGGCCTCGGCCATGAAGTCTCGGCAGTCTCGCTCGTCGCTGCTGGTCAGGTTGACGGCGGGTACGACCAGGGGTGCACCGGGCGACACGGTGCACCGGCGCCGAACTCGGTCACCGAACGTGCCGGCTAGAAACCACATACCGGCGGGCTGGTTGCGTGCGCAGTGCACGCCGGTGCTGTCGGCGACGGGATTCGTGGCTGTGGGCTCAGCGGCGGCCCACTCCCACCAAGCCGCCTGGATCGAAGGCCGAGCCGGGGATGCCGATATGGACGGTGGGGGTGTGGCGGTACCGGCGGCGGTCTGTCCATCGCAGCCGGTGAGCAGGACGGCACACGACATCGCAGCGACAGCCCGTTTCCACATGATCGCTGACCCTAGCGGGATGCCTGCCACCCGTTCGCCCGGGATCCCGATTTCCGCAGCCCGCTGTCGCGCTCTGGCCAGGTCGGGTCCGGTGGCGTGCCAGTCCCCGGCGGCCCGTTTCCCATGCTCCGCGGATCGGAGGGACCACGTGCTCGAGAAGCTGATCATTCAGAGGACGCTGCGCGTGCCCGCGAGCACCGGCGCCTCCGGTGACGGCGCCGCGGTGGCCCGGCAGCTGGACGCGGCCCTGCTCGACGTCGGGTTCACCGCGTCCCGGCCGCTGCTGGGGCACCTCGGTGCCCTGGCCCCCCGAGCCGGCGATGGACCTGGCCGCCACCGTCGTCGCCGCGGTCCGCGAGGTTGGTCGGCTCCGGTGACCTCACCGACGCCACCCACGCGGCAACGGGCGGGTGGCGCTGCCGGTGGTGTTCGCCCGGGACGCCGACGGCTGGCAGGCGGTGTGGCTGCACCTGTACCTGCGCGGCCGCCCGGCGTTCAACCAGGTCGAGGGCAACGCGGTCGGCACGGCGGAGCGGTGGTACCTGACGATGTCGTACCTGCTCGACCGGTGGCGCCCGCGGGCCGCGGTCACGATGTGGACCGGCGAGCCGCCGGACGAGCCGGTCACCTTCGTCGGCATCAAGGCCCCGGACGGATCCGAGATCTACACGCTGGACCGGCTCGCCGAGCTGCTCCCGGAATGACGGTCTCCGCCGAGGCCAGGGCGGCGCTTCCTTCTCATCGTTCGATGCGATACCTCCGCGGGTCGCGGAGGATTGGCACGAGCGCCCCCGCTCTCCTCGGCTCACCCGCCGTCCGGCTCAGGCCGTCCCTCCGCCCGCCGATCAGGTAGGCGGAGGGATGGCTTTGATGAACGTTCGTGACGTGAGCGTCGGCGCACGGCTCGGCGCGTCGTACCTGGTGCTCACGGCGCTCATCGTGACCGCGGCGGCCGTCGGCTGGTGGGGCATCCGCCAGCAGGCCGACTCCGGCCGGGAGCTGGAGACCCTGGAACGGCTGCGCGACCAGATCGAGAACGCCTCGTACAACGCGGCGGACGTGACCGGCTGGCAGGGCCTGGTCATCGCGGACGCCGGAGCGTTCGGATACCGGTTCGCCACCGGTCCCGACGGCTACAACCGGCAGGGCGAGCTGAAGTCCAAGGACACCATCTACGCGGGCCTCGCCGCCACCGACGTGTCCGCCATGACCGCCGCCGAGCGGGAGCAGTTCGCCCAGCTCGAACCGGCCTGGGACGACTTCTTCGAGTGGGACGAGACGCTGATGCGGTGGCTCGCCGCGGACACCCAGGCGGCTCGGGCCAAGGTGATGACCAGTGTGAACGGCGGTGAGGCGTCGGCCGCGTACAGCAAGGTGCTGGACATCACCGCCGCCCTGGACACCTCCGTCGAGGCCCGAGCCCAGCGGTTGCGGGCCGAGATCCAGGACGTTCGGGACACCGCGGTACGGGCGCTCGGCGCCGCCCTGGCGCTCGCCGTGATCCTGGCCGTGCTGATGGGCGCCTGGACCACCCGCTCGGTCGTCGGCCCGCTGGCCGCGGTGGTCACGGCGCTGAACCGGCTGTCCGGCCGCGACCTGACCGTCCGGGTCGACCTGAACCGCCGCGACGAGATGGGCCGGCTCGGTGAGGCCCTGAACCAGACCGCCGCCTCGCTGCGCGACACCGTCGCCGCGATCGCCGGGCACGCCGGCACCGTGGACGCGGCCTCCCAGGACCTGTCCGGGGTGTCGGCCCGGATCGCGGCCGCCAGCGCCGAGATGGAGGCGCAGTCGGCCACCGTCGCGTCGTCGGCCGCGCACGTCTCCAGCAACGTGCAGACGTTGCAGGCCGGCAGTTCGGAGATGACCCAGGCGATCGACGAGATCGCCCGCAACGCCGGTGACGCGGCCCGGGTGGCCGGCGAGGCGGTGACCGCGGTCCGGCAGACCAACCACACCGTGGGCAAGCTCGGCGAATCGTCCACCGAGATCGGCAACGTGGTCGCCATGATCACGTCGATTGCCGAGCAGACCAACCTGCTGGCGCTCAACGCCACCATCGAGGCCGCCCGGGCCGGTGAGCTGGGCAAGGGCTTCGCCGTGGTGGCCGGCGAGGTGAAAGACCTGGCTCAGGAGACCGCCAAGGCCACCGAGGAGATCTCCCGCCTGATCAAGGCGATCCAGTTGGACTCGGCGGGCGCCGTGCAGGCGATCAACGAGATCGGCGACGTGGTGGACCGGATCAGCGACTTCCAGACGCTCATCGCCGCGGCCGTGGAGGAGCAGACCGCGACGACCGGCGAGATGAGCCGCAACGTCGCCGAGGTCGCCGAGAGCAGCGCGGACATCGCCACCAACATCTCCGGCGTGGCCGCCGCGGTCGGCACCACCACGACGGTGGTCCGGGAGGCCCAGGAGAACGCGGAGAGCCTGGCCCGGACCAGCACCGAGCTGCGGCAGCTGGTCGCCGGCTTCACGCTGTAGATCATCGGGGAGGCCGGAATCGGTCAGTAGAGTGCGAACATGGCGAACTTACGGGAGCAGATCCGCGTCGAACTCGGCGTCAAGCCGGTCATCGAGCCCAAGGAGGAGATCCGCCGGCGGCTCGACTTCCTGAAGGACTACCTCCGGTCGACCCCGGCGAAGGGGTTCGTGCTCGGGATCAGCGGCGGCCAGGACAGCACGCTCGCCGGCCGGCTGTGCCAGCTCGCCTGCGAGGAACTGCGGGCCGAGGGCCGGGAGGCGACGTTCGTCGCGGTCCGCCTGCCGTACGGGGTGCAGGCCGACGAGCACGACGCGCAGATCGCCCTGGACTTCATCGGCCCGGACCGGTCGATCGCGGTGAACGTGAAGCCGGGCGCCGACGCGGTCGCCGCCGAGGTGGCGGCCGGCGCCGGTGAGCCGCTGCGCGACTTCGTCCGCGGCAACATCAAGGCCCGGGAACGCATGGTGATCCAGTACGCGATCGCCGGCCAGTCGAACCTCCTGGTCGTCGGCACCGACCACGCGGCCGAGGCGGTGACCGGCTTCTTCACCAAGTACGGCGACGGCGGTGTCGACGTGATCCCGCTGACCGGCCTGACCAAACGGCAGGGCGCCGCGCTGCTGCGGGAGCTGGGCGCGCCGGACAGCACCTGGCAGAAGGTGCCGACCGCCGACCTGGAGGACGACCGGCCGGCGATCCCCGACGAGGTCGCGCTGGGCGTCTCCTACCAGGACATCGACGTCTACCTGGAGGGTGGCGACGTCGCGCCGGAGGTGGCGGCGAAGGTGGAGTCCGCCTTCCTCGCCACCCGTCACAAGCGGGCCCTGCCGGTCAGCCCGCACGACGGCTGGTGGCGCTCCTGAGCCGGCGGTTCACCCCCGGCCCCACCGGTCGCCGCCCTCGTGCAGGTAACGGCGTCTCTCCGTGGCGCCGTCGGCTTTGCGGACGGTGGTGACGATCGCTTCGTCCTGGACGGTGTAGGAGAGGAACGTCATGCGGGCGGCGTCCCCCTCGGTCCGCGGGTCGGCCGCGATGAACCCGTACCCGCCGGGGTGCCGCTGGCTGAAGGACAGCTGGACCGGGACGAGCGCCTGGTCCACGCTGTCCCTGCCGCATTCGATGAGGATGACCGCGTCCTCGGTGACCGGGGCGACGGCCGGTTCCTCGGCGAGGAACTCGGCGTACACCGGGCGCGCGCCGCCGGGCAGCATCGCGCAGGTCGTCGGGCCGGAGGACGCCATGCCGTCGCGGAACTGCAGGTCGCCGAGGTTCATGAAGGACACACCGAGCAGCCGCGTGTTGAACCAGTCGGTGTTCCGGATCCGGCTCGGGTGCCTGGTGCGCGACGCCGGGGCGGTGACCTGAGTCGTCCGCGACGGCGTGCCGGTGGACCCGCCCGGGCTGACGGCCGAGGGCGCGACCGAGGGTGGGACCGAAGCTGGGGCCGAGGTCGCGGCGGGCGTCGACGGGGTGGTGGCCATCGGGGTCGCGGACGGCGGTGGGACGGCGCCCGCCGGCCCCGCCTGACCCGAGACCTGCGCCGGTCCCGGCGTGCAGGCGGTCGTGGCGGACAGGCTCAGAACAGCGATCGCCAGAGGCAGCGCGCGCATGGGTGGGTCCTTCCGGCAGGGAACGGTCTCGATCGTGTGATGCACGTTGCACCCGATCGGTTCGCGAAAATCTTCCAACCGGTTTGCCCGCCGGCGGATGTGGGGAGTAACGGGCGCACGCACTTCCACGGAGGGATCTCGATGACCGTCATCGCTGACACCGCGGTACAGGCCGACGAACTGATCGTGGCGATGGCCGCACTGCCGGCCGGCCACCCGTCGCGGCCCGGCCTGCGGGACCGGGCGATCGAGGCGTGGCTGCCGCTGGCCCGCCACCTGGCCAACCGGTACGCGAACCGCGGTGAGCCCCGTGACGACCTGCACCAGGTCGCCGTGCTGGGCCTGATCAAGGCGGTCGACCGGTTCGAGGCCGACCGGGGCGTCGACTTCGCCGGCTTCGCCATCCCGACGATCGTGGGCGAGTTGAAGCGGCACTTCCGGGACCGTACCTGGTCGGTGCGCGTGCCCCGGCGGCTGCAGGAGCTGCGGCTGGCGATCACCGCCGCCAACAACACTCTGACGAACACCCTCGGCCGTTCGCCGACGGTCGCCGACATCGCCACCCACCTGGGCATCAGCGAGGACGAGGTGATCGAGGGCCTGGAGGGCGCGCGGGCGTACCAGTCGACCAGCCTGTCCACTCCGGTCGCCGAGGGCGGCGCGGAGCTCGGTGACACCCTCGGCGGCGAGGACGCCGGTTTCGCGAACGCCGAGCTGCGGGTCGCGCTCGGCCCGGCGATGGCGAGCCTCGACGAGCGCGAGCAGAAGATCGTCAGCCTGCGCTTCTACGGCAACCAGACGCAGCAGCAGATCGCCGAGCAGATCGGCATCTCCCAGATGCACGTGTCCCGGCTGCTCACCAAGGCCCTCGCCAAGCTGCGCACCCACCTGGACGCCGACGCGGTCAGCGCCCTCTGAATCACGCTCAGCGCAGCGGTTCACCGAATTCGTCGAAGGGGCCGTGCACGGTCTCCTTGACGAATTCCTCCAGTTCCTCCAGCAGCGGCCGGGCGTCGGCGAGGATCGCCTCGATTGTTCGCGGCGCGCCCGGCGCGAGCGCGACGATCTCCGGGACGGCAGTGGGCGTACGCTCCAGCTCGCTGACCGCCTCCAACGGCCCGACCCCGCCGGCCAGTAACCAGACGTAGTCTCCGAGGTCCCTGGCGAGCACCGCCAGCTCACCTTCGGACCCGAGGAACACCACCGGTTGCGTGTCGATCGCCGCCGCCGGATCACGCACCCAGATCGCCGCCAGGCCACCGGTGCCGTCCTGCCCGAAGCACCGCAGCGGCGGCACCCCGGCGTTCTCGTTGCCGGTCCAGGCCGTCCACCAGTCTCTGAGCTCCTCCGCCGAGTCGAACTGGTCGAACGGCTCGAAGTCGTGGCTCTCGTGGTCGGTGGCGAACGGCCCTGTCAACGCGGTGGCCAGCAGAGCCGGCATCTTCTGATCGAACACGGCTCCGAGCGTAGATCCTCACGTCGCCAGGGAACGCGGAGCCGCCGCGTCGGCGGGAGTGTGAATCATTCCGGCAGCGCGGCGGCCATGGCGGTGATCTCGCGTCCGTCGTGGACTCCGACGGGGTAGCGACCGGCACGCGCTGCGGCTCGGGCTCCTCGGCGAGGGCGACAAGCTGCCCACCATCAAGGAGGTGGTGGGAGCTGGATACCGGCACGTACCGGATGGTCTTCAGTCAATCCGTCAGCCGGGGCCGCCGGCTGGTGGTCAGGCTGCTGGCCGGTGGCGGGGCCGCCGCGCTCGGCGCCGGTCTGCTCAGTCTGGCGCTGACCCGGTGGGCGCAGCCGATCGACGCCGCCTCGGCGGACCGGATGAACCCCCTCGTCTTCGCGGCGCGGGGGATCGTGCCGGTCGGGTACGCGGCACTCGCCTTCACGCTCGGAGTCACGGTCGGGCTGCTGCTGCGGCGGACCGTCGCCGCGATGGCGGTGACCCTGTTGCTGATCGTCGGCGTCCAGATCGCCTCTCCGCTCGTGGTGCGTCAGTGGCTGGCCCAGCCGGTCACCACGGTCAGCCCGCTCCAGATGCCGAAGGAGTACGGGATCTCGATGAGCCGCGACGGCGGGGGGATGAGGCTCCAGATCGAACCCGAACAGCGAGGCGACTGGATCGTGTCGAGCACGGTGGTGACCGCGTCCGGCTCGGAGTTCCGAGGCCCGGCGGATACCACCCAGTGCGGTCCGGAGGCGCCTCGCGACCGCGAGACCTGCCCGAAATGGCTGGATCAGCAGAACCTCAGCCATCAGGTCGTCTTCGTGCCCGGCTCCCGCTACTGGAACCTGCAGTGGCGTGAGTTCGGCCTGCTGATCGGGCTGACCGCGGTGCTGGCCGGGTTCTCCCTCTGGTGGATCCGCCGCCGCCTGGCCTGACCGCACCGGCGGGCGCGGTGCCGGCTGGACCGTGCCGGCTGCCGTGCCCGCATCGATCCGCGCCACAGTGGACAAGTTCAAGATCGGCGCTATCGTGCTCGTGTGGATCACACGAGTGCGGTCGCCCGCGGGATCGACCCGAACCAGGCGCATCCGGCGCGGCGGTACAACTACTGGCTCGGCGGCAAGGACAACTTCGCCGCCGACCGGGCGTCCGGGGACGAGCTGGAGCGCCTGTTCCCGAAGGTGCGGCTCGGCGCCCTGGCGAACCGGGACCTGCTGTGCCGCGCCACCCGTCACCTGACGGCGGAGGTGGGGATCCGGCAGTTCCTGGACATCGGCACCGGGCTGCCGACCGCGGACAACACCCACGAGGTGGCGCAGCGGCACGCCCCGGACAGCCGGGTGGTCTACGTCGACAACGATCCGATGGTGATGGCGCACGCGCAGGCGCTGCTCAACAGCAGCGCCGAGGGGCGCACCGCGTACATCGAGGCGGATCTCAACGATCCGGAGGCGATCCTCGCCCACCCGGTGCTGCACGACACCCTCGACCTGAAGCAGCCGGTCGGCCTGATGCTGATCGCCGTCCTGCACTTCATCCACGGGCACGGGGCGGCCGAGCCGATCGTCAGCCGGCTGCTGGACGCCATGCCGTCCGGAAGTCACCTGGTCGCCACGCACGCCACGTCCGACTTCGGCACGCCGGAACAGCAGGCGCTTTACCAGCGGCTGGTCGAGCAGGGGAAGTCGGACGTGTGGACCCGCACCCGCGACGAGTTCGCCGGACTGTTCGACGGTCTCGAACTGGTCGCTCCGGGCGTGGTGCCGGCCAGCGAGTGGCACCCGGATCAGGGCGCGGTCATCCCGGCCCGCTCCGACATCAACGTCTGGGCCGCGGTCGGCCGCAAGCCCTGAGACCCGCACACCCGCGGAGGGCTCAGCTCAGCCGGCCGTGCAGGGCGTCGGTGAGTCGTGACACCGCATCGGCGGGCAGGTTGCCGTCGCTGTTCAGGGTCTGCGTGACGATCTCCTGGAAGGTGCTGCTGAACAGGGCGTAATGGGTGCTCTCCGGCCGCGGCCGAGCGGAGCCGAGGGCCTGCAACAGCGTCGGCGCGTACGGCCGGTTGCGCAGCACCTGCGGATCGGAGTACACGCCGGTGCGGGTGGCCGCCAGCCCGCCGTCGCGGAACAGCCGCCGTTCGCTCTCCTCGCTGGTGAGGAACTCGATCAGCTCCTGCGCGGCCCGCGGGTTGTCGGTGCTGCTGGCGATCGCCAGGTTCTGCCCGCCGAGCACGCTCGGGCCCGGCAGCGCACGGACCCCGAAGTCCTTCAGCGGCTGGTCCCCGGCCCGCAACTGCCCGTACGCCACCGGCCAGTTGCGCATCAGCGCGACCTTCCCCGCCCGGAACGCCTCCCGGCTGGTGTCCTCCCGGAACGTCGTCGACTGCGGGTGGACCGCCGGCGGCACGTCACCGTTGCGCTTCATCGCCTGGGCGAGCTTGCGCAGCCCGGCCCGCGCCGGTTCGCTGTCGATCACGACGAGGTCCTGGGCGGCGTCGTACACGTCGCCGCCCTCGGCCCAGATCGCCTCCAGGGCGCTGACGGTCAGCCCCTCGTAACCGCTGAGCGGGGTGACGAACCCGGCCTCGATCCGCGGCAGGAGCCCGGCCAGGACGCGCACGTCGTTCGGCCCCGGTGGCAGCGCGGTGGGCAGGGCGTCCTCGGGCACCCCGGTGCGGTAGTAGAGCAGCCCGGCGTCGGTGTTGAACGGCAGCGCCCACAACTTGCCGTCGAACCGGCAGGTCGCCAGCGGCGCGTCGAGGAACCCGGCGGTGTCGGTCACGGTCAGCGGCAGGATGAACCCGGCCGACGCGAACGAGGCGGTCCAGGTGGTGTCCAGGTTGTAGACGTCGGCGTCCGGCGCGTCCGACTGGGCGGTCGCCCGCATCTCGCTGTGCTGGGCGTCCGCGCTGGTGGGCAGGCTGACCAGCCGGGCCGGGGTGTCCCGGTGCCGTTCGTTCCACTCCTCGATCAGTTTCTGGCGCTGCCCGCCGGTGCTCTCGTCGACCCCGGAGTAGATCACCAGCTCGGCCCGGCCGCTCTGCGCCGGCGGCGGCGCCGCGCCGCCGCCCCAGTCGAACACGGCCGAGGCGGTGAGCAGCAGGGACACCGTCAGGGTGGCGCCGACTATCAGGCCGCCGAAGGGTGTCCGCACCCAGCGGAAGGGGCCGGCCAGCGTCGTCGGGAGAAAACTCACTGTCCACTCCACAGGTTCTCGAAGAGCCGCGCCATCGTCTCCGGGACCGCCTCCGGCGCGGCCCTGAGGCATTCGCCGCGGCCGGCGCGGGCCAGCTGGTACAGCGGCCCGGCACCCTGGAGGTTGTCGCACCGGGCCTCGCCGGTGGCGATCACGTACAGCCGGATGCCGGCGGCGGCCAGGCGGCGCACCCGGTCCACGGTCGCGCGCAGGCCGGGCCCGCCGCCGCTGTCCTCGCCGTCGGTCAGCACCACCATCGCCCGGATCCGGTCGCCGCCGGGCCGGGCGGCGAGACTGCCCATACCGTCCAGGACGGTGTCGTAGAGCGGGGTGACGCCGGCCGGCCGGACCGTGCGCAGGGTGTCGGTGACGGCACGGCGGTGCCGGTCCGAGCCGGGGGCGACGGCGACCAGCTCGTACGACCCCCGGCCGCGCGCCGCCGGGAACGACCACAAGCCGACCTCGTCGCTCGGGCCGAGCCGGCCGAGCGCCTGGCCCACCCCCTGCACCGCGACCGTGAACCGCCCGGCCTCGGCCATCGACCCGGACGCGTCGACCGCGAGCAGGACCCGGCCCGGGCGCTTGGCCTTCTCGTACAACGCGAGGGTTCGATCCGGATCGTGCGGAACGCACGCGTTGAGGTCGAGGTCGGAGCAGGCCGGATGCGGTTCGCCGAGGCCCGCCGCGGACAGGTGCGCGTCGGCGTCCTCGCTGCGCAGCCAGTCCCGGAAACCCTCGACGGCCCGGCGCTGCCGCTCGCCGGTCCAGGTGAACTGTACGAACGGGTGGTCGAGCGCGGGCGCCGACTTGAGCACCACCGGCTCCGGCAGGTCGGCCGGGGCGGGCAGCGGAACCTGGCAGCCGCCACCGAGCGCCCGGCCGGCGGCGAACCGCTGCCACGTCCGCAGGCTGGTGAGCACGGCCGGCGGGGCCTTGCCCTCGCGCAGGAAGGCGCAGAGCACACCGGCCTCGTCGGCCGCCGAGTCGGTGGAGTCGAAGACGACACGGGCCCGCCGGTGCGCCACGTCCGGGCCGACCAGCTCACCGCCGGCGCCGCGCAGGTAGACGTCGGCGGCGAGCAGGCCGGCGGGGGAGGCGGCCGGGTCCGGCGCTGCCAGCGACGGCTGCCGGTCGGTGCGGCTGAGCAGCGCCGACACCAGCTCGGGCAGGGTGTGGGTGTCGGAGTCCGGCACGTCCGGCACATCCGTTCCGGCGAGGACGATCGGGGACGTGGCGATCGACGTGACCCGTTCCAGTGGGGTCGGCAGCGCGCCCTTGACGACGATGTCCTGGACCCGGCGGACGTCCAGGACCGAGTCCGGCAGCCAGAGGTCGGGGCGCGGGCCGATCTGTTCGAGCGGGCGTTCGGTCGCGGCGTCGGCCCAGCGGCGGGCGAGGGCGCCGCTGACCGTGGCGGTGCCGGCGGCGTAGACGTACGGGTACACCGCCGGGCAGCCGTTGTTGGCCCGGGCGGTGACCAGGGCGTACTCATGGGTGAGCTCGCGGACCGCGGGCACGCCCTCCGGCGCGGTGAGGACGCGCAGTTCGAGCGCCTGCGGGCAGGCGCCGTCGGCACGGGTCAGCTCGAGGACGGTGACGATCGCGGCGGCGACCATGATGGTCGCCGCCGCGGCGGCCACTGCCGGCCGGGAACGCATCGGCCCGGGCGGGACGATCCCGTCGATCAGGCGGGTGTGGAACTCGACGAAGCCGGCGGCCGACAGGCCCACCGCCGCCGCCATCATGGCGGCGGTCAGTTTCACCCAGCGGTTCTCCACCGCGTCCAGCGCGTAGAACGCGAGACCCAGATTGGCGAGTCCGATCGTGACGGCCACGGCCTTGCGGACAGCGCGCCGTCGCCCTGACTGGTCCGGTTGTTGCAGCACGTGGCATGCGCCTCCACTGGCCCCCTCACCGCGGGCTCCAGTGTAGGCAGGCCCGCAACGTCGATCTATGCGTGCGGCCGCCGGCCCGCACCGCCTGATCCGTGATGACACGAAACCGGGAGATCGCTATCGGTCACGTCCTCATAGCATCCTGTGCGGCGGCAACGAGCCGCTTCGAAGTGATCCACGGGGGCTCTTCCATGTATCTCGTCAACCGCAGGACCCTGACCGCGATCGGCGCCGCGGCCGTCGCCGTCACCGCCGCGACCACCCTGTTCGGCGCTCCGGCCCAGGCCGCGACCGTCGGCAGGGCCGAAGTCGTCGGCGCCCGCGACACGATCGTCCGGTTCACCGCCGCCGGCGGCCAGCAGAACTCGCTGGTCATCACGATCTCCGGCCGCGTCACCACGCTCGACGACCGGGTCGCCATCAAGCCCGGCCGCGGCTGCAAGGCCGTCAGCGGCGACCGCACCAAGGTCCGGTGCACCACCACCGCCAAACCGACCGAGTACAGCATCAGCCTCGGCGACAGGAACGACGCCGTCCACAATCGGACCTCGTCGCACCTGACCGTGGCCGGCGGCGCGGGCAACGACATCCTCAGCGGCGGCTCGAACCGGGACCGGCTGTTCGGCGAAGCCGGCGACGACCGCATCTACGGCAACGGGGCGACCGACGCCGTCGACGGCGGCGACGGCCACGACCGGATCTTCGGCGGCGCCGGCGACGACTGGCTGGACGGCGACGACGGCCACGACATCGTCCACGGGGGCGCCGGCAACGACACCATCTACGGCCACTTCGGCAACGACGACCTGCGCGGCGAATCCGGCAACGACACGATCAACGGCGGTCCCGGCAACGACCGGATCAACGGCGGCGCCGGCAAGAACCGCATCACGGCCTGACCAGTGCACGGTCCTCCCGCCTCGCCGCCGGCGTCGCGGGAGGACCGTTTCTCTGTTTGGATCAGGGCATGACGAGAGTTCGGATCGGGGCATGACGAAGGCTCTGGTGCTCGGCGGCGGCGGCGTCACCGGCGTCGCCTGGGAGATCGGCATGCTGCACGGCCTGACCGAACACGGCGTCGACCTGACCGACGCCGAACTGTTCGTCGGGACCTCGGCCGGCTCCAGCGTGGCCGCCCAGGTGCTTTCCGGCGTACCCCTCGAGGATCTCTTCGCCCACCAGATCGCCGACGCCTCCGGTGAGATCGCCGCCCGCCTCGGCCCGGGAGTGATCCTGCCGTTCCTGATCGCCGGCCTGTGGCCGGGCGATCCGGCGCGGGGCCGCGCCTGGCTGGGCCGCCGGGCGCTGCGTGCCCGCACGATGCCGGAAGCGGAACGGCGCGCGGTCATCGCCCGCCGGATCGGCGACGGTGGCTGGCCCGCCACGGCCCGCTTGCGGATCGTCGCCGTCGAGGCCGGGACCGGTGCGGTACGGGTCTTCGACGCGTCCAGCGGCATCCCGCTCGTCGACGCCGTCGCCGCCAGTTGCGCGGTCCCGCTGGTGTGGCCGCCGGTGACCATCGGCGGCGCCCGCTACATCGACGGCGGTGTCCGCACCGTCGCCAACGCCGACCTGGCCGACGGCAGCCGCCAGGTCGTCGTGCTGGCCCCGGTCACCCGGTCGGTACGCCGTAGTGGCCGCCCCGCCGCCCAGTTGGCCGCCCTCGGTCCCGGCGTGCATGGCACGGTCGTCTCCCCGGACGCCGCCGCCCGCGCCGCGATCGGCCGGAACCCCCTGGACCCGGCCCGCCGCCGCGCCGCCGCCGAGGCCGGCCGTGCCCAGGCCGCCACCGAAGCCGCCCGCCTTCGCACCCTCTGGTCCTGATCTCCCGCCCGGCCTCGCCGCGTGACCGCCGCCGGACCGGCCGTAAGGCCGGTCCGGAAACGACGGCTCAGAGCGTGGGGTAATCGGTGTACCCGCGAGCGTCGGGGGAGTAGAACGTGCCCGGGTCCGGAGCGTTCTCCGGCGCGCCGGCGGACCAGCGGGCGACCAGGTCCGGGTTCGCCAGGGCGGCACGTCCCACCGCCACCGCGTCCGCGAGACCGTCCTCGACGAGTTCGAGGGCGGCCTCCCGGGTCGTCTGCGTACCGAACCCGCTGTTCAGGATCACCGGCGCCGCGGCCGCGTGCCGGAGCTTCTGCACCAGCTCACCCGCCGGATCCGCGTGCAGGATGTCGACGAACGCCAGCCCGAGCGGCGCGAGCGCCTCGGCGAGCACGGTGTAGGTGGCGATCACGTCGGCCGGATCCGTCTCCAGCGCGCCCTGAATGTTGTGCTCCGGCGAGATCCGCAGGCTGGTCCGGTCCGCGCCGATGGCCTCGGCGACCGCGGTCACCACCTCGATGGCGAGGCGGGCCCGGTTGGCGGGGGAACCGCCGTACTCGTCGGTGCGGGTGTTCGACGCCGGCGACAGGAACTGGTGGATGAGGTAACCGTTGGCGCTGTGGATCTCGACGCCGTCCAGCCCGGCCTCGACGGCGTTGCGGGCGGCGGCGACGAAGCCCGCGACGATGCCGCGGATCTCGTCGGTGGTCAGTGCCTGCGGCTCCGGGTACGCGGCCTTGCCGGAGGGGATCCGCGTCTCACCGGGCGCGGCGATGGCGCTGGGCGCGACGATGCGCCCGGTGCCGCTGATCTCCGGGTGCGAGATCCGGCCACCGTGCATGACCTGCATGACGATGAGGCCGCCCGCCTCGTGGACGGCGTCGGCGACCCGCCGCCAGCCGGCGATCTGCTCGGCGGTCTCGATGCCGGGCTGGCCGATCCAGGTGCGGCCCTCCCGCACCGGCCAGGTGCCCTCGGTGATGATCAGGCCCAGGGAGGCACGCTGGCGGTAGTGCTCGACCAGCAGGTCCCCGGGGACCCCGTGCTCACCGGCGCGCAGCCGGGTGAGCGGTGCCATGACCAGGCGGTTGCGCAGGTTCAGGGCGCCGAGACGCAGCGGAGTGAACAGGCTCATGGCGTGTCCTCGTGACGAAGTGACGGATCAAGTGGAACGGTAGTTCGAAGTGGTACTGAGTACCAAGTGAGCACCGAGTACGATCGTGTCGTGAAGGACACACCCCGAACGTCCCTGCGGGAACGGACCCGCCAGGCGATGCGCGCCGAGGTCAGCGCCGTCGCCACCCGGCTCTTCGCCGAGCAGGGCTGCGACAACACGACGGTCGAGCAGATCGCCGCCGAGGCCGGCCTGTCCCGCACCACGTTCTTCCGCTACTTCGGCACCAAGGAGGACGTGGTCCTGACCTGGCTGGAGGACCTCGGCCCGGCGCTCGCCGCCGCCTTCACCGAGCGCCCCGCCGACGAGCACCCGTGGACGTCCCTGCGCCGCACGTTCGACGTCCTCACCGCGATCAACGCCGACAACCCCGAGCGTTCCCTGGCCTTCCTCCGGCTGGTCGGGGCGAACCCGACGATGCGCGCCCGCCACCGCGAGAAGCAGGAGGGCTGGGAGTCCCTGCTGGTCCCGCTGGTCGCCGCCCGCCTCCCCAGCGATCTCCCGGCCGGCCACGATCCCGCGCCCCGCGCGCTCGTCGCCTCCGCCGTCGCCTGCCTGAACGCCGCCATGCAGGCCTGGGCCGACGGCGACGCCACCGTCTCCCGCGACACGCTCCTCGACCGCGCCATGCGGTTCCCTTTCACCTGACTTTTCTGGTACGGGCCACGCACGGTCCCGTGACCCGCGGCGGCTGCGGCAGGCGTCCCCGTACGGCCGTCCCCCGGTGCCGCTCATGCGTGCCCCACGCGCGTGGTGATGTCGGGCGCGCATCGCGCCCGACATCACCACGCAGGCGGGTTGTCACGTCGACGGCTGCGGATGCCGCTGGTCCACGACGCCGGCCGGCTCCACGGCCGGGACCCGGGCCGGCCGGTCGATGAACAGCAGAACCAGCAGCCCGCCGACCGCGAACACGCCCGCCGCCAGCAGATAGCTGAGCCGGAACGCGTCCTCGGCGGGCAGCGGCACCGACCCGTACGACCGGGTCCGTGCCGCCAGGATCGTGATCACCAGCGCGCCGCCGATCGTGCCGCCCACCGTCCGCATGATGGAGTTGACCGAGTTCGCGATCCCGGTCTCCTCCGGCTGGATGTGGCTGACCAGCAGCACGGGCATCGCCGCGTACGCCAGCGCGATCGCGCAGCTCGCCACCACGAACGCGGTGATCGTCTGCGCCCGGCTGTCGTGCAGCACCGCCAGCGACGCCGTCCCCGCCGCGGCCGTCCAGCAGGCCAGCGCGAGCGCGTTGCGTGCCCCGATCCGCCCGAGCAGCGGCCCGGCGAGCGGCCCGACCACCACGCTCACCGCCGCCCCGGGCAGCAGGAAGATCAGGCTGGTCTCCAGCGCCGTCGCGGTGAACCCGAACCCGGTGAGGTCGCGCGGGCTCTGCACGAGGTGGCTCATCGCCAGCTGCAGAGCGAACATGGCGAACCCGACGGTCATCGCGGCGAGGTTGGCGACCAGGATCGGCCGGCGCCGCAGCATCGCCATCGAGACCAGTGGCGCGTCCATCCGGCGTTCCAGCAGGTAGAACCCGGCGAGAATGACGGCCGAGGCGGTGAACAGCGACAGGACCCGCGGCGACGACCAGCCCCAGCTGTGCCCCTGTGAGATCGGCAGGAGCAGGCTGATCAGCCCGGCGGACAGCACCACCGCGCCGAGCACGTCGACCCGCCCGCCGCCGCCGGCCCGCCGCGGCAGAGTGCACGCCAGCGCCAGAGCGATCGCGCTGACCAGCGCACACAGCCAGAAGATCCGCCGGTAGCCGGCGTCGCCCTGCATGAGCAGCCCGGCGGCGACCAGCGCGGCCCCGCCACCGATCCCGAGAGTCGAGGAGACCAGGGCCATCGCGCTGGTCAGCCTGGCCGGCGGCAGTTCGTGGCGGAGCAGGCTCAGGCCGAGCGGGAACAGCCCGAAGCTGGTGCCCTGCAGAACCCGGGCGGCGATCAGCCAACCCACGTCGTGCACGGTGGCGGCGAGGACGCTGCCGGCGAGCGTGACGATCAGGGTGCCGACGAAGACCGGTTTGATGCCGACGACGTGGCCGAGCCGGCCGAGCAGCGGGGTGCAGGCGGACGCGGCCAGCAGCGTCGCCGTGGACACCCATCCGACGGTGGTGGCGTCGGCGCCGAGCTGCTGGCCGATCTGCGGCAGCACCGGAACCGGGATCGACTGGATGAGGCTGAGCAGGAAACTCGCGGCCGCGGCGGCGACGAGCAGCAACCTCGGGCGTACGGGTGGGGTCACGGGCGCTTACACTAGCCGCAGTATTCGACAGTGCGTCGAAATTTTTGATCGCAGCGTCGAACGTCACCGTGGAAGGCACTGTCGAACATGAGGCGCAAGGCCGGGCCGTCGAAGGGCGATCTCCGCGAGGCCGCGATCCTGGACGTGGCACGGCGGATGTTCGCCGAGCGCTCCTACGAGGCGGTCACCATCGACGATCTCGCCGCCGGGGCCGGCATCTCCCGGACCGGTTTCTACTTCTACTTCCCGACCAAACCGGCCGTGCTGACCGCCCTGATGGCCCGGGTCTCCGACGACTTCGCGGCCTCCCACGTCTGGTTCGACAGCACCGGCCCCGCCCCGGACCTGCTGCGCGAGCAGTTGCTGATGTCCGCCCGGATCTGGCGGGCGAACGCCGGCCTGCTCAGCTGCTCGGCGACCGCCGCCGCCTCGTCCGAGCCGCTGCGCGACCTGCTCACCCACTCCAAGGCCCGGTACGACGAACGCGCCGCCGCCAAGATCCGCCGCGATCAGGCGAACGGCACCGCCACCACCGCCATCACCGCCGAACGCCTGGCCGAGATGATCTCCGCCATCCGCGACACCCAGTACGGCCGGCTCGACCAGGCCACCGACACCGAACTGCGGAACGTCGTCGACACCCTGGTCACCGCGATCCAGCGCCTCGTCTACCACTGACAGCCAGCCGCTGTTTCTCACGTCTGTCTCGAGGCCGCCGAGACAGCACTCACCGCCGGCCGGAACGCGGGCGCGCGGGATGCGGCGGGCTTCGGTGGTTCAGGTGGTGGGGGTTCGGGCGGAGAGGGCGACGAGCGTACGCAGAAAGGCTTCCTGATCGGGTTCCGGGACCGTGGCCAGAAGGCCGGCTTCGGCGGCGCGGATCTCGGCGACGATCGCCTGGTGGGTCCGCCGGCCCCGGGTGGTGAGGGCGAGGAGGCGGACGCGGCGGTCGGCGGGGTCCGGTTCGCGGGTGATGAAATCGCGTTCCTGCAGGTCGTCGAGGACGCGGATGAGGCGCGTCTTGTCGGCGCCGATGCTGTCGGCCAGGGCGGCCTGGGTGCGCATCGGGCTTTCGTGCAGGGCGGTCAGGACGGCGTAGGCCCACATGGTCACCTCATGGCGGGCGAGGATCGGCTGTTCCATGGCGAGCAGCCGTCTGCCCAGCCGGAACATCATCGCGCCGAGATCTTCCCGTTCCACGGGTCTGTTCCTACCACCCGCGCGGCCCTTGACTATTAGTAAGCAGGCGCCCATCATAAGCTCATGCATACCATTGAGCCGACAAGAGCGGTGCTGCACGACACCGTCACGTTGATCGACAAGGTGACCGACGTCGATCTGCGGTTGCCGACGCCGTGCGCGGGCTGGGATCTCGCGATGCTGCTCGGGCACATGACCGCTCAGCATCACGGGTTCGCGGCGGCCGCCCGGGGGAGCGGCGGCGACCTCGCGGTCTGGGCGCAGGCGCCCGCCGGTGCGGACGCCGCCGACAGATATCGGGAGGCGGTCGCGGACGTGCTGGCGGCGTTCTCGGTGGGGGACGTCTTCGAGCGGCCGTTCCACCTGGCCGAGTTCGACGCGACCGTGCCGGGGCGGATGGCGGTCGGGATGCACCTGGTCGATTACGTGGTGCACGGGTGGGACGTCGCGCACACGCTCGGGGCCGGATTCCGTCCGGGGGCGGAGGCGGTGACGGCCGCGCTGGAGGTCGCGCGGTCGGTGCCGGACGGTGCTGATCGGCTCGCCCCGGGCGCGCCGTTCGCTCCGGCGCATCCGGTTCCGGTCGACGCCGATCCGCTCACCGAGATCCTGCTCCTGCTGGGCCGCGACCCATCTCGGCGTCCGGGCTGAAGGACTGGGGAGCGGCGGCGCGGTTTCCGCCGCAACGCCTCCGCCTCCGCATTCTCCGACCACGCCTTCGGCGAAGAAGTCGGCGATGCCCGACAGCAGCCGATCGCCGCCTCCGGTCCAGCACCGCCCGCCGGCCGGCTTGAGGAGTGGGAAGAGGACGGCGACGGCCGGGCCGAGGTCACTGAGGGAGGAGCCGTGAGCGGTTCGGATCGGCCGGACGATCGGCCCGCGCCGCCTCTTCCGGCGAGAAGTCACTGCGACGTGCGTACCACCTCGTGGTTGTGATCCCTGGTTTTCGGCGGTGTGCGGACCGCACCCGCGCTGGCCACGATGACCAGGGCGATCGCCGCGAGTTCGATCGTGGTGAGGCGCTGGTCCAGCACCAGGAACCCGGCGAGGGTGGCGATCGCCGGCCCGAGGCTCATCAGCACCGCGAACGTGGTGGTGGGCATGCTGCGCAGCGCCCGCAGCTCCAGCGAGTACGGCAGGACCGACGACATCAGCGCCACGACCGCCCCGAGCCCGAGCGTGACCGGATTCAACAGTGCCGTGCCCGCGTCGGCGATGCCGATGGGCAGGGCGATCACCGCGGCCGCCGTCAGCGCGAGCGCGAGCCCGTCCGTTTTCGGGAAGCGCCGGCCGGCGCGGGCGCTGAACACGATGTACGCCGCCCACATCGCCCCCGCGCCCAGCGCGAACCCCGCCCCGGCGAGATTCAGCCGCTCGAAACCCTGGTAACCGAGCAGCGCCACCCCGCCGGCCGCGAGCGCCGCCCACAGCCAGCTCGCCGCCCGCCGGGCCGTCACGACCGACAGCAGCAGCGGCCCGAGCACTTCGAGGGTGACCGCCGGCCCGAGCGGGATCCGGTCGATGGCCTGGTAGAACAGTCCGTTCATGCCGGCCAGCGCCACCCCGAAACCGGCCGCCACCAGCCAGTCGCCGCGACCGTACCCGCGGATCCGGGGCCGGCACACGGCGAGCAGCAGCGCCGCCGCGATGCCGAGCCGCAACGCCACCACGCCCGCCGCGCCCGCCTGCGGAAACAACAGAGCCGCCACCGCCGAGCCGAACTGCACCGACAGCGCGGCGCCGAGCACGAGTCCCACCGCATTCACGCTCCGACGCTATGCCCGCCGGATCGCGTCCCGGAAATGCCGGTTCCCGTCATGGTTATGCTCCCCGGTCATGACCGCCGAGTTACGGCACCTCAGAGCGTTCCTCGCGATCGCCGCCGAGGGCAACATCACCCGCGCCGCGACCCGGCTGCACGTCACCCAGCCGGCGCTGTCCCGCACGCTGCGCCAACTGGAGACGCACCTCGGCGTCGGCCTGGTCGACCGCTCCACCCACCATCTCGACCTCACCCCGGCCGGCCGGGCGTTCCGGGATCGGGCCGCCGCCGCGGTCGCCGCCGTCGACGACGTGCTCGACCCGGCGCGGGCCGGCTCCTGGCCGCTGCGTCTCGGGCACACCTGGTCGGCGCTGGGCGAACACACCACCACCCTGTTGCGCGCCTGGCAGCAGGCCCATCCGGACATCCCGCTGCGGCTGCTGCGCATCGACGATCGCAGCGCCGGGCTGCTGCAGGGCCGCACCGACGCGGCGGTCCTGCGGGAACCCGGTGACATCCCGGGTGTCCGCACCGAGCTGCTGACCACCGAGGAACGGGTCGCCGCCGTACCCACCGCGAGCACGCTGGCCGCCCGGGCCCGGTTGTCGCTCGCCGACCTGACCGGCTGGCGCATCGCGATCAACACGGTCACCGGCACCACCAGCCTGGACCTCTGGCCACCCGGCGCCGCCCCGGCGGCCACCGTCGAGGTCGCCAACACCGACGACTGGCTGCTCGCCATCGCCGCCGGCGACACGGCCGGGGTAACCAGCACCGCGACCGCCGTGATGTACCCGCACCCGGCGATCACCTATCTCCCGCTGACCGGCGCCGCCCCCATTTCTCTGCACGTGGCCTGGCGCCCGCCCGCCGCGCATCCCGCGGTCCCCGCTCTCGTCACGCTCCTCAAAGACCTTTTCGGGGGTACGCCGCGAACACCCGCCCCTCCGATCCCAGGTTGACGATCGTGGTCGCCCGGTTCCACGGCTGCTCCCGCAGCAGGAACGGCAGCTCCTCCCGCAGCCAGGCCGCCACGTGCGCCCGCTGCTCGGGGGAGTCGCCGTCGCGGGCGGTCAGCCGGCGTTCCTGCTCGTCGAGGTCGCCCTGGATCCACACGGCGGAGTCCAGCCACGGCGCCAGTTCCGCCCGGATGACGCCGGTGCCCTCCACCCAGACGACCCCGGTCCCGGCGGGCACGGTGATCGACCCCGGCCGACCGTGCGCGACCCAGGCATCCGGCCGGAAGTCCACCGCCGCGCCCCGGCGCAGCGGCCGCAGAACGTTCTCGGCGAGCAGCCCACCCCAGTCGAAGCAGGCGTGATTCCAGGCGACGTCGTCGGTGTGCACGATCGCCGACCCGGGCACCGCCGCGCGCAGCCGTTCCGTCAGGGTCGTCTTCCCGGCGCCGCCCCGCCCGTCGATGCCGACCACCGTCAGCCGTCCCGGCGACGTGCCGACCAGCCGCCGCACGAGGTCCGGCAGCGTGATCTCCTGATGGTCGTGTGCCTCGGGCTCACCCGGATGCAGCCTCATCGGACACCCTCCCGCTCCTGTCACTCGGTCTGGGCGAAACTCACTCGGTCTGGGCGAAACGCAGAACATCGCCGTACGGGTCGATGACCTCGAGAGTCGGCCCGCCGGGGGCGTCCGGGTCGACGCCGCATCGGGGCGCAGGGCGGTCGTGCAGCTCTTCGTACAGGGCGTGCACATCGGTGACCGGGATCCAGACGACACCGTGCGGGCTGTCGTCACCGTGATGTTCGGACAGGTGCAGGAGCGGCCGCATTCCAGTCCTCGGCCCATCAGGCACCTGCCGCGCCGATGTTATCGGATGTCGCGCCCGAGGGTCGTTCGCAAGGCTTCGGACGGGCGGGAACGGCCATTGACGTACGCAAATGATCGCTCTAGGTTGCGTTGAGGCTGATCGATGAATGAGGTGGGCGTCATGCGACGATCTCGGCTGCTCGCGGCGCTGGCCGCGACGTTCCTGCTCGTCACCGCGTGCGCCGACGACCCGGACGAGGGCGGCCAGGCGGCCGGCGCCCTCGACAAGGTGAACACCGGGGTGATCGCGATCGTCGACGTGGCGCCCATCTACCTGGGCAAGGAGAAGGGCTTCTTCCGCGAGCAGAACATCGATCTGACCCTGACCGCCGCGCAGGGCGGCGCCGCGATCGTCCCGGCGGTGACCAGCGGCCAGTTCCAGTTCGGATTCAGCAACACCGTCTCGCTGCTGCTCGGCTCCGCCAAGAAGGTGCCGGTCGAGGTCGTCGTCAACGGCACGAACTCGACGGGCGTCGACGGCAATGACTTCGCCGGCCTGTTCGTCAAGGCGGATAGTCCGATCAAGAGCCCGAAGGACCTCGCCGGGCGTACGGTCGCCGCGAACACCTTGAAGAACATCGTGGAGACGAGTGTCCGGGCGTCGGTCCGCAAGGACGGCGGTGACGCGACCGCGGTGAAGTTCACCGAGCTGGCGTTCCCCGAGCAGGTTCCGGCGCTGACCGCGGGGCAGGTCGACGCGATCTTCGTGGTCGAGCCGTTCCAGCAGTCCGCGATCGCCGCCGGCGCCCGCAAGATCGCCTCGAGTTACGTCGACGCCGCCCCGAACCTCACCGTCGCCATGTACTTCACCTCCAACCAGCTGATCGCCGACAACCCCGACCTGGTCCGGCGCTTCACCGAGGCGATGAAGAGATCCCTGGCGTACGCCGACGAGCACCCCGACGAGGTCCGCGCGGTCCTCGGCACCTACACCAAGATCGCGCCGGAGGTCCGGGAGTCCCTGGTCCTGCCGAAGTGGCCGGCCGAGATCGACCGCGCCTCCGTCGAGACTCTCGCCGACCTGGCCGTCACCGACGGGCTGCTGACCGAACTGCCGGACCTGGACGTCCTGCTGCCCTGACGGCCCCGGTCACCGCGGCGGCCTGATCACCGCTGCCGCCCGGGCCGCGATCTCCGCGTCCGTACCGGCCCAGAGTTCGTCGAGCCACGGCCCGGCGAACAACCCGACCAGGGTCGGCGCCCCGTCGGCCGCGCTCGCGTCGAGCCATTCGGCGACACAGTTCTCCCGCGGCCCGTGCACCCGGTAGTACCCGCCCGGATGCTCCGGCCAGAACCGCTCGGCGAACCGGAGCACCACCTTCTCCACCCGGCCCATACCCAGCCGTGACAGCGCCTTCCGGTGCGGGTCCGGCAGTCCCGGCTCGAACGCGATGGCACCCGCCGCGAGCACCCCGAGCGGCACGGTCACGATCACCGCGTCCACCCGCTCGTGCATCCCGTCCCCACTGACCGTCACCCCGTCGTCGTCGACCGCGATCCGCCGCACCGGCTGCCCCAGCCGCACGTCGAGCCCGGCCGCGAGATGCTCCACCAGCAGCCGGTACCCGCCGACGATCCACCGGTCGCCGTGACCGACACCGGGCTCGAACCCGTACCGGGCGCTCAGCCAGGACAACGGAGCTCCGGAGTCCATCACGATCTCCGCGTCGACGAACCGCCGGATGTCCCGTTCCGTCCACGGTCCCGGCTCCCGCAGCCAGGCGTCGAGGACATCGCCGATCCCGGCCCCCACCGGTGCCGCCGCGAGCCGCTTGCGCAGCTCCTTCTCAATGCCGTCGATGCTTCCGGCGGTGTCGTCGCCGAGCAGGACCGGATCGTGGAAGTCGGTCGGCACCAGCCGCAGCCCGAGTCTCTCCGCGAGCCGGGCGAGGACGTTGTCGTCGTACTGTTGCAGCCAGTTGGCGCCCAGGTCGAAACCGCTGCCGCCCACCTCGGCCCCGGCGGTGCGCCCGCCGAGCCGCTCCCGCGCCTCCCACACGACCACGTCGGCATCACGGTCGGTGAGGGTGCGGGCGGCGGCGAGACCGGCCATGCCGGCACCGATCACCGCGATGCGATCATGCCTGCGGTTCGCGGCCCACGCCGCCGCCACGACCCCTTGCTCGTACGCGCCATGCGTCATGCCCGCCCGCGTCGGATGTGTCGCCTCCCCGGCGATCCGCAGCCGGTTCCCGATCGGTGTCCCGAGATTGACCCGGTCGGCCGGTGTGCCGTCCCGCCCGATCAGGCTCCACGATCCGCGCGCCCACGGATCGTCCCCCCAATGCGAGACGGCATATCCCAAGATCGACACCCGTGCGAGGTTACCAGTGGTCCGGGTTTCACCGGCTGGTTCTCACGGCCGCGGCCGGATCCTCCCGGCGCCCGGCTGCGGCCGGATCCTCCCGGCGTTCGGCCGCGGCCGGATCCTCCCGGCGCCCGGCTGCGGCCGGATCCTCCCGGCGTTCGGCTGCGGCCGGATCCTCCCGGCCCCCGGCTGCAGCCGGATCCTCCCGGCGCCCGGCTGCGGCCGGGCAGAACCAGCCGGATCACCCGCGTCCGGTCAGCGGCCGAGCAGCCGCTCGAACGCCGGCCGGTTCACGCGACCGGCCTCACCGGCCAGCCACCCGCCCACCACCTGGGCGAACTCCTCGGCCGCGCAGATCACGATCGGGTAGCCGGCCGGGATGTCGAAGGTGACCCGTCCCGGCGTCGCCGGATGCACCACCAGGAACCCGCCCGCCTCCACCCCGGCCGGAAGGCGGTTCCGCCACGCCTGCACTGCCGCCGGGAAGTGCAGGGTCCCGCCGGAGGACGGCCGGCCGTCGCGCAGCAGATGCCCGTGCGCGTCGGCCGTGTAGTGCCCGGCTCTCCGCAGCTTGCCGTCCAGGAACGCCACCCGGTCGCCGACCAGCAGCGCATGGTCGACGTCCCCGTTGACGACACCCGGCCACGGCAGCGCGGGGAACGTCTTCGCCCCCGGCAGCCGGGCCGAGAACTGGTCCATCATCACCGCCGTGAGCCGTTCCCCGAGCATGCCGTCAGCGACCCGCCGCTCGTCGAACCTCGCGACGAGCTCGTCCGCCGACCCGGTCCGGAAGCCGGGACGGTCGTGCGATCGGCAGGACACCCCCGATCTTGAGAAGACCTGGGGCTACGGCGTACGCGTCCGGTAGTGCAGCACGACCACCCCGCTGGGCAGGGGAGTGGCGGCGGTCAGGGCGAACCGGTGCGGCCGGAAGCCGGTGGCGGCGAGCGGGATCCCGGAACCGGCCACCGTCG
Organism: Actinoplanes utahensis; assembly: GCF_016862455.1. Taxonomy (GTDB): domain Bacteria; phylum Actinomycetota; class Actinomycetes; order Mycobacteriales; family Micromonosporaceae; genus Actinoplanes; species Actinoplanes utahensis. The sequence goes on from NZ_BOMZ01000065.1 coordinate 49,865, forward strand.
GGTTGAGCTTGACGATCAGCTCGTCGACCGCCGGCAGCAGCTGCCCGGCCAGGTCCCCGCCCCCGGCCAGCCAGATGTCCCGGCCCGGCTGCTGCTTCAGCTTCTCCACGAACGGCAACGGCTCCTCGGCGACGAACCGCACCTCCGGATCGGTGGAGGCGGGCAGCGAGCGGGAGAAGACGATCTGGTGCAGATGCGCGTACGGGCTGGTGATGCCGGCCTGCAACGCCGGCTCGTACGTGCCGCGCCCCATCAGCACGGTGTCGAAGACCTTGTTGGGTTCGTCGACACCCATCGCCGCCCGGCCGAGGGTGGGAAGGGTCTCCGGATAGTGCTCACGCATGTACGCCGGAATGTCGTCCTCGAGGACCAAGAAGTCCCACGACCCGTCCGGCGCGGCGATGAAACCGTCGATGGTGCTGGCAACGAAATAGACGAGCTTTCGCAAGGTGTACTCCCCGATCCTCAACCACTATGGATGTCGTGGTGGAAAACTACAGCACCTGTAGTGGTTGGTGCTAGCCTTTTCGTCATGGCCAAGAACCCGGACCGCCGCCGTGCACTCGCCGACGCCGGCCTGCGGGTGCTCGCCACCCAGGGCGCCCGCGGTCTGACACACCGCGCCGTCGACACCGAGGCCGACGTGCCCGCCGGCACCGCCTCGAACTACTTCCGCACCCGCGACGCCCTCCTCGGCGCCCTCGGCGAACGAATCATGGAACGCCTCACCCCCGACGAGCAGATCGTCGCCGAACTCGCCGCCCGCCCACCAACGCCGGACCTGTTCGTCGACTACCTGCGCTACATCGTCGAACGCACCACCCGCGAACCCGACCTGACCCGCGCCCTGATCGAACTGCGCCTCGAAGCCGCCCGCCGCCCCGGCCTCTCGGAGATCCTCGGCAACACTCTGCGCCGCGGTTACCGCGACGACGTCGCCTTCCACGCCACCACCGGCCTGCCGGGCGGCGCCTTCGAGATCGCCCTGCTCCACTACGCCATCGACGGCCTCCTCCTGGACATGCTCACCACCTCCATCGCCGCCGACACCACTCCCGACGAGGCCGTCACCGCTTTCGCCACCCGCCTGATCCCGCCATCCACTTGATCCCCTCATCCGCCTGGTCCCGTCACCTGCCTGATCCCGCCATCCGCCTGGTCCGTCACCTGCCTGATCTCCCCGCCCGCCGATCCCCGACAAAGCCGCGCACCCGAACTGAACTCCTCGATCCCGCGCAGAGAATATTCGTCATCTCTGACGACCATCCCGTTCAAGCCCGGTTATGCCCACGGATTACCCGCCACCTAAACCCGGTTCGCGATTCGTGAAACCCAAATCCCATGACCGAAATAACCGCAACCATCGCACGGTGACCCTCGCGAACCCGATCGGAAAAAACACCGAGACTCACCGAAACCATAATCCCGCAGCCGCCACATTCATTCATTGATCCCTGCCCGCAACCGGCCCGACCGGCCGTGACAAAACGCCGGACCATGTCACCGAAGGATGCCAACCACAGTCCTTCCGCGACCGATCCAGGGCACGTGGCCACCCTGCCGACCACTTCGCCCCCGGCAGTGCCCCGCCTGCCGTCAGCCACGGCACCGATCGCGTCATCCCGGTTGGGGCTTCTGCCCCGAGCCGAAGCAGCGCATGCCGTCTCCGGTCGTGTTGTTTCCTGGTAGGGGCCGTTGGCCGGAGCGCATACCGTCTTCGCTCGTGTCGTTTCTGTTGAGGGCCGCTGGCCGGGGCGCATGCCGTCGTCGGTCGTGTCCTCGCAGGCAGAGGGCCGTAGCCTAAGGCGGATACCGTGCCCGTCGGTGTAGTTCCGGACTCTGCAGCAACTGCCACAGCCCAGGGCATACACCGTGTCGATCGATTGGCCGCCAACTCGGCTGCTGAGATCAAGGCCCGCCCCGCTTTCGCCGGTCGCGACGTCGCCGGGCTTGCCGCGGATGGCACAAAGGCTGCCGACTGCAGAGACGTTCGTGCCGTTCGAGGACCTGATGTGACGTCCGATGTGGTGCGGGCGGAGGGCTTGGGGTAGCCACCACCAGCGCGACTTGGTGACTGCCACGGCGCTACCTGAAGCCCGTATCCCGCCGCGAGATGCTGCCGCCGCTGGGCCGGCGAAGGCGACCGGGTTCCGCGGGCCGTCATCGGCGTGCATGTCCTCGGGCGAAACCGAGTCTGCTTCCCCTGCAGCCGCTGGTATCGGTTCGCTGCTCCGGCTGCCGTTGCTGGGGTTGCTACCGATGTCGCTGCCCGACACCACGGGACAAGCGCCACCACCGCGCCTGCCGCTGCCGGTGTCGCTGCTACTGCTCCTGTTGCTGGTTTTGGTGCTGCTGCCGGTCTCGACCCGGGTGTTGGTGGGCGCGGTGCGGCAGTCGGTCGTTGCAGTGTTGCTGGCGGTGGTGGGGTCACTTGCTGCATTGGTACTGCTGCCGTTTCGGTTGCCGTTGTCCCTTCCGCTTCCGCCGCTGCTGCTACTGGTGTGGGCGCTGCCGCCGGTCTCGGTCCGAGTGTCGGTCGGCGCGGTGCGGCAGTCGTCGTTGCAGTGTTGCCGGCGGTGGTGGGGTCACTTGCTGCATTGGGACTGCTGCAGGGGGCGGTGCTGCTCGCTGCATCGGTACTGCTGCAGCTGCGGGTCGCCGGTGGCGGCGTGGCTGATGTCGCGAGCCGCCGTGCCGGTTCTGGGCTTGGTGTCGCTCGGGTTGGCGGGGCTGCGGGCGGTGAAGTGCTTGCCGTGCGGCATTCCGGCGGGTTCGTGGCGGTGGGCGGCGACACGGCACCGCTTTCGCGCAACCGCCGAAGTTTCTCGGCATGGCGCCGCTTCAGGCCCCAGTCACGGCGAATCTTGTGCTGACGCCGAAACTCGTCACGCTCGGGATCGTAATTCCGCGCCTTCGTCCGATCCCGCAAAGCCGCAGTTTCCGCCCGGCTGAACAATGACAGCTGCCCCATACGAATATTGTCCCAAACCCCAACCCGAAAGAGTAAGAAGTTGATCATTCCAATTATTTCGGGACGAGACGATTGGGGCTCTATCTGATGTCATGTCAAGTCCTCGGCATACCCGCGATAATCTTATTTTCGGCATTGCTCTCGAAGGGCCATCCATGCTCCCTACGTCAAAAGGGGGAAGGGCTGCGCCACGGCTCGGATCCACGATCCTTTCGGTCGTGGGTGCGTGAGGCGCTGGTCCGTGACGCCGAGTCGAGCGCGGCGGCAGTGGAGCCCGCGGCGTCGGATGGGCCGGGGAAGCCGAGTGCGTCGGCACGGTCTGCAGGAGGCCAGCGCATCGGAGGGGCCGGGGGAGCCGAGTGCGTCGGTAGGGCCTGCGAGAGCCCGCAGCGTCGGATGGGCCGGGGAGCCGAGTGCGTCGGCAGGGCCTGCAGGAAGCCGGCACATTGGAGGGAGCGGGGAGCCGAGGCCGCCGCCACGGACTCGCCCATGATCGTGACGTAAGCCGGCGAATCGGTCCGAGGAACTGGTACGGGCAGTCCGGTGGCCCGCGGTCAGAGGCGGAGAACGGCTGGCCGGGCGTCGGCGCGGCCGTAGATCAGGATGCGGCCCAGGTGGTCGCGCAGGACTTCGATGGAAGCGGGCGGCACGGCCAGACGGACCCGGATGGCGGTGTCGGTCAGGCCGAGGTCGTCGAGGGCGTCGGCGCTGACCTCGAGATGCAGGCGGTCACCGTCGATGGTCAGTTCACGGACGCATCCGTAGGCGGTGCCGTGGTTTTCGGTGACCAGGCAGTAGGTGTCCAGGCCCAGCCGCACGTCCTGATCGTCCGGAGGTTCCTGGCCGGCCTGGAAGATGAGCGCGCGCCCGGTGCCGTCGGCTCGCTCGGCGATGCCCGCGACGAGGCAGTCCTCGTCATCGACGCCTGTCACGTGCGCAACGAACTCGATCGGCATGGAATGCATTCTGGTGGGTGGCGGGGACGGGCCGTCCGGTGACCACCGCCTCAGCCCGGTGGCCGCGTTTCGGTCCGGTGTTTCGGCTCTCTCGCGTGGACTGTCACGGTTCCTTGCCGGCCCGTACAAAATCAAGATCTTGAACCGTAAGCTGCGGCGATGTCATTGAGGATCGGGGTTGACGGGCGGATTCTGGCGGGGCTCCATGAAGGGTCTTTCGTGCGTTTTCGGGATGACGCGGAGCAGACCGGAGGCTATCTGGTGCTGATCGTGAACGATCTCGTGGCGCCTACCGATGGGGCGGATTACTGGGTGGCGGATCGGGCGGAGCTGGAGAGATTCGCCGCGGATGCCGAGTGGCGGATCGCCTGGGGGGAATAGGGACCGCCCGGTCCAGAGGACTGGACCGGGCGGGCGGGGATCAGGCGAAGGTCTGGAATTCGGCGATCTTCGGGGTGCCGGACGAACTGGTGATCTTGAAGGTGAGCTTGGTCGTCGTGGTGGCGGGGATGCTGATCGAGCCGCCGCCGGTGCCGGAGGCGAGGACCGCGCCGGTGGCGCCGTTCAGCACCTGGTAGGCGCCGATGGCGGAACCGGAGGCCTCGACGATGTTGATGCGGGAGACCTTGGTGGCGGCGCTCCACTTGATCGAGATGTCGCCGGTGGCGCCGTTCGGGGACCAGATGGTGGACAGGTTGCCGTCCTTGACGTTGCCGTAACTGGTTCCGCCGGCCTTGCTCGAACCGTCCGCGCCGGCGCCGATGCTCAGGTTGGTGCCGCTGGGCGCGGTCGGCGTCGGGGAGACGGTCGGGGAGACGGTGGTGCTCGGCGAGGTCGTCGGGGACACGGTCGGCGAGACGCTAGCGGTCGGTGAGGTGGTCACCGAGCAGCTGCCGGTGGAGACCTTCAGGCCGGTGCCGGCGCCCGCGGTCGAGGCCACGATCGAGGGCACGCAGGACGCGTTGTCCGGGGTGAACGCGTACGGGATCGAGACGCTGGTGTTCGACGTGACGTTCGGGCCGGCCGGTTTGTTGTCGGTGCCGGGCGCGGACCAGGTCACGTTGTCGAAGATGTTGCCGGAGACCTGCCAGTAGCCGGCCGCGTCGGTGTAGAACGTGCCCAGCACGTCCTTCGAGTCCTCGAAGTAGTTGTTGTCCACCTTCGCCTTCGCGCCGGCCCGCGAGTTGATGCCGGACTCGTGGAGGTCGAAGTAGTGGTTGTTGTAAATGTGCGCGATGCCGCCACGCAGCAGCGGCGTACGGGAGTCGATGTTCTCGTACTTGTTGTGGTGGAACGTGATGAAGCCGTTCCCGGTGTCGCTCTCACTGGAGCCGATCAGGCCACCCCGGCCGGAGTTGCGCAGAATGCTGTAGGAGAGGGTGACGTACTGGGTGTCGTTCTTCATGTCGAACAGTCCGTCGAAGCCCTCCGACTCGCCGCCCGAGGCGATCAGTGTGGTGTGGTCGACCCACACGTTGCGGACCGTGCTCTCCATGCTGATCGCGTCGCCCCCGTTGGACAGCGGCGAGCCGGACTTCTTGACGTTCTTGACCGTCACGTTCTGGACGATGATGTTGCTGGAGTCCCGGATGTGGATGCCGAGCTGGTCGAACGTGGCGCCGGCGCCGACCCCGACGATCGTGACGTTGCTGATCTCCTTGAGCTCGATCCGGTCGGCGGCGGTGTTGCAGCTGGCGCCGGAGACCTTCGTGGTGTTGCCGTGGTTGATCGTGCCCTCGACCTGAATGATGATCGGGGTGTCGCTGCTGGCCCGGGTGCACAGTGCGGTGTGGATCTGGGTGCCGGTGGTGGCCTTGACCGTGGTTCCACCCGCGCCGCCGGTGGTGCCGCCGTTCTGGCTGGCGAAGCCGGTGGCGATGTTGGTGGCGGCGCTGGCGTTCTCCTGGGGGAGACCGAGGGCGATCGCTCCGGCCACGCCTGCGGTGCCGAGAACTGCGGAGAGTCGCAGCGCGACTGATCTTTTCATTCTGTTCACCTGTTCCCGCGCATGGGGATGCGCGCATGGGGGATGAGCGGAGGCACGAGTGGGGATGGCCACCGCGGAGCACTTCCAACAGCGGGAAAGCGCTTTCCTAAGGTTGCAGGTTAGAGTGGCTGAAGTAAATGTCGCAAGCCCTTGTCGGGCGTGTTGCCGATCGATATCCTTCCGATGCTCTTGATCACCCAGGGTTGTGATCCACCATGCCGACCACACATGAATCAAGTGGAGGCGGATCATGATTTGGTTGCGTGTGTCGCCGAGGGGATCCGGAGGGCGGCGTCTTCGACGGTCAGTGCCATCGGGCGTCGGGGGCGCGTGCCCGGGAGGTCCCTCGCGACACTGGGGGAAGAGTGGGCCTCCGGCCTGCGGTTGTCTCACCCGTGGTGGGAGGAGCGTGGTGCCGTCTCAAGTCACGGGACACGGGTGCATCGGCCTCTGGCCATATACGTACTGGTGAGTAACAATCACTCCACGTTTTGAACCGGCGACGTTCGTCGACCGTTTTCAAGGTCAACATCTACCGAGGAGTCGACGATGATCATCGGTGTACCGAGGGATCCGGACCCGGCCGAGCGCCGGGTCGCCGCGACTCCCGCCACCGTGACCCAGCTGGTCAAGCTGGGATACGACGTGGTCGTGGAGCCCGGAGCCGGCGCGCTGGCGTCCTTCTCCGACGAGTCCTACGCCGACGCCGGCGCGCGCGTAGGCGACCCCCTTTCCGCCGACATCGTGTTCGCGATCAACCCGCCGCCCGTGTCGCAGCGTGACAAGCTCGCCGAGGGCACCACCCTCATCGGCCTGCTGAACGCCCGCCTCGACCCGGACATCGTCGAGGACCTGGCCCGGCGGCCGATCACGGCACTCTCGATGGACGCGGTGCCGCGGATCTCCCGGGCCCAGTCGCTCGACGTGCTGTCGTCGATGGCCAACATCGCCGGGTACCGGGCGGTCGTCGAGGCGGCGCACGCCTTCGGCCGGTTCTTCACCGGGCAGGTCACCGCCGCCGGCAAGGTCCCGCCCGCCAAGGTGCTGGTGGCGGGCGCGGGCGTCGCCGGCCTCGCGGCCATCGGCACAGCCGGGAGCCTGGGCGCGATCGTACGAGCCACCGACCCCCGCCCCGAGGTCGCCGACCAGGTCCGATCCCTCGGTGGCGAATACCTGTCGATCGAGTCCGCCGACGTCGAGGTGTCGTCCACCGGCTACGCCAAGCAGATGTCCGACGACTACAACGACCGGGCCGCCCGCCTCTACGCCACCCAGGCGACCGAGGTCGACATCATCATCACCACCGCGCTCATCCCGGGCCGGCCCGCCCCGCGGCTGATCACCGCCGAGATGGTGGCGAGCATGCGGCCGGGCAGCGTCATCGTCGACATGGCCGCGTCCAACGGCGGCAACGTCGAGGGTACGGTCGCCGGCGAGGTCGTCGTCACCGCCAACGGGGTGACCATCATCGGGTACACCGACCTGGCCGGCCGGCTGCCGGCCCAGGCGTCCCAGCTCTACGGCACCAACCTGGTCAACCTGATGAAGCTGATGACGCCGGGCAAGGACGGGCAGCTCGTTCTCGACTTCGAGGACCAGGTGCAGCGGGGTATCACCGTGGTCCGCGACGGTCAACTGACGTGGCCGCCGCCGGCGGTGGCCGTGTCAGCGACACCCGTTGCCGAAAAAGCACCGGAAATATTAACAAAAGCGGACAAAAAGCGGCGGAATCCGATCGTGCCGATCGGGATCGGAGCGGCCGCGCTGTTCCTGCTCACCGCGCTGGCCCCGGCCGCCCTCCGCGGCCATCTCACGGTCTTCGCCCTCGCCATCGTGATCGGCTACTACGTGATCGGGCACGTCCACCACGCCCTGCACACCCCGCTCATGTCGGTCACCAACGCGATCTCCGGCATCATCGTCGTCGGCGCCCTGCTGCAACTCGGCCACGGTGACGACCTCGTGACCGGCCTGAGCTTCGTCGCGATCCTGCTGGCCAGCATCAACGTCTTCGGTGGCTTCGCGGTGACCCGCCGCATGCTCGCCATGTTCTCGAGGAGCTGACGATGACCATCGAAACGGCGGCGCAGGCCGCGTACATCGTCGCTGCTCTGCTCTTCATCCTGGCCCTCGCCGGGCTCTCGAAGCACGAGACGGCACGGTTCGGCAACGCGTTCGGCATCGCCGGGATGACCGTGGCGCTGGCCGCGACCGTCGCCCTGGCCATCGGCCGCGAGATCGACGGCACCGGGATCGCGCTGCTCGTGGTGGCGACGCTGATCGGCGCGGCGATCGGCCTCTACCGGGCCGCGAAGGTCGAGATGACCGGGATGCCGGAGCTGATCGCCCTGCTGCACAGCTTCGTGGGTCTCGCCGCGGTGCTGGTCGGCTGGAACGGCTACCTGCACGTCGAGGCGCACCTCGACGGCGCTGAGGCGGCGGTGCTGGAGAGCCAGGGCATGCTCGGCATCCACAGTGCCGAGGTGTTCATCGGCGTGTTCATCGGGGCCGTCACGTTCACCGGTTCGATCGTGGCGTACCTCAAGCTCTCCGCGAAGATCAAGTCGAGCCCGCTGATGCTGCCCGGCAAGAACGTCCTGAACCTCGGTGCGCTCGCGGTCTTCGCCGTGCTCACCGCCTGGTTCGTGATCGACCCCCAGCTGTGGCTGCTGATCGCGGTCACGGCCATCGCCCTGCTGCTCGGCTGGCACCTGGTCGCGTCGATCGGCGGCGGCGACATGCCGGTGGTCGTGTCGATGCTGAACAGCTACTCCGGCTGGGCGGCGGCAGCGGCCGGCTTCCTGCTGGAGAACGACCTGCTCATCGTCACCGGCGCGCTGGTCGGATCGTCCGGCGCCTACCTGTCGTACATCATGTGCAAGGCGATGAACCGCTCGTTCATCTCGGTGATCGCCGGCGGGTTCGGGATCGAGGCCGGACCGGCCGAGGACAAGGAGTACGGCGAACACCGGGAGGTCAACGCCGAGGGGGTCGCGGAGCTGCTGACCGGTGCGGATTCCGTGATCATCACCCCGGGGTACGGGATGGCGGTCGCCCAGGCCCAGCACGGCGTCGCCGAGCTGACCCGGATCCTGCGCGAGCGCGGCGTCGACGTCCGGTTCGGCATCCACCCGGTCGCCGGCCGCCTGCCCGGGCACATGAACGTGCTGCTCGCCGAGGCGCGCGTGCCCTACGACATCGTCCTGGAGATGGACGAGATCAACGACGACTTCGCGGGTACGGCCGTCGTGCTGGTCATCGGCGCCAACGACACCGTCAACCCGGCCGCCCTGGACGATCCGTCCAGCCCGATCGCCGGGATGCCGGTGCTCAAGGTGTGGGAGGCCGAGCAGGTGATCGTGTTCAAGCGGTCGATGGCCTCCGGGTACGCCGGGGTGCAGAACCCGCTGTTCTTCAAGGAGAACACCGCGATGCTCTTCGGCGACGCCAAGGACCGCGTCGACGACATCCTGCGGGCGGTCGCCGCGCTCCAACCGGCACGCTGACGCAACGAGGCCCCCGCCGGGTGTGGC
>NZ_BOMZ01000066.1 GCF_016862455.1 Actinoplanes utahensis
GGAGCCGCGGCTCGAGAGTCAGGTAGGTCGCTGGTGCTGATGTGGGTGGTAGCGGCGGCTCGAAGCGTGTCGAAAAGGAAAGGCTGGCCTCGGGGAGGCCAGCCTTTTGTTTTTGTGGGGTTAGGAAGGGAGGTTCAGGGAGCGCCAGTCGACGTATTTGAAGTTGGTGCTGGTGCGGTTGTCGGCGGGGGTGTTCTCGCCGTCGTGGAGGACCAGGAGACCCTTGGGGTAGCCCGGGAGGGGGACCGAGGTGATGGCGGCGCCGTCGGAGTGCTGGACGCCGTCGGCCTTCTTGCCGTCAGTGACCTGGAAGATGGTGACGGGCTTGTTGGTGCGGCGGTCGTAGACGAAGAAGCGGCTGTCGCCCTGGCTGGAGACGATCAGGTAGCCGTCGCGCTTGCCCGTCGAGTAGATGGTGGCGCCCTCCACGTCGGCGGTGATGCGGCCGCCGAAGCCGGTCCGGTAGTCGACGGTGCACTCCTCCGTCTCCGGGTCGTAGGTGGCGGGCTCGCCGTACTCGCGGACGTGCTCCACGACGCGGGGGATGCTGCTGAACGTGCCGCCCTTCAGATTGATGCGCCAGAGGGCCACGTCCTCCTGGGCGGCGTAGAGGACGCCGGCTGCCGCGTCCACGACCATTCCCTCGACCTGAGGGTCCTCGCCGGGCTCGCCGCACGGGGCCCAGGTGGTGCCGTTCGGGAGACGGAAGGTCTTCGGCAGGTCGAGGGTGTCGGTGGTTCGGTAGGTGACCCTGCCGTTCCTCTCCTCGAGGCGGAAGATGCCGAGGCGGGTGCTGTGCCGGCGGCTGACCACGGCGTACCGGTCGTAGACGGCGACGCCGTATCCGGTGGCCTGTTCCTCGACCTCGGCCTGGTCCTTGGAGAACAACAGCGGAGCGTCGGCTGACGTGATGTCCGTCAGGCCACTCGGTTCGATCTTGTAGATACGCAGCTTGTCGAGGCCGCGGTCGGTGACCACGGCGACGTCGACCTTCCGCTTGCCGAACGTGAAGCCGGTCATGATGTCGACGTTGTTGAAACGGCCGCCCTCGGGCGTGGCGATCGACTGGATCTCGCGGCCCTTGAGGTCGTAGACACGCAGGCCACCGTTCTTGGCGGTGCCGATGACCAGGCTGCGGGCCTTGTCAGCCGAGTTGATCCAGATCGCGGGATCGTCGGCGTCCGCGTCGCCGCCGGCCTCGTCGTCGAAGAGGGCGGGAGTCTCGACGGTCGCCGTGATCTCGCGGGGCGGGCGCTGCGCGGCCAAAGCCGGTGCGCCGGCGGCGAGCGTGGTGAGGGCGACAAGCGCGGCGATGCCGGTAGTCCGTTGCATGGAAGACGACGATCCATGGTCGACCTGACCGCTGGATGGATGATTGCTTAACACCGCAGTGGCTGTTATCTATCCGTTACCAACGGTTGCGAACCGGAGATCTGGCAGCCGCATCGCACCAGGTGACCGACCGACATGCAGAAAGTTGACGAAGATGCGCCGCGCGATCCTGGCCCTCGCCGCACTGTCCGGTATCGCTCTCACCGCCGGCTGCGCCGGCGACCCTCAGCACGTCGCCGGTGAGGCCCGGCCGGCCGGGGGCGCCACCGCCGCCCCCTCGACCGCTCCCGCCTTCACTCCTGCCGTCTCCCCCGCCACCAGTTCCAGCCCGTCCGCCGGCTCGTCGCCCTCGCCGTCGAAGACCTCGGAGAAGCCGAAGAGCACCACGCTCGTGTTCGGCCCCACCGGCGTCGGCAAGCTGAAGATCGGGATGAGTGTGAAGGACGCCGTGGCCACTGGGGAGATGGGCTCCGTCGGCGCCGCGGAGCCCTCTGTCGAGGGTTGTGGCTCCTCGGTGATCAACGCCGCGAAGTCTGCGGACGTCAAGGCCATCCACTCGTCCGACCGGGGTCTCGTCTACATCCCCGCGTGGGGACGGGTCGCCACCCCGGAGGGCATCCGTATCGGCAGCACGTACGAGAAGGTGAAGAAGGCGTACCCCGATCTGGTCTTCCGCGTCCATGAGGAGAACTTCGTGTTCAATGGCGACGCGGACGCGTCCTCCGGGCGTGACGCCGGCGGCGACGAGGTCCACTACCGGTTCAGCTTCGACGACTACAAGCTCGTCGAGATGGCTCTCGAGCACGACCACCAGAACTGCTACGAGTGATCGACGCGCAGCGTGCGGAGCACGTCGTCGGTGCGGTCCGTGCCGACGCTGTCCTGGCGGATCTGCAGGTACACCCCCTCGAGGCCGGCGCGGGTGAGAAGCACCTCGCTGTACGAGACCGTCCCACCTGAGCAGGCGGTCCAACGCTGAACCTGTCCGGACCGGTCCACCGCGGTCACCTCGCGATCCGGCTGCCGTACACACCCCGGATGGGCCGGAAGCTTGGCCGCCGAGCCGGGTGCGAGCCACCGGCTGATCCCGGCGAACACCCCCGGCGAATCCGTGTCACTCAGATCGGCGCCGATCTGCAAACCCTCCTCGGTGGTGGACGGCATGCCCACCGAGGCGGGGTTCCAGCCGGAGTTCCGCAGCTGCCCGGCCCATCCGCCGGGCACCGCGAGCGACATCTTGGCGCTGGTGTCGGCGACCCGGACCCAGCCGTACGGGATGCTGCCCGGCACCGTCGCGCCGGCGGTCAAGACCAGCAGGCCCAGTACCGCCAGGACGCCTACGCCGCGGCGCAGGAACCGCAGCACCCGGTTCGGGCCCGCGATGGAAGCCTGCAGAGCCTCCGCGAAGGCGGCCGTCGACGGCCACCGGCGGTCCCGGTCGGCGTCCAGGGCGCGCATCACCACCCGGTCCACCTGGCGGGGCACCCCGGGACGGACCTTCGACGGCGCTGCCCGGCCCGGCTGCGGGGGCTGGCCGGTCAGCATCTGGTAGGTCATCGCGCCGATCGCGTGCACGTCGGCGCGTACGTCCAGGCCACCTCCGGGAAGGTGCTGTTCCGGGGCCATGTAGCCGGGGGTGCCGGCGACGACCGTGAAACCGGAAGCGTGCGCGATCTCCTTGGCCAGGCCCAGGTCGGCGACGAGCACCCGCTCAGCGCCGCGGACGGTGTCGAACAGCACGTTCGACGGCTTCAGGTCGCGGTGCAGAACCCCGGAGGCGTGCAGGACGCTCACGGCCTGGGCGATGTCCCCGGCGGTGCGCAGGGCGGTCCGGACCGGCATCGGGCCGAGCTCCAGGCGGTCGGCGAGGGTGCCGCCGGCCGCGTACGTCATCACCTGATAGGGACGCCCGTCCGGCAGTTCGCCGAAGTCGTGCACCCGGACCAGCCGCTCCGAATCGGCCCGGCGCAGCACCTGGGCCTCCTGCTCGAACCGGGCGCGCACATCCGGGTGGTGCGCCCAGTTCTCGGCCAGAATCTTGATCGCCACCTGCGATTCCAGGACGTCGTCCTCGGCCAGCCAGACCGTGGCGAACGCGCCCGACCCGAGGCGTTCGGTGATCCGGTATCGGCCGATCATGGTTGGTACCCGCACGCTCGTATTATCAGCTGAGTTGAATATTGAACGGGGGCGGCGTGCGGGACGATCAACAGGAAGAATTGGCGAGACTCGCGGCAGCGGGTGACAACGCGGCGCTGGAGGCGTTGCTGGCCGGGATCAGGCCGCGGGTGCTGCGGCAGTGTTCGCGGTTCCTGCCCTGCTACCAGGACGCTGAAGAGGCCTGCCAGGACGTGTTGCTCCAGGTGGCCCGGAACATCCGGAACTTCGAGGGCCGGTCGAAGTTCACCACCTGGCTGCACGTGATCGTCGCCAACGGTTCACGGCAGACGTACCGGACCTTGAAACGCCGCGCCGCCGAGCAGGGCTACGCGGAGATGCCGGTCGAGGTTGCGGACGCGCGAACCACCAGCGTGATCGCCGGTTCCCGCCTCGACCTGCTGGACGCGCTGGAACGGCTGGAGGCGTCCCGGGCCGAACTGGTGGCCCCGATGGTGCTGCGGGACATCTGCCAGCTCGACTACCGAGAGATCGCCACCCACCTGGGTATCCCGGAGGGCACCGTGAAGTCCCGGATCCACCAGGCCCGGAGCCAGGTCCGGGAGTATCTGCTGGCCGGTCTGTGAGGCGGTAACTCGAAGGCGCGACACCAAGGACGGGTGCAATGATTGCGTGACGGAGCAGGGTGGGTAACCTTGCATCCGCGGGCTGCTAGCTCAATGGCAGAGCTGTGGACTTTTAATCCATAGGTTCAGGGTTCGAGTCCCTGGCGGCCCACTGGTTCACCTGGTCAGCGCTGGTCTTCCGGCGCTGACCAGTTCTGTTTCCGGGGCCGTACAGCAGCAAGTACAGCAGCCCAGCTTCGGGAGGCGTGATGACCGAGCGCGTGATCGCTGATCGGCTCCTGCTTGTCGACACGGTCGACCGGTGGTTCCACCTGGAGGAGCCGACCTTCGTCGACGCCGGGCAGGCGTACTGGATCGACCGCTCGACAAGCGAGCTGTGCGTCGATCGAGGCGACGGCCGGGTCTCCCGGCACGCCGGCGCGATGTGTCGGTAATCAGTGATCAAGGGACTCGCCCAGTTTCTTGAGAGCCGCGCGGGTGGTCGCCGAGGACACCACCGTGTGATCTCCATGGTGATCGAGAACTGGGCGTGCCGGAGGATCTGCCTGAGCACAGCCCGGGAACTGCTGGAGGAGCATCTGCGGGCGCCGGGTGCGCGCAATCCGCCGGGCGCGCATAGCTGAAGGGAGGCCTGTTCGTCGTCGTTGCGTTCCACGCTGTGCGAGGTGCGAGGTGGGAGGCAGCAGTCGCCCCCGGGCTGGTCGCATGTGTCGCGACACGTCGTGTCGAGGGCAAGGAGGAAATAGGGCGGCGTGTGTGTGCGTGGCCGCTTCCTCGGAAGGGCTGCCCGTCTTCGTAGGTCTGCGGTGAGCTACATCTTCTGCCCGGTCACCTTTCGGTTACCTAGTCACGAAAAAGTGCGTTCTTCCGCTGGTCAGGAAAGATCTCCTATGGTTTCCGAGTAACTGAAAGAGAGTACGGAGGTACGCGTCATGGCCGTAACCCTGGTGAACCCGAGCGGACTGCCGGAGATCCCGATCTACCGGCAGGTGTCGGTGGCGACCGGCTCGAAACTGATCCACGTCGCGGGTCAGGTCGCCTGGGACGAGACGGGCACAACGGTCGGCGAAGGTGACCTCGCCGCCCAGGTCGAGCAGGCCTACCTCAACGTCGGCGCCGCCCTGGCCGGCGTCGGCGCGACCTTCGCCGACGTGGTGAAGCTGACCGTGCACGTCGTCGACTGGCAACCCGAGCAGATGCCGCTGCTGCTGGACGGGATCGCCCGCGCGGCGGCGAAGCTGGGCATCACCCCGGCCGCGCCGGCGTCACTGTTCGGCATCGTCGCACTGGACGTGCCGGAACACCTCGTGGAGGTGGAGGCGGTCGCCGTCCTCGACTGATCAGCCGGCCGGGTCGCGGAAACTGCTGCGGGACGACTCGATGTGGCCCAGGTAGCGCTGAGTCCAGCCGCACATACCGTCGACCACTGCACGCAAACCCTCGCCTGCCTCGGTAAGGGTGTATTCAACGCGCGGCGGGACGGTGGGGTGGATCGTTCGCTCCACCAGCCCGTTGCGTTCCAGCATTCGCAGGTTCTGGGTGAGCATCTTGTGGCTGATGCCGCCGACCTCGTTGCGTAGTTCGGTGAAACGCATGGTGCGCTGCCCCAGGAACTCGATGATCAGGAAAGCCCACTTGTTGGCCACGTCCGAGAAGATCTCCCGCGCCAGCGAGTCCGCCCGGGCCAGGTCGGCCTCCGGTGGGAGTGCGCTGATCTCCTGCCGCGTTCCCATCCTGCACTCTCCTCCGGTTCCTCACTAACCAGCAGAGAGTAATGCCTCGCAGGGCCTCGCCAACAGCTACCGCGCGCCAGCGCAGCGGGAACCGCCGTGGGCGGTAGATCCTCACGCAGGCGCCGGAACGGCAGGGTGGGCTCGGCGTCGACGGCCCACAGGTTCAGGATTCGAGCTCCTTGGCGGCCCACTGTTCGGACCGAGAGCCGCGGCCCGTCACACGGGTTGATCCGCGGCGGTAGGTGCGTGTCGCGCCGATGTGCCCGCCTTCAAGATCCGTTCAGGTGGTCAGGCTCGTTTCCGGGGTGGTACGCCTCGATCGCTGCGGTGGATGGGCCGGTGGGGCGGCGACCGTTAGTTCTTGATGAAGCAAACCTTAATGATCTCTTAGTATCGATTTCCGCCCGGTTCTGGAGTGAATAGTAGGTCGGCTGCTTCCGGCGTCCCGGAAGGTCCAGCAGTACCGCTGTCCCGCGAGCCGACGAGGTGAAAGTCCGTGCCCATCCCCCCGAACCGGCGGATCCGCTACACCCTGACGATCGTCGGGGCTCTCGGCTTGATCGGCGCCGGTTCCGCCACGATTGTCGCGGGCAGCGGTGTCGGGGATCGGGAGGTGCGCCTGACGGCGGCCGCTCCCGGCACCACGACGCCTGTCGACACCGTCGCGACGGGCGAGGCCCCGGATGGCGCACCGGTCACGGCACCGAGCACGCAGCCCACGACATCGAAGCCGGCCGTGCCGTCGGCGTCGGCCTCCGCGTCGCTGGCGCCGCCGCCGAGTGCCCGGGTGACCGTCCGGCCGTCGACCCAGCCGACGTCGGCGACGGCGAAGCGGCGCACCAAGTCGCCCACGGCGGCACCGACGTCGACGACCAAGGCGCCGTCCGGCGGCGGCAGCACCTCCTCTTCCTCGGTCAACGCCGAGGTGATCCGGCTGGTCAACGTGGAACGGCAGAAGGCCGGCTGTTCCGGCCTCAGCAGCGAGTCGCGGCTGGAAGCGGCGGCGCAGAAGCACTCCGATCTGCAGGCCGCACAGAACAACATGTCGCACCAGCTGCCCGGGGAGGCCAGCATGGGCGACCGGGTCACCGCCGAGGGGTACCGGTGGCGAGGCGTCGCCGAGAACGTCGCCGCCGGTTACACCAGCGCGGCGAGCGTCATGGACGGCTGGATGAACAGCCCCGGTCACAAGGCCAACATCCTCAACTGCGGTTACACGGAGATCGGCGTCGGCTTGGCGAAGTCCTCCTCGGGCACGCTCTACTGGACCCAGAACTTCGCGACGCCGGCCTGACACATCCGACGTGACCACGCGGCCTCGGGGATCTGCGGCACCGGGCCGCGGGGTGACCTGCAGCGGATCCACAGTGGGACGCATGCGAATTGGTGGATCTGTAGCGGGTTCGCTTCCCGGGTGACTGACCGGCGGGTCGTTCACCACCGGGAAGCCGCGGTTCCTGCTGCGGGAGCACATTCAAACCACGGTGCGACGGTACGCGGGACGCGTCGCCGCCTGAGATGTGGCGAACGAGGCGCTGAACAACGACGGCAGTCTCCGCACCGGTCCGGCAGCAGGTGCTTTCCGCCGCGGCTCCGGCCCTGAACACCTGGACCCCTCTCGTCGCGGTGTACGACGCCCGAGCCGGGCAGCTCTGCCTCTACGTCGACGGCGTACGGCAGGGCAGCCCGGTCGCGGCCACCTCCTGGGCGTCCACCGGCAGGTTTCATGTCGGGCGGTCCGGGACGGGCGCCCGGTTCAGTGGGGCCCTCGACGAGGCGCGGGTCTACGCCTCGGCGTTGTCCCCGGCCGCCGTCACCGCGCTGGCCGCCGGCCGCGCGGTGATGTGGGTCGGTTCACCAGGGCTGGACGTGCGGAGAGCTTCCGGGAACTCGTCCGCCAGGCGCGGGTGGCTGTGGCGGACCCGGACGGTGGCGTGGGGCTAGTCCGGCCTGATCGGGGCGACGCTGCGCGGTCAGCTCGCCGATCCCGCCCTCGCCGACGTGCTCGCGCCCGGTGAGGTGGAGTGTGCCAACGCCCGCGGGCTGCTCGCCGAGTTGACGGCGGCGGCGCGGCAGGTGCTGGCCCGGGCCCGCGCCGAGGGGGCCGATCCGGGTCGATGTCACCCCGGATGACCTGCACAGGCTGACCTGCGGAATCACGTATGCGATGACCAGCGGTGGCGACGCCGGCCCGGACGCCCTCGATCGGTACCTGGAGGTCGTGATGCGGGGGATCCGGCCCTGATCAGCAGGGGCGGACACGGTCGGGTTAACCGGGAACGTCGGAAATTTCGGGCTGACCGAAGGCGTGTATTCGGTGGTGGCCGGCGGCGGGACGTGCCAGGGTTTCGAGGTGACCGCGTTCCGTGCGGTCTTGCGAACGGAGAGTGCGTTGTCGGTGTACGACCCTGGGCAGCTCGTGGCCGGGTTCCGGTCGATGAGCATGTTGGCCGGTCTCGTGGAGCGGGGCGGGCGGCCGGCGCCGGTGAGCCCGACCATCCCGCTGCGGGCCGGGGAGAAGCAGTACGGCTGGTTTCCCGTCGACGTGACCGGCGCCGGGCGAAAGCTCGCGGTGATCACCAGTCAGCGTTTGATCCTGGGCGACGACGAGTACCCGCTGCGGTCGGTGTGCGGTCTGCGGCCGCGGCCGGAGGACTGGGCGCTCACGGTGGACGCGCGCGGCGGCCGGTCGGTGGAGATCGTCGGGCCGTGGGTGCCGTGGCTCGGTGTGGTGCTCTGCGCGGAGATCCACGGCGCGGCCTGGCCGCCCGGTTACGCCCCGGTGATCCCGGCGCCGCGCCGTCGGCCCCGCACCCTGGAGACCATCCAGTAACCGGTCAGTAGACCCAGACCCGGCTCTTCAGCGGGATGGCGTCGTGGGACCACAGCCAGTTCATCGCGGCGACCGAGACGCGGGCGCAGCCGTGCGACGCGGGATAGGGCGGCACGCTCGGGGCGCCGTGCACGGCGATGCCGCCGTTGAAGTATTTCGGCCGCCAGAGCAGGCCGAGTGGGGCGTCACGCCAGCCGTCGATCTGGCGGCTCACCGTGAACCTGCCGCGCGGGGTGTCGGCCAGGAAGGTCTCGCCCTCCTGCTCGTAATACTCGTTGGAGCCGGTGGACGTGTTGAAGATCTGGGCCACCCGCCCGTCCTCGACCAGGAGCAGAAGCTGGCGTTTCAGGTCGATCTCGACGAGGTCGCCGGCTCGTGAGCGCGGCTCGGGGCGTACCCCTTGGTCCAGGGCTTTCCAGGTGGCCGGGCCGACAGTGCCGTCACGGCCGATGCCGGCGGCTTTCTGCAGCGCGTAGACCGCCTGCTGGGTGGTGCCGCCGAACCTGCCGTCGGCCTTGTCGATCCAATATCCCAGCTCGGTGAGGCGCTGTTGCAGCTCGAGCACCACGGCACCCTTGGCGCCGCTCTTGAGTTTGGCGGGGCGTTCCGGCAGTGCGGGGGCCGGGGTCTGCGCGGAGGGGTACGCCGAAGGCGCCGGCGCCGACGACATGGCTGGTGAGGGCGACGGCGAATAGCGGGCCGGCCCTTTCGAGGGGGAGTCGCACCCGGCTGCCAGCGTCACCGCCACCACGACGGCGAACACGGTCGCCAGAGCTCTGCGCACAGGTGAAGTCTAGATACCCATTTACGATCGTCCACCTGTTAACGGCGATCGACCACCCGCGCGAGTGATCGGGGTAAAAGAGCCGAGTAGTCTTTGGATATGTCATGGAAGGCCTGCGCGCGGCACGGCGTTCGGGAGGCGCCGAACGGTTTCGCTCTCGTTCAGGAGTTACTGAACACCCGGGCGGCGATGCCGTACGCGCCGGACCTGCTGGCCACCACCGATGACGCCCAGTGGTGGGTCACCGACGCGCTGGGCATCTGGTCGCGGATCTCCGGGCTGCCGGCGCCGACCCTGCTGCTCTCCACCGCCGACCTGCGCTCGATGCGCCGGCTGCGGGCCGCCTTCGAATACGTCGTGGCGGCCGGGGCGAGCCCCGAGCCGGAGCACGCGTTGCCGCCGGCCGACGTGCAGGTGAGCCTGGTGCCGGACGGGACCGGCTGGGTGCGGGTGGTGCCGACCGGCCGGGGTGTCCGCTGGCTGGCGTCGGCGCTGTGGGCCGAGGTGCTGCTGGCCCAGCAGGCGGGATTCTGGCCGCGGTTGAAGCTCTGCAACAACCAGGCGTGCCGGGCCGCGTTCTTCGACACCTCGCGGAACAACAGCGGCGTCTGGCACGACGTCAGCACCTGCGGCAACACGGCGAACCTGCGAGCGTTCCGGGAGCGGCGGCGACTGCTCGGCCAGGAACGTCAGTGACAACGATGACCATCCCGCGGGAACTCTGACGGCGTCGTGCGCGACTATCAGTTCATGGCATGTGAGCGGTGGCGCGAGATGCTCTCCGCGCAGTTGGACGGTGAGGACGACCCGGTGCTGCGCCCGCTGGTCGACGAGCATCTGGCGGGCTGCGCCGGCTGCCGGGACTGGCTGGACCGGGCCGCGGTGGTGAACCGGCTGACCCGGACGGCTCCCGTGCCCGAGGTGCCGGACCTCAGCGCGGCCATCCTGGCCGCGCTGCCGCCGCAGGCGGCTCCGCGCCGGCGCGGGCGGGTGCCGGTGCAGGCGGTTCTTCACGTGGCGCTGGCGCTGGTCGGCGCGGTGCAGCTGATCCTCGGGCTGACCCAGGTCGGTGGCGGGGTGAGCGCCGGGCACGCGCACAACGGGCTGAGTGCCACCCAGGGCCACCTCTGGCACGAGTCGGCGGCGTGGAACGTCGCGGTGGGCGCGGGCTATCTCTTCATCGCGCTGCGTCGGACCAGGCCGGCTGGGCTGCTGCCGATGCTTACCGCGTTCGTCGGGATGCTGCTGCTGATCTCGGTCACCGACCTTACCGGCGGGCGGGTCGACGTGACCAGGCTGGTCGGCCACGGCTTCGTGATCGTGGGCTATCTGCTGGTGGTGGCGCTGGCACGCGGGGTGGGCGGCGCGGGGGCACCGCCCGGCGCACGTGCCGGCTCGGGCTGGCGGGCGCGTTTCGACAGCCCGGCGCCCGAGGTGGACGAGCTCCGTCCGGGGCTGCGGCTGCTGCCGCCACCGCGTGGCCCGCTGACCGCCCGGCGCCAGGACCGGGAAGCCGCCTGACGCTCAGCGATCCGCCGGACGGACCGACAGCTCGCGCCACTCGTCCGGGCCGGCCAGCAGGGCGCGGACCATGTCGTAGGCCGCGTCCTCGCTGTCGTGCTCGAAGAAGTGGGAAGGGCCCTCGGAGCCGCCGGCGCGCTGCTCCACATACCACTGATCGCCGCTGGTCCGTAAGTAGACATCCTTACGGGCCAGCCGGCCCCACTTGCCGTTCCACCAGTGCTTACGCTGCTCCATCCCGGCACTGTATCGAACATTTGTTCGAACCGTGCCGGGAGGGCGGGATCTTTTTTCAGTACTTCCTCGGGGGCTCCGGGTTGCGGCCCAGCACCTCGTCGAGGGCGCTGTTGGAGACCTGGTGGCCCTGGCCGCGCAGCAGCGCGTCGCGGATCTCGGTGAGCAGTTTGACCTCTTCGCTGGGGGCCTTCGGCGGCGGCTCCTCGCCGCGGCGGCGGCGCTCGGCGAGCCTGTTGAGCGGGAAGACCACCAGGAAGTAGAGCACCGCGGCGGTCAGCAGGAAGGTGATGAGCGCGTTGATGAAGGACGCGTAGTCGAAGACGACGTCACGAACCTCCCACGTGCCCGCGGTGACGCCCTTGCCGCCACCCGCCAGCTGGATCAGCGGCTTCAGGAAGGCGTCGGTGAACTTGGTGACGACCGTGGTGAAGGCAGCACCGATCACGACGCCGACCGCGAGGTCGACGACGTTGCCGCGCATGATGAAGTCTTTGAAGCCTTGGAACATCTTGCTCACGAACACACTCCCGGGGGCCGGTTGGCAGATCCGGAGACGAGGTGCCCGTCACCGGTCGACGACAAACTACGCCGACCGGTGCCTCAATCGAGGGCAGGCTCCTCGGCGGTGACCGCCTCGTCGACCGTGGGATAGGTGTGCAGCACCTCGACCAGCCCGCTCACCTCGAGGATGCGGAGCACGCCACGCTGCGGGGCGGCCAGCCGGACGGTGCCGCCGGCGTCGTCGGTGCTGTTCTTCGCGCGGACGAAGACCGAGAGGCCGGTCGAGTCACAGAAGGACACCTCGGCGAGGTCGAAGACCAGCCGGGTCCGGCCCTTCTCCAGCAGGTCACTGATCTGATCCTGCAGCTGGGGGGCGGTGGCCATGTCGAGCTCACCTGCGACCGACACGACCACCATGTCACCGCGCTGTTCAGTTTGTACCGTAAGGGACATTCGCCGACCTCCAGTTATTGCTGAACGGTACTCCACGTACCCGATGGTGTGCAGAACGGGACCGGCCTTTGAGCCGCGTCCGTTACTTGGCTTACAGCAACTAACGGACATGCTGATGGTAAAGTCCGGCCGTTGCGCTCAGATCGTGTGGTGGGAGGAAGCAGCGATGTCGCTGAGTCCGGACGAGGCGAGTCGCTTCGCTGAACTGCTCAACCGGCACGCGGAGCCCGTCGTGGCCCGCTGGACCGAGCTGGTGACGGCAGGACTGCGTGGGCGGCTGAGCAGCGCCGAGCTGCGCCGCCAGACGGCCGACCTGCAGCATGCCTTCCAGCAGGCGCTCGCCGCCGGGGCCACCGACCTGGGCGACGAGGCGGCAGCCGAGCTGCGCGCCCAGCTCAGCGAGCTCTCCAACGGCCGGGCCCGGCAGGGCTTCAGCGCCACCGAGACGGCGATCAGCATCTACGCCTTCAAGGAGGCGACGCTGGAGGCGCTCGGCGACCAGAGCGACGTCGCCGCTCTGAAGGAATACCTGGCCTTCTCCTCGTTCGTGGACCGGGCCGCGCTGTTCACCTTCGACACCTACGTGCGGGTCCGTGAGTCGATCATCGCGGATCAGACCGAGCAGCTGCTCGAGCTCTCCACCCCGGTGGTGAAGCTGTGGGAGGGCGTGGTCGCGGTGCCGCTGGTCGGCACGCTGGACTCGGCCCGCGCCCAGGTGGTGATGGAGCGCCTGCTGCAGACCCTGGTCGACACCAGCTCGCCGTACGCGATCATCGACATCACCGGTGTGCCGGCGGTGGACACCCAGGTCGCGCAGCACATCCTGAAGACCGTGGTGGCGGCCCGCCTGATGGGCGCCGACTGCATCATCTCCGGTATCCGCCCGCAGATCGCGCAGACCATCGTCGCGCTCGGCATCGAGTTCGGTGACATCGCCACCAAGGCGTCGCTGGCCGACGCGCTGCGTCACGTCATCGGCCGGCAAAAGCGTACGGAGCGCTGACGTGGAGCGTGTCCCGGTCCTGAAGATCGGGGACATCCTCCTGGTCTCCATCCAGATCGACATGGAGGACCAGGTCGCCCTGCAGCTGCAGGAGGACCTCGCCGAGCGGATCGTGGCGACCGGTGTGCACGGCGTGATCATCGACATCAGCGCGCTCGACATCGTCGACTCGTTCGTCGGGCGGACGATCGCCGCCATCGCCTCCGTCTCCCGGGTGCTGGACGCCGAGACCGTGGTGGTCGGCATGCGGCCCGCGGTGGCGATCACCCTGGTCGAGTTGGGTCTGTCGCTGCCGGGTGTCCGGACCGCGCTCAACGTCGAGTTGGGCATCGCGCTACTGGGCCGCCGTGAGACGGTCACCATCGACGGTGACGACGAGCCGGCCGACGACGGATCCGATCCGGCAGCGGTACACACGTCGTGAGTGACGACAGCCAGCGCCTTCCGGTAACGACCGATCAGGACGTCGTTCGCGTCCGGCAGTTGGTGCGTACCGTCGCGGTGGCGGTGAAGCTGTCTCTGGTGGATCAAACGAAGATCGTCACCGCGGCGAGCGAGCTGGCCCGCAACACCCTGGTCTACGGTGGTGGCGGCGAGGTCGAGGTGAGCCGGGTCCAGAACGACCGGCGAGCCGGCATCCGGATCGTCTTCGCCGATCAGGGGCCGGGCATC
Source organism: Actinoplanes utahensis (assembly GCF_016862455.1). Lineage (GTDB taxonomy): Bacteria > Actinomycetota > Actinomycetes > Mycobacteriales > Micromonosporaceae > Actinoplanes > Actinoplanes utahensis. Next base: position 13,814 of record NZ_BOMZ01000066.1, read on the forward strand.
ATCGATCTGGAGTTGGCGCTCACCGACGGTTACACCACCGGCGGCGGTCTCGGTCTGGGTCTGAGTGGCGCACGTCGCCTCGTCGACGAGTTCGAGATCGACACCGAACCGGGCAAGGGTACGACCATTACGATCGTCAAGTGGTGCCGATGAGCGGAGGCGCGGTGGCGTCCCTACCCGAAGGACTCGCTCACGGAGGGGTCTGGTTGCGGGTGGAGGAGCCGGGAGCGGCCTCTGCCGTACGCCGGACCGCCGAACGCCTGGCCGCCGACCTGGCCATGCCGGAGAAACGCATCGCGGATCTCTCCATCGTCGCCGCCGAGGCGAGCGGAAACCTGGTCAAACACGCTGTTCAGGGCACCGTCCTGGTGCGGGCGGTGCGTGCCGACGACCAGGCCGGCGTCGAGTTGGTCCTGGTCGACAGCGGGCCGGGGATGCTCGACGTGCAACGGTCGATCGGTGACGGGCACTCCACGGCCGGGACCCTGGGCATCGGCTTCGGCGCGATCCTGCGCCAGGCCAGCCGGTGGGACCTGCATTCGGTGCCGGGCAAGGGCACGGTGATGACCGTGCAGGTGTGGCCGGGCACCGCGCCGGAGCCGGCCTGGGCGGCAGGCGTGACCCGGCCGTTGACCGGGGAGACGGTGAGCGGCGACGCGATCGCCGCCCGGATCGTCGAGGGCCGGCGGCAGATCCTGGTCAGTGACGGTCTCGGGCACGGTGGTCTGGCCGCTGCCGCGTCGCACGAGGCGGTGCGGGCGTTCGGGACGGCGCCTGCCGCGCCGCCGGCGCAGGTGGTGGAGGTTCTGCACAACGCTCTCCGGCACACCCGTGGCGCCGCGCTCGCCGTCGCCGACATCGACGTGGCGGCCGGCGTCGTGCGGTACGCGGGGCTGGGCAACATCTCCGGCACGCTGCTGGCACCGGACGGCAGCCGGCGCGGCATGGTCTCGATGCCCGGCATCGCCGGGCACCAGCGGCGGCAGATCCGGGAGTACGACTATCCCCTCGCCCCCGATGCCGTCGTGCTGATGCACACCGACGGGGTGGTCGACCGCTGGAACCCGGTGGACTATCCGGGCCTGTTCAGCCACACGCCCGAGGTGATCGCGGCGACCGTGCTGCGGGACGCGGGCACCCGCCGCGACGACGCCGGCGTGCTGGTGGCGCGAGTCTCATGACCGCTGAGCCGCTGATGCGTATGCGCCTGCGGGTCGAGCAGGACATCTTCGTGGTGCGGCAGTTGGGGCGAGAGGTGGCCCGGGCGGTCGGTCTGGAGTCGCAGGACCAGACCCGGATGGCCACCGCGCTCAGCGAGGTGGGCCGGGTGCTGCTCGCCTCCGGCCGGGACACGGACGTGGCGTTCAGCATCGAGCCGATCGGGGTACCTACGCTCCTCGTGACGATGGCGCAGCCGGGCGCCGGGACGGCGATCCGGCTCGCTGGGCAGTTGCAGCTGGTCGGCCGTCTGGTCGACACGATGGAGGTCGACGATGGCAGCTCCGGAACGGTCGTGCGGATGGCGCGGCGATTGCCGTCGGGCGCTCCTCGGCTGACCCCCGATCGGATGGACGAGATTCGTGACGGCCTGACCCAGCATGTGCCCGGCACCCCTCTGGATGAGCTGGCGGTTCAGAACCAGCAGCTCATCACGGCGCTCGACGAGGTGCGCGCACAGCGCGACGACCTGGCCCGGCTCAACGCCGAGCTGGAGGAGACCAACCGCGGCGTGATGGCCCTCTACAACCAGCTCTCCCAGGAGCTGGAGGAGACCAACCGGGGCGTGGTCGCGCTCTACGCCGAGCTGGACGAGAAGTCGGCGCAGCTGCGGGCGGCAAGCGAGGCGAAGAGCCGTTTCCTGGCCAACGTCAGCCACGAGCTGCGCGCCCCGGTCACCGCGATCATCGGCCTGGGCCGGCTGCTCACCGACTCCGGCTCGGACGAGCTCACCAGCGAGCAGGCCCGCCAGGTCGACCTGATCCGCACCTCGGCCAGCGACCTGCTCACCCTGGTCAACGACCTGCTCGACCTGGCGAAGGCGGAGGCCGGCCGGATCGAGCCGAACTGGTCCGAGGTGGATCTCAAGGCGATGTTCGGCCAGTTGCGCGGCACGCTGCGGCCGATGGTCACCCGGCCCGAGGTGGAGTTGGTGGTCGACGAGCCGACCCTGCCGGTGCTGCGCTCCGACGAGGTGCTGCTCGCCCAGGTGCTGCGTAACCTGCTGACCAACGCGCTGAAATTCACCGAGACCGGATCGGTACGCCTCAGCGTGCGCCCGATCGACGGCGACGCCGAGTTCGTGGTCGCCGACACCGGCACCGGCATCCCACCCGAGCTGCAGGAACGCATCTTCGAGGAGTTCTACCAGGTGCCCGGCAGCAAGCCGGTGAGCGGCAAGGGCACCGGTCTCGGCCTGCCCTACGCGCGGCGCCTGGCCGGCATCCTGGGCGGTGGCCTGCGGGTCGACTCCGCGCCCGGTGAGGGCAGCACTTTCACCCTCCGGTTGCCGATCACGTCATGACCGACTCGCGGGCCCCGGCCACCCTGCTGGTCGTCGACGACAGCGCGACCAAGCGCTATCTGCTGGTGAGCTGGCTCAGCCGGGCCGGTTTCACGGTCCGGGAGGCGGAGACCGGGGGCGAGGCGCTGACCCGCCTGCTGGAGACCGAGATCGATCTGGTCGTGCTGGACGTGAAGCTGCCGGACATGAGCGGTTTCGAGGTCTGCGAACGGATCAAGACCGATCATCGGTACGGGGTGCTGCCGGTGATCCACGTCTCCGCGCACGCCGTGGACGTCAACGACCGTACCCAGGGACTCAACCGCGGCGCCGACGCCTACCTGGTCGAACCGATCGAACCGGACGAGCTGATCGCGACGGTGCAGGCCGTGCTGCGCTACTACCGCGCCCGGCAGCGTGCCGAGCAGCTCGCCGAACGGATGGTCAAGCTGGCCGAGACCACCTTGGCGATCAACTCGGCGGCGAACCTCCCGTCCCTGCTGGCGGCGGCCGCCGAGGGCGCCTGGAACATCTTCGGCGGCCCGGTGGCGGTGGTCGCGGAGACCTCCGAGGGCGAGAGCCTGGCCGCGGTGGGGAACCCGGCGGGGGTACGCCGATGGGCCGTCCCCGGGGAGCCGGTGGCCGTCGGATCGCTGGTGCGCAGCGACGAGCCCGCCGACTGGGGCGTGGTCGACTGGCCGGCCGGCGAGACGGTCGCGGTTGCCGCGGCCCGGCTGCGTGCCGACCGCCCGCCGGTCTACGTCGCCGTCCCGGGCAGCTCGCAGATGCCCGGCTTCCCGGTGCTGCGGCAGCTCTCGCAGGCGGTCGCGGCCGCGGTGGAGGCGCAGCGCTCCTTCGACGAGGAGCACCGGATCGCGGTCACCCTGCAACGCAGCCTCCTGCAATCCCGGCTGCCCGAGGTGCCGGGCCTGGACCTGGGCGTGCTCTACGAGCCGGCCGGCTCGCAGACCGAGGTGGGCGGCGACTTCTACGAACTGACGGTGGTCGGCGACCGACTGCTGGTGGCGATCGGTGACGTGGCCGGGCACTCGCTGCACGCCGCGACGGTGATGGCGGAGATCCGGCACGCGGTACGCGCCTACGCCATCGAGGGGCACTCGCCGGGCGCGGTGCTGGAGCTGGTCAACCGGTTCATGCGGACCGTGCTGCCGGCCGACTCGGCGACGCTGTGCCTGCTCACCCTGGAACCGGCGACCGGCCTGATCCGGATGGCGTCGGCCGGGCACCTGCCGCCGCTGGTGCACGTCGACGGCGAGGTGCGGTTCCTGGAGCCGCGCGGGGCGCTGCTCGGCCTCGCCGCGCCGCTGCGGGCCGAGGTGGAGTACGTGCTGCCGCCCGGCGGCACTCTGGTGCTCTACACCGACGGGCTGATCGAACGCCGGGACATCGACATCGACGAGGGGATGCGGGCGCTGGCCGAGCAGGCCGGCACGGTCGAACCGGACCTGGACGACTTCTGCCGCCGCCTGCTCGCCCAGCTCACCGGAGCCAGGGAGCAGGCGGACGACATCGCCGTCGTCGCGGTCCGCCGTACCGTCTAGAAGTGGGCGGTTCGGCCCCCCTCACGCACAGAAGGTCTCGTCGATGAGAGCCTGCATCGCCTCGCGGAAGGCGCCGGCCTGCGTCTGCGCGACGTCGTCGACGTAGGTGAGCGAGGCGGTCAGGGTCCGGTCGCCGTCGAGCGTGCTGTACATCATCGTCGCGTACCCCTGGACGCCGCCGTTGTGGGTCACGATCGGGGTGCCGCAGGCGGGCAGCGGGAACGGCGACGGGGTGCTGCCGTCCTGCACGAACAGGCCCAGGCCGTAACCGATCTTCGCGTTCGGGGTGCGCATCTCGGCCAGCAGCCGCGCCGGCAGGAGTCTGCCGCTCATCAGGGCCGAGATGAACGTTCGCAGGTCCCCGGTGGTCGAGATCATGTCGCCGCCGCCACCGATCCAGGACGGGTTCTGTCGGGTGACGTCGACGGTCCGGCCGTCGTAGCGGTAGTAGGCGTGTGCGTGCGGCCCGGGGATCTCCGGCGACGTGCCCGGCGCCGTGGTGTCCCGCATGCCGAGCGGGCGCAGGATCCGCCGTTGCAGTTCGGCGGCGAACGGGCGGCCGGTGACCTCCTCGACCAGCAGCCGGGCCAGCACGTAGTTGGTGTTGGAGTAGCCCCAGTCGGTGCCGGGGGTGAAGCGCAGCGGGTGGGACAGCGCCAGGCGTACCAGATCCTCAGGCTGGTAGGTCTTGAACCGGTCCCGCACCCACTCCCCACCGGACCAGACGATCCCCGGAACCAGCGTGCCGTCCGGGTCGTAGTCGCCGGTGAAGTTGAAGACACCGCTGGTGTGCTGCAGCAGCATCCGCAGCGTGATCCGCTCGTCCAGCCCGTACCCGGGGAGATGCCCGGCGACCGGCTCGTCCAGGCCGATCCGGCCCTCGGCCACCAGTTGAAGGGCGATGGTCGCGATGAACGTCTTGGTGGCGCTGCCCACCCGGAACCGGCCGTTCACCGGCGGCGCGCCGGGTCTGCCCAGCTCACGCACACCGGCGCTGCCGGCCCAGTCGCGTCGGCCGTCGGAGACACGGACCTGGACCCCGGTGAAACCGGAGCCGGCGATCTCCTCGACCACCTGCCGGAGCTCCGCCCGGTCGATTCCGTCGGCCCGCGCGGGGGCGGCCGTGCCGGTCAGGAGAGTGGCGGCCAGGGCGGCCGTTCCGGCGAACTTCGTCGCAGTCGCTGTCGTCATGTGGACCACGATCACGGTCGGCTCTGACACGAGACCGCCACGGCACTGACACGGCCTGCGGGGTACGGGCGGACCCGTACCCCGCGAGGTTTTCAGGCCTTCAGGACGTCGATGATCCAGGCGAGGTTGAAGGCCTCTTCCTTCCACGAGTCGTAGCGGCCGCTCGGGCCCGCGTGACCGGCGCCCATCTCGGTCTTGAGCAGGTAGTCCCCCTCCGGGGCGACCGACCGCAGCCGGGCGATCCACTTGGCCGGCTCGTGGTAGAGGACCCGAGTGTCGTTGAGGCTGGTCACCGCGAGGATCCGGGGATAGTCCTGTTTGGTGACGTTCTCATAGGGGCTGTAGGACTTCATGTAGGCGTAGACCTCGGCCGACTCGAGCGGGTTGCCCCACTCCTCCCACTCGGTGACCGTCAGCGGCAGCGACGGGTCGAGGATCGAGGTGAGCGGATCCACGAACGGCACCTCGGCCAGGATGCCGGCGAACCTCTCCGGTGCGATGTTGGCGACGGCGCCCATCAGCAGGCCACCGGCCGAGCCACCCCGGGCGACCAGCCGGGACGCGGTGTTCCAGCGGTTGCGGATCAGGGCCTCGGCGGCCGCCACGAAGTCGGTGAAGGTGTTCTTCTTGGCGAGCATCTTGCCGTGCTCGTACCACTGGCGGCCCATCTCGCCGCCGCCGCGCACGTGCGCGATGGCGAAGACGACGCCGCGGTCCAGCAGGGACAGGCGCGGAATCGAGAAGTACGGGTCGATCGAGTGCTCGTAGGAGCCGTATCCGTAGAGCAGCGCCGGCGCCTCTTTCGGCACACCCTTGCGCGCCACGATCGAGATCGGGATCCGGGTGCCGTCGGGAGCCGTCGCCCACTCGCGGAACTGCTCGTAGGCGTCCGGGTCGTAACCGCCCAGCACCGGCCGCTGCTTGCGCAGCGTCTGCACCCGCGTGTTCAGGTCCACGTCGTAGACCGAGTCGGGAGTGATCAGCGAGGTGTAGGTGATCCGGACCGAGGACGTCTCGTACTCCGGGTTGGCGGTCAGGCCGACGCTGTAGAGCGGCTCGGGGAACGCCATGTCGTAGGACGCGGTGCTGCCGTCGGTGAGCACCCGCAGGCCGGTCAGGCCGTCGCGGCGCAGCGAGATCACCAGGTGGCGGGCGAACGCGTCCACCGACTCCAGCCGGGTGCCCGGCTGGTGCGGGATCATCTCGATCCACTCGCCGGGGTTGTCGGCGGAGGTCCAGGACAGGGCGAAGTCCTCGGCGTCCTGGTTGTGCAGGATCAGGAACCGGTGGCCGTGGTGCTCGATCGAATACTCGACGCCCTGGCGGCGCTCGGCGATCAGGACCGGATCGGTGGACGGCGCGTCGGCCGGGATCACCCGCACCTCGGAGGTGACCTTGCTGTGCGCGTCGATGACGATGAACTTCTCGCTGCGGGTCAGGTCGACGCCCACCCAGAACCGCTCGTCCGGCTCCTCGAAGACCAGCTCGTCGTCGGTGCCGCCGATGGTGTGCCGCCACACCCGGTGCGGCCGCCACGCGTCGTCGACGGTGATGTAGAACAGCACGCTGCCGTCGGCCGACCAGGCGCTGCCGTAGAACACGTCGGTGATCTCGTCGGCCAGCACCTCGCCGGTCGTCAGGTTCTTGACCCGGAGGGTGAACCGCTCGTCGCCGTCGAAGTCGGTGGAGTAGGCCAGCCAGTCGCCGTCGGGGCTCACGTCGAAGGTGCCGAGCGCGAAGAAGTCCTTGCCCTCGGCGAGCTCGTTGCCGTCGAGGAGGACCTGCTCGCCGGGCTTGTCGTCACCCATCGGAGGGGCGGTCTCACCGGGGCGGACCGGCACCCGGCAATGAATCCCGTACTGCTTGCCCTCCTCGGTGCGTGTGTAGTACCAGAACGCGCCCTTGCGCGACGGCACCGAGAGGTCGGTCTCCTGCGTGCGGGCCTTGATCTCCTGGAAGATCGTCTCGCGGAGCGGCTCCAGATGGGCCGTCGCCTGATCGGTCCAGGCGTTCTCCGTCTCCAGGTGGGCGATGGTCGCCGGGTCCTCCTTGGCCATCAGCCACGCGAACTCGTCGGTGACCGTGTCGCCGTGGAAGGTGCGCTCCGTGGGCGCCTGGCGAGCGATGGGTGGACCTTCAATCGTCACCGGAAACACGTTACCGCCCGAATTTCCGACACACACGAACCTCGGTCATTCGAACATGTGTACGATGTGCCAGAGTGGACGATCTTCAGCGTGGGGAGGCTTCGGACGTGAGCGGTTCCCTTCTCTCCGATCTGGTGGAGATCTGCGGTCCGGGCTCCGCGCGTGTCGAGGGCGCCGGCTTCGTCGCGGCTCCGGCCACCCCGCGATCGCTCGCCGCGCTGCTGGTCCTCGCGGGGAAACACGGGCTCAGCGTCCGGCCGCGCGGCTCCGGCAGCAAGTTCTTCTGGGGCCCGCCCGCGCCACCCGCCGACATCCTCATCGACACCGCGCGCCTCAACGGACTGTGGGGCCACGACGGCTCGACGGCGATGGTGGCCGCCGGCACCCCGGTCGGCGCCGCCCAGGCCGCGTTGGCCCTGCACGGCAAACGTCTCACCCTCGACCCGCCGTCCCGGGGCGCCACCATCGGCGGCGTGCTCGCGCTCAACGAGGCCGGCCCGCTGCGCCACCAGTTCGGCCCGCCCGGCGGGCAGGTCCTGCGCACCGACCTGATCGATCCATCGGGCGAGGCGCTGCGGGTCGAGGGGTGGGAGGGCGGCGACGGGGTGATCACCGCGGCGGTGCTGCCGGTGGAGCCGATCCCGGCATCGCGGTGCTGGGTGGTCCGTCCGGTGTCGACCCCGACCGAGGCCGGTGACCTGGTCGCCGCGGCCACCCGGGATTTCTCGCCGAGCGCGGTCGAGATGGACCTGCCGGCCGCCGGCGCCGGCACGCTCGCGCTGCTGCTGGAGGGCGCGCCCGACTGGGTCGCGACCAGTGCCGGCCGCCTGGCCCGGCTCCTCGGCGGGTCCGCCGGCCTGCAGTCCGCGGCGCCCGCCTGGTGGGGGCGTTATCCGTTCGTTCCCGGTGACGTGGTGCTGCGGTTCCGGGTGCGCTCCTGGGATGTCCCGGCCGTCGTCTACACCGTGCTCGACGCGGTCGGGGCGGCGGCGGTGCCGGTCCGCGGGTCGGCGGGCGCGGGCGTGCTGCACGCCGTGCTGCCGCGCGGGGTGAGCGCGGCACGCGTCGGCGACATCGTGGTGGGCCTGAAACAGGTGCTGATGGCGCGGCGCGGCCAGATCGCGGTCCTGACCGCACCGCCCGAGCTGGCAGCGGAGATCGAGATGGCCCGTCCGGCGGACATGTTCTAGGCGTTCCGGCCTAGGTCCTGCTCAGGACCGGGATGACGGCGGCGGTCTCGGCGGCCAGATGGCGGCCCATCCGGGCGACCTCGCCGACGGCATAGGTGAGGTAGGCGAACTGACCGACCTCACGCACCCCGGTGAGGATCAGGTCGTCGACGAGGACACGCCGGCGCATCATCGGGACGCCCGAGCCGAGGATCGTCGGCGCGATCCCCAGGATGATCTCGTCGAGCAGGTCCTCCGCGACGAACTGACTCACCAGGTCGCCGCCGCCGGCCAGCCAGACGTTCTTGCCCTGGGCCGCGACGACCATCGCCTCGTGCACCCGGCGGACATCCCCACTGATCATGAACACGTTGGCGTCCGGCACCGGCGGCAGGTCCCGGTGGGTGAAGACCCAGCACGGGACCTCGCCGTACATGTCGTGCCAGTTCTCCGGCTCCTCCAGCAGGTTGTCGTGCTCGAGGATCCATTCGTAAGTGGTCGCCCCCATGGCGAACGCGCCGACGCCCTCGAAGAACTCGCCGAACGGGTTCTCGGTGCCCTCGTCCACCTCGAAGAGCCAGTCCAGCGAGTTCTTCTCGTCGGCGGTGAAGCCGTCGATGCTGGTGGCGGTGTAGTACTGCGTCTTCGCCATGAGAAACACCATGCCATGACCAGGCCGACAAAAAGGGCGGATCGATCAGGACGGTCGAGTCACCCCGGCCGGGGTGCCGGTGGCGGGCAGGGCGTTGCCGCACCCGGCCCGCCACCGTCACCGGCATGGGACCCGCCACATCCGGTTTCACCGGCGGCGGGCCCCACACCGTACTCCAACGCACGAGGCGGCGGGATCGACTCTCACATCTCGGATTCCCCGCGAAGGGGTGAGCGTCGATGCTGCTCACGGCGCGATGCCGGCACGCGCGATGTCGCTCCGAGCGCGATGTCGCTCCGAGCGCGATGTCGCTCCAAGTGCGAGGCTGCACCCGGCACCCGGCACCCGGCACCCGGCACCCGGCACCCGGCACCCGGCACCCGGCACCCGGCACCCGGCACCCGGCACCCGGCACCCG
>NZ_BOMZ01000067.1 GCF_016862455.1 Actinoplanes utahensis
GGCACCCGGCACCCGGCACCCGGCACCCGGCACCCGGCACCCGGCACCCGGCACCCGGCACCCGGCACCCGGCACCCGGCACCCGGCACCCGGCGCGAGGCTACGGCTGGGGACGATGCGATGGATCAGGCGTCGTTGCGCAGCACCAGGATCGCGATGTCGTCGCGGGGCTCCTCGACCGAGAAGTTGATGGTGGTGGAGCGCAGCCGGGCCGCCATCACATCGGCCGGATAGCCCGCCAGCGGCGCCGACGCCTCCCGCAGCCGGGACGATCCGAACAGCTCCCGGCCGCGGCGCCGCTCGGTCACCCCGTCGGTGTAGAAGATCAGGGAGTCGCCGGACTCCAGTGTGATCGACACGTCCGGCGAGGTGATCGTCTCCAGCAGCCCCAGCGCCGTCCCGCCCTCACCGACGAAGGACGTCTTGCCGTCGGCCCGGACCAGCACCGCCCGGTCGTGGCCGGCCAGGTGCAGGCAGACGCCGAGGTTCCCGTTCTGCTGCCGGGTCACCGAGGCCATGGCGAGCGTGCAGTACCGGCCGCCGCCGCGCTGCACGAGCGTGCGGTTGACCCGCCAGAGGATCTCGCTGAGCGCCTTGCCGTCGTCGACCAGGATCCGGATCACGTCGCGGACCAGCCCGGTCACCGTGGCCGCCTGCACGCCCTTGCCGGACACGTCACCGACCACCACCAGCCACTGGTCGGTGCCGCTCGGGACGACGTCGTAGAAGTCGCCGCCCACCTCGGAGCCGGTCGGCACGTACTCCGCGGCGAAGCCGATGCCGTCCACCCGGGGCAGCGCCGGCGGCAGCAGCGAGGCCTGCAGGGTGCGGGCGACCCGGTGCCGCTCGTCGTGGATCCGGGCGTTGTCGATGGCGAGCGCGGCCCGCCGGGCCACGTCCTCCAGGACCGCCACCTCGTCGGCGTCGTGCCGGTGTTTCGGGTGCCGGCCGACCGCCAGGGTGCCGAGCCGGGCACCGCGGGCGACCAGCGGCACCGCGTACCCCTCCATCGGGGAGCCGAACATCACCTGGGTGCCGAGCCGGGACGCCTCCTCCAGCCGGGCCAGCAGCGACTCCGGGCCCGGCTCGGCCAGTGTCGCGTGCAGCTGGGGCAGCGCGGTCTCCTCGGCGTGGGTGGCGGCGGCCAGTTGCAGCCGGCCCCACGCGTCGGTGGTGTGCACCGCACACCACTGGCCCAGCCGGGGCACCACCAGTTGCGGGATGAGGGCCATCGTCAGGTTCACGTCGAGGGACTGGGCGAGCAGCTCGCTGGCCTCGGACAGGAAGGTGATCCAGGTGGCCCGGCGGACGTCGGCGCGGCGGAGCCGGTCGTTCTCCAGGTGCAGGGCGAAACGTTCGGCGACCATGGTGGCCAGGGCCAGGGCGTACCCCTCCGGGGCGGCGTCGAGTTCCAGCTCGCCGGAGTAGGGCCGCTGCACGCTGAGGGGGACCCGGATGGTGTCGGCGTTGTCGCGGGGAGCACGGCCGTACCGTGCGAGGAGTTGCCGTCCCGTGCCGTCGCCGCGGTCCAGCCGCAGCACGCCGCCGGCCGCGCCGGTCAGGCGCGCCAGCCGGGACAGCAGATCGGTGGCCAGGTCGGCGAGGCCGTCCTCGGACTGCCGGTCGGTGCCGCTGCGCAACAGGCCGGTGAGCGCGCCCAGGCTCGGTGACTCGGTGGTGCTGGGCAGCCGCACCGGTCCGGCGTCCGCACGCTGGTCGAGCCGGAACCAGACGCCCTTGCCGTCGCCCTCGTGCACGGTGCCCCACCGGCTGGCGAAGTGATCGACCAGGAGCAGGCCGCGGCCACGCTCGGCGACCTCCCCTATCTCCGACGTCTCGTTACGGGGACCGATGGTGAGCTGCTCGACCGGGCCGACCGCGAAGTCGGTGACGGTCACGGTGAGCCCGCTGGTGTCGGCGGCCACCTCGATCTCCAGCTCGGTGTTGGCGTGCACCACCGCGTTGGTGGACAACTCGGTGGTGAGCAACAGGGCCTCGTTGAGCAGCCCGACGAGCCCGGTCTCCTCCAGCACGGAGCGGACGAGCGCACGGGCCGCCGCCGGGGTCCGACGATCGTTGGGCAGCCTGGTGCGGCGCACCACAGCCTCGGACGGCGCACCCGACGGGATGCTCGTCCTGGTTCCGACCTCGCCTGGCACTCATGCATCCTCTCCCGTGGACGGGTTAATGCACAAAGTCGTCTCTCGCATTGACCCGGTCGGGCGAGAGAGGATAGGGAACCCCCCGTGATTTACAGCGAGTGAGGACAGCATGACTACGGCTGAAGAGGGCGGCGTCGGCGTGCCCGACGAGACCGTTCTGCTCGGTGAACTCGCCGATGCGCTGCGCCGTGTGCGCCGCGGCGATCTGAAGGTTCGCCTGCCCCGGCGCAGCGGCATGGCCGGGGCGGTGGCGGAGGCGTTCAACGAGGTCGTCTCGCTCCAGGAGCGGCAGAACCTGGACCTGCGGCGGATCAGCCGGATCGTCGGCCGTGACGGCCGGCTCACCGAGCGTCTCGACGAGGAAGGCCTGGACGGCTCCTGGGCGGACAGCGTCCGCTCGGTCAACTCGCTGATCGACGACCTGGCCCGGCCCACCACCGAGATCTCCCGGGTCATCGTGGCGGTCGCCGAGGGTGACCTGTCGCAGCACATGGCCCTGGAGATGGACGGGCGGCCGCTGCGCGGCGAGTTCCTCCGGATCGGCCGTACGGTGAACACGATGGTGGACCAGCTGTCGTCGTTCGCCGACGAGGTGACGCGGGTGGCCCGCGAGGTGGGCACCGAGGGGGAGCTGGGTGGTCAGGCCGACGTGCGCGGCGTGGCGGGCACCTGGAAGGACCTGACCGACTCGGTGAACACCATGGCGTCGAACCTGACGCACCAGGTGCGCTCGATCTCCCAGGTGGCGACCGCGGTGGCCCGCGGCGACCTGTCGCAGAAGATCACCGTGTCGGCCCGGGGCGAGGTGGCCGAGCTGTCCGACACGATGAACGGGCTCACCGACACGCTGCGGCTCTTCGCCGAGCAGGTGACCCGGGTGGCCCGGGAGGTGGGCACCGAGGGCAAGCTGGGTGGTCAGGCCGACGTGCCGAACGTCGCGGGCACCTGGAAGGACCTCACCGACTCGGTGAACTCGATGGCGTCCAACCTGACCAGTCAGGTCCGCAACATCGCGCAGGTCTCCACCGCGGTGGCGAAGGGCGACCTGTCGCAGAAGATCACGGTGGCCGCGCAGGGCGAGATCCTGGAGCTCAAGGACACCGTCAACACGATGGTGGACCAGCTGTCGTCGTTCGCCGACGAGGTGACCCGGGTGGCCCGCGAGGTGGGCACCGAGGGCCGGCTGGGCGGCCAGGCCCAGGTCCGCGGCGTCTCCGGCACGTGGCGCGACCTCACCGAGAACGTGAACCAGCTCGCCGCCAACCTCACCGCCCAGGTCCGTAACATCTCGCAGGTCTCCACCGCGGTGGCGAAGGGCGACCTGTCGCAGAAGATCACCGTCGACGCGCGCGGTGAGATCCTCGAGCTGAAGAACACCGTGAACACCATGGTCGACCAGCTCTCGTCGTTCGCCGACGAGGTGACGCGTGTCGCGCGGGAGGTCGGTTCCGAGGGCAAGCTGGGCGGACAAGCCCAGGTCAAGGGCGTTTCGGGTACGTGGCGCGACCTCACCGACAACGTCAACTACATGGCGTCGAACCTGACCAGCCAGGTCCGCAACATCGCGTCGGTCACCACGGCCGTGGCGAAGGGCGACCTCGGCCAGAAGATCACGGTCGACGCCCGCGGCGAGATCCTGGAGCTCAAGTCCACGGTG
>NZ_BOMZ01000068.1 GCF_016862455.1 Actinoplanes utahensis
ACATGGCGTCCAACCTGACCAGTCAGGTCCGCAACATCGCGCAGGTCTCCACCGCGGTCGCGAAGGGCGACCTCGGCCAGAAGATCACGGTCGACGCGCGCGGTGAGATCCTCGAGCTGAAGAACACCGTGAACACGATGGTGGACCAACTCTCGTCGTTCGCCGACGAGGTGACGCGTGTCGCGCGGGAGGTCGGTTCCGAGGGCAAGCTTGGCGGCCAGGCGCAGGTCAAGGGCGTTTCGGGTACGTGGCGCGACCTCACCGACAACGTGAACCAGCTCGCCTCCACCCTGACCATCCAGCTGCGCGCGATCGCCGAGGTGTCCACCGCCGTGACCCGCGGCGATCTGACCCAGAGCGTCGCCGTCGAGGCGCAGGGCGAGGTGGCGGAGCTCAAGGACAACATCAACCAGATGATCGTCACGCTCCGCGACACCACCAAGACGAACGCGGAGCAGGGCTGGCTCGACTCGAACCTGGCCCGGATCGGTGGCCTGCTCCAGGGCCAGCGGGACGTCGGCGAGGTCTGCCGCATGATCATGACCGAGGTGACGCCCCTGGTGGACGCCCAGCTCGGCGCGTTCTTCCTGGTCGACAACTCCGAGGCGGTGACCCGGCTGCGGCTGGCCGCGGCGTACGGCTACGTCGCCCGCGACCACGAGGTGATCTTCGGCCCGGGTGAGGGACTGGTCGGTCAGGCCGCGGTGTCCCGCCGCACGATCCGGGTACGGGCCACCCACGACGGGATACTGACCATGCGCTCCGGCCTGCTGGCCATGCCGCCGAACGACATGGTGGTGCTGCCGGTGCTGTTCGAGGGCGAGATGCTCGGCGTGATCGAGTTCGCGTCGGTGGCCGCCTTCTCCGGGTTGCACCTGACGTTCCTGGAGCGGCTGGTCGCCACGATCGGGGTCGCGCTCAACACCATCCAGGCCAACCGGCGGACCGAGCAGCTGCTCGCCCAGTCGCAGCGGCTGGCCCGGGAGATGCAGGACCAGTCGGCCGAGTTGCAGCGCACCAACGCCGAACTGGAGGACAAGGCCAAGCTGCTCAGCGAGCAGAAGGCGAACATCGAGCTGAAGAACCGGGAGATCGAGCTGGCCCGGCTCGGCCTGGAGGAGAAGGCGCAGCAGCTGTCGCGGGCGAACACGTACAAGTCCGAGTTCCTCGCCAACATGAGCCACGAGCTGCGGACCCCGCTGAACTCGCTGTTGCTGCTGGCCCGGCTGCTGGCCGACAACACCGAGCAGAACCTGACGAGCAAGCAGATCGAGTTCGCCCGCACCATCCACAGTGCCGGCTCGGACCTGCTGTCGCTCATCGACGACATCCTCGACCTGTCCAAGATCGAGGCCGGCCGGATGGACGTGGAGCCGGACGTGGTCGACTTCGACGGCATCCGCAGCTACGTCGAGCAGGCGTTCGTCCCGCAGGCCGAGGTCAAGGGCCTGGACTTCCGGGTGGACGTGGCGCCCGAACTGCCGGACTCGCTGGTCACCGACCCGCAGCGGCTCCAGCAGATCCTGCGCAACCTGCTGTCGAACGCGGTCAAGTTCACCGACAGCGGCTCGGTGACACTGAGCATCTTCCCGACCTCGCTGGACGCCGGCGTGGACGCGCCGCCGTCGCTGCATTCGGCGCAGCAGGTGGTGGCGTTCGCCGTCACCGACACCGGCATCGGCATCTCGGACGAGAAGCTCGCGATCATCTTCGAGCCGTTCCAGCAGGCTGACGGCACCACCACCCGCAAGTACGGCGGCACCGGCCTGGGACTGTCGATCAGCCGCGAGTTCGCCGCCCTGCTCGGCGGCACCATCGCGGTGTCCTCGGAGCCGGGGGAGGGTTCCACCTTCACGCTCTTCATGCCGGAGGCGCTGACGCCGGACGCGATCCCGATGCCGGTGCTGCCGTCGGTGCCGGCCAAGGCCGTCTCGGTGCGGCCGGCCGCCTCGCTGGGGCTGCCGCTGATGGAGATGCCGCCGCGGGTCGAGGAGAAGCCCGCACCCAGCGCGGCCGCCCGGAAACTGGAGGGGGTCACGGTGCTGATCGTCGACGACGACGTGCGTAACGTCTTCGCCCTGACCAGTGCCCTCGAGATGCATGGACTCCACGTGCTGTACTCGGACAACGGGGTGGACGGGGTTCGGATCCTGGCCGAGCACCCGGAGATCGACATCGTGCTGATGGACGCGATGATGCCCGACCAGGACGGCTACGAGACGACCCGCGGGATTCGCCGAAATCAGCGTTTCCGGGACCTGCCGGTAGTCTTCCTGACGGCGAAGGCGATGCCGGGTGACCGGGAGTCGGCTCTCGCCGCCGGAGCCAGTGACTACATCACGAAACCGGTCGATCTGGATGAGTTGATCGAACTGATGGACCGCTGGGTAAACCAGGAGGGGACCACCGGGCCGGACCACGGCTGACCGGACACGACTGTTGGGTGAGGTGAGTACGAGTGGGTGAGCGCGCCAAGGCGCTGCTGGTCGACGACCGGCGGGACAATCTGCTGGCCCTGGAGGCGATCCTGCAGGGTCTGCCGGTGACGCCGGTCGCCGTGGAGAGCGGCGAGGCCGCGCTCAAGCAGCTGCTCACCGACGACTTCGCGGTGATCCTGCTGGACGCGCACATGCCCAACATGGACGGTTTCGAGACGGCCAGTCACATCAAGCGGCGGGAGCGGACCCGGCACGTGCCGATCCTCTTCCTCACCGCCGCCGACCGGGACGCCCAGCTCGCCCTCCGGGGGTACGCGGTGGGCGCCGTCGATTACCTGACCAAGCCGTTCGACCCGTGGGTGCTCCGCGCCAAGGTCTCCATCTTCGTCGAGCTGTGGACCAAGAATCAGCAGCTCAAGGCCCAGACCGAGGCGTACCGGGAGCGCGAGGCGCAGTGGCAGCGGCTCACCGGGACGATCGACGAGGCGGCCCGGGTGCTGCGTGCCGGCGGCGACAAGGCCGCCGCCGAGGCGCTCGATCTGCTGGAGAAGGCCCGCTGGGGGGACTGACCTCGCCCTCCCGGTGAACCGCATGTGACGTGGGTCACTACGAACAACTTTGCCGGGCAGCCGCACCACTACCGGGGCGTGATCGCTTTGATCATGCGACGCCCGCCGTCCCCGACGGTGGCCTCATCCCCTGAGTAGGAGCAACATGCGGCACGCAATGCCCAGCGCGACCCCGAGCCGGCGGCGCCGTCGTCTGGTCGTGGGTCTCGGCGCGGCCGGTGCGGCCGGCGCCGTCACCGCGCTGGTCGCCATCCTCGTTCCCTCGGCTTCGGCCGCCACCCTGTTCAGCGACGACTTCGAGAGCGGCGCGAGCAACTGGTCCAAGTCCGGGGGCACCTGGTCCGTCGTCTCCGACGGATCCAAGGTCTACCAGCAGGCCAAGGCCGACAGCGAGCTCGCCCGGGTCTTCGCCGGTGAGACGAGCTGGACCAACTACTCGGTCGAGGCGAAGGTCAAGGGTCTCGACCTCAGCAAGGGCCTGGCCGGTGTCGCGGCCCGGGCCAGCGGTTCCTCCACGATGTACCGGCTCGCGCTGACCTCGGCCGGCAAGGCCGAGCTCCAGGTGGTCAAGGGCAGCACGATCACCAGCCTCGGCTCCGCCGCGGTCGGCAACCCGACCTCGTGGCACACCCTGAAGGTCGACGTCTCGGGCAACACCGTCACCGGCTGGGTCGACGGCGCCAAGGTCGCCTCGGGCACCGGCTCGCTCGCCGGCGCCGGCCGCATCGGCCTGATCACCAGCTACGCCTCGGCGGAGTTCGACGACGTCGCGGTGAACCCGCTGGGCGGCGGCTCGGCCACCTCGGCGACCGCGACCCCGACGGCCACCAAGACGGCCACGGCGACCCCGACCGCCACCAAGACGGCGACCGCTTCGGCGACCGCGACCCCGACGGCGACCAAGACCGCCACGGCGACCCCGACGGCGACCAAGACGGCGACCGCCACCCCGACCGCGACCAGCTCGTCCGCCGCCTGGCCCAAGGCCACCAGCGAGAAGCCGGTCACCGCGACCATTCCCGTCTCCGGCACCGTGGACGGCGGCAACGCCCGCTACTTCGGCAGCGGCGCGCTGGGCGGCGACGGCCAGGCCGAGGGCCAGGACCCGCTGTTCAAGCTGGCCGACGGCGCGGTGCTGAAGAACGTCATCCTCGGCGCCCCGGCCGCGGACGGCATCCACTGCTCCGGCTCCTGCACGCTGATCAACGTGTGGTGGGAGAACGTCGGTGAGGACGCGGCGACCTTCAAGGGCGGCGCCTCGGCCACCTACACGATCGACGGCGGCGGCGCCAAGGGCGCGGACGACAAGGTCTTCCAGCACAACGGCGGCGGCACCCTGACCATCAAGAACTTCCAGGTCTCCGACTTCGGCAAGCTGTACCGCTCGTGCGGCAACTGCTCCACCCAGCACAAGCGCGCGGTCGTGGTGCAGAACGTGGTCGCCACCGCCCCGGCCGGCAGCCTGGTCGGCATCAACGCCAACTTCGGCGACACGGCCCGGATCTCCGGCGTGACCGTGGTCGGCAAGAAGAGCCTGGACATCTGCGTCAAGTTCACCGGCAACGACTCCGGCAAGGAGCCGACCAAGATCGGCACCGGCCCGGACGGCGTGAACTGCATCTACAACGAGTCCGACATCACCTTCAAGTGATCGACCGTGGCCGCCGGGAGCGTCCTCCCGGCGGCCACGGCCCCGGCACAACCCGAGGATGCCGATGCGCGACGCCGCGTTCCGCGAGTACTTCGAGCGCCATCACGATTCGATGTCGCGTCTGGCGTACCTGATGACCGGTGAGCACGACGCCGCCGACGATCTGGCGGCCGATGCGCTGACCGAGGTGTGGCGGCACTGGGAACGCGTGGTGGCGGCGGAGGACCCGGTCGCCTACGGGCACGGCATCCTGATGAACCTGGCCCGCAACTGGGTCCGGCGGAAGAAACGCGAGCGGCTGCTCTCCCTGGACCCGATCATCCGCCGGGTGCTGGATCCGGACACCCCCGCGGTGGTGGACGTGCGCAGCGCGCTGGCGCGGCTGCCGCACCGGCGGCGGGCCTGTGTGGTCCTCCGGTACGCCTTCGACCTCTCCGAGAAGGAGGTCGCCACGGCACTCGGCATCTCGGTGGGCGCGGTGAAGAGCGCGACGTCACGCGGCGCCCGGCAACTCGCGGAACTACTCGGCGGCAGCAGTGTCGCACTGGCACGACTCAACGGTTGGGAGGCGGCGCGATGACGCTCATCGAATCAGAGCTGCGCGCGGCACTGCGCGCCGAGGCGGCGGTGCACCGTCCGGACCGTGAGGCGATGCTCGACCGCATCACGCAGACCGCGATGCGCAACCACGTCGAGCAGCGCCGGTCACCGCGGCTGCGGATCACCGGCGCCGCCGTCGCGGTGGCGGCGGTCCTCGGCGGTGGCGGCTTCGCTCAATGGGCGGTCGCCGGTGACGGCGAACCGCAACCCGGCCCCACAGCACCCCCGGTGGTGGTCACCGTCGAGCCGATCCCGAGCGGTCCGCCTTCCACCGGGCCCACCAGCCCGAGCGGTACGCCGAGCAGCACCCCCAGCAAGCCACCCAAGGCTTCCCGATCGCCCAGCCGGTCCGTGTCCCCCTCCGCCACCGTCGGCACCACCGGCACCAGCGGCCCGGCCACCGTGAGCACCGCGCTGTGGGCGGACGGCTCGGTCGCCCCGGACGGCGAGTCGCAGGCCAGCAGCGTCGTGACGGTGACGACCCGGGAGCGGCTCACCGCGCTGGAGGTGACGATCCGGGTCGCCCGGACCGCCGACTTCGTGGCCCGCGGCGGCAGTCAGCAGGTGCCGGGCGCCAGCGTGAACAGCGCGGTAGTCGAGGAGCAGGGCGCCGTCGTCTGGCGTTTCGTGCTCTCGTCCGGCGACACCCTGGAGCCGGGCACATACACGTTCTACGCCCGGTACACCCATGCCAAGGGTGGCCGGGACGCGAACGGGGACTCCTACACCGCGGCGGGAACGACCGAGGGCGGGGCGGCGCCGACGCTCACCGGCAACTTCCGCTGAAGTTATCCACAGGCTTGTCCACAAGCCCCCAGCTGTGAATCAGCTGGGGGTTTTTCCACTTCCTGTGTGTTGGATTCGGCCGTCCTCCGCGCCCGGAATCCGCACCCTGAAAGCGGGGGATTCAGCTGTGGCTGCTGATCATCAGGGCCGAGCGCAGCCCGGTGATGTCCAGCACACGCATGAGGAAATCGCCGACGTTCGACAGCGCCAGAACCACCTGCGCGTGCTGCGCCTTACGGCTGAGCACCACCAGCGTGCCGAGGCCCTGCGAGTCGCAGAAAGTCACGCCCGCCATGTCCAGCACGATGCGATGCGGCTGGTCATCGGCGAGCAACTCGTTCACGACCGTGGACAGCTCGGCGACCGTGAGCACGTCGATCTCCCCGGCGAGCTGAATGACAACCTCGTCGGGTGCGCGCTGAACCGTGATGGACAGCTCGGGTCGCTCCACGCCGGTCAGCCTATCCTCTTCGGGGCGAATCAGCCCGTCCGGCGCGGTCAGACCGGGCGCTTGAGGGACATCATCCGGCGACGTGAAGAACCCTCTCGCAATACTCGTTCCATGCCGCTGACAGAATGGGGTCTGCTGTGACCACCACATATCCCGCCGCGGAGCTTCCGTACCCGGAGGACGCCCCGGTCTCCCAGGCTCTGTTCGACCGCGCCCAGGCCATCGTGCCCGGCGGGGTCAATTCACCTGTGCGTGCGTTCCGCGCCGTCGGCGGCACGCCCCGGTTCATGGCCTCGGGCTCCGGTCCCTGGCTCACCGACGTGGACGGGCGGCGTTACGTCGACCTGGTCTGCTCCTGGGGCCCGCTGATCCACGGGCACGCGCACCCCGAGGTGATCGAGGCGGTGCAGCGGGCCGCGGCCCTGGGCACCAGCTTCGGCACCCCCACCGCGGGCGAGGTGGATCTGGCCGAGGAGATCGTCCGCCGCACCTCGATCGACGAGGTCCGGCTGGTCAACTCCGGCACCGAGGCGACCATGACCGCGATCCGCCTGGCCCGGGGCTACACCGGCCGGTCGAAGATCGTGAAGTTCGCCGGGTGCTACCACGGGCACGTGGACGCGCTGCTGGCCGCGGCCGGCTCCGGCGTGGCCACGCTCGGCCTGCCCGACTCGCCCGGCGTCACCGGCGCGGCGGCCAGCGAGACCATCGTCCTGCCGTACAACGACGTCGCCGCCGTCGAGGCCGCCTTCGCCGAGCAGGGCGCGGAGATCGCCGCGATCATCACCGAGGCGGCGCCCGGCAACATGGGCGTGGTCACCCCGCGCGACGGCTTCAACGAAGGCCTCGCCGAGATCGCCCACCGGCACGGCGCGCTGCTGATCGTCGACGAGGTGATGACCGGCTTCCGGGTCTCCGCGGGCGGCTGGGCGGGTCTGCACCCGGTCGACGCCGACCTGTTCACCTTCGGCAAGGTGATGGGCGGCGGCCTGCCCGCCGCGGCGTTCGGCGGCCGCCGGGAGATCATGTCCCGGCTCGCCCCGGCCGGCCCGGTCTACCAGGCCGGCACCCTCTCCGGGAACCCGCTGGCCTGCGCCGCCGGTCTCGCGTCACTGCGGCTGGCCGACGCGGCCACCTACAAGAGGCTGGACGAGCTGGCCGGCACGATCGGGTCGCTCTGCTCCGACGCGCTCAGCGCCGCGGGCGTGACGCACCGCCTGCAGTACGCCGGGAACATGTTCTCGATCTTCTTCACCGGCGACGAGGTCGTCGACTACGACTCCGCGAAGACGCAGAACCCGGCCGCGTTCAAGGCGTTCTTCCACACCATGCTGGCCAACGGCGTCTACCTGCCGCCGAGCGCCTTCGAGTCGTGGTTCGTCTCGACGGCGATCGACGACGCAGCCCTGGAACAGATCGCCGCGGCGGCGCCGCTCGCGGCCCGAGCCGCCGCGGGGGCCTGACCTTGTCCGAACCGACCAAGACCACCGTGCACGTCCTCCGGCACGGCGAGGTCTTCAACCCCGCCCAGATCCTGTACGGCCGGCTGCCCGACTTCCACCTCTCCGAGCTGGGCCACCAGATGGCGAAAGCGGCCACCGAGGTGCTGGCCGGCCGGGACATCACGCACGTGGTGGCGAGCCCGCTGGAACGCGCGCAGGAGACGGCCGCGCCGTTCGCCGCCGAGTTCAGGCTGGACATCGCCACCGACATCCGGCTGATCGAGAGCGCGAACTACTTCGAGGGCAAGAAGGTCTCGGTCGGCGACGGAGCGTTCAGCAACCCACGGCACTGGTGGGTGCTGCGTGACCCGATCACCCCCTCCTGGGGCGAGGCGTACCTGGTGATCGCGCAGCGGATGTTCGCCGCCGTGCAGGCCGCCCGGGTCGCCGCCGAGGGCCACGAGGCGGTCTGCGTCTCGCACCAGCTGCCCATCTGGACACTGCGCCGCTACGTCGAGGGCAAGCGTCTCTGGCACGATCCGAGACGACGGGAATGCGGTCTCGCCAGCCTGACCTCGTTCCGGTTCGAGGGCTCCAAGGTGGTCGGCATCGACTACTCCGAGCCCGCCGCCCACCTGGTCGCCATGTCAGCGACGGCCAAGACCGCCAAGGGGGCCTGATGCGCCGCCTCGCCGCCGCCACCGTGGCCGCGGTCCTCACCGCCGGGGTCCTGAGCGGCTGCGGCGGCGAGGAGAACTGGGCGAAGAAGTGCACCACCACCAACCTGGTGGTGGAGTGCGAGGCCGCGCAGCGCCCGCTGGTCGAGGACGTCACCGGGGAACTGCTCGGCGGCGGCACGTACGAGCTGAAGGCGGACCGCGGCAAGGTCGTCGTGGTCAACTTCTGGGGCTCCTGGTGCGCGCCGTGCCGGGCCGAGGCCGACGACCTGGAGAAGACCTACCAGGCCACCAAAGCCAGGGACGTGACGTTCCTCGGCGTCGACACCCGGGACGACAAGGACTCGGCGAAGGCGTTCGAGCGGGCGTACCAGATCACCTACCAGAGCCTGTACGACTTCGAGGGCCGGGTCGGCCTGAAGTTCGACGTCACGCAGAGCTCGATCCCGAGCACCCTGATCCTGGACCGGGAGGGGCGCATCGCCGCCGCGATCCGCCGGGCCACCACCGCCGACGAGCTGCAACCCCTGGTCGAGAGGATCGCGGCGGAGGCGAAGGGCTGATGGGCGACGCGTTCGTGGGCGCCGTCACCGACGGGCCGATGCTGCTGGCGATCGGCGCGGCCCTGCTGGCCGGGCTGGTCAGCGTCCTGTCGCCGTGCGTGTTGCCGCTGCTGCCAGGCTACCTGTCCTACGTCACCGGGCTGGCCGGTTCCGACCTGGAGATCGGGTCCGGCAGGGCCCCGGTCAGCACCACGACGCGGACCTGGGCAGTCCGGAGCCGGATCCTGGCCGGGACCGTTCTCTTCGTGCTCGGCTTCACTGTCGTCTTCACCATGATGGTGCTGGCGACCACTACCTTCTTCACGCTCTACAGCCACCGGCGTGAGCTCAACATCGCGCTCGGTGTGCTGATCATCGTGCTGGGCGTGGGCTACCTGGGCTGGATCCCCGGCTTCCAGCGGCAGGCTCGGATCACGAGACTGCCCTCGGCCGGGTTGCTCGGCGCCCCAGTCTTCGGCGCGATCTTCGCGGTCTCCTGGACGCCCTGTGTGGGTCCCACCCTGGGCGGTGTGATCGGCCTGGCCACCACCACCGGTCAAGCGGACCGGGCGGCCCTGCTCGCGGTCGTCTTCAGCCTCGGGCTCGGCATCCCGTTCATCCTGTTCGGGCTCTTCTTCCGCAGGCTGCTCGGCGTCTTCACCGCGATCCGGCGCAACAGCCGGTGGGTGACCCGGATCGGGGGCGGGCTGCTCATCGTGGTCGGGCTGGTCCTGGTCACCGGGGCCTGGGACCACTTCCTGGTCTGGCTGATGACCACGTTCGACTTCAACCAGGAGACGCTGCTGTGACAGTCGTCGAGGACCGGCCGGCCACGTCCGACGCGCCACCGCCGCGCCGGGGCAACCCGGTGTGGGCGCTGCTGCGCAACTCGTGGCGGCAGCTGACCAGCATGCGTACGGCGCTGATCCTGCTCTTCCTGCTCGCGGTGGCCGCGGTGCCCGGCTCGATCTTCCCGCAGCGCGGCGTGAACCGGGAGAACGTCGCCGAGTACTTCGCCGCGCATCCGAAACTGGCGCCGCAGCTGGACCGGTTCTTCGCCTTCGACGTCTACTCGTCACCGTGGTTCGCGGCGATCTACCTGCTGCTGTTCGCCTCGCTGATCGGGTGCGTCCTGCCCCGCCTGCGCGATCACGTCCGGGCGCTGACGACCGTACCGCCGAAAGCTCCTCAGCGGTTGGACCGCCTGCCGCACCATGACAGCGGACCGCAGCGCCCGGAGGAGCCCGCGGCAGCGGCCGCGGAGGTGGCGAGACTGCTGCGCCGCCGTCGCTGGCGCACCCGGCTGCGGGAGACGCCCGACGGGTGGACGATCGCGGCCGAGAAGGGCTACCTCAAGGAGACCGGTAACCTGCTCTTCCACTTCGCCATGCTGGCGGTGCTGGTCGGTGTCGGGTTCGGGCACTGGTACGGCTGGCACGGCAACCGTCTTCTCGTCGAGGGCACCGACCAGGGGTTCTGCAACGTCATCACGCAGCACGACGAGTCCGTGCTCGGCCCCTGGGTGGACGCCTCCGACCTGCCGGACTTCTGCCTGCGGATGACGAAGTTCGACGCCACCTACCAGAGCACCGGTGTGCCGAAGTCGTTCCAGGCGAGCGTCGGTGTCAGCGAGGACGGTGGGGAGTACCGGAGCCGGACGTTCACCGTCAACGACCCGCTGCGGCTGGCCGGGGCGAACGTCTACCTGCTCGGCCAGGGCTACGCGCCGGTGCTGAAGTTCACCGACCGGTACGGCGCCGAGCAGACCAAGGTCGTCCCGTTCCTGCCCACCGACGGCATGCTGACCAGCGAGGGCGTCGTCCAGTTCCCGGATGTCAACATCGACCCGGCGACCGGCAAGCGCGACCCGGCGCTGCAGATGGGTTTCGAGGGGGTCTTCCTGCCGACCGGCGGCACCGACGGCAGCGCAGTGTCGAAGTTCCCGGCCGCCGACAATCCGGTGCTCTACCTGGCCGCCTACCGCGGTGACCTGGGCCTGGACGTCGGCACACCCGGTTCGGTGTACGCCCTGGACCGCCAGCAGATCGCCGACGGCGACCTGAAGAAGATCAGTGGCGAGCGGCCGTACGTGCTGCGCCCGGGCGAGAAGTGGACCCTGGACGACGGCAGCGCCCTGGAGTTCGCCGGCATCCGGCGGTTCGCCACGATCTCCATCCGGCACGACCCGACGCAGGGCGTGATGCTGGTGGGGGCGGTGCTCGGGCTGGCGGGGCTGATGCTGTCGCTGTCGGTGCACCGGCGCCGGGTCTGGTTCCGGGTCACCCCGGCCGGGAGCGGTAGCGTGATCGAAGCCGGTGGCCTCCCGCGCACCGACTATTCAGCTTTCGGCGAGGAGTTCGCGGCGCTCACCCGCCATATCAAGGAAGGGACGCCCTGATGGCGGAGTTGTCCAATCAGCTTATGGCGCTGACCGTGCTGGCCTACCTGGCCGCCATGGTCTGCTACGCGGGGGAGTACGCGTTCGGCAAGCGCAGCCACATCGGCAAGGCGGCCACCCGGGAGCTGGTCGGCGCCGGCGGCCCGCCGGTCGCGAGCCAGGAGGAGGCCGCGGCGCCGGCCGAGGGCAGGGATCCGCTCATCGGCCGGGTCGCCGTCGCTCTCAACCTGGTCGCGCTCGTCCTGCACCTGGGCACCACGGTCACCCGCGGCATCGCCGCGGACCGGATGCCGTGGGGCAACATGTACGAGTACATCCTGTCCACCGCGCTGATCGGCTCCGCGGTCTGGGCCGGTGTGCTGCTGCGCAAGCCGGCCGTCCGGCACCTGGGCCTGTTCGCCTCGCTCACCCTGGTGGTGCTGCTCGGCGCGGCCGCCCTGATCGCCTACACCCCGGTCGGCCCGCTGGTCCCCGCGCTGAACTCGTACTGGTACGTCTTCCACGTCTCGACGATCATCATCTCGTCCGGGATCCTGCTGGTCGGTGTGGTGCCGGCCGCGATGTTCCTGATCAAGAACGGGTGGGACGCCGGCAAGCGCGGATTCCCGTACACGCTCGGCAAGCGGGTCGGTGACGCCGGCACCCTGGAGCGGCTCACCTTCCGGCTGCACGCGTTCGCGTTCCCGCTGTTCACGTTCGGCGCGCTGATCGCCGGGCCGCTGTGGGCCGAGGCGTCCTGGGGGCGGTACTGGGGCTGGGACCCCAAGGAGGTCTGGGCGTTCATCTCCTGGATCGTCTACGCCGCGTACCTGCACGCCCGGGCCACTCCGAGCGTGAAGCGCACCACCGCGACCTGGATCGCGATGCTCGGCTTCCTGACGATGCTGATGAACCTGTTCGGCGTCAACCTCTTCTTCGAGGGCCTGCACTCGTACGCCGACGCGGGCTGAGAACCAGGTTCTCAGCAGTCGCCGGCGGTCCAGGTGTCGTAACGGGTCAGCCAGTTCAGGCAGAAACCGCCGCGCATCCCCGCCGCGGTCTCGGTGGGGACGTCCTCGCGCCAGTACCGGGCCGGTCCTCCGCCGGCCGGCCGCAACTGCACGTTGTCCACGGTCACCTTGGGCACGTCGATCTTGGTCTGGCGCGAGGCGTCGACGTGCACCTCGACGTACTGCTCGATGCGGGCGGCGGTGCCCAGCGGCAGCCGCTGCTGGGTGAGCAGGTTCCACCGGTTGTTCCACCACAGCCAGGCCCGCCACATCCCGGTCCGGTCGGTGCCGATGTCCAGCCAGACCTGGTCGCCGGGGCGCACCGCGTACTGGTCGTAGAACTGCCACCGGTTGGTGTTCGTGTCGAACGTGTAGATGTGCTGGCGGCCCGGGGTGGCCCAGCCGGTCTCCGCCCAGCCGGCCTCCAGCCAGACGATCCGCCCGCCGCCCATGTCCCGTTTGGCCATCAGCCGGCCGACCAGGAAGTCGTAGGTCTGTGGCCGTACCGAGCCGTCCACCACCGAGAACCGGCCGGACACGCCACCCCAGTCGCCGGTGGTCCCGGCGCCGAGGTGGTGGTAGCCGCTCGGGGTGAACGAGGTCCGGGCCGACTCCAGCACCGGACCGCTGGACCGGCAGGCGCGCGGGCTGTCCAGGGTGGCCGGCCCGGTCGGTGGCATGGTCGATGCCCGGCCGGGTGTGCAGGCCGGTAGAGCGTCCGCGGTCGACGAGGCGGCGGGCGCCGCCCCGGCGAGGGCCACGGCCAGACCGCTCAGCAGGCACCATCGGGTCACGTTCCGCAGCTTCACGAATCGCTCAACGGGACTCCCGGATCTCCAGTGACGGAGCTTGGTGCCAGACTGGGGGTCATGGCGCCGCGTGGATTCCCCTATGCCGATCTGCAGAGCTTCATCGCAGCCCTCGAGGCGGCCGGTGAGCTGCGACGAGTCAAAGTTCCGGTGGACCCGACGCTGGAGATCAGCGAGATTGTCACCCGGACGGTGCGGGCCGGCGGACCGGCGCTCCTCTTCGAGCGGCCGACCCGCGGCGAGATGCCTCTGGTGATCAACCTGTTCGGCACCGAGAAGCGGATGGCGATGGCCCTCGGCGTCGACCGGCTGGACGAGGTCGGCGAGCGGATCGGCGCGATGATCAAGCCGGAGCTGCCGGTCGGCTGGTCCGGCATCCGGGAGGGCATCGGCAAGGTGCTCCAGCTCAAGTCCATGCCGCCGAAGAAGGTGAAGGGCGCACCCTGCCAGGAGGTGGTGCTCAAGGGCGACGACGTCGACCTGAACAAGCTGCCCGGCCTGCAGATCTGGCCCGGTGACGGCGGCATCTTCCACAACTACGGGCTGACCCACACCAAGCACCCGGAGTCCGGCAAGCGCAACCTCGGCCTCTACCGCCTCCAGCAGCACTCGAAGAACACCCTCGGCATGCACTGGCAGATCCACAAGGACTCGACCGCCCATCACGCGGTGGCGGAGCGGCGCGGCGAGCGCCTTCCGGTCGCGGTCGCCATCGGCTGCGACCCCGTGGTGTCGTACGCGGCGAGCGCGCCCCTGCCCGGAGACATCGACGAATACCTGTTCGCCGGTTACCTCAAGGGCGAGCGGATCGAGATGGTCGACTGCCTGACCGTCCCGCTGCAGGTCCCGGCCGAGGCGCAGATCGTGCTGGAGGGTTACCTGGAGCCCGGCGAGCGCCAGCCGGAGGGTCCGTTCGGCGACCACACCGGCTACTACACCCCGGTCGAGCCGTTCCCGGTGCTGCACATCGAGTGCATGACGATGCGGAAGAAGCCGATCTACCACTCGATCATCACGTCCCAGCCGCCCCAGGAGGACCACGGCCTGGGCAAGGCCACCGAGCGGATCTTCCTGCCGCTGGCGAAGCTGCTGATCCCGGACATCGTCGACTACGACATGCCGGCCGCCGGCGTCTTCCACAACTGCCTCATCGTGTCGATCAAGAAGCGGTACCCGAAGCACGCGCAGAAGGTGATGAGCGCGCTCTGGGGCGCCCACCTGATGTCGCTGGTCAAGCTGATCGTGGTGGTCGACGAGGACTGTGACGTCCACGACTACAACGAGGTCGCGTTCCGGGCGTTCGGCAACGTCGACTACGCCCGGGACCTGGTGCTCACCGAGGGCCCGGTGGACCACCTGGACCACGCGTCCTACCAGCAGTTCTGGGGTGGCAAGGCGGGCGTGGACGCGACCCGCAAGCTGGTCACCGAGGGCTACACCCGGGGCTGGCCGGAGGAGATGAAGATGTCGCCCGAGGTGGTCTCGCTGGTCGACAAGCGGTGGAAGGAATACGGGCTGTGACAGCCGTCGCCTCGGAGCCGGGGAAGGTCAAGGCCTTCCTGCGGCTCGTCATGATCGAGCACTCGATCTTCGCGCTGCCGTTCGCCTACCTGTCGTCGCTGGCCGCCATCCAGTCGCTGGACGACACGGTCGGGGAGCACTGGCTCGATCTGGTGCTGGTCACGATCGCGATGGTGGCCGGGCGGACCTTCGCCATGGCCGCCAACCGGATCCTCGACCGCAGGATCGACGCGCTCAACCCGCGGACGAAGAACCGGGAGCTGGTCACCGGCGCGGTCAGCCTGCGCACCGCGTGGACCGGCGCGCTCGTCTCGCTGGCCATCATGATCGTGGCGGCCGGGCTGCTGAACCCGCTCTGCCTGGCCCTCTCGCCGCTCGCGGTGATCCCGCTGGTGATCTACCCGTACGCGAAGCGGTTCACGAACTTCCCGCACTACGTGCTCGCGCTGGCCCAGGCCGTCGCCCCGGTCGGCGCCTGGCTGGCCGTCACCGGCACGTTCAGCGGCTCCTGGCCGGCGTGGGTGCTCGGCGTCGCGGTCGGCCTGTGGATCGGCGGGTTCGACATCATCTACGCCTGCCAGGACGTCGACGTGGACCGCGAGATCGGTGTGCACTCCACCCCGGCGCGGTTCGGCGTGCGGACCGCGTTGCACATCTCCACGGTCACCCACGTGATCTGCTTCGCCCTGTTCGTCTGGTTCGGTCAGCTCGCCGGCTTCACCTGGGCCTGGTGGGCGGGCCTGCTGGTCACCGGCGCCGGCCTGGTCTATCAGCACGTGGTGGTGACCGCGAACGACCTGTCCAAGGTCAACCGGGCGTTCTTCACCGCCAACGGATTCATCGCCATCGCGCTGTTCCTGTTCGCGCTGATCGATCTGTACCTGGTGTAACCCCGGAGACAACGGTCTCCGTCTAACCCCCGTGAGCGATAGAGAGGCCGAATTCCGCGAGTTCGTCGCCGCGCGGATGGAGGCGTTACGGGGGCTTGCCTACCTCACCTGCGGCGACTGGCAGGTGGCCGAGGACGCCGTCCTCACGGCGCTGGCGAAGCTGTACGCCAAGTGGAACCGGGTGGACAACCCGGAGGCCTACGCGCGGACCGCGGTGGTGCGGGCGGCCATCGACGAGACCCGCCGGCCCTGGTGGCGGCGGGAACAGTCACGCAGCCACGCCATGCCGGACCGGACGCTGCCCGACGACGCCACGGGGGCGGTCGACGAGCGGCTCCGGATGCGGCAGGCGCTGAACGGCCTCCCGGCCCGGCAGCGGGCGGTGCTGGTGCTGCGGTTCCTGGAAGGACTCAGCGTCCAGCAGACCGCCGCCACCCTGAAATGCCCCGAGGGCACCGTCAAGGTCTACACCTCGCGGGGTCTCGACGCGCTCCGCAAGATCCTCGGCACGGAGTGGGAGGCCCGCCATGAAGCCGCTGCCTGACATGCTGCGCGACGCCAAGTCCGACGCTCCGCCGCCGCGTTACGACGTGGACGACGTGGTGGCCGCCGGCCGCCGCCGGGTCCACCGCCGCAACGCCGGGTGGGCCCTGGCCGCCGTGGTGGCGGTCGCCGCCGCGATCGGCGTGCCGCAGGTCCTCACGCGCGGCCCGGGACCCGGGCCCACCCCCGCCCCGGCCCAGTCGAAACCTGCCGTCGTCGTGCCGACTCCCGCCCGTGGCGAGGTGATTCCGCTGGTCAGACGATTCACCGGGTACCAGACGGCGACGTTCCGGGTGGAGGACCCGACAAGTGTCGGCCTGGGGTACACCGATGCCGTCGTGACCCGGCTCGGCCCGCGGACGAACCAGAACGAGTTCAGCGGCGCCCGGCTGACCGTCTACGAGCCGGGTATCGATCCGGTCGGCAGGCGGACCGCCACCGCGCGCGTCGACACCGACCCGATCAAGGGCAGGCCGGCGTTCTTCTTCAAGAGCGCCGTCAGCACGATGCGCGACGAGAACAACGAGTCCCTCGCCTGGGAGTACGCCGACGACGGGTCCCTCGCGGTGCTCACACCGGATCCGTACGGCGTGACGCGGGCGGAACTGCGGGAGGTGGCCGAGGGGTTCACCATGTCGGCGGCCCGGCCGATGCTGGTGCCGTACAAGCTGCGCTATGTGCCCGCCGGATACCGGCTGGCGTCGATCACCGCCACCGACGGCTACTGGGGGATGGGGATCGTGCCTCTTCTGGACGCGCGGGCGCAGTTGGCGAGCGGCCGCGACCAGGCGCACGAGATCATCATCTGGCTGGACAAGCTGCCGGACACCAGCGGCGGGGTGCGATGCGGCCCGGACGGCTGCCCGGGCAAGAACGTGTTCGGCGGGCGGTACCGGTTCGAGTTCGGCACCGCTCTACCGCCCTCCGAGGTACAGAAGATGATCAACGGCGCGGTGATGTTCTCCGTCGACGACCCGAAGACGTGGATTCCGGTCAATGAGGCGGTGCCGGAGGCGAACCAGCTCAAGGCCGAGTAGCACACTTGGTGCATGCGCGAACCATGGATCGTCGGCGTCTCCGGAGCATCAGGCACCCCGTACGCGAAGGCGGTGCTCTCCGCTCTGCTGGACGCCGGCGAGTCCGTCGACCTGGTGATCTCCCGGGCCGCCCGGCTGACCCTGCTGGACGAGACCGGGGCGACGGTGCGGGACGCGCACTGGAAGGACGACGTGAGCGCCTGGCTGGGCCGGGACCTCGGCGACCTGGCCTACTGGCCGGCCGGAGACCTGGCCGCCGGGCCGAGCAGCGGCTCGTACCCGGCGAAAGGCATGGCGGTGGTGCCGGCGAGCACGGCAGCGTGTGCCGGGATCGCCATCGGGCTGTCGAAGGATCTGCTGCAACGGGCGGCCGAGGTCAACCTCAAGGAACGACGGCGTACGGTCGTCGTGCCCCGGGAGACCCCGGTCACCCGCAGTCATCTTGAGCATCTGATCGCCCTGCACGACGCCGGAGCGGTCGTGCTGCCGGCCAGCCCCGGATTCTATGGGTCCGGGGCCGGCGCGACAGCACAACAGTTGGTCGACTTCGTTGCCGGCAAGGTGATGGACGCGCTCGGCGTACCCCACACTCTTTTTCGCAGATGGACCGGCGAATTGGGTGAGCGGAACGCCTAGCGCAGGCCGTTGGGTGGGCCGAAGCCCGACCCGGGATTGGTGGGGCCGTTGTTCCGGGGCTTGTTGGCGGCGTCGTCCTCGCGCATTTCCTCGATAACGCCGTCGCCCTCAAGCAGAGCGCGAACTTCGGACTCACGGAATCGGCGGTGTCCACCGGGAGTCCGGATGCTGCCGATACGGCCGGCGGCGGCCCAGCGCGTGACCGTCTTGGGGTCGACGCGGAACAACGCGGCCACCTCGCCCGGTGTCAGCAGACGATCTCCAGTGTCCACAACCCCCTCCTCGGTTCGGTATCTGGAGCGGCCGGTGGTCACGGTGAGTGTCGGCGTGCTCGATCTGGACGTAAAGTCATTAGAGCACCGCCCCTGAAGCAAGTCCGTGAAATGCGGAAAAAGCCCCGATTGCGACAGTGGTCATTATCCTGCCCGCCATTCGCCGCTACCGGGCGTGAAGGTGGGAGCGCCACCCGATTAGGGTTTCAAGCATGGACTCCATCGACCTCCGGCTGATCGACCTGCTACGAGAGAACGCGCGCTCGTCGTACGCCGAACTCGCCCGCAAGGTCGGGCTCTCCGCCCCCGCCGTGCACGAGCGAGTCGGTAAGCTCGAGACCGCCGGGACCATCCGCGGCTACCGCGCCGACATCGACCATGAGGCGATCGGGCTGGGCGTCACCGCGCTGATCGGCATCATCGAGGACTCGGGGGCCGACACCGACGACGTGCTCGCCGCGGTGCGCGCCATGCCCGAGGTGGAGAGCTGCTATTTCATGGCGGGCGTGGAGTCTTACCAGCTCACCGTGCGTGTCGGCACCATCGCGGAACTGGAGCAGCTGATCGTGCGGATCAACCGGACTCCCGGTGTCGCATCGACCCGGACCGCTATCGCGCTGTCCACCAAGTGGGAGAACCGGCCGCAGCCGGGCCTCGCGTAATGGAGATCACCGACTTCGGGCGCTGTGAACGCGCCGCCCGCGACTGGGCCCGCGACGCCATCGCGCTGGTCGAGGCGGACGCCAACCGGTCCGCCGACACCCACCTGCTGCCCTTCCCGCTGCCCGCCGCGAGGGGCATCGACCTGTACCTCAAGGACGAGTCGTCGCACCCCACCGGTTCACTGAAACATCGCCTGGCCCGGTCGCTTTTCCTGTATGCGCTGTGCAATGGCTGGATCGGTCCGAGCACGACGGTCGTGGAAGCGTCGTCAGGATCGACGGCGGTGAGCGAGGCCTATTTCGCGCGAATGCTCGGCCTGCCGTTCATCGCGGTGATGCCGGCCGCCACCAGCCCGGAGAAGATCTCGCTGATCGAGTTCCAGGGCGGCAAGTGCCATCTGGTGAGCGACGCCAACCAGGTGGTGCCGGAGGCCCGGCGGCTGGCGGCCGACCTGGGCGGGCACTTCATGGACCAGTTCACGTACGCCGAGCGGGCCACCGACTGGCGCGGCAACAACAACATCGCCGAGTCGATCCACAACCAGATGGCGCTGGAGCGGCACCCCGTACCGGCCTGGGTCGTGGTCGGCGCCGGCACCGGCGGGACCAGCGCGACCATCGGCAGGTACGCCCGGTATCAACGGCTGGACACCAAGATCTGTGTTGTCGATCCTGAGGGGTCAGCGTTCTGGCAGGCTTACCTCGCGGGCGACTTCACGATCGTCACCGGCCGTGGCTCGCGCATCGAGGGGATCGGCCGGCCACGCGTCGAGCCGTCCTTCCAGCCCTCGGTGGTGGACCGGATGATCCACGTGCCGGACGCGGCCTCCCTGGCCGCCATGCGGGCCGGTTCGGAGGTGCTGGGCCGGCGGCTCGGCGGTTCCACCGGCACCAATCTGTGGGGCGCGTTCCGGCTGATCGCCGAGATGCTCGGAGCCGGCCGGACCGGATCGGTGGTCACGCTGATCTGCGACGGCGGCGAGCGGTACGCCGACACCTACTACTCCGACGACTGGGTCGCCGCCCAGGGCCTCGACCTGGCGCCCTACACCGCGGTCCTCCGTGACTTCCTCGACGGCGGCGGCTGGCCGGGATAGCTCACATCGACGGAAATCCCGATGGGAAGCAATGAATCTGCATGGTTGAATCCCGACCATGCAGGATCTCACGTCGCCGAGCCGGCCCTCTCCGGGTGTCTGGTTCGCCTTCATGGTGCTGGTGTTCGTCTCCAGCATCGTGGTGTTGCGGCCGACCGGCGACGAAGCCGCCACCGCCACCCCGTCACCCGGCGCTTCCGCCACGCCCAGCTCGTCACAGCGTCCCGTCGACCTGATCGAGCAGGCCCTCGACGCGCAGTCCGCGGCGCTCCTCAGCGGTGATCTGCCGGGGTGGCTCGCCCCGGTGGACCCGAAACTGCAGGCGCGGTACACCACGATCTTCCAGAACTTGCGGGAGCTCGAGGTCACGCACGCCGAGCAGCGGATGGACGCCATGCCCACCGCGTACAGCGACATGCTCACGGTCTCCATCAAGCTCGCCTACTGCTTCAGCGATGTGGTGTGCCCCGCCTGGAAGGACGCCACCGACGAGGGCGCTCCCAAGCTCGCCTACCGGACGTCCTGGCAGCTCCTGGAGGGCTCCTACAAGATCACCAAGCTGGAGGAGTTCCGCGGGTTCAACCACCTGCAGCCGACACCCTGGGAGAAGGACCCGATGACCTTCGCCCACGGCAAGCGGGTGATCGTGGCCGCCCCGGCCGCCACCGCCAGATACGTCAAGCGGGTCCTCCCGCTCGCCGAGAAGGCCGCCGTGGTCGCTGACCGCTACGCCGGTTACGGCGGCAACCAGCAGAAGAAATACCGCGTCTTCATCGCCGACAACAAGGCCTGGGACACCTGGTACGGCGGCATGGACTCGGAATACGCGGTGGCCTACCACTTCTCGCTGAACTCCACCGGCGGCGACATCGTCCTGAAGGCCAGCGAACTCATGCCCGAGGAGGACCGGGTGGTCGCCCAGGTCATCCAGCATGAGTTCGCCCACGCGGTGACCCTGGTCGCCCAGGTCAACGACGACAAGGTCGACGACCTGTGGCTCGTCGAAGGCATCGCCGAGTACATCGGTTACCTGCCCGCCAAGCCGCAGAACAGCTACAGCCGGGAGGTTCTGCGCTACGTGCGCTCCCAGCGCGGCCCCCTGAAGACGATCCGGGTGGCGCCGCTCACCGACGAGTCCGACGACATCGATTCGGCCGCCCTCTACGCGACCGGGCACTTCGCGGCCGGGTGCATGGCCGCCAAGTACGGCGAACCGAAGATGCTCGACTTCGCCGACCGGGTGCTCCAGTACGGCGAGGAGCTCGACTCGGCGTCCCGCGCCGTCTTCGGCAAACCGTTCCCGGCCGTCGACAAGGAGTGCGTGGCCTGGATCAAGAGCAAGATCTAGGACTCCCCGGCCGCGCGGACCGGCTCAGCGACTCCACCGGCGCCAATTCGTTGGGGAGCAACGAATCTGCATGGTTGAATCCCGACCATGCAAGATCTCACGTCGCCGAGCCGGCCCTCTCCGGGTGTCTGGCTCGCCTTCATGGTGCTGGTGTTCGTCTCCAGCATCGTGGTGTTGCGGCCGACCGGCGACGAAGCCGCCA
This sequence comes from Actinoplanes utahensis, assembly GCF_016862455.1. Taxonomy (GTDB): domain Bacteria; phylum Actinomycetota; class Actinomycetes; order Mycobacteriales; family Micromonosporaceae; genus Actinoplanes; species Actinoplanes utahensis. The sequence goes on from NZ_BOMZ01000068.1 coordinate 21,561, forward strand.
CCGCCACCCCTTCGATCAGCCCCGCCCCCTCGGCCTCCGCGGTCGCCTCACCCAGCCCACCGTCACGGCCGGCCGACAAGATCAAGCAGGCGCTTGATGCGCAGGCCGAGGCGCTGGTTGTCGGTGACCTGCCAGGATGGCTCGCCCCGGTCGACCCGAAACTGCACGCGCGGTACACGACCCTCTTCCACAACATGCGGGCGATCGAGGTCAAGATCGTCAAGCAGCGGATGGATCGGGAGCCGTCAGCGCAGGGCGCCTCGCTGCGGGTACCGATCAAACTCGCCTACTGTTTCAGCGGCGTCCGGTGCGCCCAGTGGCACGACTCGGTCTACCAAGGCGCACCGAAGCTGTCCTACCTGCTGACCTGGACCCCTCGCGGCGGCTCCTGGGTGATCACCGGGATCGGCCGGACCGGCCTGCCCAACCACCTCCAGCCGGCGCCCTGGGAAAACGACGTGATGGCCGTCGTCAAGGGCAAGCGGGTGATCGTGTCCGCGCCGGCGGCGACCGCGAAGCACATCAAGCGGATCCTCCCGCTCGCCGAGAAGGCCGCCGTGGTCGCCGACCGCTATGCCGGGTACACCGGCGGCCTGCAGGACCGGTACCGCGTCTACATCGCCGACGGCAAGGCGTGGAAAACCTGGTACACGGGTGACCGCCCGGCCTGGTCGATCGCCTACTACCTGCCGCTGAACGTCACCGGCAACGGCGACATCCTTCTCAGGGCCGGCGAGGTGATGCCCGAGAACGATCGGTATGTCACCGAGATCCTCCAACACGAGTTCGCCCACGCCGTCACCATGGACGCCGCGATCGACACCGACGAACACCAGTGGCTGGTCGAGGGCATCGCCGAATACATCGGGATGCTTCCCGCCAAGCCGCAGAACACCTACAGCGCCGACGTGCTGCGCCGGGCCCAACGGCAGCGCGGCGCGCTCAAGACGATCGCCGTCGAACCGCTCGACGACGATTCCGACGACCTCACCGTCGACGCCCTCTACGCCACCGGTCACCTCGCGGTCGGCTGCCTCACCGCCCAGTACGGCGAACCTCAGATGCTCGCCTTCATCAACCGGGTGATGCGCAGCGGCGAAGACCTCGACCCGGCCGCCCGGGCCGCCTTCGGCAAACCGTTCAAGACCGTCGACAAAGAGTGCGTGAACTGGATCAAGAAGAGGGTCTGACCCTCGGGAAAGGGCGAAGCCCCGGCCCGCTCAGCGGGCCGGGGCTTCCCCGTTTTGATCAGTAGCTACGAGCGGGGCGGGACGACGTGCCGAAACGGCCGCCCGGGCCCTCACGGCGGTCGCCGCGGGGGCTGTCGCTGCGCTGGCTGTCCCGGCGCTGACCGGTCGGCCGGTCGCCGAACGAACGCTGCGGGCGGTCACCGAACGCACGGTCACCCGTGGGACGGTCACCCGTGGGACGGTCACCCGTGGGGCGGTCGCCGTAGGAGCGCTGCGGGCGGTCACCGTAGGAACGGTCGCCCGCCGGACGGTCACCGTAGGAACGGTCGCCGGCCGGGCGGTCACCGTAGGAACGGTCGCCGGCCGGGCGGTCACCGAAGGAGCGCTGCGGGCGGTCACCGTAGGAACGGTCGCCCGTCGGACGGTCACCGAACGAACGCTGCGGGCGGTCCCCGAAGGAACGCTCGTTACGGTCGCCGAAGCCGCCGCGCTGGGGACGGTCACCGTACGACCGCTGCGGGCGGTCGCCACGCGGACGGTCACCGAACCGGCCACGCGAGCCACCGGACCGCTCACGACGCGGCTCCGGCTCCTCGATGACCGGGATGCCGCTGGGCTCGCGGGCGCCGGTGACCTCGGCCAGCTTCTCGTCGCCGAGACGCACCCGGAACTCGCCCGGGTTCACACCGGCCCGGGACAGCATGGCCTGCGTGGTGCGGCGCTGCTTCGGCAGAACCAGCGTGACCACCGCGCCGGACTCACCGGCCCGCGCGGTACGACCCGCACGGTGCAGGTAGTCCTTCGGGTCCTTCGGCGGGTCCACGTGCAGGACCAGCGAGATGCCGTCGACGTGGATGCCACGAGCCGCCACGTCCGTCGCGACCAGGACGTTCGTCCGGCCTTCCTTGAACTCGGCGAGCGTCCGGGTACGAACCCGCTGAGTCTTGCCGCCGTGCAGGGCACCGGCCCGGACACCGACCGCCGCGAGCTGCTCGACCAGCCGGTCGACACCCATCTGGGTCCGGGCGAAGACGATGCTCTTGCCGTCCCGGTTGGCGATCCACGAGGTGATCGGGAACTTGTCCGCCGGCGGGATCAGCAGCATGTGGTGATCCATGGTGGACACGCTCGCCTCGGCCGGAGCCGTGGAGTGCGTCACCGGGTCGTGCATGAACCGCTTGACCAGGGTGTCGACGTCGCCGTCCAGCGTGGCCGAGAACAGCAGGCGCTGAGCGTGCTCCGGGGTCTTGGACAGCAGGTCGGTGACCTCGGGCAGGAAGCCCATGTCGGCCATCTGGTCGGCCTCGTCGAGAACCGTGATCTCGACGTCGTCGAGCTTGCAGGCGCCCCGCTCGATCAGGTCGGCGAGCCGGCCCGGAGTGGCGACGATCACCTCGACGCCGCGGCGCAGAGCGTCCATCTGACGGTCGTACGGCACGCCGCCGACCGCGGTCTTCAGGAAGACGCCGACCGAACGGCCCACCGGCATCAGCGAGTCGGCGACCTGCATGGCCAGCTCACGGGTCGGCACCAGGATCAGGGCCTTGGGGTAGTGCGGGCGGGCCCGGCCACCCTTCGCGGTGCGGGCGAGCACCGGCAGGCCGAAGGCCAGGGTCTTGCCGGAGCCGGTCTGGCCACGGCCCAGGACGTCCCGGCCGGCCAGCGCGTCCGGCACGGTCGCGGCCTGGATCTCGAACGGCGTGGTGATGCCCTCACGGGTCAGCACGCGGACGATCTCGGCAGGAAGACCGAGGTCGGCGAAGCTCATCGGCTCCGGAGTGACGATCGTCTCGATGACCGTCTCGGCGACCTCGGCAGCGACCTCTTCGGTGGCCTCGATGATCGCGGGGGTCTCGTTTTCGGTGGTGCTGTTGTCGAAGACGGACGGGAACGTGCTGGCATCAGCGAAAGTGGTCAAGAGAACCTCTCTACGGGGGCGCATGCTCGCGAAATGGCCCGCCGCGGTCTCTGAGGACCGCTCGCTGAAATGCCCGCAAGAACGCCCGTGGCGTGCACCGGGTGGGCACGCCGCGTCAATAACTACCATCAGTGTACGGGTGAACGTTGGAACCGCCGACCGCATTCCGGTCTGGTAGTGGGCCTACTCACCCCGGAGCGCAACCTCGCCAGTTTAAATGTTCGAGGCCCCGGGCGCCAAAACGCCGAGGCCTCGCCCACTGTCGGACCTACGTCAGTTACGTCAGGTTCCCCAGGAAATCGGTGAAGGCGTCACCCGCTGTGAACACGAAAATCAAGCTCACCGTGACCAGCAGGCCGAGCACCACGAGCATGGCAACGACCACCTTGAAGTTGCTGCGGCGCTGCTCGGTCGGAGCGTCGTACCACCCCTGGGCCAGGATGTGCCCGGTCAGCGAACCCGAGTTCTCCACCGGATCCATGGAGACCGGCATCGTCGTGTCGATCGCCGGATAGCCGCCGGTGCTGTAAACCGTGCCGGCCTGGCCGCGCTGCTGCGGCACGCCGCCCGAAGTGGGGCTGACCGGGGTGGTCGGCGAGCCGTAAGGGGTTCCGGTGGAAACCGGCTGAGTCATCTCGATGTTCTCCGGCGAAGACGGGTAGCCACGGTAGGGCGTTCCCCGAGGGGTGCTCTGCGGGGCCGGTGGCAGGCCTGCCGAGGCAGCGCTGGGCGGCAGGGTGTAGCTGGGCAGACCGTTCCCGTTTCCGTTCCCGATCATCGGGGGCGGCGGGACGATCGGCGGAACCGGGCCTGGCACCGGGCTCGGTCCGGGACCCGGCGGCACCGGGCTGGGACCGGGACCCGGCGGCACCGGGCTCGGGCCAGGACCGGGCGGCACAGGACCAGGACCAGGACCGGGCGGTACGGGACTCGGCCCCGGACCCGGCGGAACCGGGCCGGGTGGGGTCGGGCCGGGCGGCACGGGGCCGGGCGGCGCCGGGGTGGGTACCGGCTTTGGAGCAGGTGCCGGAATCGGAGCCGGTGGCGCCGGGGTCGGCGCGGGGGGCTCGACCGGCGCCGGGCGGATCGGCTCGGGCTGGGCGGGCTCCGGATCCGCCGGCTTCGGCGGAGCGGGATGCGGAGAGACAGGCTTGGCCGGCTCGGGCTGACCCGGTTCCGGCTTGGCCGGTTCAGGCTGCCCAGGTTCAGGCTGCCCAGGTTCGGGCTGACCCGGCTCGGGCTCCTCCGGGGAACCGGGATCCTTGTCCGGCTCGCCGGGCTTCGGCTTCGGGTCGCCGGGAGCGGGCGCGGGGTCCGCGGGCTTCGCCGGCTCGGTGTCGCCCGCCTGCGGCGTGGAGCCGTAGACGGTCGGCTGAGCGGCGGCGCGCGCCGAGGCAGAAACCTCGTCGGCGGTCGCCCGGACAGCCCCGGGAACCGCAACACGCGCGGTACTCGACCCGGGCGTGGCCGAGACGGGCCGCACGGACGATCCGGCGGCGGGCGCCGCGGAGATCGGTGTTGCAGCGGCCGGGGCTGCGGAAACAGGCGCGGAAGCGCTCACTCGATCGACGCCAGAAGCGACGA
>NZ_BOMZ01000069.1 GCF_016862455.1 Actinoplanes utahensis
CCCGGTCAGCAGGAGCGGTGCCGGCGGATGCTGAGACTACGGCGGAAGCGCCCATCCGATCATCAGCGGGTGGGGTAGTGGGTGCGGCCGAAACCGGGGCGGAGGCGCTCACTCGGCCAGCCGGCGCCCCGGCGGAGACCGGTGCGGCGGAGACGGGTGCGGCGGAGACCGGCGCGGAGGCACTCACCCGAGCGGCGGGCGGGCTGGACACGGACGCCGACGCCTTAACCGCCGGCACGTCCTCAGCCTGCTTCTCGGCCGACTCGCCGGTCTGCTTCTCGGCCGACTTCCCGGCCTGCTTCGCGGCCGGTTCTTCAGCGGGCTTGCCGGCCGGTGCGGCCCACAGGGCTCCCGGTGCAGGTGGTGGCGGAGGAGCGTACCCCCCGGTGTCTTTCGCGGGCGGCCGCGCAGCGGACGGCGTGTTGATCTCGCCGTCCCTGGTCGCCTGCTGCTCGTCCATGGGTCCTCCCGACCACCGCTGCCGACGCTCGGACGTCGGGCGCAGACCTTAACCGTGCCATATCAGCCGGTGTGAGCACACCCGGCATCAACGTCAGCCGCCAAGCTACGAGAGTCCGATGGGTGACCGGCCGTTACGGGCATATTTTTCCGGACAAGTACGACCCGGTTAACGGACTATTCGCCACTCGAAGCACTGATCGACGACGCGCCACCCGAAGCCGACTGCTTCGTGGACGACGCGCTCCCCGACGACGACTGGGCCGTGGACGACGTGGTCTTGCCAGGGGAGGTGGTCTTGTCGGGTGTCGTGGTCGGTTCCGGCTCGACCGAGGCCGACGTGGTCGTCGGCGCGGGGGTCGTCGTGGTGGTGTCCGGCGCCGGCGTGGTGGTCGTGGTGCCGGGGGCCGGGGTGGTCGTGGTGGTGCCGGGGTTCGGGTTCGTTGTGGTGGTGCCGGGGTTCGGGTTTGTCGTGGTGGTGCCCGGCTTGGGTCCGGTGGTGGTGGTGCCCGGCTTCGGCCCGGTGGTGGTGGTGCCGGGCTTGGGTCCGGTGGTGGTGGTGCCGGGCTTGGGACCGGTCGTCGTGGTGCCCGGTTTCGGCGGCGTGCTCGAGCCGGGCGCCTTGGTGGTGGAGGTCGGCGACGGGGACCTGGTCGGGGTGACGGGCTCGTCCGGGTCGGGCGCGCCGAGGTCGGGCAGCGCCGTGTCGCCCTCGATCGAGCCGAAGACCCGGGTGGCGCCGAAGAGGCGGGACCACCGGACGGGGGCGAGCCGGACGTTGAGGCCGGTCCGGGGGGCCTCGACCATCATGCCCTCACCCGCGTACATCGCGACGTGGTGAATGCCGGTCCAACTGCTGGAGTTGCTGAAGAACAGCAGGTCGCCGGGGAGTAGCGAGTAGCGGGAGACGGACCGGTCGCGGGTCTGGTAGTACTGGTCGCGGGAGACCCGGACGAGCGGGTAACCGACACCGCGGTAGGCCGCGAACATCAGGCCGGAGCAGTCGTACTGATCCGGGCCCTCCTCGGACCAGACGTAGGGGTCGCCGCGCTGGGCCAGGGCGAACTGCAGCGCCTGGACGGCCCGCGGGTCCGCGCCGCGCCCGTCCGCGGTGCCACCCAGGATCTGCGAGCCGAGCTGCTGGTCGGTGAGGTTGGCGGCGGCCTCGGCCGCGTTGATCACGTCCCGGTTGGCCGCCTCGAGCGTCGCCTGGGCGGTCTGCTTGCTGGTGAGTGTGGCGTTCAGCGTGGTCCACTGCGTGAGCAGCGTCGAATAGCGCGTCTCGGCGGCCTGGTGGTCGGCGGTCGCGGCTTTCGCCGCCTCCTCGGCGGCGAGCACCCGCCGGGCGGCGGCCTCGTACGACGTGGAGTCGCCTCGCTGCATCCGGGACAGCGCATCCAGCTCGAGCAGCCCGGAGTCGAGCGCGCCGGGGGGCAGGGCGGCGGCCTGCTGGATGGTCGCGTCGGCGGCGGTCTCCGCCTCCTCGCGGGCCTGCTGCAGCGCCTGCTGGGTGTCGGTGACCCGCTGGGACGCCGCGGTGACGTGTGTCTGGGCGAGGTCGCGGTCCTGGCCGGCGCGGACCAGCTGCTCACCGAGGGCGGTGATCTCGGCGCGGCCCTTCTCCACTTTCTGGAGGACCGGGCTGGCGACGCCGCCGGTGGTCAGCAGCGACGGGGTGGACGCCGTGGCAGTGGTGACGGGCGTGCCGGGCAGGACGAGAGCGCCGCTCAGGGTGGGGCGCGACCCGGAGGAGGGCACGCTCGCGGTGCCGGGTGCGGAGGCCGGGTCGGCGAGTGCCGGAATCGGCTGGAAGAGCGCTGCTATGGCCGCTGCAACCGCTGCTGAGCAGGCCAAAGGCCAGAGGCGTGAGTGCACGAAGCGCCTGAGTTGCGGGCGTCCGTACCGCGATGCCTTGCCCATGAGCTCCCCGTCCGCGCCGGTGTCGACCGTCGCTAGTCGTCCCTAATGGTTCATACCGCAAGGGCCGTACCGATGTCGATCGAATGAAGGTGAAAGCACGCTGAGATTTTTTCAGAACAGTGGTGCCAGGGGTGGCCAGAGTGGCGCGACGTACTCTCGACCGCATGGATGCGGGGTTGAAGCGTGAGCTCGAGGCCAAGGTCTACGCCGGTGAGCGGCTGACGCGCGAGGACGGCGTCGCGCTCTATGCCTGCGACGATCTGGCCTGGCTCGGCCGTCTCGCGCACCACCGGCGCACCGAGCTGAACGGCGACCGGGTGATGTTCAACGTCAACCGGCACCTCAACCTCACCAACGTCTGCTCGGCCAGTTGCGCGTACTGCTCCTTCCAACGCAAGCCGGGTGAGAAGGACGCGTACACGATGCGCATCGACGAGGCCGTTGCCAAGGCCAAGGAGATGGAGGACGAGCAGCTCACCGAGTTGCACATCGTCAACGGCCTGCACCCGAGCCTGCCCTGGCGCTATTACCCCAAGGTGCTGCGCGAGCTGAAGGCCGCGCTGCCGAACGTGAAGCTCAAGTGCTTCACCGCGACCGAGGTGCAGTGGTTCGAGAAGATCAGTGGCCTGCCGGCGAGTGCGATCCTGGATGAGCTGATGGACGCCGGGCTGGAGTCGCTGACCGGCGGCGGCGCGGAGATCTTCGACTGGGAGGTCCGGCAGCACATCGTGGATCACGAGTGTCACTGGGAGGACTGGTCGCGCATTCACCGGCTGGCCCACGAGAAGGGCATGAAGACCCCCGCGACCATGCTGTACGGGCACATCGAGGAGCCGCGGCACCGGGTGGACCACGTGATGCGCCTGCGGGAGCTCCAGGATGAGACCGGCGGGTTCGCGGTCTTCATCCCGCTGCGCTACCAGCACGACTTCCACGATTCGGCGGACGGCAAGATCCGCAACCGGATCCAGGACCGCACCACGATGGCCGCGCCGGCCGAGTCGCTGAAGACCTTCGCGGTGTCCCGTCTGATGTTCGACAACGTGCCGCACGTCAAGTGCTTCTGGGTCATGCACGGGCTGTCGGTGGCGCAACTCTCACTCAACTTCGGCGCCGACGACTTGGACGGCTCGGTGGTGGAATACAAGATCACCCATGACGCCGATTCGTACGGGACGCCGCACACCATGCACCGCGACGACCTTCTTCACCTGATCTGGGACGCCGGATTCCAGCCCGTGGAGCGGGACACTCGTTATCAGGTGGTACGGGAGTACGAGAAGGCGCCGTCGCTCGCCGAGCGGCGCAGCGAGCCCCAGAAGATCTGGGCCTGAGATCCGCGGACGGTGAGTCGATGCCCCAGCTGAAGAAGGATGCGACCGGTCGTCTGGCGACGATCGGTGATCTGCTGGGTTCCGCCTTCGCGGGACTGGCCGTCGGCGCCGCTGTCCTGCTGGTCTTCGAGACCGTGCTGGCGCTGACCGGCCTGGGCGCGTTCGGCGAGTCGAACGGATGGCTGGTGCTGATCCTGCCGGTCTGGCTGTTCGTCGAGGAGTTCCGGGCCGAGGGCTTCGGTGCGCACCGGATCATGGTGGGTGCACTGGCCATCGGTTTCGGTGTCGCGGCCGGGATGACGGTGGCCGGTCTGGTGGCCGGGGTCGCTCCGGCCTTGGTCAGCGGCGGCAGCGGCGCCCTGACCGGTACGGTCGTGTACTGCCTGGTCTGGTTCTACGGCCTCCGGTGGCTCAGCCACCGGTCCGGCTGAGGGAGATAACGCATGAAGCCCGCCGTCAAGTACACGCTCGGCCGCCTCGGACTGTTTCTGGCGGTCTTCGTCGTGCTGTTCCTCCTGACGCCGTTGAACATCCTGGTCTGCGCGATGGTCGCCTTCGTCGGCTCGGCCGGCCTGTCGTTCATCCTGCTGCGCGGCTGGCGTGACGAGATGGCCGAGCAGCTCGGTGAGATCGCGGCCCGCCGCACGGCGGAGAAGGACCGGCTGCGGTCGGCGCTGGCCGGTGACGAGGACGCGGCGGCCGCCGGTGACCGGGTCACCGCCGCCGACATCGTGGAGCACCCGCGGCGCACCGGAGCCTGAAAAGCCGGTTGCCGTCCCGAACACCGGGTGGCCGTGGGTTAGCGTTTCAGGGACCGTGCCGCAGCGAAGCCGGTGTGAAACCGGAGCTGTCCCGCAACTGTGATCCCTGTCGGCCCTCATCCGGCCGGCCGGTCTAGCCAGGTCGCCTGGGCGCGGTCGCGATTCAGCGCTCCCGGGGAGGGGCGCCTCGCGGGCGGCGGCCGGTGTGTCAGGCCCTGTCGGCGAAGCACCACATGCCCGGCCGACAGGAGGACCCATGAAACGCCTGCTCACGACCGCGACAGCGGCCACCGCTCTGTTCCTCGCCGGATGTGGCGGCAACGATCCGGCGCCCACCGCCACCGCGTCGGCTCCGGCCGCGGCGGCGTACCCGGTCACGGTCGGCGCCGTGACCCTGAACGCCCGGCCGGAGAAGATCGTCTCGCTGAGCCCGACGGCCACCGAGATGCTTTTCGCCATCGGCGCCGGTCCGCAGGTCGTCGCGGTCGACGACCAGTCGACGTACCCCGCCGAGGCGCCGAAGACCGACCTGTCCGGCTTCAAGCCGAACGCCGAGGCGATCGCCGCGAAGGACCCGGACCTGGTGGTGCTCTCCGGTGACGCCGACAACATCGTCGCCCAGCTCGGTAAGTTGTCGATTCCGGTCTTCGTGTCGCCGGCCGCCGCCTCCCTCGACGACACCTACCGGGAGATCACCGAGTTCGGCACGCTCACCGGCCACGCCGGTGAGGCCAAGGCGCTCAACGAGCGGATGGCCGCGGACATCGACCGGATCGTGAAGTCGGTTCCGGCCCGCACCAAGCCGCTGACGTACTACTACGAGCTGGGCCCGGACCTGTTCTCGGCGACCTCGAAGACCTTCATCGGCTCGGTCTTCACCCGCTTCGGCATGACCAACGTCGCCGACGCCGCCGACCCGGCCGGCAAGTTCGCCGGTTACCCTCAGCTCTCCCAGGAGTCGCTGGTCAGGTCGAATCCGGACACGATCTTCCTGGCCGACACCAAGTGCTGCCAGCAGTCGGCCGAGACGGTGAAGGCCCGGGCCGGCTGGTCCACGGTCACCGCGGTCTCGAAGGGGCAGATCTACCCGCTCGATGACGACATCGCCTCGCGCTGGGGTCCCCGTACCGTCGATCTGTTCCAGGCGGTAGCCGACGCGGTCGGCAAGATTCCCCCCGCATGAGTTCGCGCCGGCCCGCCGGGCTGCGCCCGGTGTGGCTGGCGGCGGGTGTGCTGACGGTACTGGTCTCGGTGGTTCTGGGCCTCGCCTTCGGCTCGGTCTCCCTGCCGCCCGGCGGTGTCGCGGTGGAGATGCTCAACCTCATTCCGGGGGTACGGCTGAACAGCGGCCTCACCGAACGTGAGGTGGCCATCCTGACCCAGCTCCGGCTCCCGCGCGTGGTCCTCGGCCTGATCGTCGGCGCGATGCTGGCCATGGCCGGCGCCGCGTACCAGGGCGCCTTCCGCAACCCGCTGGCCGACCCGCACCTGCTCGGCGTGGCCGCCGGGGCCGGGCTCGCGGTGACCGTGGTGATCGTTCTCGGGGCGACGGCGAAGGGCGGCACCACCGAACTGCCGATCGGCGTGCCGATGGCCGGGTTCGCCGGTGCGCTCGGTGCGGTCGCACTGACCTGGCTGCTCGGCGCGGCCGGCGGCCGGGACCGGTCCCCGGCGACGTTGATCCTCGCCGGGGTGGCCGTGTCGGCGTTCCTGTCCGCGGCCCAGACCTATCTGCTGCAACGGCACGTCGAGTCGCTGCGCGAGGTGTACTCCTGGCTGCTCGGGCGGCTCGCCACGGCGGGCTGGCACGACGTGCTGGTGGTGCTGCCGTACGCGGTGATCACCGCCGCGATCGTCCTGGCCCACCGCCGTGAGCTGGACGTCCTGACCGTCGGCGACGCCGAGGCGACCAGTCTGGGCCTGCATCCGGAACGCAGCCGGTACCTGCTGATCCTCGCGGCGTCGCTGGGGTCGGCCGCCGCGGTCAGCGTCTCCGGGCTGATCGGTTTCGTCGGGATCATCGTGCCGCACACGCTGCGGCTGCTGGCCGGTCCGAGCTATCGGGGCCTGCTGCCGCTGTCGATGCTGTTCGGGGCGGCGTTCCTGGCGCTGACCGACCTGCTGGCGCGGACCATGGGCGGCGAGGCGGAGATCCCGATCGGCGTGATCACCGCGTTCCTGGGGGCGCCCTTCTTCGTCCTGGTGCTGCGTACCAGCCGGGCGGCGCCGGTATGAGCGCCATCGAGGTGGCCGGCCTGACCGTGCGGCTCGACGACAAGGTCATCGTCGATCGTGTCGACCTGGACGTGGCCTCCGGCGAGTGGGTCACCGTCATCGGGCCGAACGGGGCCGGCAAGTCGACCGCGCTGCGGGCGATCGGTGGGCTGTTGCCGTTCGGCGGGACGGTCCGGTGGCACGGGCAGGCGGTGGACACGATGCACCGGCGGGAACGGGCCAAGGCGGTGGCCATGGTGCTGCAGTCGCCGGTGGTGCCGCCGGCCATGCGGGTCTTCGACTATGTGCTGCTGGGGCGTACCCCCTATGTTCCTCCGCTGGGCCGGGAGTCGGCCGCCGATCTGGCTGCCGCCGAGGAGGTGCTCGCCGCGCTGGACCTGACGCCGTTCGCCGGCCGTCGCCTCGACAAGATCTCCGGCGGCGAGCGGCAGCGCGTCTTCCTGGCCCGCGCGCTCGCCCAGGGCGCCGGGATCCTGCTGCTGGACGAGCCGACCAGCGCCCTCGACATCGGCCATCAGCAGGAGGTGCTGGAGCTGGTCGACCGGCTGCGCGCCGAACGGGGCCTGACCGTGCTCGCCACCATGCACGACCTGACGACCGCCGGGGAGTACGCCGACCGGATGGTCCTGCTGGCCGGTGGCCGAGTGGTCGCGGCCGGAACCCCGGGAGAGGTTCTGACCGAGGACAACCTGGCCGCGCATTATCGGGTGAAGGTCCGGATCATTCCGGGGGATCACGGTCCGCTGGTGGTCGCCGTACGCGGATGATCTCAGCAACCGGAACGCAACCGGCTCGCGCCCGTTTCGCACTCCTCGGATTCCTCAAGTCTGACGAAGTGGAGGGCATGACGGACACGATGGTTGTCGAGATCGCCCTGCAGGCCATGACGATCGCCGCGAAGATGTCAGCTCCGGTGCTGCTCACCGCCCTTGCGGTCGGTTTCGCCATCTCGCTGTTCCAGTCGGTCACCCAGATCCAGGAGGCGACGCTCTCCTTCGTCCCGAAGGCGATCGCGATCGGCGCGGTCCTGCTGCTGGCCGGCAACTGGATGCTCCGCGAGATGATGACGTACACGACCCAGCTGTTCGAGAAGATCCCCAGCCTGCTCGGCTGATCGGAGATGAGGCCGCCCGAGGGGCGGCCTCATCGGTGTTTGTTGAGGATGGCGAACGTCCCGCCCTGCGGATCGGTGAGAACCGCGTACCTGGCCCCGGGGATCGTCGTCGGCGGGTGGACGAGCCGGCCGCCCAGGCGCAGCGCGTGATCGGCGGCCACGTCACAGTCGCCGACCGCGAAATAGATCTGCCAGTACGGCGGCAGATCGTCCGGCCAGCCGCTGCCGATCATCAACTGGAAACCGGCCACCGGCGTCCGGCCGATCTCACACACCGCGTACGGCAGCCCGCCGACGATCCCGTCCCGGAACTGCCAGCCGAACACCGATCCGTAGAACGCCATCGCGCCCACCAGGTCCCGGGTGTTCAACTCGTTCCAGGTGAGCGCGCCCGGAATGTCGAAGACCTCGGCGCCGCGCATCACCCCGGCCTCCCAGACGCTGAACGGCGCCCCGGCCGGATCCAGGAACGCCGCCATCCGCCCTTGATCCACCACGTCGAACGGCGGAACCAGCACCTTGCCCTGCGCCGCCTCCACCCGGGCGGCCACCGCGTCCGCGTCGTCGGTCGCGAAATAGGTGCTCCACGCCGTCGGCTGACCCTCGCCGAACAGCGGACCGGCGCCGGCTACCGGCAGCCCGTTGAGCAGGAACGTCGTGTAGCCGCCGAAGTCGTCGCCGGAGACCTCCGCGGTCCAGCCGAACATGGCGGTGTAGAAACGGATCGCGTCAGCGGGATCGGCGGTGGCCAGATCCACCCAGTTGGGCACTCCGGGCGACGGAACGGTCATGCACCGCATAGTGGCAGTTCCATGCCCGCTGCCGACCGGAAGTGTCGGCCTTCTAGCCGAATCGTCGACCCTCGTCGCGCCGGTACGCCCACGTCGCCAGCAGACCGAAAAGTATCGTCCAGCCCACCAGGGACAGCGCCGCTCGCGGCTCGAACGGGTAATCGCCGACCGTCGCCCACATCAGCCGGACCGCCCCGCCGGTCGGCAGATAGGGCGCCAGATCCTCGACGAAACCGGGCGCCCCGCCCGGCGCGGTCAGCAGCCCTCCGCCGAAGGCCAGCGGCAGGAACAGGATCTGCGCCACCACCAGCGCCGCCTTCGACGGCAGTGAATAGCCGATCGACAGTCCCATCAGGATGAACGGCACCGAGATCGCGGCGCAGAGCAGCGCCGCGCCGGCGAACGCGACAGGGCTCATCGTCGCGTCGGTGAACAGCGCGGCGATCAGCACCACCGGCGCCAGCGCGACCACCATCATCAGCAGGCCGGTCAGCAGACGGCCGAGGAATCGGGGCCGTGCGCCGGCGGGCAGCGTCCGCACATAGGGATCCCACGGTTGGGCTCGGTCCTCGGAGACGCCGATCCCGTACTGGAAGAGATTGGTGTTCATCACCGCGAACGTGATCATCGAGGCGGTCGCGTAGGTGGCCGTGACCGGATCACCACCGGCGAACGGCACCACGAACGCCAGCATCGACGCGGCCGGCCAGAACGCGCTGCCCACCACCGCGATCGGGATCCGGAACAGCTCAAGGGTCTGGAACCGCGCGTGGGTGAGGGTCAGGCTCGTCATCGCTGATCCTTTCCGGCCACTGCCTTCTTGTTGGTCAGGGTCAGGAATGCCTCTTCGAGCGAGGCGGGCCGTACCTCCAGGTCCCGGAACGGTACGTTCCGCGTGACGAGCTCCCGGACCACGCGGTCGGCGTCGGCGGTCAGGAGATGCAGCCGGTCGCCGTTGCCTTCGAAATCGAAACCGCTCGGGGGTACGGGTGAACTGATGCTGATCCGGCTCACCTTCACCAGCCCGCGCACCGCCTCCAGGCTGGCGTCGGCGAGCACCCGGCCCTCCCCGAGCACCACCACACGCTCGGCCAGCGCCTCGATCTCCTCCAGGTAGTGGCTGGTCAGCACCACCGTGCCGCCCCCGGCGTGGAACTCCCGGACCGCCTCCCACAGGTCCCGCCGCGCCTCCACGTCCAGCCCTGTCGTCGGCTCGTCCAGAAACACGATCTCCGGCCGGCCGGCGAACGCCAGAGCCACCGCGAGACGCCGCTTCTGCCCGCCGGAGAGACCGCCGGTCTGCCGTCGCGCCAGGTCACCGAGGCCGAACCGGTCCAGCACCTCGGAACGGGACAGCGGATCCGGGAAATGCGACCGGACGAAATCGATCACCTCACCGACCCGCAGCGAAGCAGGCAGACCCGTCTCCTGCGGGGTGACCCCCAACGTGCGCCGGAAACGGGGATCCCGCGGATCGCCGCCGCACAGCTCCACCCGGCCCGACGTCGGCCGCCGGCTCCCGGTCAGCAGGCCGACCAGCGTGCTCTTGCCGGCCCCGTTCGGCCCGAGCAGACCGACGATCTCCCCGGCCCGCACCTCCAGATCCACCCCGTCGACCGCCACACCCGACCCGAACCGTTTGGTGACCCGTTCCGCCCGAGCGTGAACGGCGCCGGCCGTACGTGTCGGGGCCTCCTGCTGCCCTCCGAGCATTCCCCGTTCTCCCTCCGTGTTCCTCCGGAATGAGCCGTTGCTGTCCGTCACCGCACACCATCACCGGGCGTGATCAACGACCGGAGAGAGTGGACGTACTCGTCGAACGCCAGGCGACCACGCGCAGTGAGATTGACCAGAGTCGCCGGGGTGCGGCCCCGGTGCGTCTTGGTGACCTCGACGTAGCCGGCGTCCTCCAACTTGCGCAGGTGCACCGAGAGGTTGCCCGCGGTCATCCGCAGGATCTCCTGCAACCGCGGGAACGTGATCCGATCACCGCTGCCGAGCTGCGACAACGCCGCCACCACCCGCAATCGCGCCTGCGCGTGAATCACCGGGTCCAGCTCCGGTAGCGCGGCCTGGCCCTCCGGATCCCCGCTTCCCCCGGCGATCCCGCTGCCGCCCTCGGTCATCGGAGCCGCCACCAGCCGACGAAGCCGGCGACGAGCATGCCGCCGCCGCCCGCGACCGCGATCAGCAGCGCGTGCCAGCCCGGACCCAGCAGGACCCCGATGACGTTGACTCCACTGATCCAGGCGCCGAGCACGAACATGTCCCGCAACTGCCAGATCGCGGCACCGGCCATGTAGAGGACACCGACCAGCGCCACCATGCCGCCACCCCAGAGCAGCCCGGCCAGGTGCTCCGGCAGGGACTCGCCGACCTGCCCGAAGACGACCGCCAGACCGGTGAAGCCAACGGACCAGGAGACGCCGTACATCGCGCCCTGACGACTCGACGGCCCGGAGATGTGCCGCCCCGACCGCGCCCCGACGATGCCGGTGAAGATGCCCGCCACGATGAGCAGACCGGTCATCGCGGACAGCGGAACCCACTCCGGGAAATCGACGAGCACCCGGCCCTCGGGCCCATAGCGCAGGAACGACAGCCCGAAACTGATCAGCCAGGTCAGCCCCCACGGCCAATACATCAACCGCGGGTCCGGGGTGACCTCGCGGATGGTGTTGACCTGCTCCCGCTCGATGAGCCGCAGTGCTTCCCGCGGATCCTCGAAGATCGATTCGTCGTCCTTCGATGCCATGCCTCGACTTTACGGCACAAAGCCAAAGAACTTTGTGCCGTAAAGTCGAGGGGCACATCGTGGACGTCGAGAGGTCCGGCCAACCGATCGGGCTCAGCAGAACCGGGTCGGGCACAACCAGCCCGGAATGTTCACGTCGTCATCGTCGTCGGAGTGGTTGGGAACCGACGGCAGGTCGATGTCCTCGCCCCCGCCCTTCGACGGCTTCTCGGGCTCCGGCCTCACCAGCACCACGATCAGCCGTCCCGGGCGCACCTGCTGACCGGCAGCCGGAATCGACCCGACGATCAGATCGCCGTACCCGTACGTGTCCTTCAGCCCGGCCCGGCTCTTCGCCTCGGTCGCGGGCTCGTTCTCGTACCTCTCCGTCGGATCGGACGCGTCCTTCGGTGTGTGGCCCTTCGCGTAGCGGAAGATGACCAGCTCACTGACCGGATCCAGGACGGCGCCCTTGGCGTGCCGGACATCCGACGCGGACTTCCCGACCGGCAGTCTCGGCATGACCGGATGCTTCGTGAACCAGGCAGCTTCACTGTTCTTCAGCAGCAACAATTTCGCGGGACCGGTCATGATCGCGCCCGCCGCCGGTTCCGTCGCGACGACCGTCCAGTTCTTCCGATCGAACATGCGCCGGCCCAGCGGAGAAGCGTCCTGATACCTCTCGTCGATATCGAGATCGGACAGCGTCTGCGACGCGGTCAGGTACGGCTGCCCGACGAGGTTCGGCATCGCCCTCATCGCCGGCGTCGGCGAGATCGTGGGCGACGGGCTCACCGGCGGCCAGGTCCACGGCGTGAAGGACGGCACCGCGGCCGCGGGCTTCTCGCCGGGCTCCGCCGCGGAGAAGCTTTTGGCACAACACCCGATCACCAGCACCGCCGCCAGCACGCCGCCCCAGGTACGAGCCGTCACCGCGGTGCGGACATGCGACCCGGCGTGCCGTCGCACAGCATCGGCAGCGGGCCGTCCACGATCGGCACGCTGTACGGAACCTTCCCACCAGGCGTATCCACCGGAGTCCTCCCACCATCCCCCAACAAATGTTGATCATCATGGCAGGTGCGTCTGACATGGTCATCGGGCTTCCGGGCCGCGACATCCGCCGGCCAGGACCTAGGGTTGGCCGGTGCGGAGAGTGGCGTTGGTGACGGGGTCGGTTTCGGGCATCGGGGAGGCCACGGCGAGACGGCTCGCGGCGGACGGGATGGTCGTGGCGGTGCATTCGCGGACCAGCCGGGAAGCCGGGATCGCACTGGCCGGGGAGATCGGCGGCACCTACCATCAGGCGGACCTCGGCGACGACGACGCTGCCGCCGGGCTGGTGCCGGAGGTGCTGGATCGGCACGGGCGGCTGGACGTACTGGTCAACAACGCCGGGATCAGCTGGCCCGTCCCGCACGCTCAGCTCGACGGGCTGACCGCCGCCGACTGGCGGCGACTGCTCGACGTCAACCTGATCGCGCCGTGGCTGCTCTGCACCGCCGCGCTTCCGGCCCTGCGGGAGGCCGGTGGCTGCATCGTCAACGTGACGAGCCATGCCGGCGTGCGGCCGAAGGGCAGCTCGATCGCCTACTCCGCGAGCAAGGCGGCCCTCAATCACGTGACGAGACTGCTGGCCGCCGCTCTCGGCCCGGACGTCCGGGTCAACGCCGTCGCGCCCGGCCTGGTCGACACGCCCCTGACCGCTTCGTGGACCGACGCGCAGGAGCTCTGGCGTACCGCGAGCCCGATGCGCCGAGCCGCCCAGCCGTCCGATGTGGCCGACCTGATCGCCACCCTGATCACCAACACCTACCTGACCGGCGAGGTGATCCTCCTCGACGGTGGCCTCAACCTCCGCTGATCTCGCCCTCGCGGACGCCTTTCAACAGGCGAGAAGAGCGTCTTCCAGCAGGCGGGCGCCGCGAGGGCATCGGCGGCCGGCTCATCGCCGCTGCCGAGGAGCGTTTCAAGGGCTTCGGGGGTACGCGGGCGGACGCCATGGTCCTCGCCGGCAACGCCGTGGCGCACGGGATCTGGAGCGCCAACGGATATCGCCCGCAGGACGACTGGTCCCGCTGGGTGAAGCCACCCCCCTGAGCATCCTTGGTCAAGGAATGCGGTTTACCGGACGGAAGTGGTGGCGGACGATGCTGTGTCATGGGGGACTGGCAGCTGTTGCACGCTCTGGCCGGGAATCCGTCGTTGCCGCCCGAGCTGCTGACACGGCTCATCGCGACCGCGGACGAGGATCTCGCGGGCTGCCTGGCGGAGCGATCCGATCTGGGTCCGGCCCAGGTGCGGGAACTGGCCGGACGGTCCGGGAAGGCGATGGTCGCTCTGGTGCGGGGCGGGCTGATGGAGGCGGCGGAGGTGGATCCGGGCGTTCACCCGTACGCCGCGATGACCCTGCTTGATGACGGGATCGGCCGTGCGGAACGGGCGAAGCTGTTCGCGCGCGATCCCGACGCGAAGCGGCGATTCGATCTGGCGTCCTGTCCGGGGCTGCCGCCGGAGGTGATCGCCCTGCTCGTGTCCGATTCTGATCTCGCAGTGGTCGCCGAGTCGGCCAGTTTCGCGGCCGACCGGGACCTGTTGACGCGCCTGGCCGCGCATCCGCACGCCGATGTCCGTGCCGGGGTGGCGGGCAACCCGGCCACCCCGCCGGAGGTGCTCGCCGCCCTCGTCACGACCCATTGGCCCGGCGACATGCCCGATCGGAGCGCTGCCGGTGGTGGCCGGGCGGATTCGACGGGGCAGGGGAATGACAGCGGCGGAGGGCTGCCGGAGAGTTGTGCGGTCTGTGTGCGGCATCCGATCCCGTTCGCGCATGAGCCGGACTGTCCGCTTCTGGATTGCGATCTGCCTGCTGGGGCGGCCTGCGACGGCACTCACGAATCGGTTGTCCACAGCCTGCTCCGCCGAGCTGTGGATAACCCGGTGACGCCGGTCGAGGCGGCGATCAGGCTGGCCGATCATCCGTCGGCGATCGTGCGCTGGACGCTTGCGGAGCGGGCGGATCTTCCCGCCGACGTGGCGGAACGGCTGGCCGCGGATCCGATGCCGGCAGTGCGGATGGCCGTCGCGGGCAGTCCGGCCCTGTCCGAGGCGGCGATCAGGCGGCTGGCCGGGGACGACTACGGGCAGGTTCGGCGGCTGGCCGCCCGTAATCCACGGGTTCCACTCGACCTGCTCACCCGGTCGGCGGGTGACGGTCCGCTGCCACGGATCGCCGCTGCCGGTCCGGAGGAGGTGCGGGAGATGGCGGGGAGCCGGAACCCGGCGCTCCGGATGCTGGTGGCGGAACGTCGCGACCTGCCACCGGAGATCCGGGACCGGCTCGCCGCCGACCCGGACGCCAGTGTGGTCAAGGCGATTGCGCCGCATCCCGGCCTCCCGGCGGAGCTGATGCGGCAGATGGTGGCCCGGCACGGCGTCCGGGTGGTCGCGAAGGTCGCCACCAACCCGGACGCTCCGGCTGATCTTCTGCTCGAGCTGGCCCGGCACGTACCCCCGGCGCGGAAGGCGCTGCGCGAGATCGCCGGCCACCCGAACGCCCCGGCCGCCGCGCTGGAGATCTGCCTGACCGATGCGCGGGCCCGCCCGATCGCGGCCGGTCACCCCGCACTGCCCGCCGAGCGGATCGCCGAGCTGGTCAGCGATCTGATCGAAGCGGGCGGGCAGGTCAGCGGCCGAGAGCCTTGAGGGCGGCGAGCGCCTGCCCCAGGTGATCGTCGCCGAACGGGCGCAGGATGACCGTGTCCGAGCCGCTGTCGGTGAGGACACGAACCCCGGCGGGAACGTCCGCGGCCGGGCCGATCAGCCCGAACACCTCGTCGACCGGCACGCCCAGGAAGCCGGCCTGCCCGGCCAGGGCCGTGGCCCTGACCTCCGCGGCCTTCGCCGGATCGTCCTCGATGTGCAGGAACGTGAAGTTGATGATCTCGTGGTTGTCGCCGCCGCCACCTCGGCGGATGTGGCCGATGGCGGCGGCGATCCGGTCCGGCTGCAGCCCTTCGACCAGGATGGTGCCGTCCGCGACCCGGCCGGACAGCTCCAGCGAGCGCTGCTTCACCACCCCGGTGACGATCGGAGGGACGACCGCGGGCGGGTGCACCAGCTTGACGCCCTCCAGGTGAACCTCCCGGCCGTCCAGGTCGACCGTCTCCCCGCTCAGCAGACCGCGGATCGCGACGATGCTCTCCTCGAGCAGCGACAGCGGGGACTTCGGCGCATTGCCGATCCGGCGCATCCAGTCGCCGACGCCGTGACCGATTCCGGCCACGAACCGGCCGGGGTGGATCCGGGCCAGGGTGGCGATCTCCATGGCGTACACCGCGGGGCTGCGGAACGGCGTGGGCGCGATGCCGAGGCCGACCCGGATCCGGCTGGTGGCGGCCAGGGCGAGGGCGGCGGCGCTGACCCCACCGTTCCATCCGAGGTCCTCGACCACCCACAGATCGTCCGCGCCGGCCGCCTCCAGGGCGGCCGCGAACCCGGGTAGCTCCTCGGGGGCACGGTTGCAGTCGAACATCACGCCGATACGCGGATCACGAGACATCACGAGAGCGTAAGCGGCTCCGGCAACGGCTTCGAGTGCAATACCGAAAGCCGGGTGACCGCCCTGGTCAGGACCACGTACAGCCGGTTCAGGCCCTTCGGTTCGGCGGCCACGATGTCGGCCGGCTCGTGCACCACGACGTGGTCGTACTCCAAGCCTTTGACCACCGTCGCCGGGACCACCGTGACGCGCGCGCCGGAGTCGACGTCGCCGGGTGTCGCGTGCTCGATCCCCGCGGCGTCGAGCCGGTCGCGGAGCCGTTGCACCGCCGGGTCCGCCGCGATCACCGCGACCGAGCCCTCGTGCGCCAGCGCGTCGGTCACCTCGGTCACGGTCCGCTGGTCCAGGTCGGCGGGCTCCGCCACGCCGATGACGGCGAGATCACCGTCGCGGCGCAGCGAGACGGCTTCCGGCACGTTCACACCGAGCGCCGGCAGGAGGCGGTTGGCCAGGGCGACGACGACTTCCGGTACGCGGAACCCGACGGTCAGTGGAACCACCGCGGCGTCCGGCTTCCCCAGGTGGACGAGAATGTCCCGCCAGTCGGTGGTGGCCCACGGCGCGGTGCCCTGAGCCAGGTCGCCGAGGAGCGTGATCGACCCGTGCTCGCTGCGCCGGGCGATCGCGCGGGCCTGCATCGGCGACAGATCCTGTGCCTCGTCGACGACAACGTGACCGAAACTGGTCTCCCGCTCCAGCAGCCCGGCGGCTTCGTCGAGCAGCAGCAGGTCGGCCGGGCTGAACTTGGCGGACTTGACCGTCCTGGGCGGTCTCACCCAGCGGATCGCCTCCTGCTCCGCACCGGTGAGCAGGTCGCCGGCGGTCGACGGGTCGGTCAGCAGGGCGACCACCAGCGATTCGGGGGTGACGGCCGGCCAGCACCTCTCCAGGAACTCGGTGACCGGGGCGATCCGGCTCATCCGGCGCAGCCAGGAGTCGCTCGGCGAGTTGCCGGTCCGGTACTCCGACTGGCGTTGCAGCAGGCCGACGACCCGGGCACGGACCCGGTCCCGCCCGACCGCGTACGGCAGACCCTCGCGGCGGGCCTCGTCGACGATCCGGCGCAGCGGCTCGATGTCGATCCGCCAGCGGTAGGAGCCGTCGGAGACCATGATCGGTTCGGTGGGCTCGGCGATCCGGGCCCACAGGGATCTACTGAGGACCTCCGCCATCCGTACGTCATGTTTGATCGCCGTGGCCGCCACCGAATCGCCTCCCCGCACCGGCGCCCGATCGACCAGATCATCCAGGGTGGACTGCTGCACTTCGACTTCACCGAGAGTCGGCAGAACCGTCGAGATGTAGGAGAGGAACGCCGTGTTCGGGCCGACGATCAGCACCTTCGACTTCCGCAGCCGCTCCCGGTGCAGGTAGAGCAGATAGGCGGCCCGGTGCAGGCCGACGGCCGTCTTGCCGGTGCCGGGCGCGCCCTGCACGCAGATCGAGTCGGCGAGATCGGCCCGGACCAGCTCGTCCTGCTCCGGCTGGATGGTCGCGACGATGTCCCGCATCGGCCCGACACGCGGTCGCTCGATCTCCGCGGTCAGGATGCGGGAGCTGGTGCCCAGCTCCTCACCGCGATCCAGGTGCTCGTCCTCGAAGCTGGTCAGCTCGCCCTTGACGAACCCGAACCGGCGCCGGGTCGAGACCCCCTGCGGGTCCCGGACGCTGGCCCGGTAGAACGACCGGGAAAGTGGCGCCCGCCAGTCGAGCACCATCGGCTCCCCGGCGTCGTCGGTGACGTGCCGCCGCCCGACGTGATAGGCGCTCTCCTCGATGTCCAGCCGCCCGAAGAAGAGCGGTGTGTCCGGATCGTCGGCGAGCTCCTTGACCCGGCGGGCCATGTGCCGGCCGAGTTGTTCGGCCGTGTAAGAGTCGCCGGCGACCTTGTCACCGGTGGCGAAGAGGGACTCCGCACGGTCCCGCATCCGTCGCAGAGCGGCCCGGGAGCTTTCCAGATGCGTACGTTCGGCGGCGAGTTCGGTGTCCAGTTCAGTGGCAGGCACAGGTCGTCCTCGGCAGGCTGATCAGGGCTGCGCTCGCGTATCCGAGCAGGCGGGTCGGCCGCCGTCGGCGCGGGGACGCCCGCTGCGGTGCATGCTCACCACGGCCGTCAAGCGGCCCTCCACGCTAGGTGACTTCGGTGGTGAACGCCACCGAATCAGCGGCCGCCAGATACTGGGATGGGGGATAACGTCGCAGCATGAGCGACAGCGTCCGTCGGCCCCGGGTCGGGCACATCCAGTTCCTCAACTGTCTGCCCATCTATTGGGGGCTGATGCGCTCGGGCGCTCTGCTCGACGTGGACCTGCACAAGGACACCCCGGAGCGGCTCAGTGCCAGCCTCGTCGCCGGTGATCTGGACATCGGGCCGATCACCCTGGTCGAGTTCCTGCGGCACGCCGACGAGCTGCTCCTGCTGCCCGACCTGGCGGTCGGCAGCGACGGTCCGGTGCTCTCGGTCAATCTGGTGTCGACCCGGCCTCCGGCCGAGCTCGACGGGCGGCCGGTGGCTCTCGGTTCCACCTCACGCACCGGCGTGCTGCTGGCCCAGATGTTGCTGAGCGAGAGGTACGGCGCCGAGCCGCACTATTTCCGCTGCCCACCCGACCTGTCCCGGATGTTGCAGGAGGCGGACGCCGGTGTGCTGATCGGCGACCCGGCGCTGCGCGCGATGTATGAGGCTCCCCGCAACGGCCTTCAGGTGATCGACCTGGCCGAGGCGTGGAAGGAGTGGACCGGCCTGCCGATGGTCTTCGCGGTCTGGGCGGTGCGGCGGGACTTCGCGGCCGCGCACCCGGGTCTGGTCAAGGACGTGCACGAGGCGTTCCAGCGGTCTCGCGATCTGTGCCTGGGCGAGCTGGACGAGGTGGCCGAAGCGGCGGCCCGGTGGGAGCCGTTCGACGCGAAAACTCTGGCCAACTATTTCCGGGCCCTCGACTTTTCACTCGGGGAACGGCAGATCGCCGGTGCCCGGGAATTCGCCCGCCGCGCGGCGAATCGGGGCGAAGTGCCTCCGTTGCCGGCGGATGGACCCCTTTTCGCGGACGTTTGATCTTCGAGGCTCGGGCGCTTTAAGATCCGCGGACTTCTCACTCCGCCCGAAATTCGGTGACCATGCGTCTGCGCGCCCTGTTCAGCCGTCTCGCCCTGACGACCGCGGCATCCGGCCTGGCCGTGACCGGCCTCGCCCTGCCCGCGCAGGCCGACCCGAAGGTCGATGTGCCGTACGTCGGCATTTTCGGTCCGGAGGCGGTGACCGTCATCAACGGTCAGTCGAAGACGGTCAAATTCGAGCTTTACAACCTCAGTTCGGTGGCCGCGAAGGACGTGGTCCTCGATTTCGGCAGCAAGACCGCGCCGATCAGCCCGGAGCTCGGTTTCATCGCGCCCAGCGGCTGCACCGACGACGTCTGCCGGATCGGCGATCTGAAAGCGGGCGAACGGCGGACTCTCACGTTCACGGTGAAGCCGGCGGCGGCCACGTCCGCGGCTCCGGCGGAGACCATCGCGCTGTCCGTCACGGCCGGCGGGAAGCTCAGCGACGAGACCGTGATCGGCGTGGTGCGTACCGACAAGGGCGGCGTGGACCTCGAGATGGCGGACATCGCCGACCTGAGGCTCAGCGGCGGTGCGTCGGCGGACGTGCCGGTCGTGGTGCGCAACAGCGGCGACCAGGACGTCAAGGCCCTCGGCCTGGTGGTGCTGGCCAACGCCATCACGCCGCTGCTGGATTACACCAACTGTGAGCGGATCGACGAGGAGGGTGTCGGCGCGGTCGTCTGCGTCTTCAACGATACCCTGCCGGCCGGCGGCACGTTCACGCTGCCCGCGGCCACTCCGCTGCGGGTCAAGGCGCCGGCCGGGGTGGCCGGCCCGTTCGACTACCAGGTCTACGTGGGCGCGGTCGGACTCACCGACAAGTTCGTCTACGACTTCGCGAAGCGGACCACCGGCGCCACCGGCAAGGTGCTCGAGCTGGAGGCCGTCGCGTCGGTCTCGGCGGCGGAACCGGATGCGGTCGAGGACCTGAACGAGGACGACAACTACACCGACTTCGCGGTGCGGGTGCCGAAGACGAGCGCGGACAGCTCGGCCGTCGGCGACGCCTTCACCGGCGCTGTCGGCGAGGACGACACCGTCCAGGTCGGCCTGCGCAACCTCGGCCCGTCGGCGGTCATCCCGGCGTCTCCCGCGTGGATCCAGGCGGCGCACATCAGGCTGCCCACCGGCATCCAGCTGACCAGGGTCGACGAGCGGTGCGCCCCGGGCACCTCCATCGACGACGTCGACGAGACGGTCACCGATCTCTCCGAGGTCACCGACCTGGTCTGCGTGATCATGGAGTCGGTGCCGGCCGGCGACCGATACCTGTTCGAGCTGTCCGGCGAGATCCTCGACGTGGCCGAGCACAAGGCCGGCGCGGTCACCGTCGACGGTGGTGTGCAGGACGCGAAGAGCGGCAACGACAAGGCCGCTCTCACGGTCGCCGTGACGTCCACCGGTGGTGAGGGCGGCAGCCTGCCGATCACCGGCGCCCCGGCGGGCCTGATCGCCGCCGGTGGCGCGGTGCTGCTGGCCGCCGGTGTGATCGCTCTCCGGACGGCTCGCCGCCGCCGGATCGTCACGGTCGTCGAGTAGCCGAAGACAGCAGGTCGTCCAGCGCGGCCACGTCGGCGGCGGTGAGTTCCCAGCCGCCGGCGGCCGCGTTGGCCTGCACCTGCTCGGCCGTGGTGGCCCCGGCGATCACGCTGGTCACCGCGGGGCGGGCGGCCAGTCCCGCGATGGCCACCTCCAGCAGGCTGCGGCCCCGCTCGGCGCCGAAGGCGGTCAGCGCCTCGATGGTGTCCCAGTCGGCGCGGTCGAACCAGGGCGCCCAGCGCGCGTCCGCCATCCGGGTGCCGGCCGGCGGGCGCTCGCCGCGCCGGTACTTGCCACTGAGCAGGCCGGAGTCGAGCGGGAAGAACGGCAGCAGGCCGAGTCCGAACCGTTCGCAGGCCGGGATCACCTCGTTCTCGGCCGCCCGGCTGAGCAGGCTGTACTGGTTCTGCGCGCTGATGAAGCGGGTCAGGTTGCCGGCCCGGGCGGTCCAGTCGGCGTCGGCGATCTGCCAGCCGGAGAACTGCGAGTTGCCCAGGTAGCGGACCTTCCCGGAGCGGACCAGGTCGTCGAGGGCGGTCAGGGTCTCCTCGATCGGGGTCGCCGGGTCGGGCTGGTGCAGCTGGTAGAGGTCGATGTGGTCGGTCTCCAGCCGCCGCAGCGAGGCCTCGACCGCGCGGACGATGTACCGGCGGGAACCGCGGGCGCCGAAGTCGCGCCCGTTCAGGCCCTCCATGTCCATGCCGAACTTGGTGGCCAGCACCACCTGGTCACGGCGGCCCTTGAGAGCGGCGCCGAGCAGCGACTCGGACGATCCGCGCGGGGTGCCGTAGGTGTCGGCGGTGTCGAACAGGGTGATACCGGCGTCCAGGGCCGCTTCCACCACCTCGCGGGTGCCGTCGGCGTCGAGTTTGCGGCCGAAGTTGTTGCAGCCGATCCCGACCGCGGACACGACCAGACCCGAGTCGCCGAGTCTGCGGTAGGTCATCTCGCTCATGCCTGACTCCTGTATCGGTGGATGTCTATTGCGACTTGCTGTGACGTTCATCTAGCTTGAGGTCACCGTCCGGGGGTAACGTGACAAGCCGCCGCGTCCATCGTGGACTCGCCCACGATCGGTTCACGATGGGCGCGGTCCCCACCTCATTCTTCCGTCTCCGCAGCGGCCAGATCGCGGTAATGCGGGCGGAGCACATCCACCAGCGGCACGTGCCGCACCCGCACCGGCGGCGCGTCCAGCGCCCGCAGCAGTAGCTCCGGCGGGGTGGCGCCGCGCGGTGGCCGCTCCCGCAGCCGGCCCAGGCTGATCCCGGGGGAGAAGTAATCGGTGAGCCGGCTGTCCAGCGGCTCGTCCGGCACCGCCAGCGGGTCGGGGGTGTCGTCGGGTTCCGGCGTGCCGCGCAGCGCGCCGAGCAGCTCCTCCCGGTCCCGCCCACGCCATGCCAGCACCAGGAACGGGTCGTCGTCGAACGCCTCGGCCAGCACGTAGAGCACCGCCGAGCCGTGTTTGCACGGGTCGCCCCAGTCGGGGCAGGAGCAGTCGATGGACAGCCGGTCCGGGAAGAGCGGCAGGCCCAGCTCGGTGAAGAGCTCGACGATCTCGTGCGGCATCTCGCCGGCCAGCAGCGCGGCCCGGTAGATCGCCCGGGCGCCGAGCTGCTCGGTGATCCCGTCCCACTGCGCGGTGTCGAAGTGGCTGATCCTGATGGTGACCGCGTACGGCGTCGACCGTGACCCCTGCACCCGCGCCTTGACCTGTCCCGGGGTCAGCGCGAAGTCGATGACCTGCCCTTTCCGGGCGTAGGTCCGGCCCCGGGCGAGCCGGCCCGGGTCGCAGAACTCCTCCAGCACGTCGACGAAACGGCGCGACCACCACTGCTCGCCGATCTTGCCGCGTTTCGACCGGACCGCCAGCCCGCCGTCCACCTCGATCGGCCGGCCGCTCTCGAAGAAGGCCATCTCAGCGCACCGCCGCCGGGTCGAGCGAGAACAGCTCCCGCAGCTGGTCGGTGCTCAGGTCGGTGATCCACTCCTCGCCGGTGCCGACGACCGACGAGGCCAGGGCTTTCTTCCGCTCGATCATCGCGTCGATCTTCTCTTCCAGGGTGCCGGTGCAGATGAACTTACGGACCTGCACGTTGCGCGACTGCCCGATCCGGAACGCCCGGTCGGTGGCCTGATCCTCGACCGCCGGGTTCCACCACCGGTCGAAGTGGACGACGTGGTTGGCGGCGGTCAGGTTGAGCCCGGTGCCGGCCGCCTTGAGCGACAGCAGGAACAGCATCGGCTCGTCGTCGGTCTGGAAGCGTTCGACCAGCTCGTCGCGGCGGGCCTTGCTCAGCCCGCCGTGCAGCCACAGCACCGGGCGGTCGGTGTGCGCGGCCAGGTAGGGCTGCAGCAGCGAGCCCCACTCCGCGTACTGCGTGAAGATCAGCGCCTTGTCACCGTCGGAGATGATCTCGTCGGCCAGCTCCTCCAGCCGGGCCAGCTTGCCGGACCGCCCGGGCAGCCGGGAGCCGTCCTTGAGCAGGTGGGCCGGGTGGTTACAGACCTGCTTGAGCTTCATCATCGCGGCCAGCACGTTGCCGCGCCGCTGGATCCCCTCGCTGCTCTCGATCTCGGCCATCATGTCCTCGACCACGGCCTGATAGAGGGTGGCCTGCTCGGGGGTGAGCGAGCACCACATCTTCATCTCGTTCTTCTCCGGCAGATCCGAGATGATCGTCTTGTCGGTCTTGAGGCGGCGCAACACGAACGGCCCGGTGGCCCGTTTCAGGGCGGCGGTCGCGACCTCGTCCTGCCGGGTCTCGATCGGCTCCTGGAAGCGGCGGCGGAACCGTTTCGCCGGCCCGAGCAGCCCTGGATTGCAGAAGTCCATGATCGACCACAGTTCGGCCAGGTGGTTCTCGACGGGCGTGCCGGTCAGCGCGAGCCGGGTGCGGGCCGGGATCGCCCGGACCGCCTGGGCCTGCCGGGTCCCGCTGTTCTTGATCGCCTGGGCCTCGTCGCAGACCACCCGGCTCCACGTCACACCGCGTAACGTCTCGAGATCACGCAGCGCCGTGCCGTAGGTGGTCACCACCAGGTCGGCGCCGGCCACCGCCTCGTCGAACTCGTCCCCGCGCCGCCGGGTGCCGCCGTGATGCACGTAGACGCGCAACGAGGGGGCGAACCGCCCGGCCTCCTTGAACCAGTTGCTGACCAGCGACATCGGGCAGACCAGCAGGGTCTTCGACGGCTGGTCGGTGAGCAGCAGCGACAGGGTCTGCGCGGTCTTCCCGAGCCCCATGTCGTCAGCGAGGATCCCGCCCAGCCCGAGCCGGCCCAGGAAGTTCAACCACGACAGACCCCTTTCCTGGTACGGGCGGAGCGCTCCCTGGAATCCCTCGGGCGTGGGCAACGGCGTGAGCCGCTCGGCGGCCTGCCCGGACAGCAGATCGCCGAGGTCTCCGTCGGCGTCGACCTCGACCAGCGGCAGGTCCTCCTCGCCGCCGTCGACCACCTGCTGCAGGATCTCGCCCGCGGTGATCTCGCCCTCGCGCCGCCGGCTGACCGCCTTGAGCGCCGCCTTCAGCTGCCGGTCGTCCAGCTCCACCCACTGCCCGCGCACCCGGACCAGCGGAATCTTCGCCCGGGCCAGCTCGGCCAGCTCCTCGGCGCTCACCGCCCCGTCGCCGATCACCAGGTCGAGCCGGAACTCGACCAGCTGCTCCAGACCGAACCCGGAGTCCGCCACCGCCCGGGAGGCCCCGGCCTTCGACTTCGGCTTCGACCGGGTGGTCAGCTTGAGACCCACCGCCTTGCGGCCCGCCCACGCCGGCAACTGCACCCCGAACCCGGCCGCTTGGAGCAGCGGCGCGATCTGCCGCAGGAAGTCGTACGCCTCCCCGGTGCTCAGCGACATCACGGCCGGACGTTGTTCGAGCAGTGCCACGTGCAGCGTCGGGAAGAGCCGGACCGCCCGGCCCAGCCCGGCCAGCAGCGTCTCGTCCGGACGCCGGGGCAGGCCGGGGAAGCGGTCGCCGGCCCAGAGGGCTTCGGCGCTCAGATAGAGACCGGGGTCCTCGGCGGACTGCAGGGCGAACTCCAGCGCCCACTCGTCGATGCCCTCCTCCGGCTCGATCAGCCGGAAACTGACCCGAATCGGGCCGTTCGCCTCGTTCGCGGCGCGCATCCAGTCGTCGAGGGCCCGGCGCAGGTCGCGGACGTCGGCGTCGGCCGCGCCGGGCAGTGCCGGGTCGCCGGTGAGCGCGGACAGCCAGCGGTCGGGCAGTGCCGCTTTCAGGCCGGGCCGCTGGCCCACCATGATCCGGTCGGGCAGGACGTTGCGGGCCGCGCTGTCCAGCAACGCGTCGAGGGCGTCGCGCAGCGTACGACCGAGGGGCTGGCCCTCGCCGCACGCCCGGACCACCGGGGGCATCGCGGCGGCGAAGTCCCTCAAGGTCACCGCGTCGCCGCCGGTGAGCACCGGCCGCCACCGGGCCGCCGGAACCCCGCCCTCGATCACCAACTGCGGCAGCATCCGGCCGCGCCGGGCCAGGTCACAGGCGTATCCGGCGAGCAGGCCGAGGTAACGCACCGACGAGCCGGCGATCCACTCCTGGTCCGGGCCGGGGTCGGTGAGCTCGGCGAGGGCGGCCAGCGCATCCTGGCCGGGCACCGACAGCGCCGGCACCGTCCAGGCGCCCAGCTTGAGGCCGCGGGTGGCCGCGTCGGCACCGGTCTCCGGCGAGGGCAGCGGGCCGCGCCCGGTGCCGGGAAGGGTGAGCTGCACCGTCTCGGCGACCGCTCCGGGAACGGCGGGCAGGTCGGGTGTGGCGAACGGATGCGGTCGGGATCTCGCCCGTGACGTCGAGGTCAGCGGCAGAGCCGGATCCTCGGCCCAGATGATCAGCCCACGTCCGGGCACCCAGCCGCTGTGCACGACGAGCACATCCACCCCCTGCGAATCGCGTCGAGCCTAGTGTCCGTCAGGGCGGTCGCCGGTGACCCTCGCCGCTGACGGTTGACGCCCGGTGGACGTACGCTTCAGATCGTGACCGCGAATCCGGAGATCGACAGCATCCTGCAGCGTGGGGCCGACGGTGGGCGGATCACGCCCGAGGAGGCGCTGCTGCTCTACACGGAGGCCCCGTTCCACGCGCTGGGCGAGGCGGCCGACGCGGTCCGGCGCCGGCGGCATCCCGACGGCATCGTCACCTACCTGATCGACCGGAACATCAACTACACGAACGTCTGCGTGACGGCGTGCAAGTTCTGCGCCTTCTTCCGGGCCCCCAAGCACCAGGAGGGCTGGGCGCACCCGATCGAGGAGATCCTGCACCGGGCCGGTGAGGCCGTCGACCTCGGCGCCACCCAGGTGATGCTGCAGGGCGGCCACCACCCCGACTTCGGCGTTGCCTATTACGAGAACCTCTTCTCCTCGGTCAAGCAGGCGTTCCCGCAGCTCGCCATCCATTCGATCGGCCCGAGCGAGATCCTGCACATGGCCAAGGTCGACGGTGTCTCCATCGAGGAGGCGGTGATCAGGATCAAGGCCGCCGGGCTGGACTCGATCGCCGGGGCCGGCGCCGAGATGCTGCCGGATCGCCCGCGCAAGGCGATCGCCCCGCTCAAGGAGAGCGGCGCCCGCTGGCTCGAGGTGATGGCCATCGCGCACCGGCACGGTCTGTCCTCCACCGCGACCATGATGATGGGTACGGGTGAGACCAACGCCGAGCGCATCGAGCACATCCGGATGATCCGTGACGTGCAGGACCTCGCCGTGGCCAACGGCTACTCCGACGTCCCGGTCGAGCAGTCGCACCAGGTCGGCGGCTTCCGTGCCTTCATCCCGTGGACGTACCAGCCGGAGAACAACCATCTCAAGGGCCGCACCCAGGCCACCACGATGGAGTACCTGCGTTTCATCGCGGTCTCCCGGTTGTTCTTCGACAACGTCTCGCACCTGCAGGCGTCCTGGCTCACCACCGGCAAGGACGTCGGCCAGCTCTCGCTCCACATGGGTGTCGACGACCTGGGCTCGATCATGCTGGAGGAGAACGTGATCTCCTCGGCCGGCGCGAAGCACCGGTCGAACCTCCAGGAGCTGATCACGATGATCCGCACCGCCGACCGGATCCCGGCGTGGCGCGACACCTGGTACAGGCACCTCGCCGTGCACCACACCCCCGCCGACGACCCGACCGATGACCGTGTCGTCTCTCACTTCTCATCCATCGCCCTGCCCGGCGGTGGGGTCCGCAAACAGCTCCCGCTGGTCGAAGCGAGCTGAAACCCATCCCTTCGGGGGGTGGCGATCGTCCGTTCGGCCAGGTTCGGGGGGTCAGACCGGTGATGCCGGGTTGCTCCTTCGTAACGAGCCCGGCGGTTGGCTGTACCGGCTCGTTCGCGCTGGTTACGTTGCCTGGGTAAGGCCGGTGCGGCCTTGGTAACTCGGATACGTCGCCAGTCGCGGTCAGCGTCGGTGACGAGCACTCGGACCCGACCGACGACGGTCGTATATATAACGCACAAGGCGCGGGCGGGATGGGTGACCATCCCGCCCGTTCTGTTATCCCGCCGTGGAAAGCTTGGCGCTGTGACGCGCGCAGATCTGGACAAGCAGCCCCATGAGGTCGCCGAGATGTTCGACGGCGTGGCCCATCGGTACGACCTGACCAACACCGTGATCTCCTTCGGGCAGGACCGCGGGTGGCGGCAGGCCACCCGGGCCGCTCTGGGTCTGCGGCCGGGTGAGCGGGTCCTCGATGTGGGCGCGGGCACCGGAGTCTCCACCGAGGAGCTGGAGCGGTCCGGCGCGTTCGCGGTCGGCGCCGACATCTCGGTGGGCATGCTGCGGGCCGGGCGCCGGGTGCGGGCCGAGGTGCCGCTGCTTGCCGGTGACGCTCTGCGACTGCCGTTCGCCGACGGCGTCTTCGACGCGGTGACGATTTCCCTTGCCCTGCGTAATGTCGTGGACACGGCCGCTGCGCTGCGTGAGTTCGCCAGGGTCACCCGGCCGGGCGGCCGTCTGGTGGTGTGCGAGTTCAGCCACCCGACCAACAAGGCGTTCCGCACCGTCTACCTGCAGTACCTGATGCGCTCCCTGCCGGCGGTGGCCCGGGCCGTCTCCAGCAACCCGGAGGCGTACGTGTATCTCATCGAGTCGATCCGCGCCTGGCCCGACCAGCAGGGCCTGGCCGACGTGATCGCCGGCTCCGGAGTGTGGGACCGGGTGGGCTGGCGGAACCTGACCGGGGGCATCGTCGCGCTGCACCGCGCCACCCGGGTGTAAATCCGTCATTCCGCCTCCTTGGCGGCGAAAGCGCTGTTTAGCTCGGGTCATGACTGATATCGGACATCTCGATGACCTTGATGACGCCGACATCGACCTCGCGATCGACGAGGGGGAGGCCGGCGAGCGCCGTGCAACCGAGCTGGCCACCCGTCTGCGGATGGTCGCGGCTCAGGACCCCGATCTTGCGCAGGACCTCGTCGAGAGCTTGATCGTCGCGCTCGACAAGGCGATGGGCGGCACCATCCGCGACCACCTGGACGGCCCGGCGCTCGGCGTGGCGGACCGGGTCCTACAGGTTCCTGAGCAGGGACGTTAGGTCTCTCCCAAACATTAGGCTGACCTGAGCGCAAAGATCTTCGATTGTCGGCCTACACTCCGATCGAGGCATGCTTGTGAACTAATTCACGAGCACGCGGGCGAGACGGAGGTTGGACCGTGAGCGACCACGTAGGTGGACCCGTCGTCGACGAGGCGGACGTGATCGTGGTCGGAGCCGGCCCGGGTGGCTCCGCGGCGGCCTACCACCTGGCCCGGCACGGCGTGCGCGTGCTGCTCCTGGAGAAGACCGAGTTCCCCCGCGAGAAGGTGTGCGGCGACGGCCTCACTCCGCGCGCGGTGCGCCAGCTGATCCGGATGGGCATCGACACCTCGGAGAAGGCCGGCTGGCTCCAGAATAGGGGCCTGCGGGTGATCGGCGGTGGCGTTCGGCTCGAACTGGACTGGCCCGATCTCGCCACCTTCCCGAACTACGGCCTGGTCCGGACCCGCATGGACTTCGACGACATGCTGGCCCGGCAGGCGGTCGAGGCGGGCGCGCTGCTGCGTACCGGGGTGAACGTCACCGGGGCGGTGCGCAACGACGACGGGTACGTGATCGGCGTCGAGGCCAAGTCCGGGCCCGGCAAGGAGCCGGTGGAGTTCCGGGCGCCGTTGGTGATCGCCGCGGACGGCGTCTCCGGCAAGTTCCCGCTCTCCCTGGGGCTGGCCAAGCGCGACGACCGGCCGCTCGGCGTCGCGGTCCGGCGCTACTACCGTTCGGCGGTCAAGGCCGACGACGACTACCTGGAGTCCTGGCTGGAGCTGCGTAGCGCGCAGGACCCGGGCCGGCTCCTGCCGGGGTACGGCTGGATCTTCGGCCTGGGTGACGGCCGGGTGAACGTGGGCCTCGGCATCCTGAACTCCTCCGACGCGTTCGGCAAGACGAACTATCGCCACCTGCTCACCGACTGGCTGGGCAGCACCCCCGAGGAGTGGGGGCTGCGTGACGAGGCGAACGCGGACGGCCCGACCCTGGGCGCCGCGCTGCCGATGGGCTTCAACCGGGTGCCGCATTACACCCGTGGAGTGATGCTGGTCGGCGATTCCGGTGGCATGGTCAATCCGATGAACGGCGAGGGCATCGCGTACGCGATGGAGTCCGGCGAGATGGCGGCCGAGGTGGCCGTCCAGGCCCTGGCCCGCCCGGCCGGCCCCGAGCGCGAGCGCGCGCTGCGGGCGTACCCCGCCGAGTTGAGTCTCCGGTTCGGTGGTTACTACCGGATCGGTGGGATCTTCGTGAAGCTGATCGGCAATCCGCAGATCATGCGGCTCGCCACGAAGTACGGCATGCCGCAGCCGCTGCTCATGAAGTTCGTCCTCAAGCTCCTGGCCAACCTCACCGACCCCCGGGGTGGCGACGCCATGGACCGCATCATCAACGGCCTCACCAAGGTGGCACCCTCCGCCTGAGTCCTGGAATCAGGCAAATAGGGCACCCCGACCAAAGGACAGCACAACCACAGTAACTAGTGTTAAGCGGCTAACAGTCGTACGGGAGTAGACATGACGATCAACCCTTATGTCCCGATCGTCGGGTTGCTGATCCTCGGCGCCCTCTTCGCGTTGTTCTCGGTGTCCGTCGCGCCCATCGTCGGGCCCAAGCGCTACAACCGCGCGAAACTCGACGCCTACGAGTGCGGTATCGAGCCTGCGCCACAACCGATCGGTGGCGGGCGGTTCCCGGTGAAGTTCTACCTGACCGCGATGCTCTTCATCATCTTCGACATCGAAACCATCTTCCTGTACCCGTGGGCCATTCAGTTCGATGCTCTCGGACTGTTCGGGTTCGTGGAGATGGTCCTGTTCATCCTCACCGTCTTCATCGCCTACGCGTACGTGTGGCGACGGGGCGGCCTCAACTGGGACTGATGCGGCATGGGAATCGAAGAGAAGCTCCCGGCAGGCATTCTGCTGACGAGTGTGGAGAAACTGTCCAACTACGCCCGGAAGTCATCGTTCTGGGGCGCCACCTTCGGCCTCGCCTGTTGTGCCATCGAGATGATGGCCTCCGGCGGTCCGCATTACGACCTGGGCCGTTGGGGGATGGAGGTCTTCCGCGCCTCGCCCAGACAGGCCGACCTGATGATCGTGGCCGGCCGGGTCAGTCAGAAGATGGCCCCGGTGGTGCGGCAGATCTACGACCAGATGCCTGAGCCCCGCTCGGTGATCTCGATGGGGGTCTGCGCCTCGTCCGGCGGGATGTTCAACAACTACGCGATCGTCCAGGGCGTCGATCACATCATCCCGGTCGACATCTATCTGCCGGGCTGTCCGCCGCGACCCGAGATGCTCATCGACGCGATCCTCAAGATGCGCGAGAAGGTCATGGCGCAGCCACTGGGCCCCAACGGCCGCAAGATGCTCGAAGCTCGGCAGGCCGAGGGCCGAGTTCCGACCGTCGCGCCGGGAGCCATGCCGTCGTCCTACCGCGTGGACAAGGTCCGCCGCGCGGAATGGACCCAGGCCGTGAAAGAGGGACGCGAAGAGCAATTGCGGATCGAGAACTGGATGAAGCTCCAGCCGCATTTGCGGGAGGAACACAAATGAGTATTCACCCCGGAACTGAGGGTAACGCTCCGGTCGGTGCCGAATTGGGTGCCCCGGCGCAGACACCACCCAGCCCCGACAAAGGGATGTTCGGCGTCAAAGGCACCGGCGACGTCTCCGGCTTCGGTCGTCTGGTCCGCCCTCGGCCTGCTGTTTTTGACAGCCCACGGCCGTACGGCGGGTATTTCGACGACGTCTATGACGCGTTGGAGGAAGCATATCCGGCCTTCTCCGAAGCGATCGAGAAGGTGGTCGTGGATAGGGCGGAACTCACACTTCACATCCGCCCTGAACGCATCGTCGAGGTGTGTCAGGTAATGCGTGACGACGCCTCGTTGCGGTTCGAGCTCTGTTCCTCGGTCGACGCGGTCGACTATCTGGGTTCCGACGAGCGCCGATTCCACATCGCTTATCAATTGACTTCGATGACCTATCGCCGCCGGGTGCGGCTGGAGGTCGCGGTGGCCGACGGCGTCCCCGTCCCGAGCGTCACCCGGGTCTACCCGACCGCCGACTGGCAGGAGCGGGAGATCTACGACATGTTCGGCGTCGTCTTCGCCGGCCACCCGAACCTCACCCGCATCCTCATGCCGGACGACTGGGAGGGCCACCCCCAGCGCAAGGACTACCCGCTCGGCGGCGTGCCCGTCGAGTACAAGGGCGCCGAGATTCCGCCTCC
This sequence comes from Actinoplanes utahensis, assembly GCF_016862455.1. Lineage (GTDB taxonomy): Bacteria > Actinomycetota > Actinomycetes > Mycobacteriales > Micromonosporaceae > Actinoplanes > Actinoplanes utahensis. The sequence continues at coordinate 31,332 of NZ_BOMZ01000069.1, forward strand.
CGACCAGCGGAGGGTCTACCAGTGACCACATCTGAGTACGCGACCGAGCGCGAGACCACCGAGGGCCGGGTCTTCACGGTCACCGGCGGCGACTGGGACGACCTCACCGCCACCGTCGACCCGCTCAGCAACGAGAAGATCGTCGTCAACATGGGCCCGCAGCACCCGTCCACCCACGGCGTGCTGCGGCTGGTGCTCGAACTCGAGGGCGAGACCGTCACCGAGTGCCGCCCGGTCGTCGGTTACCTGCACACCGGGATCGAGAAGAACCTGGAGTACCGCAACTGGACCCAGGGCGTCACGTTCGTGACCCGGATGGACTACCTCTCCAACATGTTCAACGAGGTGGGTTACTGCCTTGCGGTGGAGAAGCTGCTCGGTATCTCCGATCAGATCACCGAGCGGGCGACCACGATCCGGGTCATGTTCATGGAGCTGCAGCGGATCGCCTCGCACCTGGTCTGGCTGGCCACCACCGGCATGGAGCTGGGCGCGATCTCGATGATGCTGTACGGCTTCCGCGAGCGGGAGTACATCCTCGACATCTTCGAGGAGACCTCCGGCCTGCGGATGAACAACGGCTACGTCCGTCCCGGCGGCCTCTCCCAGGACATTCCGGAGTCCGCGGTCCGCAAGATCCGCGACTTCCTGAAGTACCTGCCGAAGAAGCTCAAGGAGTACGAGGCGATGCTGTCCGGCCAGATCATCTGGCAGCAGCGCACGCAGGGCGTCGCCGTGCTGGACGTGACCGGGTGCCTCTCGCTCGGCATCACCGGCCCGGTGCTGCGCTCGGCCGGCCTGCCCTGGGACCTGCGCAAGACCATGCCGTACTGCGGTTACGAGAACTACGAGTTCGACGTGCCGACCGCGACCACCGCCGACGTCTGGGGCCGTTACCTGGTCCGGATCGCGGAGATCCGGGAGTCGCTCAAGATCGTCGAGCAGGCTCTGGACCGCCTCAAGCCCGGGCCGATCTGGATCTCGGACAAGAAGATCGCCTGGCCGGCGCAGCTCGCGCTCGGCGTCGACGGGCTGGGGAACTCCCTGGAACACGTCGCCAAGATCATGGGTCAGTCGATGGAGTCGCTGATCCACCACTTCAAGCTGGTGACCGAGGGCTTCCGGGTGCCGCCCGGCCAAGTCTATGTCGGCATCGAGCACCCGCGTGGCGAACTCGGCGTCCACGCGGTCTCCGACGGTGGAACCCACCCGTACCGGGTGCACTACCGCGACCCGAGCTTCGTGAACCTCCAGGCCATCCCGGCGATGGCCGAGGGCGCCCTGCTGGCCGACGTGATCGCCGGCGGCGCCTCGCTGGATCCCGTGATGGGTGGGTGTGACCGATGACAACGGTGGAATTCTCGCCGGCCGCCGAGCCACTGGCGGCGAAGCTGCTGGAGCCGGCGCGGGAGATCCTCGCCCGCTACCCCGCCGGGCGCGAGCGCTCGGCGCTGCTGCCGCTGCTGCACCTGGTGCAGACCGAGGAGGGCCACGTCAGCCCGGCCGGGGTGGCGTTCTGCGCGGACATCCTGGGCATCAACAAGGCCCAGGTCGGCGCGGTCGCGACCTTCTACACCATGTACAAGCGCCGGCCCACCGGCGAGTACCTGGTCAGCGTCTGCACCAACACCCTGTGCAACGTGCTGGGCGGCCAGGAGGTGTACGACCAGCTCGTCGAGCACCTCGGCGTCGGCCACGACGAGACCACCGCCGACGGCCGGATCACCCTGGAGCACGCCGAGTGCCTCGCGGCCTGCGACTACGCGCCGGTGGTGACGGTCAACTACGACTTCACCATCGACCAGGCGACCCCGGAGAGCGCGGTCGAGCTGGTGGAGAACCTGCGCCAGGGCGACCGGCCGACCCCGGAGCGCGGCGCGCGGATCTGCTCGCTGCGGGAGATGCAGTACCAGCTCGCCGGGTTCGCCGACCCGCGGGACGGCGCGGTCGCCGACGGGGTGGCCGGCGCGCCGACCCTGCGCGGCGTGCGGCTGGCCCAGGAGCACGGTGTCGCGGTGGCCGGATTCGACCCGGACACCCCGATCACCAAGACCAAACCGGCCCGGAACGAGAGCGCGCTCCCGCCCCGGACCGACGCGGCCGACAAGCCGATCGAGGGCAAGCCGGAGGGCCGGATCGCCACCGTCGCCAAGAAGGCGGCGGGCGCGGTGAAGGCCGCCGCCGGAGCGGTCGCCGAGAAGGTGGACGAGCGGCGGCACAGCGGAAAGGCGGCGGAGCAGGCAGGCGACAACGCCGGCCGCACCACCGACACCGGCGACCTCAAGGATCCCGAGGTTCGGACCGCCGAGCGGCGCAATCCCACGATGGACACGCCCGACCGGACCGGTGACGCCGAGGCCACCACACCGGTCCCGGAGAACCAGGCGGAGGCGGCCGGCGTGGCTGCCAACACGCCCGCGGGTGACGGCAAACCCGCCGGTGACAGTTCCCGCGGCGAACACATCGTCAGCCAGCGCACGGCCGAGCAGAAGCCGGAAGCCACCGACCCGAACCCCGGATGGCAGAACGTTCCGCGTGTCACCGAGGAGGAGAAGTGACCCAGCCTCGACCAGAGGTCCTCCAGAAGCTCACCCCGGTGCTGACCAAGCGCTGGCTCTCGCCGGACGCCTGGCAGATCGGGGTCTACGAGCGGCTCGACGGGTACGCGGCGCTGCGCAAGGCGCTCGACGTGCACCCGGACGACCTGATCCAGCTGATCAAGGACTCCGGGCTGCGCGGCCGCGGCGGCGCCGGCTTCCCGACCGGCCTGAAGTGGGGCTTCATCCCGCAGGGCGACGGCAAGCCGCACTACCTGGTGATCAACGCGGACGAGGGCGAGCCGGGCACCTGCAAGGACCTGCCGCTGATGACCTACGACCCGCACTCGCTGATCGAGGGCGCGATCATCGCCTCGTACGCGATCCGGGCCAACCGGGCGTTCATCTACATCCGTGGTGAGGCGGTGCACGCCGCCCGGCGGCTGCGCAACGCCGTCCAGGAGGCGTACGCCAAGGGGTACCTCGGGAAGAACATCCTGAAGTCGGGATTCGACCTGGACCTGGTCGTGCACAGCGGCGCGGGCGCGTACATCTGCGGTGAGGAGACCGCGCTGCTGGACTCGCTGGAAGGTTTCCGCGGACAGCCCCGGCTGCGCCCGCCGTTCCCGGCGATCGCCGGCCTCTACGCCAGCCCGACCGTGGTCAACAACGTCGGGACCATCGCCAGCGTGCCCTACATCGTGCTGGGCGGCGCCGACTGGTGGAAGAGCATGGGCACGGAGAAGTCGGCCGGCCCGATGATCTACTCGCTGTCCGGCCGGGTCGTGAACCCCGGCCAGTACGAGTGCGGCCTCGGCATCACCCTGCGCGAGCTGATCGAGCTGGCCGGGGGCATGAAGCCGGGCCACAACCTGAAGTTCTGGACGCCGGGCGGCTCGTCGACGCCGATCCTGACCGCCGAGCACATCGACACCCCGATGGACTTCGAAGGGGTGGCGGCGGCCGGATCGATCCTCGGCACCACGGCCATGCAGATCTTCTCGGACCAGGACTGCCCGGTCTACAACACGTGGCGGTGGCTGGAGTTCTACCACCACGAGTCGTGCGGCAAGTGCACCCCGTGCCGCGAGGGCAACTACTGGATGGTCCGCACCTACCGGCGCATCCTGGCCGGTCAGGGCACCCACGCCGACCTGGACACCCTGCAGGACACCGCCGACAACATCTTCGGCCGGTCGTTCTGCGGCCTCGGCGACGGCGCGGCCACCCCGGTCGTGTCGACGCTCAAGTGGTTCCGGGACGACTACCTCGGCTACATCGAGGGCCGCACCGCGCCGCGGCTCTCCGAGAAGTCCCTCGTAGGAGCGCATTGATGCAAATGAGGAGTGCAGCGAAGCAAGCCCCGCAATTTGCATCCAGGGGAGCACTGACATGACCGACGTTGAGAAGAAGGCCGACACCGTCACGCTGACCGTCGACGGGGTCGAGGTCGTCGCTGCGAAGGGCGAGCTGGTCATCCGGGTCGCCGAGCGGATGGGCATCGCCATCCCGCGGTTCTGCGACCACCCGCTGCTCGCCCCGGCCGGCGCCTGCCGGCAGTGCCTGGTGGAGGTGGAGGGCCAGCGCAAGCCGGTCGCCTCCTGCACCCAGACGGTGGCCGAGGGCATGGTGGTGAAGACCCAGCTCAGCTCGCCGGTCGCCGCCAAGGCACAGGCCGGCGTGATGGAGCTGCTGCTGATCAACCACCCGCTCGACTGCCCCACCTGCGACAAGGGCGGCGAATGCCCGTTGCAGAACCAGGCGATGAGCAGTGGCCGCTCGGACTCCCGGTTCAAGGAGCACAAGCGGGAGTACGAGAAGCCGATCCACATCTCCAGCCAGGTGCTGCTGGACCGGGAGCGCTGCGTGCTGTGCCAGCGCTGCACCCGGTTCTCCGAGGAGATCGCCGGCGACAAGTTCATCGACCTGATGGACCGTTCCTCCGGCGAGCAGATCAACGTCTACCGGGACGACTTCTTCGGCGGCACCGGCACCGGCGACGGACAGGCCGGCGAAGGCGAGGGGGACGTCCCGTTCAACTCGTACTTCTCCGGCAACACCATCCAGATCTGCCCGGTCGGCGCGCTGACCGGCGAGCAGTACCGGTTCCGGGCCCGCCCGTTCGACCTGGTCTCCTCGCCGAGCGCCTGCGAGCACTGTGCCTCCGGCTGCGCGCAGCGCACCGACCACCGGCGCGGGAAGGTGCTGCGCCGGCTGGCCGGCGACGACCCGGCGGTCAACGAGGAGTGGAACTGCGACAAGGGCCGCTGGGGCTTCCGGTACGCCACGGCCACCGACCGGATCATGACGCCGCTCGTCCGGGACGCGAAGACCGGCGAACTGCGTGAGGCGGCGTGGAGCGAGGCGCTGGTGGTCGCGGCGGAGGGACTCAAAGCGGCGCGGGAACGCGGCGTCGGGGTGCTTCCGGGTGGCCGGCTGACGGTCGAGGACGCGTACGCCTACGCGAAGTTCGCCCGGATCGTCCTCGGCACCAACGACATCGACTTCCGGGCCCGGCCGATCCGGGGGACCGGGTCGGCGCTCGCCAGCACCGAGGAGGCCGACTTCCTGGCCGCCGCGGTCGCCGGGGTCACCGAGGCGACGTACGAGCAGGTCGAGAACGCGCCGTCGGTGGTGCTCGCGGGTATCGAGCCGGAGGAGGAGTCACCGATCCTCTTCCTGCGCCTACGTAAGGGCCACGTCAAGAAGAAGCTCACGGTGACGGCGGTCTCGCCGTACCTCAGCAGGGGTCTGGAGAAGATCGGCGCCGCGCTCGTCACCGCCCTGCCGGGGGATGAGGCGCACGTCCTCAACACCGATCCCGCTGTCGCGGGGGCGCTCGGCGCACCCGGCGCCCTGCTGATCGTGGGGGAGCGGCTGGCCACCGTGCCGGGCGCGCTCACCGCGGCCGCCGAGCTGGCCGCCCGCACCGGCGCCACCCTCGCCTGGGTGCCCCGCCGGGCCGGTGACCGGGGTGCGGTCGACGCCGGCTGCCTGCCGAACCTGCTGCCCGGCGGCCGCCCGGTCACCGACACGGCGGCCCGTGCCGAACTCTCGCTGGCCTGGAAGACCGAGCCGGGCGTGCTGCCCGCAACGCCCGGCCGGGACACCGACCGGATCGTGGCCGCGGCCGCGGACGGCACCCTGGGCGCCCTGCTGGTCGGCGGGGTGGACCCGGCCGACCTGGCCGACCCGCGGCTGGCCGAGGAAGCGCTCGACGCCGTGCCGTTCCTGGTCAGCCTGGAGATGCGGCAGAGTGCGGTGACCCGGCGCGCCGACGTGGTGCTGCCGATCGCCCCGGCCGTGGAGAAGGCCGGCACCTACATGAACTGGGAGGGCCGGCTGCGGTCGTTCGGCGCGGTGCTGAAGAGCACCGCGATGACCGACGGGCGGGTCCTCGAAGCGATCGCCGCGCTTCTCGACGTCACCCTGAACACCGGTGACGTGACGGCGATCCGGCGCGAACTGGGCGGGCTGCCCGGCAGCGCGGTTCCGCGGTCCCGGCCGTCCGCCGAGGTGGTCCGGCCCGCCGAGCCCGCCGCGGGTGAGGCGTTGCTGGCCACCTGGCACCAGCTGATCGACCTGGGCTCGCTGCTCGACGGTGACCAAGTGCTGGCCGGCACGGCCCGGCCGCCGGTCGCCCGGATCGGCAAGGACCTCGCCGAGTCGCTCGGCGTCGTCGACGGTGACCTGGTCACGGTCAGCACGGTCCGTGGCTCGGTCACGCTGCCGGCCGCGATCACCGACCTGCCGCCGAAGGTGGTGTGGCTGCCGACCAACTCGCCCGGCTCGACGGTGCGGCGCAGTCTCGGCGTCACCGCCGGCGCGGTCGTCAAGCTGACGGCCGGCGTGCCCGGCCCGATCCTCGCCGAAGGAGCGGCCCGATGACCGATCTGGTGCTGGCGGCGACCGCCGTCGACCCGACCCTCGAGACGTTCGAGAACGACGTCTGGTGGATCGTCCTGATCAAGCTGGTCGGCGTCTTCGCGCTGCTCCTGCTGCTGACCCTGTTCACGATCAACTACGAGCGCAAGGTCGTGGCCCGGATGGCGGTCCGGCCGGGCCCCAACCAGGTCGGACCCAAGGGCTGGCTGCAGAGCCTCACCGACGGCCTGAAACTGCCGTTCAAAGAGGAGATCATCCCGAAGACCGCCGACAAGGTCGTCTACTTCATCGCCCCGGTGATCTCCGCGACGGTGGCATTCACCGCCTTCTCGGTGATTCCGTTCGGCGGCGTGGTGAACATGTTCGGTCAGCAGACCGCCTTGCAGCTCACCGACGTGCCGGTCTCGGTGCTCGTGCTGCTCGCCTGCTCGTCGATGGCGGTCTACGGGGTGGTGCTGGCCGGTTGGGCCTCCGGATCCACCTATCCGCTGCTGGGTGGTCTGCGGTCGAGCGCGCAGATGATCTCGTACGAGGTCGCGATGGGTCTGTCCATCGTGGCGGTCTTCATGACCGCCGGCTCGATGAGCACCTCGCAGATCGTCGCGGCGCAGGCGTCCGGCAACCCGGTCGAGCTCCTCGGCTGGGAGGTGACCGCGCCCGGCTGGTACGCCGTGCAACTCCTGCCCAGCTTCGTCATCTATCTGATCGCGGCGGTCGGTGAGACCAACCGGGCCCCGTTCGACCTGCCCGAGGCGGAGTCCGAGCTGGTCGGCGGCTTCCACACGGAGTACTCGTCGTTCAAGTTCGCGCTCTTCTTCCTCGCCGAGTACATCAACATGATCACCGTCTCGGCGTTCGCGACCACGCTGTTCCTGGGCGGCTGGCGGGCCCCGGCCCCGATCACCACGTTCTGGGAGGGCGCCAACTCCGGCTACTGGCCGCTGCTCTGGTTCTTCGGCAAGGTGCTGATCCTGCTCTTCGGCTTCATCTGGCTGCGGGCCACGCTGCCCCGGATGCGCTACGACCAGTTCATGCGGTTCGGCTGGAAGGTCCTGATCCCGGTCAACCTGGTCTGGATCCTCTTCCTGGCGTTCTTCAAGGTCACCCGCAGCGGCCAGATCTCCGACACCACCAGGTGGGTCATCACCGGAGTGATCGCGGTGCTGATCCTGGCCGTCGCCTGGGGCTGGCCGTCCACGAAGAAACCGAAGCAGCTGTCGATCGAGGAGGAGTTGCACCGGCGACCGCCGGGCAGCTTCCCGGTGCCCCCGATGGATCTCCAGGTCCCGCCGAGTCCCCGAGCCCGCCGAGCCGTTGCCGAACGCGAGCCGGCACCCGCCACCGCCGGCGGCGAGCCAGACACGAAGGAGGTGTGACGTGGGTACGTTCACCGGCTCCTTCAAAGGTTTCGGCGTGACCTTCGCGCACATGTTCCGCAAGGTGATCACCACCGACTACCCGTTCTCGCCGCCGAAGCCGGCGCCGCGCTATCACGGCCGGCACATCCTCAACCGGCACCCGGACGGCCTGGAGAAGTGCATCGGCTGCGAGCTGTGCGCCTGGGCCTGCCCGGCTGACGCGATCTACGTCGAGGGTGGTGACAACACCGACGAGCAGCGGTTCTCGCCGGGCGAGCGGTACGCGAAGATCTACCAGATCAACTACGCCCGGTGCATCTTCTGCGGGCTCTGCATCGAGGCCTGCCCGACCCGCTCGCTGACCATGAGCAACGAGTACGAGCTGGCCCGCGACAGCCGCCAGGACCTGATCTTCACGAAGGAGCAGCTCCTGGCTCCGCTGCTGTCCGGTATGGAACAGCCGCCGCATCCGATGCGCCTCGGCGAGACCGACAAGGACTACTACGTCGGCGCCTTGGAGAACCCGGGCACCTCGGCGGGCGCGGAGCGGGCCCCGTGGGCCGATGCGGGCACCCACGATCCCTCCGATCCGGCCGCCCACGCGGCCCGGCCGGAGACCGCGGGCACGGTCCGCCGGGAGGGTGCGGCATGACTGCGGTGTCGACCGGCGAACAGGTCGCCTTCTGGATCCTCGGTTCCCTCGCGGTGATCGGGGCGCTCGGCATGGTGCTGGCCCGCAACGCGGTGCACTCCGCGCTCTGGCTGGTCCTCACCATGCTGAACCTGGGCTTCTTCTACGTGATCAACTCGGCGCCGTTCCTCGGCTTCGTGCAGATCATCGTCTACACCGGCGCGATCATGATGCTGTTCCTGTTCGTGCTGATGCTGGTCGGCCGGGACGCGTCGGACTCGCTGATCGAGACCCTGCGCGGCCAGCGGATCGCCGCGATCGTGCTGGGTATCGGCTTCGCCGCGCTGATCGGCGCCGGCCTGGGCCGCTCGCTCGGCGCCGGCGACGCGGTCGGCCTGGCGCAGGCCAACGCGAACGGCAACGTCGAGGGCCTGGCCACGCTGCTCTTCACCCGGTACGTCTTCGCCTTCGAGGTGACGTCGGCGCTGCTGATCACCGCCGCGGTCGGCGCGATGATCCTGGCGCACGTCGAGAAGGCCAAGGAGGACACGCGGGACCAGCTGACCCGGATGAAGGAGCGCTTCCGGCCGGGCAACTACCCCGGTCCGAAGCCCGGACCCGGCATCTACGCGAACACCATGTCGGTGGCCGCCCCGGCCCGGCTGCCGGACGGCAACGGCGCCGAGCGGAGCATCTCGCCGATCCTGCCGGTTCGTGAGCTGACGCCGAACGAGGTCGCGCCGAAGGGAACCGAGAAGTGACCCCCGACTACTACCTCGTATTGGCCGCCATCCTGTTCACGATCGGCGCCTCCGGGGTGCTGATCAGGCGGAACGCGATCGTCCTGTTCATGTGCATCGAGCTGATGCTGAACGCGGCGAACCTGGCGCTGGTCACCTTCAGCCGGATCAACGGCGGCCTGGACGGCCAGATCATCTCGTTCTTCGTGATGGTCGTCGCGGCGGCCGAGGTCGTGGTGGGCCTCGCCATCATCATGTCGATCTTCCGTACGAGGCGCTCGGCGAGCGTCGACGACGCCAACCTCCTGAAGTACTGAAGGGGCCTGACGTGGAAAACACCTTCGCCCCGGCGACGGGAGTGCTGAGCAACATCTGGTTGCTCGTGGCGATCCCGCTGGCCAGCGCGGCGATCCTGCTGCTGCTCGGCAAACGGGCCGACAAATGGGGCCACTGGCTCGGCGTCGCGTCGGTGGCCGCCTCGTTCGTCCTCGGGCTGATCTTCTTCTTCTCCCTGGCCGGGCTGGACGCCTCCCGGAGGTCGGCTGAGCTCAGCCTCTGGGACTTCATCGCGGTCGGCGATCTGACCGTCGACTTCGGCCTGCTCTTCGACCCGCTGGCCGGCGTCTTCGTGCTGCTGATCACCGGCGTCGGATCGCTGATCCACCTGTACGCGGTCGGGTACATGGAACACGACCCCGGCCGCCGGCGGTTCTTCGCCTACTTCAACCTGTTCGTCTCGGCGATGCTGCTGCTGGTCCTGGGCAACAACTACGTGATGCTGTACTTCGGCTGGGAGGGCGTCGGTCTGGCGTCGTACCTGCTGATCTCGTTCTGGTACACCAAGCCGTCGGCGGCGACCGCCGGCAAGAAGGCGTTCCTGATGAACCGGGTCGGCGACGCCGGCCTGGCGATCGGCATCTTCCTGATGTTCACCGAGCTGGGCAGCACCCAGTACGACGACGTCTTCAACGGCGTCGACTCGCTGGCCGCCGGAACCATCCTGATCATGGGGATCCTGCTGCTGCTCGGCGCGTGCGGCAAGTCCGGCCAGTTCCCGCTGCAGGCCTGGCTCCCGGACGCGATGGAGGGCCCGACCCCGGTCTCCGCGCTCATCCACGCGGCGACCATGGTCACCGCCGGCGTCTACCTGATCGCCCGGTCCAACCCGATCTTCTCGGCGAACACCACGCTGCAGTTGGTCGTGGTGAGCATCGGTGCGCTGACCCTGCTGATGGGCTGTCTCATCGGTGCGGCCAAGGACGACATCAAGCGGGTCCTGGCCTGGTCGACGGTCTCCCAGATCGGCTACATGTTCCTCGGCGTCGGACTCGGCGGCGGCGCGTACGCGCTGGCCATCATCCACCTGCTCGCGCACGGCTTCTTCAAGGCGAACATGTTCCTCGGGGCCGGCTCGGTCATGCACGGGATGCACGACCAGGTCGACATCCGGCGGTTCGGCGGCCTGTGGAAGCACATGAGGATCACCTATTTCACCTTCGCGACCGGCTGGCTGGCGATCATCGGCATCCCGCCGCTGTCCGGCTTCTTCTCCAAGGAGCCGATCATCGCGGCGGCCTTCGAGCGGGAGGTCGTCTGGGAGGCCTGGGTCTTCGGGATGGCGGCGCTGATCGGCGCCGGCCTGACCGCGTTCTACATGACCCGGCTCTTCGTGCTCACCTTCCACGGCCCGGCCCGCTGGACCGAGGACAACCAGCACCCGCACGAATCACCGGCGATCATGACGATCCCGCTGATCCTGCTGGCGGTCGGCTCGGTCGGCGCCGGTTACCTGATGAGCACCAGCGTGCCGGACTGGCTGAACCCGGTCTTCGGACAGGAGTCCGGCGAGGCCGCGCACGGCGTGCTGTCGCACCTCGTGATCACCATTCTGTCGCTGCTGGTCACGGTGCTCGGCGCGGGTCTCGCCTGGGCCCTCTTCCGCCGGGGTACGGCTCTCGAGCCGCAGCCGGCCGGAGTGCTGGTGACGGCCGCCCGGCGCAACCTCTACACCGACGCGTTCAACGAGGCGGTGTTCGAGCGGCCCGGCATCTACCTCACCCGGGCTCTCGTCTTCCTCGACAACAAGGGGATCGACGGCGTGGTCAACGGAATCGCGGCCGCGATCGGCGGTGGGTCCGGCCGGCTGCGGCGCCTGCAGACCGGTTTCGTCCGGTCGTACGCCCTGTCGATGCTCACCGGCGCCATGCTCGTGGTCGGCGCCTTCCTCGCGATCCAGCTGGGGTGGTTGGCGTGACGAACTTCCCGTTCCTGTCCGTTCTGACGCTCCTGCCGCTGGTGGGTGCCGGGGTGGTCGCCTGCATCCCGCGGACCCGGGCACAGGTCGCCAAAGTGGTGGCGCTGGTCTGGTCGCTGCTGGTGCTCGGCCTGAGCGTGTTCATGTGGATCGCCTACGAGACCGGCAGCACGGACCGGTTCCAGTTCCACGAGTCGTACACCTGGATCCCGTCCTGGAACGCCAACTTCACCTTCGCCGCGGACGGCATCGCGCTCGTCATGCTGATGCTGATCGCGGTGCTGTTCCCGGTCGTGATCCTGGCGTCCTGGCACGACGTCGACCAGAGCACCCGGTCGGCGCCCGCCTACTTCGCGCTGCTGCTGGCCTTCGAGTTCACCATGATCGGGGTGTTCGCCGCGGCGGACATCTTCCTGTTCTACGTGTTCTTCGAGATCATGCTGATCCCGATGTACTTCATCATCGGGTCGTTCGGCAGCGGCCAGAAGCAGTACGCGGCCGTCAAGTTCTTCCTCTACAGCCTGGTCGGCGGCCTCTTCATGCTGGCCTCGGTGATCGGACTGTGGGTCCTCGGCGGGCACACCTTCGACTTCACCGAACTGGTGAAGGGCACCGCGCAGATCGACCAGAACACCGCGCGGTGGCTGTTCCTCGGCTTCTTCGTGGCATTCGCGATCAAGGCGCCGTTCTTCCCGTTCCACACCTGGCTGCCGGACTCCGGTGGGGCCGCCCCGGCCGGGGCCGCCGCGCTGCTGGTCGGCGTGATGGACAAGGTCGGCACGTTCGGGATCCTGCGTTACTGCCTCTCGCTGTTCCCGGAGGCGTCGCGCTGGTTCGCCCCGACGGCCATGGTCCTCGCGGTGATCGGCATCCTCTACGCGGCGCTGCTCGCGGTCGGTCAGAACGACCTGAAGCGCCTGGTGTCGTACACGTCGATCGCCCACTTCGGATTCATCGGCATCGGCATCTTCGCGTTCACCACCCAGGCGGGCACCGGCGCGGTGCTCTACATGGTCAACCACGGGCTGGCCACCGGCCTGCTGTTCATCGTGGTCGGCATGTTCGTGGCCCGGCGCGGCTCGGCCCTGGTCAGCGACTTCGGCGGGGCCGGGAAACTGGTTCCGGTGCTGGCCGGTGTGCTGTTCTTCGCCGGCTTGGCCTCGCTGGCGCTACCCGGCACGGCGCCGTTCGTCAGTGAGTTCCTGGTCCTGATCGGCACGTTCAGCACGAACAAGGGCTTCGCCGTGGTGGCCACGCTCGGCATCGTGCTGGCCGCCGCGTACGTGCTGTGGATGATCCAGCGGACCGTCCAGGGCACGCTCAACCCGGCCCTCACCGAGGTGCCGGCCATGTCGAAGGACATCACGCTGCGGGAGAAGGTGGTCGTCGCCCCGCTGATCGCGTTGCTGCTGGTGTTCGGCTTCTACCCGAAACCGATCACCGACGTGATCAACCCCGCGGTGCAGTTCACGCTGCAGGACGTCGGCGCGAAGGACCCGGTCCCCACGGTGGAGGCCGGCGGAAAGGTGGGCGGCTGACCATGGAACCGTTGAAACTGCCCCCGATCGACTACGGCGCGCTCCTGCCGATGCTGATCCTGTTCGGCGCGGCCTGCCTCGGCATCCTCCTCGAGGTGATCCTGCCGCGCCGGGCCCGCAACGCGGCCCAGCTCGGGCTGGCGCTGCTCGCCGTGGTCGCGGCGCTGGTCGCGGTGATCCTGGAGCGCGGCACCCGGACGGTCACCATCGGCGGCGCGGTCGCCGTGGACGGCCCGACGCTGTTCCTGCAGGGCGCGATCCTGGTGCTCGGCGGGGTGTCGCTGCTGTTGATCGGGGAGCGCACGATCGAGCGGGGCGGCGCGTTCGTCTCGCAGGCCGCGGTCACGGTCGGCTCCCAGAAGGACGTCCAGCAGGCCGGCGGCCAGCCGGGCGCCACCGAGGTGTACCCGCTGACCAGCTTCGCGCTCGGTGGCATGCTGCTGTTCGTCTCGGCCAACGACCTGCTCACCATGTTCGTGGCCCTGGAGGTCTTCTCGCTGCCGCTGTACCTGCTGTGCGCGCTCGCCCGCAGGCGGCGGCTGCTCAGCCAGGAGGCCGCGCTCAAGTACTTCCTGCTCGGCTCGTACGCCTCGGCGTTCTTCCTGTTCGGAGTGGCCTTCATCTACGGCTTCTCCGGTGGGATCCAGCTCGACGTGGTGCACGAGGCGGTCGCCAACCCGCAGCGCAGCTCGGTGCTGCTCTACGCCGGCCTCGGGCTGCTCACCATCGGCCTGCTCTTCAAGGCCGCGCTGGCGCCGTTCCACGTCTGGACGCCGGACGTCTACCAGGGCGCTCCCACGCCCGTCACCGCGTTCATGGCGGCCTGCACCAAGGTCGCCGCGTTCGGGGCCCTGCTGCGGGTGCTGTACGTCGCGTTCGAGGGGGTGCGCTGGGACTTCCAGCCGATCCTCGGGGTCATCGCGGTGCTCACCATGTTCGTCGGCGCGGTCCTGGCGGTCACCCAGACCGACCTGAAGCGGCTGCTGGCCTACTCGTCCATCGCGAACGCGGGCTACCTCCTGGTGGGTGTGCTCGCGCTCAACGAGGAGGGCCTGAGCAGCACGATGTTCTATCTGGTGGCGTACGGGTTCTCGGTGCTCGCCGCGTTCGCCGTGATCAGCCTGGTGCGCGACGCCGACGGCGAGGCCACCCACCTGTCCCGGTGGGCCGGCATCGGCCGGAAGAGCCCGCTGCTGGCCGGGGTCTTCACCTTCATCCTGCTCGCCTTCGCCGGCATCCCGGTGACCAGCGGCTTCATGAGCAAGTTCGCGGTCTTCGGAGCGGCGATCGAGGGCGGGCAGACCTGGCTCGTCATCTTCGGGGTGATCACCAGCATGCTGCTGGCCTTCCCGTACCTGCGGGTCGTGGTGCTGATGTGGCTGTCCGAGCCGGGCGAGACGACCCCCGCGGTCTCCATCCCCGGTTACCTCACCTCGGCGGTGCTGGGACTCGGCGTGCTCGTCACCCTGGCGCTCGGCGTCGCCCCGGACCCGCTGCTCGAACTCACCCGGGACGCGGCCCAGTTCGTCCGCTGATCATCCGAGATGATCACCCAGGAGCCCCGGCCGCGCGCCGGGGCTCCTGCCGTTGAGCCGAAGGCCCCGGGGTAGCCGCGACCAACGGATTCGGCCCGTAGCGGGGCCGGATACCCGGTGTCGCTGCTGCCTCCGGCGGTGGCCACGGGGGCCGTCGTGGGTCGTACCACCGCTGTCGGGTTTCTGATCTTGTCGCGTGCCACCCTGGGACAGAAACCGTCACACCCGTATGGCAAGGTGAATGTGTGGTGAGCACCGGTGACATGACTGCGGGTGATTCCGCCAGGCGCGAGCTGGCGCTGTCATCGCTGGGCCTCGACGTCGATCCCGCGTTGGACGAGTCGGTGTCGGCGACGCTGGCCGCTGTGGAGACTGCCCTGCGCGACCATGTCTCCAGCGCCGACCCGCTGGTGGCGGAGGCCGCGCGCCATCTCGCCGACGCCGGCGGCAAGCGGACCCGGCCATTGCTCGTCGCGCTGGGGGCGCAGTTCGGTGACCCGTCCTCACCCAAGATCGTCGATGCGGCCAACGTGGTCGAGCTGACCCACCTGGCGACGCTCTACCACGACGACGTCATGGACGAGGCAGCCGTGCGCCGGGGCGCGTCCAGCGCGAACGCGCGGTGGGGCAACTCGGTGGCCATCCTGGTCGGTGACTACCTCTTCGCCCAGGCCGCCGATCTGGCCGCCACGCTCGGGACCGAGGCGGTGCATCTCCAGGCGCAGACGTTCGCGCGCCTGGTGCACGGGCAGATCGCCGAGACGGTCGGGCCGCGCGGCACCGACCCGATCGAGCATCATCTGCGCGTCATCACGGAGAAGACGGCTTCCCTGTTCGCCACCTCGGCTCGTTTCGGCGGCCTCTTCTCCGGCGCGCGGCCGGAGATCGTGGAGGCGCTCGCCGGTTATGGCGAGACCATCGGCATCGTCTTCCAGCTCTCCGACGACCTGCTCGACATCGCCAGCGAGTCGGTGCAGTCGGGCAAGACGCCCGGCACCGACCTGCGGGAGGGCATCCCCACCCTGCCGATGCTCTACGCGCTGGCCGATGACGACATCGACGCGTCCGCGGTCCGGTTGCGGGAGCTGCTGTCGGCCGGTCCGCTCACCGACGACGCACTGCACGCCGAGGCGCTGACGCTGCTGCGCGAGTCGGCGGCGATGAAACGTGCCCGGGAGACGGTCCGCGGTTATGCCGAGGAGGCGCGGGCCCGGCTGGCGCCGCTGCCGGACGGGCCAGCGAAGCGGGCGATGGAGTCACTCTGCGACTTCATCGCCGACCGGACTGGCTGACCCCTCTTCTTACTCGGACCGCCACCGGACACCCACTGTGGACGCCGGTGGCGGTTTTCTGTGTCGATACGGCTCTCCGGTCGGAGAAACCGTCAGGAAGACGAATATCGAAACAGTGACCGGCGTGTTAACGGGAACTTACCTTCCTGTTCACCGTCGTCCCTGGTCAGCGGCTTGCCGTCGAATTGTTCAAAGGTCGGCGTATTCCGCCATTCGTGACCTTCCCTGATGCGCACAGTTCTATCGATCACACGCGCTGTGTAAATCGACCGTGATCCACACGTGTTTGGCATTCCGTCGACGCACGTTTCTTCATATGGTGTAAGTCCCTGGGCCTCGGAGGTAGCTGTGCGTGACCCCCTAGCGGAGCCGTCAGATCTCATCCGGAGCGTGTCGCGTGCCCTGCGCGTACTGGAGTCGGTAGGGCGGGCCCCGCGTGGACTCACCGTCAAACAGATCGCGCGACGGTGCGAATTGACCGTCGCCACGACGTATCACCTGGTGCGCACGCTGGCGTACGAAGGCTATGTGATCCGCCGCGAGGACGGCACCTACATCGTCGGGCTCGAGATCGCCGATCGATATCGCGAACTCGTCTCCGCTTTCCGCGGGCCGCCCGCCGTCGGTGAAGCTCTGCGCCGAGCCGCCGTCGACAGTGGATACAGCCACTACCTGGGCCGTTTCGTCGGCGGCCGGATAGCGGTCACCGCATCCGCGGAAGGCGCCCGCTCGCCGTTCATGGACGACGTGGCACCCGGCTTCGACGAGGGCGGGCACGCCACCGCGCTCGGCAAGGCGCTGCTGGCTACCCTCACGCCCGACCAGCGGTCGCGGTACCTGCGCGACTACGGGATGCGGGCGTTCACCCCGGCGACCCTCACCACACCCGAAGCCCTGGAAGCCGACCTGGCCGCCGGTGAGCGGCGCGGCATGCAGATCGAGATGGGACAGTTCCGGCAGGGCCTGGCATCCGCCGCGGTCGTCGTGGTCGCCGACCGCGACATGGAACGCCGGCTCGTCCTCGCCTGCTCGATGCCCGCCGCGGAGATGCTGACCTCGGCACGGGTGGTCCGGGCGAAGCTCACCGCCGCCGCGCGGAACGTGGCCGAAGCCCTGTCCGGAGGCGAGTCCGCAACCGCCTGACCGGGCGATAGCTCTCCGGAATCGGGCCGCCACGGCCTGAGGTGGGGGTTTAAGGGTCCGTTGAACCTTCCCGCCCGATGCCGCGTACCTCCAACCGGGAAGGTCGACCCGGTGGGAGGCGGTAGGGATGCGATGCGAGGACGGGCACGACGACGCCGCCTACGTCCTCGGCGCGCTGTCGCCGAACGAGCGGGCCGCGTACGAACGCCACCTGGCGACCTGCTCGTTCTGCCGGGAGGCAGTGGCCGACCTGGCCCAGATACCGCACATGCTGGACCGGCTCGACACCGGTGAGTTCGAGAGACTGCTCGACCCGGCCTACATGCCCCCGCCTGCTGTCCACAAACCGGTACGAGCCCTGCCAGTCCGGGTGCTCAGCACCGCGCTCGCGGCCGTTCTGGTGCTCGCGATCGGCGGTGGCATCGTCGTCTGGGGGCTCGGACAGGAGAATCCCACCACACCGCCGCCCGGGCCGGCGGTCGCCATGACAGCGGTCGAGGACGGGTCACCGATCGCGGCCACGGTGCGGATCACCAGCACCGAAGCCGGCAGCCGGGTCGAAATGCACTGCGAATACAGCAGTACCGCCAAGCCGTACACGTTCCGGCTCATCGCGTACGGGCCGGACGAGAAGACCGAACAACTCGGCTCCTGGCTGGCGCAGCCCGGCGCGGAATTCTCGATGCCGGCCGCCACCCACCTCGCCCAGGGAAACCTGACCCGGCTCGAGCTGGTCCGGTACGACGGCAAGGTCATGCTCGCCTACGACCCGCCCCACTGACCCGCTCAGCGGGTCGTCAGGGCGGTCGCTGACATCTCGGCGGCCGACGCCCGGCTCCGGGCTGTCGCGCGGGCACTACGGATCCCATCCACGGTGAAGACCACCAGCGCCAGCCAGACCAGACCGAAACCGGCGATCCGGGCCGGCGGCATCGGCTCGTGATAGAGCAACACACCGCAGGCGAGCTGCAGGATCGGCGCGACGTACTGCAACACGCCCAAACCGACCAGCGGCACCCGGTTCGCCGCGCCCGCGAACAACAACAGCGGAGTCGCGGTCAGCACACCGGCGAACACCATCAGAATCGTGTGCGTCACCGAGACCTGCCCGAACTCCGCGCCACCGGACAGCGTCAACCACGCCAGGAACGCCAGCGCGGGCAGAGTGAGCACGGCCGACTCGACGAACAAGCCTTCCGCCGGCGGCAGCGACATCCGCTTCTTGATCAGGCTGTAGCAGCCGAACGAGGCGGCCAGAACGAGAGCGACGTACGGCAGATGCCCGTAATCGACAGCCAGGATCGCCACCGCCAGCGTGCCGATCCCGACAGCCGCCCACTGCAGGCCGCGCAGACGCTCCCGCAGCACGGTCACACCCAGCAGGACCACGACCAGCGGGGTGATGAAATAGCCGAGGGCGGTCTCCACCACGCGGGACGAATTCACCGCATAGATGTACGTGCCCCAGTTGACCGCGATCAGCACGGCGGCCACAGTGATCCCGCCGAGCCGCCGGCGGTCACGCAGTAGCGGGCCCAGGAACCGCCAGTTGCGCATCGCGGTCAGCAGCAGGGCGACGAAGACGACCGACCAGACCACCCGGTGCGCCAGGATCTCCAGAGGCGGGGACGGCTGGAGCAGCTTGAAGTAGATCGGGAAGAAACCCCACATCGTGTACGCAGCAAGGCCGTACAGATACCCACGCCGCTCGTCGCTCATCCCCCCACGGTAAGGCCAGGGGGGATGAGCGGTCCTTGCATATGAACCAGGTCACGAGGCCAATCCGCTGGTCGCGGCCCCGTCTCCCCGCTGGGATCAGTCGTCGCCGTCCGGCACCAGCGCGTTCAGCAGCCAGCTCACCACGCCCACGAGCAGTGCGCCGAGAACCGCGGCCAGGACGCCGTCGACGTGGAAGCCGAGGTCGAGCTTCTCGGCGATCCAGCTGGTGAGGAGCAGCAGCAGACCGTTGACCAGGATCGCCACCAGACCGAGGGTCAGCACGTAGAGGCCACAACCGATGGTCTTGATGATCGGCCGCAGAACCGCGTTGACCAATCCGAAGATCACCGCGACGGCGAGGAGCGTGCCGATCTCGCCACCGGTGGAAGCGGCGTTCAGTTCGATGCCGTCGATCACCAGCGTCGCGATCCACAGCGAAACGGCGGTGATCACCAGCCGGATGAGGATTCCCATGGCACGCGATCGTGCCACGGCCTGTCCACCAGCGGGGACGACACCCCGCGATCTTTCCGAGATCTATGCCGAGCTTAAGAATCCCGCGCGTCACCCGCGCTGTGGCTCGCCGATCAGGCTCTGCTCGATCGGGGTCTGCGACCACACCGCCCAGCGGACCGCCCGCCGGTTGATCACCGCGACCATGTCGGTGCGCATCCGAGGAAAGTATGTCGCCGTCTCACCGAGGCTCAGCGTGTTGCCGAGCAGGGTGGCCTCCTCGGGGCGCAGCCGCTGCAGCACCACCACGTCGGCCTCGGTGGCGTGCGGGACGTCGGCTGGGCCGAAATCGTCACGCACCACGAGAGTGGTCCGCCAGCCCGTTTCCCGGTCCTCCGGGCCGGCCGGCGTGGTGCCGGTGTCCAGGATCGTCAGGATCGGGTGCCGCACCGAGCCGGCGGGTGCGTCGAACGGACGGCCGGGTGGCAGCACCGTGATCGACTCTCCGGGAACGGCCGCGCCGCGGACGAACGGCTCCCACGCCTGTGGCCGGGTCGTGCGGACCTGCACCCGTGCTCCGACCGCCATCGACCGGAACGCCACCATCTGCGCCCCCTGCAGGCCGCCGACGAGCAATGCCCGGGTCGGCTCCGGCCGGAACAACCGGAGCAACACCGCCCCACCGCTCTGATTGCGGCCGATCATCAGGCCGGACGGGCTGATCGGCAGTGCCGGGACGCTGAACTCCGCCCCGCCGTCCTCGCCGGCGCCGCCCAGCGGCAGCGTCGCGGCCAGACCCGGCAGATGCGCGCCGTCCCAGCGGCGCACCCGGATCCGTTCGGCGGAGAGCAGACCGCGCAGCGCGCGGGCCGCCGACTCGAGCTCGGTGGCCTCCTCGGCGGCGAGACGGATGAAGAGAGCGGTCGAGGACATCGACAACGTGGTCGCCGCCGTCGGCAGATGCAGGATGCGGGTCACCAGGTGGGCCGGCAGCTCGGCTCCGGCTGCCGGCTGGCACCGGAACGTCGCCTGGACCAGACCGCCGAGGCGCACCCCGGACCAGCTCTCCCGGCACGCGGCGGCGGTGCCCGACTCGTCCGAGTTGGCCAGGTCGGCGATCGCCCGCAGCGCCGCGACCTCGCCCAGCGGTCGAACCTGGGCCGCGCCGAGCCGGCGGGTCAGCCGGCGGGTCATCCCGGCGAGGCTGCGGCGCAGCTCCTCCTCCGACCAGCCGCCGGTGCGGAAGACCCGCAGCGCGAGCACGGCACGGAGATGACCGAGGGAGTTGCCCTCGACGAGGGTGCGATAGGAGCCTTGGGCCCGGCTGGCGCCGGCCTGGGAGGACGGGGCGGAGACGGCGCTCAGCACGAGCTGGGTGCGGAATCGGGGCTGATCGCCGCCGGGTGTGTGGTCGCGCCCGGTGGCCTGCAGCAGCGCCGCGAACGACGGGATCGTCGAGGACTCGTCGGCCGGATCGCCCAGCTCGACCAGCACGGTGAGGCCCGCGTCGTCGGCGAGTGCCACGGCCGGACCGCCGGGCAGATCCAGCGTCGTCGCGCGGACCCGTGGCGCCGCATAGGTGAGCAGCGCGGCGGGATCGTCGATGGACGCCGCCCGCCGCCGGCCGGAGAACCGGGCCAGGACGCCCAGCCACTGGAACGCCCACCGGCCCCGCAGGCGCAGCCAGGTCAGGGTCAGCAGGGCGACCGCGCCGGCGACCGCCGGGATCAGGGCGATCCCGCCGAGAGCCAGGCCGGCCAGCACCAGGACCGCCGCGACCTGGGTGGCGACGATCTGCTCCGCCCGGATGCCGAGCAGGCGGCCGGCCCGGCGTGGGCGGATCAGCGAGTCGGCCATGGGGACCGCGACTTCGGTGCTCACGACCCTGCCCTTCGGTTGCCCGGGATCAATTCACGGTGATGCGCGGCCCATCGTAGGACAGCGAGCGTCCGCCCTGGGGGCTGTCCACAGGGCGGACGCCGGACTGCGGGGTTATCCACAGGTTTGGGGGCGGGGGCAGACGCGGTTCGCGTCAGGCGGCTAACGTCGTGGCCTATGCCGATCGAGGACGGGCAGTGCGCCTGATCGTGAGCGGCTAGCCTAGTGGCCCATGTCGATGAGACACGGGTCCATGTCGATCCTTAACGAGAGGGGTGATGTTCATGTCGCAGCCCACTGAAGCTCAATCCGCCATGATGGCGAGCACGGCCGCGAGGTTCGATGAGGTCAACGGCAGCCTGCAGAGCATGCTGAGCACGCTGATGTCCGAGCTGTCGATGCTCAGCGGCGCGTGGAAGGGCATGGGCGCCAGGGCTTTCGACGAGGTCAAGCAGCAGTACGCGGCCGACCTCAAGAGCCTGAACGACGCGCTCTCCGAGACCGCCGAGGGGATTCGCACGTCCGGCGCCAGCTACGACGCCACCGACAGCGACGCCGCGGCGCGGGTCGCCCAGACCGGCGGCACCTTCACCCTTCCGCTCTGAGTTAACGGAGGACCTCAATGAACGACGGTGTTCTGCTCGTCAATTTCGCCGCTCTCGGTCAGGCCGGCGCCGACATCGAGAGGGCGCTCTCGAAGATGCGCGCCGACCTCGACGAGCTCGAGAGCAAGGGCGCTCAGCTGAGCGAGACCTGGTCCGGTGCGGCCAAGCAGGCCTACGCGGAGCGGCAGGACCGGTGGACGAAGGCGTCCAAGGACCTGGAGATCATCCTGCGGAAGATCCAGGGCGCGGTCCTGGACTCCCAAGAGGACTACGCCAACACCGAGCGGGCGGCGACCAACCGGTTCCAGTGATCCCCACGGGTCGCCCATTCGCGTAATGGCCACACCGGTTCCCGCGGCTACCATCGGTTATTGGATGATCGCTCCAAGCGATCGGTGCATGCCCGCGGGGCCTCGGTGATCTTGCGTTGAGCGTGTCGGCAGCGCTTCCCGGCTGTCAGCACGCCGCCGCCCATTGTGATTGTGGCCTGACCTTGTAGGTTATACGCGTTGAGTTGGCTCGTTGACACGCGTGGGGAGAGGTGGACGTGTCCGAGTGGGAACCGGCTACGGACGCCGAGGTTGCGATGCGCGACGCGTTGCGCACCGACGACCAGGAGTCCTACTTCCGCATTCTCGCCGGTGTCGACCTTCTGTTACCGGTCTCCGCGGACGTGCTCGCCGGCCTCGCGCCGATGGGCTGGGGCACCTGGAGCACCGGTGGTCGCACCCACGTGCTGGCGTTCACGTCGAACGCCGCACTGCGAGCCTGTCTCGCTGACTACACGGGCTCGGCGCGGCGCGTGCCGTATTCCGAGCTCGCCAACACCTGGCCCAACCTCGAATGGTGGCTCGCGGTCAATCCGGGCCTGCCGATCGAGGGCTACCTGCCGGCCTGGTTCGTCGCCCAGCTCGCCCGCGGCGATCTGCGGCTGCCCACCCGCGGTCCCGGACGCGAGGCGCACGGCACCTCGAAGATCCAGGAGCTCGGTGCGGCCGCGCTGGCGGCGAGCCGGTCCGGCAGTGAGGGCGCGGTAGGCGGGCCGACCTACGACCCGGCCCCGGCCGGTTCGAGCCGGCCTGCGGCGGTCCCGTCACCCGCGGCCGCCGCGGCAGCGCCACCGGCTTCTCCCGGTGCTGTTCCGTCCCATTCTTCCGGTGCCGTTCCCTCACCTGTCTCCGGTGCTGTTCCGCCGCTATCCGCCGCTGCTGCGCCGCCTGCCGGTGCTGTTCCGCCGGTGGCTCCCGCGGTGGCTCCGATTCCGCCGGTGGGCGCGACGGCTTCGTCGATGGGTTCCGTGGCCGAGCCGGAGGGCTTCGCCGGGCCCCGGCCCGGAGGCCAGCCTCCGATCGGACCGGGCGGGCTGCCGATCCGGACGCCGAGCGGGACCACGCCGAGTGGCCTTCCGGTGCGGAGCCCCGGTTCGTCGACGGCGCCGGCTCCGTATCAGCCACCGGCCGTCCCGCCGACCGCACCGCAGAGCCCGCCGGGCCTCGCACCGCTTTCCGGCATCCCGGCATCGGGTGCTCCGGCGTCCGGGATCCCCGCTTCTGGATTGCCTGCTTCGGGCTTTCCCTCGCCTGGAGCCGGGACCGGTTCTTCGGCTTTCCCGGCGTCCGGTGCTGGGGCCCCGTCTGGTTTCCCGGCGTCCCGTGCTGGGGCTCCGGCTGGCTTCCCCACGTCCGGGGCTGGGGCCGCTTCCGGTTTCCCCGCGCCTGGTGCTGGGGTCGCTTCTGGTTACCCCGCTTCCGGTGCTGGGACGGGTGCTTCCGGCTTCCCCGCACCCGGGGCTGCGAGATCCGTGCCGGTGTCGGGCGTTCCGGGGTCGGCGCCTGCCTCCGCGATCCCCGCGTCGGGGATTCCGGCGTCCGGCATTCCGGCGTCCGGTGCTCCGGCGCCCGGCCGGGGTGCCACCGGTTCAGGGATGGCCACTCCCGGGTGGGACAAGCCCGGGATGCCGTTCCGGCCGGAGGAGGACCCGCGCGGGCCACTACAGGACCTGAAAGCGCCCCTGCCTGTCCGGACCCCGATGGCGAACACGCCCCCGGTGCCCGAGCACGTCGCGCCGTACGATCCGGCCGAGGCCGCGGTCGACCCGAACTGGGTCGTGAATCAACGAGCCGAGCAGGCCCGGACCGCTTCAGCGAGCGCTCCGCCGCCCGGCATGCCACCGCTGGGTGCCTCGGGGGTTGCGCCGACCAGCGCGCTTCCCGCCGGCGCCGGACCCGCCGCTCCTCTGGGCGTCAACCCGCGGGCCAACCCGCTGCCCGCCGGCGCCCCGCCCGCGAACCCGTTGTCTGCCGGCGCCCCGCCCGCGAACCCGTTGTCTGCCGGCGCCCCGCCCGTGGGTTCCGCTCGGGGAGGTGCACTGCCGCGGCGGCAGCCCGGTCAGTCGACCGGCGGCGGGCCGATGACCAGTATGGCCGGATTCGTCCCGGTTGGCGCTAAGGCGGGTGCCACCCCTCCGCCGCCCGGCCCGGCCATCCGGCCTGCTTCCCCCACGCCCGGCTCGCCGTCGACAGGCCCGGGCGCGCCTCCTGCCGGTCCGGGATCGCCCGCACCGGCTGGATCGGGCGCGGCGGCCGCATTCGGCTCGCCTGCCGGTCCTTCGCCTTCCGGTCCTTCGCCTTCCGGGCAGGAGCCCGGCTCGCCGCCCGGAGCCGGTTCTCAGTTCGGTCAGGGCCCGGGTTCCCCGACCGGCTTCGGCTCGCCGTCCGGTCCCCGCCCGGACGGGCCTCCCGGCCCGGCCTTCGGATCGCCCACGAGCGCCGTTTCCGGCCCTGCTGCTGGTTCCCCGGCCGGCGCCGGGTCTGATCAGGCGTTCGGTTCGCCTGCTGGTGCGGGTTCCGGGTCAGCGTTCGGTTCGCCTGCTGGTGCGGGTTCCGGGTCAGCGTTCGGTTCGCCCGCTGGTGCGGGTTCAGGGGTGGATCCGCGGTCCGGAGCGGGCTTCGGCGCCGGTTCCAGTGGGCAGCAGCCGACCTCTCCGGCGGCTTCGGGTCCGTCGGGTGGGCCCGGTGGAGCTCTGCCGCGTCGTCAGGTCACCCCGCCTTCCGAGCGCCCGGCTTCGATGGCCGCCGCCGCGCAGGCGCTCGGTGCCAACCGGCCCCCGACGGCCGACCCTGCCGCTCCCGCATGGGAGCGAGCGGCCCCACCGGCCGCCGACCGTCCGGGCCAGCCGCCCGCGGGCGACCGCTTCGGGTCTTCGGGGCAGCCGCCCGCAGGCGACCGGATCGGGTCTTCGGGCCAGTCGTCGGCCGCTGACCGGTTCGGGCCTTCCGGGCCGGCGCCGTCGATCACACCGCGTACCGATCCCGAGGAACACCCCGCCGCCACCACGAAGACCAACCTGCTTCCGCCGGTGATCCCGGGTGCGCCCGGCGCCGGCCGCACGGGTTCCGCCTACTCGTCGGGGTCGGGCTCGTCGGGGCCGGGCTACGGTTCCGCCGCGCCGGGTCATGTGGAGGCTGCCGGCGCGGCTCCGCAGGCCTACAGCCCGCCGGCGCCGCCTGTCGGCGGCGCGGCGTACGGGCTTCCCCCACAGGGCAGTCCGGCTTCCGCCTATGCCGCCCAGTCGTATTCCGGTCCGGCTTTCGCGACGCAGGCGTTGCCTGTCGCTCCCAGCGGGTACACCCCGTCGGCGGTCGCGACCAACCTGGGCGTTTCGGGGTCGGCGACCGGTTCGGCGACCGGTTCACGTGGCTCGTCAGCGGTGGATTTCGTGCCGGCCAACGATGTCGAGCGGGAACTGCAGGATGCCGCGGACGCCGGCGACACCGACGTGTTCCTGTCGACGTTGCTGCTGGCGCAGGTTTTGGTGCCGGTCGCCAGTCACTCCCGGCCGGGGAGCGCGCCGGGCGAGTCCGGTTTCGCGTTCTTGCCGGAGGAGGTGGGCGGCGAGCGTTTCCTGATCGTCTTCACCAGCAAGGACCGGCTTTCCGAGCACTTCGGTGAGCCGACGCGTACGGTCGCGGTCCGGTTCTACGAGTTGATCCGGAACTGGCCCGACCCGGCCTGGTCGTTCGCGGTGAACCCGGGCACGCCGGTCGGCGCGAAGTACCCGGGTGCGCAGATAATCGCTCTGGCGAACTGGGCGACCGAGGCCGGTCTGGGCGCGGAGCCCGCCGACGGTCCGGTGGCCGAGTTGGAGGCGGCCCCGGTGCCCGCTCCGGAGCCGGCCAGTGACGAGGCGCAGCAGGCCACCGTCATGCAGAAGACGGTCTCCGCGGAACAGGTCGACTACTACTTGGAACGGGGGTACGACCGGGTCGCCGGCTTCGTGCACCGGGCTTCCGAGGTGGAGCACCTGCGTACCCCGGCCGAGTTGTTCGGCGCTCTCGGGCTGTACTACGAGTCGTCGCCGTTCCAGTCGGACGCCAAGGAGGCGTTCGTGCTGCGCTGGCCGGCGTACCGGCCGAGTCTGTACCGGATTCCCTACGGCGGGCAGAACGAGCAGGCTCTCCGTGCGATGGACGGCTGGGTGATCGAGCGCCCGCCGTTCCGGGGCAACGGTTTCGCGCCGGGTGAGGGCCGGGACGTGATCGCCGAGTTCAAGGTGGACAGTGTCCGGCTGCCGCACGGCGCGCAGCTCTGGAGCATCGACTCGGACGGCAACGAGCGGATGATGGCGATCTTCGACGCGGACGGCCCGCTGTGGCGTCGGGTAGGTGAGTAGTGATGCGTGACGGCTACGTGGTCACCTGGCAGGGCCGGGAGTACGACGCGGCTCCGGACGGTGACCGGGTGCGGATCTATTCCGGTTCGCCGGAGGACGGCTTCGAGGAGATCAAGCCGGGCCGGTACGTTCGTGTGCTGGAGCCGGACGAGTTCGACGAGATGTCGTACGTGCGGACGCTCTGCACCTGGCGGGGTGAGCCGTTCGTGGTTCTCGCCGAGGCGGATTCGTGGCTGCGCCTGGAGTACACCGGCGGTCGTGCCCCGGTGGCCCGGCAGCTGGGTCTCGAGGAGTTCGACTACGGCGTCTACCAGGGCTGGGCTCCGGCCAACGAGGTGCACGACCGGTACGAGCACCGGGTCTGATCAGCGCACTCACCCCGTACCCCCCCAAGCTTGTGAAAGGGCTCCCCGCCAGTGGCAGGGAGCCCTTTCGCCCGTTCCGGGCCCGGTGACCGAGGAGGAGAGAAAGGGGTTGGTCACCGGGTGGATCGGACTTCGCACCGGGTGCCGGGGCGACGGTGCATGGCGGCCTCGGCACTCGGGGTTGGCGCCGGCCCGGGGGATTCGGGGAGTGGGCCGGCGGATGGGGACGGGGGTGGTGGGTCAGCGGACGTGGATGTTCGGCTGTGGGGGGATGGTCATGCCGTCGCCGAGGAAGAAGCTCGGGTGCGGCGGCTGGTTGTACGCGGTGTTCTGCCAGGCGATCGCCGACCGGTACTGCGAGTCGTGCATGAGTGTGGTCAGGCGGGTGCTGGTCGGGATCGGGGTGCTGTAGATCCGCAGGGCGGAGCTGTCGGTCTTGCGCCAGACGACCTCTTCACGCCAGTCGCCGAGGATGTCGCCGGACAGTGCCGGGGTGGCCTTGGTGGTGTTGTTGGAGGTGACGTCGGCGCCGGTCAGCAGGCGGGTGTCGGAGCTGGTGCCGTACTTGCTGACCTTGTTGCTGTCGAGCAGTTCGCGGACCGTGTCGCCGTCCCACCAGAGCAGGAAGTTGATGCCGGTGGGTTCCCGGCCGACCATCGTGCCGGTGGCGCTGAACAGGCCGGTCTCGGTGGCGGACCAGACTTCGGCGCCGGGGCTGCCGGCGTAGACGTCGCCTGCCACACCGCGGCCGTTGTCTCCGTTCGCGGCGGTCTTCCAGAGGATGGCGCCGGTTCTGGCGTCGGCCATCCAGGAGCTCGGCTTGGACGAGTCCTCGTCGACCTTGAAGACTTCGAGGCCGGGGTTGGACCGGTTGAAGTCGCCGACGTGCAGGGCGTCGCCGTGGCCGTTGCCGGTGTTCCACAGCTTGGTGCCGTCGTCGTTCAGTGCCATCGAGCCGTAGACGATCTCGTCCTTGCCGTCCGCGTCAACGTCGGCGACGGAGAGCTGATGGTTACCCTGCCCGGCGTAGGCGCTGTTGCCTGCGGTGCTGGTGTCGAAGGTCCAGCGTCTGGTGAGGGCGCCGTTGCGGAAGTCCCAGGCGGTGATCACCGAGCGGGTGTAGTAGCCGCGGGCCTCGATCAGTGACGGGCGGGCGCCGTCCAGGTACGCGGTCCCGGCGAGGAACCGGTCCACCCGGTTGCCGTACGAGTCACCCCAGCCGCTGACGGTGCCGCGGGCGGGCACGTAGTCCACTGTCGAGAGCGCCGCGCCGGTCTGCCCGTTGAACATGGTCAGGTATTCCGGCCCGGCCAGGATGTACCCGGAGGAGTTGCGGTGGTCGGCGGTCGCGGATCCGATCACCTTGCCGGCGCCGTCGACGGTCCCGTCCGCGGTCTTCATGGCGACTTCGGCCTTGCCGTCGCCGTCGTAGTCGTACACCTGGAACTGGGTGTAGTGCGCCCCGGCCCGAATGTTCTTGCCCAGGTCGATGCGCCACAGCCGGGTGCCCTGAAGGGTGTACGCGTCGACGAATACGTTCCCGGTGTACCCCGACTGCGAGTTGTCCTTGGCGTTCGACGGGTCCCACTTGACGATCAGCTCGTAGTCGCCGTCGCTGTCCACGTCACCGACCGAGGTGTCGTTGGCCGCGTACGTGTAGGCGACCCCGTCCGGTGTGGTTCCACCCGCGGGCACCGACAGCGGCACGTCGAGGTATCCGTTGGCGAGGGCCAGCGACGCCGGCGAGGCTGCCTGTTCGACCCCGGCGACCACGGCCTTGACGGTGTACGACGCGGTCGCCGCCGCCCCGGCGTCCAGGTAGTTCGTGGAACCGGTGATCGGCGTGGTGTTGACCTTGGCCGAGCCGCGGTAGACGTTGAAGGCCACCGAGGTGCTGTCCGTGCCGAGCATCCGCCAGGACACCAGGTTGGCGCTGCCGGAGCGGACGCTGACGACGCCCCGGTCCAGGTCCTCCATCTGTCGCCCGGAAACGGCGGCGGGTGCGGAGGCCGGAGGTGCGGAGGTGGCGGGGGCGGAAGCCGCGGTCAGGATCCACTGCTTGTTGGTGTTGGCGGTGCACGTCTCCTGGATGATCGCGCCGCCGGCCGCCGTACTGGCGTCCTTGTCGCTGACGCAGAGCCCGGAGTTGACGTTCTTGATCTGGTAGCCGGATCCGCTGGGGGCGAACGTGAAGAGCTGGTTGGCGGCCGCGCTGCCACAGGCGTACTGGACCAGCTGAACGCCGCTGGTCCTGCTCTTGGCGGGCACGTCGACGCATTTGCCGCTCTTGACGTTGACCAGGTTGAACTGTCCGGTGGCCCCGGCGGCGGCGAGCCGGAACTGCTGCCAGGCGGCGCCGGCGGTGCAGCCCCACTGCTGGAGCGGGGCGTTGTCAGCGGCGCTG
The DNA here is from genome assembly GCF_016862455.1 of Actinoplanes utahensis. Classification (GTDB taxonomy): domain Bacteria; phylum Actinomycetota; class Actinomycetes; order Mycobacteriales; family Micromonosporaceae; genus Actinoplanes; species Actinoplanes utahensis. Next base: position 60,341 of record NZ_BOMZ01000069.1, read on the forward strand.
CCGGCCGTCACGTCGAGGCACATGCCGCTCTTGACGACGGACAGGCTGTAGGTGCCGCCGGCTACCGGGGTCGCGCTGGCGGCGGCGTTCGACGGGAGGACGAACCAGCCCACGGCGGCGGTGGCGAGCACGCCGGCGGTGCCGAGGACGGCCAGTTCCCGGGTGTGTCTCTTTCGCATGGATCGCTTCCCGTCGATTCCGCTCGATTACATGTGGGAGCGGTTCCACCGCAACCGACGGTGAGATTAAGCGAGATCCGAGCCGGAGTTGATCTTTTAAAGAACGCTTAAGGGATCGGTAAGGACACTCTCAGGCCGGGGTCTTCAGCCAGCGCAGGATCTCACCGGTCACCACGTCGGGGGTCTCCTGGTGGAGGAAATGGCCGGCCTCGGGGATGAGACGCCACTCGTACGGCGCGGTCACGTAGCGTCCGGAGCCCTGGGCGGTCCGGGGCAGCACGGCGGTGTCCAGCTCACCGTGCAGCTGAAGGGTCGGCACGTTCGACGGCCGCTGCATCAGCTTGACGAACCGGTATCCCTGCAGGCGCAGCGCGCTGCGGGCCACCCAGCGGTACGCCTCCAGGGCGCAGAACGACGCCTGCGGGATCTGCATGGCCTCCCGGCAGCGGGCCGAATATGCCGCGAACTCTGGTGTGGCCGCCCAGCGCGGGCTGCTCCACCTGGCCATCAGCTCACCGACCATGGCGGCGTCGTCACGGGTCAGCACGTGCTCGAACCGGGGCACCTGGAACCGCGCGACGGTGGCCGAGGCGGCGAGCTGGCCGCGCGGATCGGCGAAGACCGCGGCCCGCAGACGCAGCGGGTGCGCGGCGCCGAGCACCACGAGCCGGTTGACCAGTTTCGGATGGAACGAGGCGGCCGCCCAGCCGACCATGCCGCCGGCCCCGGCCCCCACCACGGTCGCCGACCGCTCGCCGAGAGCCCGGATCAGGCCGGTCACGTCGGCGGCCATGGTGTAACCGTCGTACCCCCGCGGGGGTTTGTCGCTCGCGCCGTAGCCGCGCAGATCGATGGCGGCGGCGCGGAATCCCGCGTCCGCGACACGGGTCATGATGTCGTGCCAGGCCCACCAGAACTCGGGGAAGCCGTGCAGGAACAGGACGAGCGGCCCGGTGCCGACCTCAGCGACGTGGAACCGGCTGCCGTTGGCGCCGACGAAGCGGTGACTCCACGGGCCCTCCGTCAGCACGCACGACTCGTCCACCCGACCGCCCATGTCGTCAGCCTATGTCCCGCTGTCACGCCCGATGCCGGGCAGTGGCGAAATGGGGCCGCACTGTGATCATCTGATCTGTTCCGCATCGGTCATCGCCATCAGCGACCCCGGACCGCAGTAGATCCGCACCATCGTCGGCTCCAGCAGCACCCGGACCCGGGAGCCCTGCTCGAGTTCGAGGCCACCGGCGGAGTAGAGGGCGTACCGCTCGCCGTCGTCGGCGATCAGGCCGTAACACGGGCCGCTGCCGCCGACGGTCACCATGCCGGCGACCCATCCGGTGCTCGGCGTCTTGTCACTCGGCTCCCGGGGCGGTTCCTCCACAGGGGATGCGCTCGGAGACGGCGCGGCACTCGCGGGGCTTTCGGTGGGCGTGGCGCTTCCGGCTTGATCGCCACATCCGGTGAGGACGACCCCCACTGCCAGGACCAGACCGATTTCGTACGTGAGGCGCGTGCGCATGAGCCCATTCCTTCCCGCGTCAGGCGTAGAGGATGGGACGAATCGCCGTGGCATCCGGTTCCCGCGCACGGCACCCGGCTCAGCGCCGCGCGTGCGGTCGTGAAAGACCGGCACATGCCCCGAAGGCCGGCGGCGCGCTCGCGCTACCGGCCTTCGGGGCAGTTCCGTCAGTCTTCCGGTTTGGCCGTCTTCAGGCCGGACGAGATCAGGTCCATCACGGTCGAGTCCTGCAGCGTCGTCACGTCACCGAGCGACCGGTTCTCCGCCACGTCGCGCAGCAGCCGCCGCATGATCTTGCCGGATCGCGTCTTCGGCAGCTCGGTGACCAGCAGGATCTGGCGGGGCTTGGCGATCGGGCCGAGGGTCTTGGCCACGTGGTCGCGCAGATCCTTGATCAGCTGTTCGCCGGCGTCGCCCTCGGCGTCCACATTGCCGCGCGGAATGGTGAACGCGACGATCGCCTGCCCGGTCGTCGGGTCGGTCGCGCCGACCACCGCGGCCTCGGCCACCGACGGGTGCGACACCAGCGCCGACTCCACCTCGGTCGTCGAGATGTTGTGCCCGGAGACCAGCATGACGTCGTCGACCCGGCCGAGCAGCCAGAGCGCGCCGTCGGAGTCCTTCTTCGCGCCGTCGCCGGCGAAGTAGAAGCCCTCGAACCGCGACCAGTACGTGTCGATGAAACGCTGGTCGTCACCCCAGATGCCGCGCAGCATCGACGGCCACGGCTCGGTCAGCACCAGGAAACCGCCGCCGCCGTTCGGCACCGACTGCGCCTGGTCGTCGATCACGTCGGCGCCGATGCCGGGCAGCGGGGTCATCGCCGAACCCGGCTTCGTCTCGGTCACCCCGGGCAGCGGGGAGATCATGATCGAGCCGGTCTCGGTCTGCCACCAGGTGTCCACGATCGGGGCGCGCTCCCGGCCGACGTGCTGCCGGTACCACATCCACGCCTCGGGGTTGATCGGCTCGCCGACGCTGCCGAGAACCCGCAGCGACGACAGGTCGTACCCGGCGGGGATGTCGTCGCCCCACTTCATCATGGTCCGGATCAGGGTCGGCGCGGTGTAGAGGATCGACACCTTGTACTTGTCGACGATCTGCCAGAAACGGCCGCGGTCCGGGGTGTCCGGCGTGCCCTCGTACATCACCTGGGTCGCGCCGTTGGAGAGCGGCCCGTAGACGATGTAGGAGTGCCCGGTCACCCAGCCGATGTCGGCCGTGCACCAGTAGACGTCGGTCTCCGGCTTGAGGTCGAACACCGCATGATGGGTGTACGAGGTCTGGGTCAGGTAACCGCCGGTGGTGTGCAGGATGCCCTTCGGCTTACCGGTGGTGCCGGAGGTGTAGAGGATGAAGAGCGGGTGCTCGGAGTCGAACGCCTGCGGCTGGTGCTCCGGGCTGGCCTGCTCGACGGTCTCGTGCCACCACTGGTCCTTGTCGGTCCAGGCGACCTCCTGGCCGGTCCGCCGGACCACCAGCACGTGCTCGATGCGGCCGGTCCGCGCCACCGCCTCGTCCACGGTGGGCTTGAGTGCCGACGGCTTGCCCCGCCGGTACCCGCCGTCCGCGGTGATCACGACCTTGGCGGACGCGTCCTCGATCCGGGTGGCGAGCGCGTCCACCGAGAAACCGCCGAACACGACGCTGTGCGTCGCCCCGATCCGGGCGCAGGCGAGCATCGCCACCGCCGCCTCCGGGATCATCGGCATGTAGATCATCACGCGGTCGCCCGCGGTGACGCCCAGCTCGAGGAGCGTGTTCGCCGCCTGGCTGACCAGCTTCTGCAGGTCCGAGTACGTGACGGTGCGGGTGTCGCCGGGCTCGCCCTCCCAGTGGATGGCCACCCGGTCGCCCAGGCCGGCCTCGACATGCCGGTCCACGCAGTTGTAGGCCAGGTTCAGCTCGCCGCCGACGAACCATTTCGCGAACGGCGGGTTCGACCAGTCCAGGATCTGGTCCCACGGTTTGGCCCAGGTCAGACGCTCGGCCTGCTTCGCCCAGAAGGCGAGCCGGTCGGTGGCGGCCTCCGCATAGGCGTCAGCCTTCACATTGGCGTTCGCCGCCAGGTCGGCGGGCGGCGGGAACCGCCGCGTCTCCGAGGACAGATTCTCCAATGTCTCACTCATGAGGGCGGCTCCTCTGCCGTGACCGGGGTCTCTTCGTTGCACACTAGTTGCGCCGGTGTGCCCGGCGAAGGTCTGCACGTCACCTCGCGCCCGATGGCGTCGTGCGCGCGCCGACCGGCCGATCGATGATCGCTACTGCGCGAATCTTGCCAGTTCCAAGCTCATTTGTGCACCCCGTGTTTCCGCTGTTTTACCGCCGGGGGCGTTCACTACCGTGGTCACGTGGATCCACTAGCCCCGCTGCTCGACCTCGCCGAGGTCGCCCCCGCCTTCGCGGCCGCCCGAGAGTCCGTCGACGCCGCCCACCGGCATCGAGCCCTGCGTCGGCACGGCGGTCAGGTCGCCGCGGAGGCCAGCCTCCGCGCCGCGGTCGCCAGCGCCGCGCTGGAGGGCAGCCGATACGACCTCGACGAGGTGCGCGGCGGCACCGTCACCGATCCCGTCGTGCAGGGCGCCCTGCGGGTCGCCGAGTCCCTCCCCGGCCTGGTCGACCTTTGGGGCCGCGCGCCCCGACAGGTCCTCGCCAAACTGCACGTCCTGGCCGCCCGCGGCGTCGTCCACGACCACGACCTGGGCCGGCTCACCTCCGCCGCGGAGCGGATCGACGCCCTGGCCGGGCTGGTCGCCGGCAACGAGACCACCCCGCCGATGCTGCTCGCCGCCGTCGTGCACGCGGAACTCATCACCCTGCGGCCGTTCGCCGGCCCGGCCGGTGTGGTGGCCCGGGCCGCGGCCCGCCTCACCCTGATCGGCCGCGGCTTCGACCCGCGCGGCCTGGTCGCCGTCGAGGTCGGGCACCTGGAGCGGGAGCCGGAGTACACCGGATCGGCCGGCGCCTACGCCACCGGGACCCCCGACGGCGTACGGTCCTGGCTGCGGCACTACGCCGCGGCGATCACGGCCGGCGCCGGAGAAATCACCGCCATCGGCGACGGTGTCCTCGCGGCGGTCTGACGGCTGCATACTTCAGGGCGTGGGTTCGCACTGGGTCCGCCCGTACACGCCGGGCACCGGACGCTGGATAGTGATCGGCTGGGAAGCCGCCGCGCTCGCCCTCCTCACCTGGGCCTCGATCCGTCAGTTCGATCTGATCGGGCACGGGGTCCGCGCGGTGGCCTGCGTGCTGGCCGCGGTCTGGGTGATCGGCGCCTGGCGGATCCTCGAGCACGGCGTCTACGTCAGCCCCGACGGCGTGCTGATCCGCGGTCTGGTCCGGTCCCGGCGGATGCGCTGGCGCGACGTGGCCGGGGTGCATCTGCAGCAGAAGATCCACAAGGTGGGGCGCTGGGAGCTCCAGAAAGACCTGACCGTCCTGATCGAGAGGCACGACGGGGCGACGGTGAACACCGAGCTGTGGGCGCAGGGTGTCGACTTCCACGCCCGGCCCAAGCTCTTCCGGGCCGTCTATCAGGAGATCCGCAACCGGCATCAGTCGGCCCGCCGTTGACCGATCCTCCGCTGACACGGAAGAGCCGGCGTCCCGCTCGGGGGCGCCGGCTGTGCGCGTCCGGACCGGGTTATCAAGCGTGCACCTGGGTCGTTGTCGACGGTCCAGAACCCCGGAGGGCTGAGGTCCCGTCGCAACGTGCCTGCCGTGGCTGATCGCGCGTGGGTTCCCGGTGGCCGTGCACGGTGCCCGAATCAACAGGCCCGCGAGTTCTTTCTACGCCGCCCTCCGGCTTGATCGCCAGGCTTTGCGAAGAACGAGGACCGAAAGAGGAAAGCTCAGACGTTCTCAGGCGACGGCGGCGCGGGTGCGGCGATGACGGCCATAGAGAGCGACACCGATGGCGACACCGACCCCCACACCCAGGGCCGCGGCGACGGGCACGGCAGGGCGATCCCGGAGGCGCTTTCCGAGGGGTACGGGGTGACGGAACTCGAGGACCGGCCAGGAACGCAGAGCGGCTACCCGGCGTAGCGCCCGATCCGGGTTGACGGCACTCGGATGCCCCACCGACTCCAGCAGCGGCAGATCACTGCTGGAATCCGAATACGCGTAACACTGGGTGAGGTCGTAGCCCCGCTCCTCGGCCAGCCGGCGCACCCCCACGACCTTCGCCGGGCCCGCCGAGTAGAACTCCACGGCCCCGCTGTAACGCCCGTCGACGATCGCCATCCGGGTCGCGATGACATCGGTGATGCCGAGCAGCGCGCCGATCGGGCGGACCATCTCGTCACCGGACGCCGAGACCAGCACCACATCCCGCCCCGCCGCCTGGTGCTCGGCGATCAGCGCGGCTGCCTCCGCGTACACATAAGGGTTGATCAGATCATTCAGCGTCTCGGCGACGATCTGCTGCACCTGCTCGACCCGCCAGCCCTTGCACAGGGCGGCCATGTAGTCGCGGGTGCGGGCCATCGACTGCTCGTCGGTGCCGCCGCCGAGGCGGAACATCAGCTGGGCATAGGCGGTCTTCACCACATCACGGCGGCTGATCAGGCCATCACGATAGAACGGCCGTCCGAAGGCCAGCGCGCTGGACTTGGCGATGACGGTCTTGTCGAGGTCGAAAAAGGCGGCGCTCAGGCCCACGGGCCGAAAGTGTAGCCGCAACGCGCTCGCCACGACTGCCCCGCCGTCGCGAAGCGCCCGCTCGTGACACACGGTGAAAACACTCAGACGGATACGAGCACCCCAGGCAGTGATATTCGGTACTCGACGGGGACACTCAGTCTGAGGCAAACTTGTGTTTGCTACCGGCTTAGTGACTACTCAGTGCGCTGAGTGACAACAGTTTCGATCGATTTCCGGTGATTGCGCCCCCCGCGATCGCCGGGCGATTCGGCTCGACCCCCCCGGAGCCGAATCCAAGGACGGCCCCCGTCTCCCCCGGCGGGGGTCGTTCCCTTTCTCCCGCACCGGGGTCCGGCTTGTCAGGCGCCGGTGGCCTGGGACCGGTCGCTGTCCCGGTCCGCGGCGCTCCCGGCGTCGACCAGGCCGAAGAAGTCGGAGAGGCCGGTCACCGTCAGGACCCGGCGGAACGTGTCGCTCGGGTTGATCACCCGGAAGTCGACGCCGTGGGCGGTCGCCGTCCGATAGCCCTCTATCAACGCGCCCAGACCGGTCGAGTCGATGAAGGCGGCGTCCGCCAGGTCGACCAGGAGCAGCGGTGGCGACCAGTCGGTGACGGCGTCGTGCAGACCTTGGGCGACCTCGTCGGAGTTCGAAAAGTCGATCTCGCCGAACACGGTGACCGTCACCGTGCCGTCGTCGGCGAGCGTCGTCCTGATCGAAGTCTCCATGCATGGCTCCAACGGTCGTATGAGCCATCGAACATACCCAACCGGGAACGTGACATAACCCGGGCGTAGCAGATCCACCCCCGGCCCGGGACCTGTCCACAGACAGCGGTCGTCCACAGCCGTGGTTGTCGCCCCCGTCCGGCTCCGGCGACGGTGGGCGCCCAACCCGCCGCTCCCGCTGGAGGTCAGTGAATGCCCGCCCCGCGACGTCCACTGCTCGTGACCGCCGACCCGGACCTGCTCGACGATCTGTTGCGCCTCGCCGCGGTGGGCGGCGCCGACACCGACGTCGCGCCCGACCCGGCCGCCGCCCGGGCGCGCTGGTCCGGCGCACCGTTCGTGCTGGTCGGGGTGGACCAGGCGGCGGCCTGCCTGCGCGCCCGGCTGCCCCGCCGCACCAGAGTCGTCCTGATCGGGCACGCCGGAGCCATCGCCCCGGCGTGGAACGTGGCCGATCTGCTCGGCGCCGAGCACGTGGCAGTCCTGCCCGAAGCCGATTCGTGGGTGATGGACCTCTTCGCGCAGCGGTCCGGCGAGCCCGCGGTCTCCCGCACGCTCGCGGTGATCGGCGGTCGCGGTGGCGCCGGAGCGAGCATCCTCGCGGCCGGGCTGGCCACCACCGCCGTGCGGGTCGGCCACCGGACCCTGCTCATCGACGGTGACCCGCTCGGTGGTGGCCTCGACCTGGTGCTCGGCTGGGAGGAGGTGAGCGGGCTGCGCTGGTCCGCGCTCGCCGGGGCGGACGGGCGGGTCGATCCGCCGGCGCTGCTCGGCGCCCTGCCGAACCGTGGCGATCTGGTGCTGCTCTCGTTCGACCGGGCCGAGCTGCCCGGCGTCCCGATCGAGGCGATGGCCGCGACCCTGGACGCGGCCCGGCGCGGACGGGACGTGATCATCGCGGATCTGCCGAGGCAACTCGACGACGCGGCGCTGCTCGCCTTGCAGGCGGCCGACCGGACCCTGCTGGTGGTGCCGGCCGAGCTGCGCGCCACGGCTTCGGCAGCGCGTACGGCTGCTGTCGTCGCAGCCCACTGCGAGAACCTCGCGGTCGTCGTCCGTGGCCCGGCGCCGGGGAATCTGCGGGCCCGGGACATCGCCGCCGCGCTGCACCTGCCCCTCGCCGGAACGCTGCGCCCGGAGCCCGCGGTCTGCCGCGGCATCGAGGAGGGTCGCGCCCCCACCGCCGACGGCAAAGGTCACCTGGCCGCCCTCTGCCATCACCTGATCAGCGACCTGACCCGCACCCCGACCTCGAAGGCGGCGGCATGACGAGGGCGGTCGAGGACGCCACCGGGCGGGTCCGGCGGCGGTTCGCCCACGAGGGGCGGGAAGCGACTCCCGCCGCCGTGGTCAGCGCGGTCCGGCAGGAGACCACCGTGCTCGGCGACATGGCCGTGCTCCGGATGGCCGGGCAGGTGCGTGACGAACTGATCGGAGCCGGCCCGCTCGCGCCGCTGCTCGCGGACCCTCTGGTGACCGATGTCCTGGTGACCGGTCTGCAGGTCTGGGTGGACCGGGGAGCGGGTCTGGAACGCGCGGCGGTCCGGCTCACCGACGCCGGGGAGGTGCGCCGGCTCGCGCAGCGGCTGGTCGCTGCCTGCGGGCGGCGTCTCGACGACGGGCAGCCCTACGCCGACGCCCGCCTGCCCGACGGAACCCGGTTGCACGCGGTGCTGCCGCCGGTCGCCGTCAACGGTCCGTGTCTGTCCCTGCGTACCTTCCGGCATCGGCCGTTCACCCTCGACGACCTGGTTCGGCACGGCGCGGTCGCCCCGGAGGCGGCGGAGGTGCTGGCCGCCGTGGTGCGGGCGCGACTGGCGTACCTGGTGACCGGCGGCACCGGCAGCGGGAAGACCACCCTGCTCGCCACGCTCCTCGGCCTGGTGCCCCCGACCGAGCGGATCGTGCTCGTCGAGGACGCCGCCGAACTGCGCCCCGTCCATCCGCACGTGGTGACCCTTCAGGCCCGGACCGCCAACGTCGAGGGAGCCGGCGCGATCGGCCTGACCGACCTGGTCCGGCAGGCGCTGCGGATGCGGCCCGACCGGGTGGTGATCGGCGAGTGCCGCGGCGCCGAGATCGTCGACCTCCTCGGCGCGATGAACACCGGCCACGAGGGCGGGGCGGGAACCCTGCACGCCAACGCGCCGGGCGACGTGCCGGCCCGGCTGGAGGCCCTCGGCATGCTGGGCGGCCTCCCCCGGGCGGCGCTGCACGCCCAGGTGGTCGCGGCCTTGCAGGTGATCCTGCATCTGCGGCGTACGGACACCGGCCGCACCCTGGAATCGATAAGCGTCCTGCAGCCCAGCGGCCCGGACCGGCTGGCGACCGTGGTCCCCGCCTGGCAGCGTGAGCACGGCGCCGCCCCCGGCGCCGCGGCCCTGGCCCGCCTGTTCCACGACCGCGACACCGAGATCCCCCCGGTGATCGCCGGACCCGCCCCGGTGGCACCGCCACCCGTCGCCGGCCCGGACACCGGAGTACTGCCGTCGATCAGCGGGTGGCCGTCGTGAACTGGCTGCTCGCGACACTTCTGACAGGCGCGGCAGTGCTGGCCGCCCGCCCCGGCTCAGCCGCCCGGGAACGACTGCTCGGGCCACGCCGGTGGCCCGAGCCGTCCCTGCCGCGCCGCGCGGTCCGGGCAGTGCTCGCCGGTCCCCGCTGGAGGCTGCTCGCCGCCGCCACCGGGACCGCCGGCCTGGCCGCGGGCCTCGCCGGCGGTCCGGTGGGCGCGGGGATCGCCGTCACCTACGTCGGTCTGGGCCTGCACGAAGGGAACCGCGCCGCCCGCCGCAAGCGCGTGGGCGCCCACCATGCCGCCGCTCTCGACGAACTGTCCGCCCTGGTCGCCGACCTCCGTGCCGGAGTGCCTCCGTTGTCGGTGGCCGCGAACCGATCCCGCTCGGCGAACGGTGACGATCGAATCGACCGGCTGACCGACGCGGTCTGGCGTCTCGCCGAACGCACCGGGGCACCGGCCGCCGACCTGCTCGAACGCGTCGAACGCGATGCACGTGCCGCCGGACGTTCCGCCAAGGCCGCCGCGGCCCAGGCCGCCGGCGCCCAGACCACAGCCGTCCTGCTCGCGGCCCTGCCACTGGCCGGGATCGCCCTGGGCACGGTGATCGGCGGCGACCCGGCCGCGGTCCTGCTGCACACCCCGTGGGGCGCGGCCTGCGCGATCACCGCCCTGGCCCTGCAATGCGCCGGCCTGAAGTGGTCGCAGCACCTGACCGGAAAGGCGATCCGATGACGTGCGGCCTCACCGCGCTGCTGCGGCCCGGCGGCCCGGTACGCGTGCCCTTCCGCGAATGCTGCGCCGCAGCCCTGTTCGGCGCCGACGGCGTGACCGCCTCCTGCAACGCGCTCGCCACACCGCGGCCCCCGTCCCGCACGGCCCGCGACACGATCGCCGACGACCCTTCTCCGGTACGGGTCGAGCACCCGCCCTCACGAGGCGCGCGTTCCCCGGCCGCTCCGGCCCGAGGCGCGCGTTCCCCGGCCGCTCCGGCCCGAGGCGCGCGTTCCCCGGCCGCTCCGGCCCA
>NZ_BOMZ01000070.1 GCF_016862455.1 Actinoplanes utahensis
AGGCGCGCGTTCCCCGGCCGCTCCGGCCCGAGGCGCGCGTTCCCCGGCCGCTCCGGCCCGAGGCGCGCGTTCCCCGGCCGCTCCGGCCCAGGGTGCGAGGTCGCCGGCAGGCGGAGTGGAACCCCCGGGGCGGGCCGCGTGACCGGGCTCGTCGTGGCGTCGTGCACGGTGGCGGCGGCCGGTGTGCTGCTGCTGCCCTCCGGGCGGCTCCGGTTGCGCCGCGCCCGCCCGGCCGGCGAGCCCTCCGGCGAACGGACCCGGCTGCTCCTCTCGGTGCTGCTGGGACTGGCCGTGGCCGGCCTGATCGGCACGGTGTGGGGCGTGCCGGCCGGAGTGGCGACCGGGGTCGGCGTGGACCGGTTCCTGCGCGGTCGAGAACCCGCGGAGGTACGCCGAGAACGCGAGGAATCCTTGGCCGACCTGCCTCTCGGGCTTGATCTGCTGGCCGCGGCGCTGAAAGGCGGCGGCGCGGTGGACGGTTCGATCACCGCGGTCGCCGAAGCCCTGGGCGGCCCACTGGGGGAACGCCTGAAGCGCACCGCCCGGTCCCTGCGACTCGGTGCGGACCCCGCCGAGGCCTGGGCGCACCTGGCCGGGATCCCACAGGCCGACCGGTTGATCGCCGCCGCCGTCCGGTCCAGCGCGAGTGGCGGCGCCCTCTCCGGGGCTCTGGAACGCCTCGCCGGTGACCTGCGCGCCGACCGTGCCGTGGCCGTGGAGGCCGCCGCCCAGCGCGCCTCCGTCCTCATCGTCCTGCCGCTGGGCCTGTGCTTCCTGCCCGCTTTCCTGCTCGCCGGCCTGGCCCCGGTCCTGCTCGGCATCCTCCGCGGCGTGCTGTGACAGGCACCCCGCCGTCGAGACCTGCGGCGTCCGGGCGAGAGAGCCACGGAGATCTGCGGCGTCCTGGCTTAGAGAGCCACGGAGATCTGCGGCGTCCGGGCGAGAGCCATGGAGATCTGCGGCGTCCTGGCGAGAGAGGTACCGAGATCTGCGGTGTGCTCCGAGCGAGCCGCCAGTGAGACCCACGGCGCCATCCGGCGGTGCCGTGCTGCGAAACCCCAGGTGTGGCGTGACGGGCGCCGCACCGAACGACCGAGGAGGTCCTGTGCACAAACTCATCGCCCGCTTCCGGCGGCTTCAGACCGAGGCCGCCGATGCCGGAATGAGCACCGTGGAGTACGCCGTCGGCTTGCTCGCCGCGGTGGCCCTGGCCGGTGTACTGCTCAAGGTGGTGACGAGCAGTGCCGTGCAGTCGGCGCTCAACGCGATCATCGGCAGGGCGCTGAAGTGAGGTGGCGCCGGCAGCCCGGTCACGTCCGGGGTCCCGGGGTGGGCCGGTTCCGGCGGTCCGATCGTGATCGGGGCGCCTTCACCGCCGAACTCGCGGCCGGGCTGCCGGCGCTCATGCTGCTGCTCGGTGTCGGCCTGACCGCGGTGACCGCGGTGACGACCCGGATGCAGTGCCTGGACGCGGCACGGGAGGCGGCTCTGGCCGGGGCACGCGGGGAACCCGCGACCGCGGCGGCGGCCCGCGTTGCACCGGAGGGCGCGGCCATCGAGGTGGGCGGCACCGCGGACAGCGTCACCGCCGAGGTCTCCGTCCGGGTCCGGATGCTCGGCACCGACCTGCCGGGCCTGATCGTCCGAGGCCGCGCGACCGCAGCCCGTGAACCCGAGGAGGCGGCCCTCCCATGAGACGCAGCGAGGGAAGACCCAACGAGGGGAGGTGCGGGGAGGGCAGACACACCGAGGGGAGGCACAGCGAGGCGAGGCGCGGGATTCGGGAGGACCGTGGGGCGGCGTCGATCCTGGTGCTGGCGACGGGGTTGGTGCTCGTACTCGTGGGGGCGGCGGGCTCGGCCGTCGGCGCCGCCCGGATCGCGCGGCATCAGGCCCGGGTGGCGGCCGATTTCGGCGCGCTGGCCGGCGGTGTCCATGCCATCGAGGGAGAAGCGGCGGCCTGTGCCGTGGCACGGCGTTACGTCGAAGCCAACAGCGCCGCCATGACCGGCTGCACGGTCACCGGCCGGGAGATCGTCGTCGCTACCGCGGTGCCCCTCGGTTTCCTCCCCGCGAACGCGGAGGCGGCCGCCCGGGCCGGACCGGTCACCGATCCCCTGGAGCGATGAACGACGCGTTCCGGCATGCGGGGCGGGGTCAGCGGGAGGCGTCATCGTACAGGGGCTTCCCAGGGGTGGAACGGCGTTGTGGGCTGATGCCGGCCGACCGTGGCTCGGCGTCCGCCGGGGGCGGCGTGGCCGCACCGGAAGCGGCGTCGGCCGCGGACACCTGCCGTACGTCCGCGATGGCCTTGCGCAGCTTCTGGCGGAGCCAGCGGCCCAGGGGCCGTTCGACGTACCGCTGCACCAGCCAGGCCACGCCGAGCACCAGCAGGATCGCCCCCAGGATCAGCGTCCACGCGGGCAGCCCGGTGTGTTCGTGGGCGTGCCGGACCACGCTGTATCCGATGCGCTGGTGGAGCAGATAGAACGGGTAGGTGAGGGCGCCGGCGGTGGTGAGCCAGCGCCAGCGGATCCGGTCGGTCCAGCCCAGCGCGATGATCAGGATCAGCGCGAAGGAGAGGGTGACGATCAGGACGCCGGGCCAGGTCGGCACGTCGAAACCGGGCTTGACGTCGGCGACCCGTTCCTCGACCCGTTTCACGCTGACCAGCCAGGCGAAACCGATGATCGCGAAGAGCAGGGGGGAGCGGCCGAACCTGTAGATCAGGAATGCGGCTATTCCGGCGATGAAATAGGGCGCGTATTCCGGGATGGCGAGGATGGTGATGATCCGGCTGTCCAGGGTCGGGCCGATCACGGCGACGACCATCCAGGCCGCGCAGAAGATCACCGTTCGGCGATAGGTCAGCCCGAATGTGACGAGTGCGGCGAACAGCAGATAGAAACGCAGTTCGACGAAGAGTGTCCAGTACACGGTGTCGACCAGGGGGATGCCCAGCGGCTCCTGGAGCATGGTCATGTTGACCGCGATCTCCCGCAGGTCCGGCGTCCCCTCGACGGGCAGCCCGCCGCTGACCGGCAGAAGGGTGATCACCACGGCGGTGATCAGGACACAGACCCAGTACGCCGGGTAGAGCCGGCTCACCCGGGACACGAAGAAGTCCCCGAGACCGCGCCGCCAACTGCTCATGCAGATCACGAACCCGCTGATCAGGAAGAACAGCTCGACACCGAGGAAGCCGTAGATGGCCAGGTGGGAGAAGCTGGGCAGGAAGTGACTCGGCGGATTGACCCCGTCGATGCGCCACGCGACGCTCAGGTGGTAAACCGCGACCGTCACCGCGGCGATCAGGCGCAACCCGTCCAGGGCCGCGAGGCGTGGCCCCGGGGGCTTGCTGCCGCCACCGGTCTCTGTGTGTGCTTCGTCTCGGGTCATCGGGGAGGCAGGCTACATCTTCAGTGCAATGAATTCGACACGTCGCGGTGAGATGTGACGCTTCCCTTCGGGCGCAGTTGATCGGTGGACGTCAATTCGACCGATTTAATTGATCGCGGCGAGCACGGTGTCGAGGACCCGCACCGCGTCCTGCTTGTTCAACGGATTGTTCCCGTTTCCGCACTTGGGCGACTGCACACAGGACGGACAGCCGGACTCGCAGCCGCACGACGCGATCGCCTCCCGGGTGGCGCGCAGCCACTCGGCCGCGGCCCCGTACGCCCGCTCGGCGAACCCGGCGCCCCCGGGATGCCCGTCGTAGACGAAGACGGTCGGCGCCTCGGTGTCCGCGTGGTTGGCCGTGGACAGCCCACCGATGTCCCACCGGTCGCAGGTGGCGATCAGCGGCAGCAGCCCGATCCCGGCGTGTTCGGCGGCGTGCAGCGCCCCGGGGAACTCTCCCGGCTCGATCCCGGCGGCGGCCAGGGCCTGCGGTGACACGGTGAACCAGACCGCGACCGTACGCAGTTCACGCACCGGCAGATCCAGCGGCCGGGTGTCGATCACCTCGCCACTGCCGAGCCGTCGCCGCTGGTAGGAGACGACCTGGTTGGTGACGTCCACGTCGCCGAGGAACAGCCCGACCGGCCCGGCGTCCACGTACGACCGCACGTTCACCACCGACAGGTTCGTGACGTCCCGGGCGTGCGTGGTCCAGTCCGGCTCCTCCTGGTGCACGAGGGCGATGGAGTCCTCCAGATCGAGGTCGTCCACCACGTACGACACGCCCTGATGAAGGTGGACCGCGCCCGGGTGCAGCATCGAGTGCGACGAGCCGTGGTCGACGGTGCCGAGCAGCCGCCCGGTGGCCGCCTCGACCACCGCCACCGGCGCCCCGCCGGTGCCCCGCAGGTCGACTTCGGGCCGGCCGCGATGGGTCCAATACCACCCGGACGGGCGACGCCGCAGCACCCCTTCGGCGGCCAGCTGCTCGACGATGGCCGGGGCCGGATCGCCGAACAGTTCGAGATCGGCGTCGGTGATCGGGGCCTCGGACGCGGCGCAGCAGAGTTGCGGCCCGAGCACGTACGGGTTCCCCGGGTCGAGCACCGTCGCCTCCACCGGCCGCCCGAACACGGCTTCCGGATGGTGCACGAGGTAGGTGTCGAGCGGATCGTCCCGGGCCACCAGTACGGCGAGCGCCTCGCCGCCGGACCGTCCGGCCCGGCCGGCCTGCTGCCACAGCGACGCCCGGGTCCCGGGGTAGCCGCAGATCAGCACGGCGTCCAGTCCGGCGAGGTCGACGCCGAGCTCGAGCGCGTTGGTGGAGGCGAGCCCGAGCAGTTCCCCGGAGAGCAGCGCGCGTTCCAGCGCCCGCCGGTCCTCCCGCAGGTAGCCGCCGCGGTAGGCGGCCACCCGCTCGCCGAGGCCGGGCACCGCCTCGTCGAGCGACTGCCGGGCCAGGGACGCGACCACTTCGGCCCCGCGCCGGGACCGGATGAACGCGAGCGTCCGGATGCCGTTGACCACAGAGTCGGTGAGCAGGTCGGCGGTTTCTCGCAGAGCTGATCGGCGGACCGGGGAGGCGTCCTCGGCGGAGTGGTCCTCCAGCAGTGGCGGTTCCCACAGGGCGAACGTGACGGCGGCCCGCGGCGAGGCATCTGCTGTGACAGCTGTCACAGGAACGCCGGTGAGGCGGGAGGCGGAGCCGGCCGGATCGCCCGAGGTCGCCGAGGCGAGGACGAAGGTCGGGGAAGCGCCGTACCGGGCGGTGGCCCGGCGCAGGCGGCGCAGCACGTGCGCCACGTGCGAGCCGAACACGCCCCGGTAGGTGTGGCACTCATCGATGATCACGTACCGCAGACGGCGCAGGAAGACGCCCCAGCGGCCGTGTCCTGGCAGCAGGCTGTGGTGCAGCATGTCGGGGTTGGTGAGCAGGAACCGAGAGTGCTGCCGGATCCATTCCCGCTCCTCACGCGGGGTGTCGCCGTCGTACGTGGCGGGCCGGACCCCGTCGATCCCGAGCCGGTTCAGAGCCCGCAGCTGGTCGGCCGCGAGCGCTTTGGTGGGTGACAGATAGAGCACAGTCGCTCTAGGGTCCGTGGCGAGCGCGCTGAGTGCCGGCAACTGGTACGCGAGGGACTTGCCCGACGCCGTCCCGGTGGCCAGCACGACGTGCGTGCCTTCCCAGGCGAGGGTGGCCGCGGCCGCCTGATGTTCCCACGGAGCGGTGATCCCCTGTGTCGAGAAGGCGTCCCGGACCCCGGGGCCGGTCCACTCGGGCCACGGCGCTGTGCGACCCTCACGTGCGGGAACCTGCTCGACATGGGTGACCGGCGACACCGCCGATGCGGCCGCCCGTGCCCGCAGCCGGTGCAGCAGTTCGGCGGGACCGAAGGCGGTGGAGGTCACGCATTGCACTGTGACACCGGTTGGCCCCGAACCTCAAACGGGTAGGACGGTGGGTGCCACGCGTCGCCCCCGAACGGTCGGTGGTTAGATTTCGCGGGGGGAGAGATCAGGGAGGAGGACCGATGGAGCTGTCACTCACGACCCGGACCGTCGCCGGGCACACCGTGCTCGAGGTCGGCGGTGAGGTTGACGTTTACACCGCCCCCCGGCTGCGCGAGCGCCTCATCGAGCTGGTGGACGCGGGCGCGCGCGACGTGGTCGTGGATCTGGAACGGGTCGACTTCCTCGATTCCACCGGGCTGGGCGTGTTGGTCGGGGCCCTGAAACGGCTGCGTACGGCGCATGGCACCTTCGGGTTGGTCTGTGCCAAGGAACCACTTCTCAAGATCTTCCGCATCACCGCACTCGACCAGGTCTTCCCGATCTTCGCGAGTGTCGAGGCGGCCACCGAGCGCGACGGCAGCGGTCCCGCTTCGTGATGGCTACCGTTCGGCTCTCCTTCTCACCGGCTCCGGTGCACGTGCGCACCGCCCGCCTGGTCGGCGTCGCCGTCGCCCGGCGGGCGGGTGTCGCGGAGGAGTTGCTCGACGAGGTCCGGCTCGCCATCGGTGAGGCCTGCACGCGGGCGGTCGCCCTGCACCGCCAGTACGGCCTCACCGACCTCGTCACCGTGGAGATGTCCGACTCGGACTCGTACACGGTCCGGGTCATCGACCACGGCCCGCTGGAGGCGAGCGTGGGCCTGACGAAACTGCCGCCGGACGAGCTTGCCGACGAGTCGCTCACCGACGACGCGCTCACCACCGGCGTCGGGTTCGCGCTGCTCGCCGGCTTCGTCGACGACCTTCAGGTGCGCCCCGTCGAGGACGGCTCCGGCACCGAGGTCCGCATGGTCTGGCCGGTCACCCGCCGCTGACACGTGTGGTCGCGGCGCGTATGACGACCACTGCGGTGGACGTGGCGCGCCCGAACGCGACTGCGGTGTGTACAGCCGGGCGCGCATAACGGCCGAACCGACACACGGCAGCAACTACGGCACGCCCGATTCGGGCGATATTTCAGGAAATAGCGGGATAGTAACCGCGAGAATCCGGATGCTTACCCCAGTCCGTACGTCCGAGATCCTTTCCGGACTAACACAGCGGTGATCATCATCGCGACACGGCTGGTGCTACATGTGACGACCGACACGTATGCCCTATACAGTACGCGAGTTGACAGCTACTGCTGGTCCCGCGTCCGCGGGGCCGGCCGGTCGTTCCCCGGCCCCACGGGGAATGCGCCCGGGGTCTCGTCCGTCACCCGGGTGCCATTCGGCGTACAGGAGGACATGGATGTCCGGGACCTCGATAGACCTCGCCGCCGAGGGTGGCGGAGTGTCCCTGAGCGGGTCAAACATCACTTTCGTCGTCGTCGCGCTGGTGTTCGCCCTGGTGGCGCTCGGCTTCGCGGCGGCGTTCGTTCAATCGGTTCTGCGCGCCGGGCGCGGCACCCCGAAGATGCAGGAGATCGCGGGCGCCGTGCAGGAGGGCGCGTCGGCGTACCTGTTCCGGCAGTTCAAGACCCTCGGCGTCTTCGTCGTCATCGCCGTGGTTCTGCTGTTCCTCCTGCCGGTGCACGCGACCGACAACGAGACCTGGGTCAGGATCGGGCGCTCGCTGTTCTTCATCGTCGGCGCGGTGTTCAGTGCGTTCATCGGCGGCGCCGGGATGGCTCTGGCGACGCGGGCCAACCTGCGGGTGGCCGCGGCCGCCGGTGAGCAGGGCGGCCGGGAGAAGGCGATGGGCATCGCCTTCCGTACCGGTGGTGTGGTCGGCTTCCTCACCGTCGGCCTGGGCCTGTTCGGTGGCGCGCTGGTCGTGCTGATCTTCCGCGGGGACGCGCCGACGGTCCTGGAGGGCTTCGGTTTCGGCGCCGCGCTGCTGGCCATGTTCATGCGGGTCGGCGGCGGCATCTTCACCAAGGCCGCGGACGTCGGCGCCGACCTGGTCGGCAAGGTCGAGAAGGGCATCCCGGAGGACGACCCGCGCAACGCGGCGACCATCGCCGACAACGTGGGCGACAACGTCGGCGACTGCGCCGGCATGGCCGCCGACCTGTTCGAGTCGTACGCGGTGACCCTGGTCGCGGCCCTGATCCTGGGTTCGGCGGCGTTCGGGCAGGACGGCCTGATCTTCCCGCTGATCGTCTCCACGATCGGTGTGCTGATCGCGATCATCGGCGTCTTCATCACCCGGCTTCGGGCCAGCGACCGCAACGGTCTCACCGCGATCAACCGGGCCTTCTACATCTCGGCCGTGATCTCCGCGATCGCGGTGGCCGTGGTCAGCTTCGTCTACCTGCCGAGCACCTTCGCCGGCTTCGGTGACGCGGGCATCTCCGAGGAGATCCTGAACAGCGGGCAGGACCCGCGCTGGGTCGCGGTCGGCGCGGTCGTGATCGGCATCGTGCTGGCGGCCGCCATCCAAGCGTTGACCGGCTACTTCACCGAGACGAACCGGCGCCCGGTGCGGGACATCGGCCAGTCGTCGCAGACCGGTGCGGCCACCGTGATCCTGGCCGGCATCAGTGTCGGCCTGGAGTCGGCGGTCTACTCGGCGCTGCTGCTCGGCGCCGGCGTCTTCGGTGCCTTCCTGCTCGGCGGCTCGTCGCTCACCCTGTCGCTGTTCGCGGTCGCGCTGGCCGGCACCGGCCTGCTGACCACGGTCGGCGTCATCGTGGCGATGGACACGTTCGGCCCGATCTCGGACAACGCGCAGGGCATCGCGGAGATGTCCGGCGACGTCGACGAGCGGGGCGCGCAGATCCTCACCGAGCTGGACGCGGTCGGCAACACCACCAAGGCGATCACCAAGGGCATCGCGATCGCGACCGCGGTCCTGGCGGCCACGGCGCTGTTCGGGTCGTACACCAACAGCCTGGCCAGCGCGCTGACCGAGGCCGGGGTGGCGAACGTCGGCAACGAGATCCTCGCCCAGCTGAACATCTCCAATCCGCGCAGCCTGGTCGGCCTGCTGATCGGCGCGGCAGTGGTGTTCCTCTTCTCCGGCCTGGCGATCAACGCGGTCTCCCGTTCGGCGGGGGCGGTCGTGATGGAGGTCCGGCGCCAGTTCCGGGAGTTCCCCGGGATCATGGACGGCACGCAGCGCCCCGAGTACGGCCGGGTGGTCGACATCTGCACCCGGGACGCACAGCGTGAGCTGCTCACTCCGGGTCTGCTGGCGGTCATGGCGCCGATCGCGGTGGGCTTCGGCCTGGGCCCGGGCGCGCTCGCCGCCTACCTGGCCGGCGCGATCGGCACCGGCACCCTGATGGCGGTCTTCCTGTCCAACTCCGGCGGCGCGTGGGACAACGCGAAGAAGCTGGTCGAGGACGGGGCGCACGGTGGCAAGGGCTCCGAGGCGCACGCCGCGACGGTCATCGGCGACACGGTCGGCGACCCGTTCAAGGACACCGCCGGACCGGCGATCAACCCGCTGATCAAGGTGATGAACCTGGTCTCGCTGCTGATCGCCCCGGCCGTGGTGGCCTGGACCTACGGCAGCGACGCGAACCCGGCGCTGCGGATCGGGGTGGCGGTCCTCGCGGTCGCGATCGTGACCGCCGCGGTGGTCTGGAGCAAGCGCAAGCCGATCGCGCTCGGTGACGACAGTTCGGCGGCCGTGGCGGCCGGCGCGGCGGACGCCACGAAGGCGGCCCAGGACGCCCGCACCAGCGAGTCGACACGGATCAAGGACAACGTCTGATCAGCTCCTACCAGGACGAAAGGCACCCGGGAGACCGGGTGCCTTTGTCTTTGAACTCGATCGAGGCGTGTGGAGTATCCGGCGATGGCCGTACCCTGCTTCCATGCGCGCGGTCCGACCGATCTCCCTGGCCCTCGTCGTCGTGCTCGCGGTGCCGCTGGCCGCCTGTTCCGGCCGGCCCGGCGCGCAGGCCTGGGCGGCGCTGGTGTGCACCACGTTGAGCCCCTGGCGTGCCGAGATCGACTCGCTGACCAGCCGCACTCAGCAGCAGATCACCGCCGAGACCAGCGCCGGCCAGGCGAAGGAGAACCTGGCCCGGCTCTTCGGCGGCGCCGCGGTCGCGAGCGAGCGGGCCCGGGCCGGGGTGGAGAAGGCGGGCGTCCCCGACGTGACCAACGGTGAGGCGATCGCCACCGGTTTCCTGGACTCGCTGGCCGGCATCCGGGACGCCTACGACCATGCCCGCACCGGCATCGAGGCGCTGGCCACGAATCCTCCGAAGGCCTTCTACAACGAGGTCGGCAAGGTCGTCGAGCGGCTCTCCGCCGATTACCAGCAGAGCAGCCTGGACACCGAGACCCTGGAGTCGGTGGAACTGAGACAGGCTTTCGACTCCCTCCCCGAATGCCGATGACCACCGACGCCGGGTGGCCGCTGATCCCGCGGGAGGTGCTTCCGCCTCCTGTCCCGGTGGTGCGGCGCGCCGTCCATCGTGGTTCGGCAGGTCCGCGGCCGGGTCATCAGCTGACCATGTTCGGCGCCGAGACCACCGAGCCGTCACCGGCCGACCTGATCGGCCTGCTGGCGGGTCCCGGGCATCTCGGGCGGATGGGCGGCACGGCCCGGGTCACGGTCCGGGTGGACGCGGCCTGGCGGGTTCACGTGCTGGTCAGCGAGCTGGTCGCGCGCGGTCTGAAAGCCACCTGGGCGCCGGTCGAGGAGGATCAACCCCACGATCAAGATCATGATTTGGTACGGGCGGACGAGCTCAGCCCCGCGAAAGAGGCGAACGACACGTCGGTGAACCCGTCGACGGAGGACGAGCCGGGCCCCACGGAGCCCGATCCCGAGCCGGAGCAGCCCGAGGAGCCGCCTGCGACGATCTTCGAGGTGCGTACGGCGTACTCCCGAAGATTGAATGCTCTTGCACAGGCCTGGCCGGAGGCATCCGCGCAGCTCTTTCTCTCCGGACCGCGCCTGCGGTTGTGGGTGGCCGCCGCCGGTGGGCCGCACCGCGGTGGCTGGGCGCTCGGCCTGGATCCGGGCAAGGATCCGGAGCCGGTGGACGCCGCGCTGGTGCGGGCCGGGCTGGCCGGCCGCGTGTCGGATGACGGACGGCGCTACGCCATCGCCGGCGCGAAACGCCTGCGCCGGCTCGCTGAGCTGGTCGGGGACCGCCCACCAGCGGCCCCGCCGGAGTCATGGCCGAGTGTTCTGGTCGCGTGATCTTCACCGATTGTGTCCGACATTACAGTCACTTCCCGGTGTACGGTGTCGCGGTCAGACGCATGCGGTGGCCGGACCGTTACCATCCGACTGCGGGCTGCCCCGGGAATGTGGGCTCGTCCGGCGCGTTACGTTGAACGTCTGTGCTCCGCCGGAGGCGAGCGGGGAGTGTTGAGGGTCAAATAAGGAGTGCCGTGCCGAGTAACGCCAGGTTGACGCGTCTGGTCATCGTCGAGTCCCCGTCGAAGGCCAAGACGATCGCCGGTTACCTGGGCCCCGACTATCTGGTCGAGGCCTCCGTCGGCCATATCCGCGACCTGCCGAAGAACGCTGACGAGGTCCCCGAGGAGTTCAAGGGCCAGCCTTGGGCGCGGCTCGGCGTCGACGTCGACAACGGCTTCCATGCGCTGTACGTGATCTCCGAGAAGCGCAAGCAGCAGGTGGACAAACTCAAGCGGATGGCCCGTGAGGTGGACGAGATCCTGCTCGCCACCGATGAGGACCGCGAGGGCGAGGCCATCGCCTGGCACCTGGTCGAGACGATCAAGCCCAAGGTGCCGATCAAGCGGATGGTGTTCCACGAGATCACCAAACCGGCCATCCAGGCCGCCGTGGCGAACCCCCGCGACATCGACCGTTCCCTGGTCGACGCCCAGGAGGCCCGCCGCATCCTGGACCGGCTGTACGGCTACGAGGTCAGCCCGGTCCTGTGGAAGAAGGTGATGCGCGGCCTCTCCGCGGGCCGTGTGCAGTCGGTCGCCACCCGGATCGTGGTCGAGCGCGAGCGCCAGCGGATGGCGTTCCGCTCCGCGGAGTACTGGGACATCCAGGCTCACCTGGCCGTTCAGGGGCAGGTCGAGGGCGCCCGCGCGTTCCAGGCCACGCTGATCGCGCTGGACGGCGACCGGATCGCCACCGGCAAGGACTTCGAGCCCACCACCGGGCAGCTCAAGGCCGGCTCGACCGCGGTGCAGTTGGACGGCGACGGCGCCCGCGGGCTGGCCGCCCGTCTGGAGGGCCGCCCGTTCACGGTGACGCGGGTCGAGGAGAAGCCGTACCGCCGCAAGCCGTACGCGCCGTTCATCACCTCGACGCTGCAGCAGGAGGCGGCCCGGAAGCTGCGGAACTCGTCGCAGCAGACGATGCGCACCGCCCAGAGCCTGTACGAAAAGGGCTACATCACCTACATGCGTACGGACTCGGTGAACCTCTCCGAGACCGCCGTGGCCGCCGCCCGCCGGCAGATCGCCGAGCTGTACGGGGCGAACAACGTGCCGCCGCAGCCGCGCAAATACACCACCAAGGCCAAGGGCGCCCAGGAGGCGCACGAGGCGATCCGTCCCGCCGGAGACAACTTCCGCACCCCGGGCGAGGTCGCCAAGGAGCTGACCACCGACGAGTTCAAGCTCTACGAGCTGATCTGGCGCCGCACCATCGCGTCGCAGATGACCGACGCGGTCGGCAACTCGGTGAGCGTCCGGATCCGCGCGACCACCGCGGCGAACGAGGAGGCCGACTTCGCCGCCTCCGGCAAGACCATCACCGACCCCGGCTTCCTGCGCGCCTACGTGGAGTCGTCGGACGACGAGAGCGCCGAGGCGGAGGACGCCGAGCGCCGCCTGCCGAACCTGGTGAAGGATCAGCCGCTGACGGCCGACCAGCTGAACGCGCTGGGCCACCACACCTCGCCGCCGGCCCGCTACACCGAGGCCTCGCTGGTCAAGGCCCTCGAGGAGCTGGGCATCGGCCGCCCGTCGACGTACTCGTCGATCATGCAGACCATCCAGGACCGCGGGTACGTGGAGAAGCGCGGCCAGGCGATGATCCCGTCGTTCCTGGCGTTCGCGGTGATCGGCCTGCTCGAGGGGCACTATCCGCGACTGGTGGACTACAACTTCACCGCCGCCATGGAGGGCCAGCTCGACGACATCGCCGCCGGCGACGGCACCCAGCTGGACTTCCTCACCTCCTTCTACTTCGGGGCCCAGGGCACCGGGGTGGACGAGGAGATCGCGAGGGCCGGCGGCCTGAAGAAGATGGTCACCGAGAACCTCAGCGCGATCGACGCCCGCGAGGTCAACTCGATCCCGCTCTACGTCGACGAGGAGAACCGGCGGGTCGTCGTCCGGGTCGGCAAGTTCGGGCCGTACCTGCAGCGCAAGCTGGTCGACGGCGGCGAGGACGCGCCCGAGGACAAGGCGTCCATCCCGGAGGGCCTGGCGCCCGACGAGTTGACCCGGGAGAAGGTCGAGGAGCTCTTCCTGGCCGGCAACGGCGACCGGACCCTCGGCGACGACCCGGCCACCGGTGAGCCGGTGCTGGTCAAGTCCGGCCGCTACGGGGCGTACGTGCAGAGTGGCGATCGCAGCTCCTCGCTGTTCGCCTCCCAGTCGCCGCAGACGCTCACCCTGGACCAGGCGCTCCAGCTGCTGTCGCTGCCCCGGCTGGTCGGCAAGGACCCGGACGGCAACGAGATCATCGCCCGCAACGGCCGGTACGGCCCGTTCATCCAGCGGCTCAAGGACTCCCGCTCGCTGGAGAGCGAGGACCGGCTGTTCACCGTCACCCTGGAGGAGGCGCTGGCCCTGCTGGCCGCGCCGAAGACCCGCGGGCAGCGGGGGGCGGCCAAGCCGCCGCTGGCCGAGCTGGGCCCGGATCCGGTGACGCAGAAGCCGATGGTGGTCAAGGAGGGCCGCTTCGGGCCGTACGTGACCGACGGCGAGACCAACGCGACGCTGCGGCGCGGCCAGACGCCCGAGGAGCTGACCGCCGAGCAGGCCGCCGAGATGCTGGCGGAGAAGCGGGCGAAGGGCCCGGCGACGAAGCGGGCGCCGGCGAAGAAGACCGCGGCCAAGAAGGCGCCCGCCAAGGCCGCGGCCGCTGCCGACGGTGAGACGCCGGCCAAGAAGGCGCCGGCCAAGCGGGCCACCGCGGCGAAGAAGACGACGGCGGCGAAGAAGGCGGCCCCCGCCAAGAAGGCCGCCCCGCGCAAAGCCGCTACGGCCGCCGAGTAGCGGGGTTTCCGCCCGGCTGGCTCGCCGTGCTGTGTCAACGCCGTTGAGACAGCAGTGAGAGCCAGCCGGACAGGTCTTCAACTGCCGAGGACGCGGTTCAGGTATTCGTTGGTGAAGACCCGGTGCGGGTCCAGGCGGTCACGCACGGCGAGGAAATCGTCGAAGCGGGGGTACGCCGCCCGCAGTGACTCCGCGTCCCGATAGTGCAGCTTGCCCCAGTGCGGCCGGCCGCCCAACGGCGTGCAGACGTTCTCCAGGGCCCGGAAGTACGGCTCGTACGGGCTGCCGAGGTACTGGTGCACGGCGATGTAGGCGGACTCCCGGCCGTACCCGTGCGACAGCCACACGTCGTCCGGCCCGGTGAACCGCACCTCGACCGGGAACTGCACCTTGAACGGCAACCCCTCCATGATCGTTGCGAGCGCGTCCAGGACCTCGGGCAGGGCGGCGCGCGGGACCTCGTACTCCATCTCGGTGAACTTGACCTTGCGCGGGGAGCAGAAGACCTGATCCGAACGCCCGGTGTAGGTCCGCGCGCTCAGAGCCCGGGCCGCGACGGCGCTCAGTGCCGGAACCGCCGCGGGGAACCGCCGCCCGACCGAGCAGACGCCCTGCCAGACGGTGTTGGACAGGAGATCGTCGTCGAGCCAGCCCCGGAACCGCGACAGTGGCCGGTCGTCCTGCTCCACCCGCCGGTTGCGCTTGAGCGAGGTCCGGTTCGTGTACGGGTACCAGAAGAACTCGACGTGGTCGTACTCCGGCAGCCACTGGTCGATCCCGGCCAGCACATCCGGCAGCGGCATCGGCTGCTCCTCGGCGAGCAGCGTGAACGCCGGCACACAGCGCAGGGTCACCTGGACCAGCACGCCGAGCGCGCCGAGGCCGAGCCGTGCCGCCGGGAACTCGGGGGCGCCCACGGCGTACCGCTCGACCTTCCCGGCCGCGGTCACCATGGTCACCGCCTCGACGCAGGAGGCGAGCGTGGCGTGCCCGATGCCGGTGCCGTGCGTGCCGGTGGAGATCGCCCCGGCGACGGTCTGCGCGTCGATGTCACCCAGGTTCGGCATGGCCAGGCCGTGTTCGGCCAGCACCGTGTTGAGAACGGCCAGCGACATCCCGGCCTCGACGGTGACCAGCGGCCCGTCGACCGAGACGAGCCGGTTCAGCCGATGCACGAACATCCGCTGGTCGTCGGCGACGGCGATGGCGGTGAACGAGTGGCCGCTGCCGACCACCTTGATCCGCCGCCCGCTTTCCACGGCCTGGTTCACTCGAGTGGCGACTTCGTCGATGTCGGCGGGTGTCAGCACATCGGCGATCGATTCCTGATTACGGCCCCAGTTGGTCCAGCGGCGGGCGTTGACGGGTGCGGTCATTCGGGCCTTTGTCCTCCATCCGAGCGGACACCGTCACCCGGCGTCCCGTCGATGCGCCTCGCTCGTTGATCCGAGTAACGTTCGATTTAACACTGAGATCTATTCGCGACCACGAGCCCGATCGCCGTGGATAGGTCTCACTGCTGAGAGGGAGTGGCGACGCGTGTCGACACCAACCGTCAGCACCGGACCGCTGAGGCGGGTTCCGGTGCAGGGCAGAAGCGTTGCCCGGGTTCAGCGCATGCTCGACGCCTGCGCCGAACTGGTCGACGAGGTGGGCTACGAGGGCCTGACCACGACGCTCCTCGCGGAGCGCGCCGAAGTCGCCATCGGCTCGGTCTACCAGTTCTTCCCGGACAAGCGGGCCATCGTCCAGGCGCTCGCGCTGCGCAACATGGACGCGTACCTGCAGAGCCTGTCCGATCGGTTCGCCGGCGAGACGTACACCCATTGGTGGGACGCCGTCGACGGAGCCATCGACGCCTACATCCACATGCACCGCAGCGTGCCCGGTTTCCGGACGCTGCACTTCGGTGACGTCGTGGACCTGCACCTGCTCGACTCGGACCGGGACAACAACGCGGTCATCGCCGAGCGCCTGGCCGAGCTGCTGGTCGAGCAGTTCAAGCTGGCCGACCGGGGCCGCCTGCGGTTCGCGCTGCAGATCTCGGTCGAGGCCGCCGACGCCCTGATCAAGCTGGCGTTCCGCCGGGATCCGGGCGGCGACGAGTCGGTGCTGACCGAGGCCAAGGCGTTGATAAGGGAATACCTGCACCGCCACGTGTCCGCCTGACGGGTCACCCCAGGAACGCACGGCCTTCTCCCCGGTAGGTAGGGGCCGGCGAGGCTGTCCCGCCGTCGACCAGCTGCAGCTCGTTGACGTGTTCACAGAGCTCGCCGGCCTTGGCGTGCCGGAACCACACCCGGTCGCCGGGGCGCAGCTGCTCGGCGGCCGCGCCCAGCAGCGGCGTCTGCACCTCGCCGGCGCCCTCGTCGGCCTTGAACCGCAGGCCCTCCGGGAGCCACGGGACCGGCAGGCGGGACGCCTCGGGCGCGCCGGAGGCCACCCAGCCGCCGCCCAGCACGGTGGCGATCCGCGGGGCCGGACGGCGCACCACGGACAGCGCGAAGAACGCCGCCGGGGTCGGCTGCCAGGTGCGGTAGGTGTCGAAGAGGGTGGGGCCGTAGAGCCCGGATCCCGCGGTGACCTCGGTGACGGCCGGATCGGCGCTGGTCGCGGCCACGCTCCCGGTGCCGCCGCCGTTGACGAACTCCAGGTCGGCGTGGGCGGCGACGGCGCGAACCGCCGCTGCTCGGCGCTCCCGCAACTCCGGGAGCGCCCGGCTCTGCATCATCCGGATGGCCCGGGCCCGCAGCGCCTGGCCGGGCGGGTTGTCGCCGACGCCGGCGATGTGCGCCTCGTAACACATCACGCCGACCAGGCGGAATCCCTCGCGGCCGGCGATCGTGGCGGCCAGCGCCCCGGCCTGGGCGGCCGAATGGACGGGGGAGCGGCGCACGCCGATGTGCACCGGCCCGGCGGGGCGCCAGGAAGCATCCAGATCGATACACAGGCGTACGTCCGGGCGCGCGCCCGGCTCGACGACCTGATCGACCAGGGTGAGCTGGGACGGATGGTCCACCATCAGGGTGATCGCCGCGGCCAGCGCCGGATCCGACGCCAGTTCGCGCAGCGCGGCCCGGTCGGCCGTCGGATAGGCCACCAGGACGTCGTCGGTCACGCCGGAGCGCACCAGCCAGACCGCCTCGGGCAGGGTGTAGGCCATCACGCCGTGCCAGCCCGGCCGGGCCAGGACCCGTTCCAGCAGCGCCCGGCAGCGGACCGACTTGCTGGCGACCCGGATCGGCTTGCCGCCCGCGCGGGCGGTCAGCCGCTCGGCGTTGTCGTCGAAAGCGGCCAGGTCCACCACGGCGACCGGGGTCTCCAGGTGACCGGTGGCGCCGTCGAGCCGCCGGCGCAGAGCGATGCGGTCTGTGAGCACGCCAGCACGGTATCCCGTGACGCGGGTAACACGAAAGACATTCATCTCTGCTCCACCCGATCGTGGTTGCCCCACACCTCGTGGGGCGGGCGGTTACAGTGCTCCGAGCACTGACCACGGGAGGTAGGGCCATCAACACCGACACACCGCCGGATCCGGGGCCCGCCGACCTGACCGGTGTCGCGGCGCTCCGCTCCGTCCTCCGGCGACGCGGTTTCCGGCGTCTTTGGCTGGTGCTCGCGGCCGCCTCCTTCGGCGACTGGATCGGCCTGCTCGCCACCGCGCTCTTCGCCTCCGCCCAGTTCGAGAACACGGCCGCCCAGGGCGCCGCGTTCGGCCTCACCGTCGCCGTGCGCCTGCTCCCCGCCCTGGTCCTCGGGCCGATCGCGGGCGTGCTCGCCGACCGGTTCGACCGCCGCTACACCATGGTCATCGTCGACCTGCTGCGCTTCTTCATCTACGGGTCGATCCCGCTCGTCCCGCTGCTCGGCGGCTCCCCGACCCTCACCGTCACCTGGGCCACCGTGGCCACCCTGATCGGCGAGGCGATCACGCTGATCTGGATCCCGGCCAAGGAAGCCGCGGTCCCCAACCTCATCCCGAAGTCGCAGATCGAGATCTCCAACCAGCTCACCCTGATCACCACGTACGGGATCACGCCGATCCTGGCGGCGCTGCTGCTCTCCGGGATGACAGCGGGCCTCCAGCAGTCCGGTGTCTCCCTGCCCGACTGGGCGCAGCCGGTGCAGATCGCCCTCTACATCAACGCGCTCTCCCGGCTGGCCACCGCGATCGTGGTGTTCTTCGGCATCCGCGAGATCGGCGGCAAGAGCGAGGAACGCCGTAAGGCCGCCGAGCAGAGCATGACCACCCAGTTCGTCGAGGGCTGGAAGTTCATCGGCCAGACCCCGATGGTCCGCGGCCTCGTCCTGGGCATCTTCGGCGCGTTCACGGCCGGCGGTGTGGTGATCGGCGCGGCACGCACCTTCGCCTACTCGCTCGGCGCCGGCGAGGCCGCCTTCTCCCTGCTCTTCGGCGTGATCTTCATGGGCCTGGCGTTCGGCATCGGGCTCGGCCCGATGATCGTCAAGGACCTCTCCCGCCGCCGCTGGTTCGGCATGAGCATCGTGCTGGCCAGCGGTTCGGTGATGTTCCTCGGCCTGTCCATCCACCTGTCCATGGCGCTCGTCGGCGCGCTGATGGTCGGCGCCGGCGCCGGCATGGCCTTCCTGTCCGGCACCACCCTGCTCTACGGCGAGATCGCCGACGAACTGCGCGGCCGGGTCTTCGCCGTCGTGCAGATCGGTGTGCGGACCGTCCTGCTGCTGGCCATCACGCTCGCCGGTGTCCTGGTCGGCCTCGGCAGCTCCCGGCGGGTCGAGCTCGGTCCGATCGCGTTCGACGTCTCCGCCACCCGGGTGCTGCTGTTGGTGGCCGGCGCGATCGGGATCTGGGTCGGCATCGGCTCGTTCCGGCAGATGGACGACAAACGGGGTGTCCCGGTCTTCGCCGACCTGATCGGCTCGCTGCGCGGCCGGCCGCTGTCGCCGCCCGAGGAGTTCGCCCGCGCCGGCATCTTCGTGGTCTTCGAGGGCGGCGAGGGCGCTGGGAAGTCCACACAGGTCAACCGGCTCGCCGACGCGCTCAAGGCGGAGGGCCGGGACGTGGTCGTCACCCGGGAGCCCGGAGCCACCGACATCGGCGCCCGGATCCGGGGACTGGTGCTGGACACCCCGGAGGGGCCGTCGCCGCGGGCCGAGGCGCTGCTCTACGCCGCCGACCGGGCCCACCACGTCGCCACGGTGGTCCGGCCGGCCCTGGCCCGCGGGGCCGTGGTGATCAGCGACCGGTACGTCGACTCGTCGCTGGCGTACCAGGGCGCCGGTCGTACCCTGCCGGTCCAGGAGATCTCCTGGCTGTCCGCCTGGGCCACCGGCGGCCTCCGGCCCGACCTGGTCGTCCTCCTCGACGTGGACCCCAATGTGGGCCTGACCAGGGTGGACGCCCGGGGCGCCGGCGCCGACCGGCTGGAGAGCGAGTCCCGCGCCTTCCACGAGCGGGTCCGGTACGCGTTCCTCGACCTGGCCGCCAACGACCCCAAGCGTTACCTGGTGCTGGACGCGTCCCGCCCGGTCGACGAGATCGCCGAGACGGTCGCCGAGCGGCTGTCCACGCTCCTCGCCCCCGCCGCCGCCTGAACCCGCATGTGTGGTTCGGGCGTCCGGCACGCCCTCAGCTCTTTTCCGGCCGGTCCGGCACGCCTTACCTCTTTTCCGGCCGGTCCGGCACGCCTTACCTCTTTTTCGGGCGTCCGGCACGCCCTCAGCTCTTGAAGAGGTGCAGTGGGACGGCTGCCGCCATCGCGGCCATGCCGGCGTCGTTGGGGTGCAGGTGGTCGCCGCTGTCGTAGGCGGCGGCCAGGCGCAGCGGGTCGGCCGGGTCACGGACTGCGGCGTCGAAGTCGATGACCCCGTCGTACTCGCCGGAGGTCCGGATCCAGCTGTTCAGAGCGGACCGCTTGCGCTCGTTCTCCGGGTTGTAGAAGCCCAGGGTGTCGTCCTTGAACGGCAGGATCGTCGCACCGTACGCCCGTAGCCCCGCCTGCCGGGCCCGCGTGATCAGCTGACGGTGCCCCCAGATCAGATCGTCGGCCGAGACCACCTCGCCGGGCGGGGCGGCCGTGCCCGGATGACCGAGATCGTTCACCCCGAGCAGCACCACCAGATGTGTGGCGCCCGGCTGGGCCAGCACGTCCCGGTCGAAGCGGCGCAGGCCGCTCTGGGCGAAGTACGCCGCGTACGCCTCGGCCGGGCTCCCCGCCGGCGGGTTCGGATCGTGCAGCAGCCGATTGCCGGAGACCCCGACGTTCGCCACCCCGAGCCGGATCCCGGTCGCCCGGAACCGGGCCGCCAGACGGTCCGGCCACCGGTGGTTGGCGTTCGTCTCGGTGTTCGCCCCGTTGGTGATCGAGTCGCCGAGGGTGACGACCGTCCCGGCGCCGCCGTGCACGCTGATCCCGGAGAGGAACAGGTACTGCGTGATCGTGCCGGTGGGCGTGATCCGCCGGGCCGCGGTGACGTTGCCGGTGGCCAGCGCGTTCTGCTGGAAGGCGAAGGCGGCCACCGTGGTCACCGGCGTCGGCTCCGGCAGGTGGATGCTGACCAGCAGGTCGTCCCCGCCGCGCACGGACAGCGCGATCGGATCGCTGACCAGCGGCGCGCCGGCCGGCACGGTGACCGACGAGCGCCCGCCGAAAGTGACCGGCCGATCGCTGCCGGACCGGGCGTCGGTGCTCGCGCCCGCGCCGGCCCGGATCGCGACACGCACCTCGCCGATCCGTAGCGGCGTCGTGCCGAACTCGTTGGTGAGCCGCAACTGGATCCGGTTGCCGCCGACGCTCAGGTGCGCCACCTGACGGACGGTCTGATCGGCCAGGGTCAGCGGGGTGCCGGGTGGGACGGTGGTCGGCGCGGCGGCCCAGGTGGTGTGCCAGCCGTCGTCACGGCCTCCGGCGTTCCAGCCGTCGTCACGGCCTCCGGCGTGCACCAGTTGGGGGATGGCGGCGCCGGCGATCGCGGCGCCGGAGGCCAGGACCAGGACCTCGCGACGAGTCGACATGGGCACTCCGAAAGTTTCGGAAACGGAGGAACGATCGTTCGTAACGTAGGTCGGATCGATCGGGTCGGTCAAGAGCGGGTTTCCTGTGCCGTACATTGACGTTTGTCGGTGCTTATGCTTAATGTTTCGGCCACTGATCGAAAGTTTCGGGAGGGCTGATGGGAAAGCGACGTACCGTCCTGGCCGGCATGCTGCTGGCCGTGGCCACCGCCGTGAGCGGCGCCGCGCCGGCCGTGGCTGACCCCGCGTCGGCGGCCGACCCCGCATCGCTGCGGGCCGCGGCGCGCGGGACCGGCGTGCGGATCGGCACCGCCGTCGACATGACCGCGCTCGCCGACGACGCGGCGTACCGGGCTGCCGTGGCGCGCGAGTTCGACAGCGTGACCGCCGAGAACGTGATGAAGTGGGAAGCCGTCGAACCGGAACGCGGCCGGTACGACTGGGCGGCGGCCGACCGCCTCGTCGACTTCGCCCGCGCCAACGGGCAGGTGGTCCGCGGGCACACGCTGGTCTGGCACAACCAGAACCCGGCCTGGCTCACCGAGGACGCCTTCACCCCGGCCGAACTGCGCAAGATCCTCCGCGATCACATCCGTGCCCAGGTCCGCCACTTCAAGGGCCGCGTCTACCAGTGGGATGTGGTGAACGAGGCGTTCAACGACGACGGGACACTGCGCGACACCATCTGGCTGCGGGCGCTCGGTCCCGGTTACATCGCCGACGCGTTCCGCTGGGCGCACGAGGCCGACCCGAAGGCGAAGCTGTACCTCAACGACTACAACAACGAGGGCATCAACGCGAAGAGCGACGCCTACTACGCCCTGACCAAGCAGCTACGGGCGCAGGGGGTCCCGGTGCACGGGTACGGCATCCAGGGCCACCTCGCCCTGCAGTACGGCATCCCGGACACCGTGCTGCCGAACGTCCGGCGCTTCGACGCGCTCGGTGTGCAGACCGCGTTCACCGAGGTCGACGTCCGTATGCAGCTCCCCGCCGACCAGATCAAGGTCCAGGCCCAGGCCCAGGGCTTCACCAGCCTGCTGCAGGCCTGCCTGCTGGCCCGGCACTGCGTGTCCTACACGGTCTGGGGATTCACCGACCGGTACTCCTGGGTGCCGGACGTCTTCGAGGGGGAGGGCTCAGCGACCCCGTTCGACGAGCAGTTGCAGCCGAAGCCCGCGTACCACGCTCTGCGCAACACGTTCCTGCTCGCCCGCCGCTGAGCCGGCGCCATCCGGGCCTTCGGCGGTCCGGGCTCCGATCGTCCTGGCTTCTCCGGTCGTCCTGACTTCTCCGGTCGTCCTGGCGGCGTGATGATCAGCCCTTCCACAGGGTGGTCATCATCGCCTCCAGGGCGACCTGCGGTTTCACGTTTCGGTCGATCTCGTCCCGGCAGGCCAGGACCGCCTCCAGCCGGCGCAGCGTGCTCTCCGGCGACCACTTCTCCGCAGCCGCCGAGGACACCGCGGCGAGATCGCTGTGCACCACCGCCACCGGCGCACGCCACGAGGTGACCAGCACGTCCCGGTAGAAACCGATCAGATCCTGCAGCGCCCGGTCCAGCGCGTCCCGCTGGGAACGGGTCGCCCGCGCCTTCTGGGTGCGCTCCAGCTCCTTGAGCTGACCGGCCGCCCCGCGCATCGCCGAAGTCGCCCCCTTGCCCGTCCCGCCCGCGCCGAGAGCACGCTCCAGGGCGGCCCGCTCGGTGGTGTCGAGCTCGGCGACCGCGTCGGCCGCCTCCTGTTTCGTCGCCGTCTCCAGTTTCGCCGCGACCTCGAAACAGGCGCCGATGCTGGTCAGCCGGCGCGGGATGGCCAGCACGTCATCCCGCCGGCCGCGGGCCTCCGGATCAGCGGCCAGCTGCCGGGCCCGCTCGATGTCGCCCTGCGCGGCCGCCGCGGCCCAGTCGGCCTGCTCCGGCGCCATCCCGTGGCGCTGCACCAGGAACTCGGCGAGGGCGGACGCCGACGGCTGCGCCAGCGAGACCACCCGGCACCGGGAACGGATCGTCACCATGATGTCGTCCGGGTGCACCGACGGCGTGCAGAGCAGGAAGACGGTCCGCGGCGACGGCTCCTCGATCGCCTTCAGCAGCGCATTGCTCGCCCGCTCGCCGAGCCGGTCGGCATCCTCGACGATCACCACCTGCCAGCGGTTGCCGGACGGTGCACTGGCCGAGCGCAACACCAGCATCCGCGTCTCCTTGACACCGATGCTGAGCCCCTCGGTCGTCACCACGTGCACGTCCGCGTGGGTGCCGACGAGCGTGGTGTGACAGCCGTGGCACTCGCCGCAGCCGGCGCCGTCCCGCTCGCACTGCAGGGCCGCCGCGAACGCCCGGGCCGCGACCGTGCGGCGGGCGCCCGGTGGGCCGGTGAAGATCCAGGCGTGGGTCATCCCGCCCGGATCCGGATCGCCGGCCATGATCCGGGCGGCGGCCGCCGCGGCCCGGCGCAGCGTCCCGACCGGCTCGTCCTGGCCCACCAGCTCGGAGAAGACATCATGCGGACTCACCCGACGATGGTATTGCGGGGGTCCGACAGAAACCCTCACCGGTACGAGTTGATCACATATTGTAGTTGCTTTCGGGTGTCTTTGTAACGCTCTGTGGTCAGCGCCGAGTTATCCACAAAGGACGCGCGACCGTAGCGGGACGGTCACTCGAGCGGGTACGGTCTCAACCCGGAACGCGACGGCGACATGACGCGCGGTGAGGAGCCATGGATGGCCCGCGAGATCGACGAGGCGTGGATCGACGAGGCGATCGAGCGGTACCGGCGCGTCGAGGACCTGCACGCCGGCTTCGAGAAAGCGGTGGCCGCCCACACCGTGTCGGTGCACTCGCCGGATCAGTCGATCGAGGTGGTGGTCACCGCCGCGGGCGACATCGTGGACGTCCGCATCCACGATGGACTGCGTCATCGTGAGCCATCCGAGTTCGCCCGCGAGATGCGCGCCGTCGTGACCAGCGCGGCCGAGGCCGCCCGCTGGGCCCGCGAGAAATTGCACGGTGAGGTTTTCGGATCGTTGCGCACGCTTGAGGAGCACTGACGTGGACCGGCTCGCCGACCAGATCGACCATGCCGCGGAGACTCTGGCCACCATGGACCGACGCCTGCCAGATCTGGTGCCCGCCGCCGCGATCTTCGGCGCCGACGACACCGGACGCCCGGGCCGGATCGGCCGCGCCCTCTACGCCGGCTGGTCCGCAGTGCTTGCCGCCCGGGCCCGCGAGGCCGCCGACGCCGCGGCCCAGCTGACCGATCTGGCCCAGTCCGTCCGCGCCGGCAGCCATGCCTACACCGAGACGGACGATCTGGTCCGCCGCCGCTTCCTGCGAGGCCTGTGATGCCCCTCCTCCCGCTTCCGCGCGCCCCGCTTCCGCGCGCCCCGCTTCCGCGCGCCCCGCTTCCGCGCGCCCCGCTTCCGCGCGCCCCGCTTCCGCGCGCCCCG
>NZ_BOMZ01000071.1 GCF_016862455.1 Actinoplanes utahensis
TTCCGCGCGCCCCGCTTCCGCGCGCCCCGCTTCCGCGCGCCCCGCTTCCGCGCGCCCCGCTTCCGCGCGCCCCGCTTCCGCGCGCCCCCTTCCGTCCGCTTGTGCGCCGTCCGCTTGTGCGCCCTCCGCACGGCCGCCGTCCGCTCGTGCGCCGTCCGCGCGTGTGCCGGCTGGATCAGCGCCCGTACCGTTCGGGCTCGGGCCGGTCGCGAGATGTTCGCTCGGCAGACTTCGCCGGGAGCCGTTCCGGTCCGCGCGCTTTACTCCTGGGCCGAACGACCTTCGGTGCCGTGCCGCCGCGAGGCCTGTGATGGACCAGTTGGATCAGCTGCTCGATGCGGCACGGCCCCTGCTGAGCAGGGTCGACGAGGTGCTGTCCACGGTCGGCGCCCCGGGCGGGCATGACGTCTGGGCCGAGTTGCGCCGGGTGCGGCTGTTGCCCGGGGACGCGGCCCGGGCCGTGGCGGCGCTGCGCCCGGCAGTGATTCTGGAGACCGTTCCCGAGTTGCGGGCCGCCACCCGGGTCTATGCGAGCCTGGCCGACGCGCTGCCGGGGCCGGGCGCCTGGTCGGGTGCGGCCGCCGAGGCCTACGAGCAGGCTCGATGCCGAGCCGCCGAACATCTCAACGCCGGTGCCGGCAGCCTGGGCCAGCGGATGGAGGCGACGGCCGATCTCGCCGACGACCTGGCCGGCTGGATGCTGCGCGCCCGCGACGACCTGGCGGACGTGATCGCCGACGTCTCCCGTACCACCGAAGCCATGATTCTCACCGGCGGCCCACACCCGCCGGGTGACACCGCCACCGCGGCGGCAGCGATCGGGGCCGTGCTGCTGCGCACGGTCGCCGACAGCTACGACCGTGCGGAAGACCTGCTCAACAGCTCGGCCGGCCTGCAATCACCGCTGACCGCCTGACATGCGGACCCGGCTCAATTCCCGGATTCCCGTGTCTGCGGACCCCGGTGACACGAGGCGCCTCGATGGTGTGCGGGTGGTGGTCTGCAGGCGCCAGCGGGCGTTACGTGCGGGCGTGCCTGACAGCCGGGCGCCGGGCGGGCGTGCATGACAGCCGGGCGCCGGCTTGCCGAGTGGTCGCCTGACAGCCGGGATGCGGCATTTGTCAGTGTTTACGACCCGTGAGTGTCCGATGTGGCCGGAGATGGTGGTGGTTCAGGTTGTCAGGGCTCGTTGCGGCGGCGGCGGGAGGTGAGGGCCACGGCGCAGATGCCGCCGAGGACCAGGCCGGCGCCGGCGATGATCAGGCCGATCACGCGGGGGCCAGTGATCGGGAGGCCGGTGCTGCCGGCTCCGGTGCCCGCGGGGGAGACGCCCTGGACGGAGTCGCTCGGGGTGGAGCGGCCCGGGGCGGAGTCGCCGCCGGTCGGCGCGACCGCGGCGGCTTCCAGCATGCCGATGCCGAGGTCGGCGACCACACCGGACGGTGCGTCAGCCTTGTTGCCGTTTTTGTCAGCATTACGCGTCAGGGTCATGCGGATCGCTGTCGCGCGGGCCGCGATCGCGTCGCCCTCGCGTGCCTGCCGGACCTCGCCCAACGAGACACGCAACGTCGATCCGGGCTTGGCGGTGGGTGCGGGCGCGTTTTCCGGCTCGCCGATGACCGGAAGTCGGGGAATCTTCGGCAACGGTAGATCTCCGACCGGCCCGATAGGTGCGGGCAGCGACTCCAGCGGACGCATCTCCTCACTCAGAGTGATGTCAATGTGATCACCAGCGGTGGTCAACCGGACCTGTTTGCCGCCGCGGCTGCTCACCTCCACGATTGCCGGCTGGTAATCGACCCGGCCTTGCCGGTCCGCGGTCATGCTGGCCCGCAGTTCAGGGGCTCGCAGCACCCGAATCCGTACCTCGTTGTCGACCAGGCTGATCCGCCCGGCGGTGATGGTCGCCGATGCCACGGTCTGTGTGATCCCGGCCCGCTGACGCAGGGCGGTGCCGCTACGGCTGGAGATCCTTTCCGGTACGCGTACCAGCGCCCCACTTCCGCCCCCGGTCACGGTCACCCGGCTGATCTCGGCCGACGCCGCCGAGGCGTCCGCGGCCGCCGGATCGCACTCCATGCCGGTCGTCCATGCCGCCCGGGCCGTCAGCGCCCCGGCGCCGACCTTCACCGGCCCGAACTTCTTCGATCCGGTTCGCCGCTCGTTCGCCTTCGGGTTGACCGGCGGAGCCTGTTGAATGACCAGGTCGGCGTCCTCCGCCCCGGCGACCCGCCCGTTCAGGATCCGTGCGGCGCCCGCCGATTGGACCGGTCCGCCGGAGAGGAGCACGCTCCGCGCATCCCCGAGCCCGACATCGCCGACCACCCGCCCCTCAGCCCCACCTCCCGGTTTCCCGGCCTGCTTTCCAGCCTCGCCCCCTGGCTCCTCGGCCTGCTTCCCGGCAGCGTCCCTCCGATCCCCGGGCTCACGGGCCTGTTTTCCGGCCTCGCTCCCCTTGCCCTCGGCGGCGCCACCGCGCACCCCGGCCGTCCCGCCATGCATCCGGGCCGCGCCACCGGGCATCCCGGCCGCACCGTTCTGCTTCCGCGTCGCGGGCGCCTGCGTTCCGGTTGCGGGGCTCTCGGACGTGGCCGGGGCACTGGGCGTACCGGTCACACCGCGCTGCCGCCTTCCGGTGGGCTGGCCGATCACCTTGCTCTCGCCTGTCCGGCCGCCGGCGCGATCCGGCTCACCGAGCACCTCTCCAGCGCCCTGACCGCCAGATCCGCTGCTCAGCTCACCGGCGTCCGGGCCGCCGGATCCGCTGGCCGGTGCGCCGGCGTCCTCGCCGCCGGGCCCATTACTCAGATGACTGTCGCTCCGGCGATCCGAACCACCGCTGGGATCGGCGTCGTCGAAGGTTCCCCAGGCGGGCAGGGTTCGCGCCACATGCTCACCCCCGGAACCGCCGGGCCCGCCTCCCCGGGAAACGGCGCCGCTTCCACCCGTACCGGAAAGCGGTTTCGAAGAGCCGGAACCCCCGCTGTCGCCGGAAGCGGCGCTGCCCCCGCCCGTACCGGATGGTGATTTCGACGGGCCTTTGCCGGCACGGTTCTTCGGCGACTCGGGTCGGCGTTCGGCGGCGGGGCCGAGGTCGAGCCGGTCGATCCGGAGCAGTTCCGCTCCCGATTGCGCCGCGTAGTGGTCCGGCCGATCGCACGTTGCCGGGGCGGCGAAGGCCGGCTGCGGAGCGGTCAGCGTGCCCGCGAATCCGAGCGCTACGACACTGGCGGCCACCGACCTGGGAGTCATGGATGAGGGGTCCTTTCGAGCCGTGGAGCGTCTACGGGACTGGCCAACGACTGTCGATTGGGCCGGTTGCGCGGCATCTATGCGACAACCCTCGCGGGTAGTTCAAATCCGGCATTTGGTGCGGCTGCCGAAGCGTCGTAGGGTTGGTCGCATGGGCATGCTGTGCGCGGTCAGCTTCAACCGGTACGGCCGCCTCTACTACCTCGACCCGGCCGGCTTCACCCCGGCCGTCGGTGACCGCGTTCTGGTGCCCACCGACGACGGTCCCGAGGTGGCGGAGTGCGTCTGGGCGCCGCAATGGGTCGACGAGGACACCTCGGGCTTTCCGAAAGTGGTCGGCCTCGCCGTCGACGCGGACCTGCGCCGCGACGAGACTCTGCGCAAACGCAAGGCCGAGGCCAAGGTCGCCGCGAAGAAACTGATCAAGGCGCACGACCTGCCGATGAAGGTCGTCGCCGTGGACCACGTCCTGGACTCCCCGGGCAGTGGCGGCGCCCGCACCACGATCTATTTCACCGCGCCACACCGGGTCGACTTCCGCTCCCTGGTCCGCGACCTGGGCGCCACCCTGCACTGCCGGGTCGAGCTGCGGCAGCTCTCGGCCCGAGACTCGGCCCGCGTCCAGGGCGGTATCGGCTCGTGCGGCCGGGATCTTTGTTGCGCCACGTTCCTGACCGATTTTGAACCGGTGACCATCCGGATGGCGAAAGATCAGGACCTGCCGCTCAACCCGCTGCGCATCTCCGGCGCGTGCGGTCGCCTGATGTGCTGCCTCAAATACGAGCACCCGCTCTACCAGGCGTTTCAGGCATCCGCCCCGGCCGTCGGCACCCGCGTGACGACTCCCGAGGGGGACGGCCGTGTGGTCGCGCACAGCGTGCCGAAGGACTCGGTGGTGGTGCGCCTGGATGCCGACGGCTCCCGCTGCTCGTGCTCCCGAGCTTCGGTCTGCGCGCCGCGCCAGGCTCACGACGCCCATTACAACCCCTCTTCGGGTACGCCGTAGGCGTTGATTCGACCGTCCCGTCCCGTCGCGCCGGACGCCGTCCCCGCCGACCGGCTCGCTGACCGGGGTCACGGGCCTGCCCGTTCCTCCGAACCGCGCCGCA
Source organism: Actinoplanes utahensis (assembly GCF_016862455.1). GTDB lineage: Bacteria > Actinomycetota > Actinomycetes > Mycobacteriales > Micromonosporaceae > Actinoplanes > Actinoplanes utahensis. Next base: position 4,362 of record NZ_BOMZ01000071.1, read on the forward strand.
CCGACCGTTCCCGGTCTGTCGCGCTCCCATCGTTCCGGCTGCCGGACTCCCATCGCATGATCAACTGCGTGACCGAGGGGGCACGCAGTGTCGCATCGAGCGGCTACGATGGTCCGCGCATCCGACTCGGGCAGTGAGGGGAGCGGCATGAAGTTCGATATGGGAACACCCACGCTGGGCAATCTGGCACGGCAGACGCAGGGCGCGTCGGACGACCTCGGTGCGCTGATCCGGCAGTTGATCGTCGCGGCCGAGCCGCTGCAGGGCAACTTCAACGGAGCCGGGCGCCAGGCGTTCGACGGTTTCAAGGCCAACGCCGACGCGATCACCGCCGAGCTCAACTCGTCGCTCAACGCGATTCTCGGCGGGCAGAGCGGCATGGACACCGCTTTCGGTCAGGGCGACACCGAGATGGCCGACAACGCGTCATCGGCGCAGGGCTCCGCCAATTTCGATTCGGCCCGGTTCTCCGGCCTCCGCTGATCCGCCGGCCTCCGCCTTGTCTGGCCTCCGCCTTCTCTGACTTCCGCTTTCTCTGGCCTCCGCTGAATTCCCGGCCTACGCCGATTCTCCGGCTTCGCCGGACGAGCCGATTCTCCGGCCCTCGCCGGACGAGAGGAATCGATCATGACGTTGGACCGTCGCAGTTTCGACACCGGCACGTCCCAGCAGGTGCAGGGTGACCTCGCGGGCATCATCGCCCGTCTCGAGGCCACCATCGCGCAGCGCAGCGCGGACGTCGCCGCGGCCATGTCGGACTTCCAAGCCGACGGCGTCTCCGAGGAGTACCGGACCGTCGAGGACCGGTGGAACCGGGCCGCCAACGAGGTCCGGCAGATCATCGACCTGGTCAAGACGACCATGGTGCGCAACGACGAGACCGCCGGGACGACGCTCGCACGGGCCCGTGCCGCCGTGCAGGGCATCGGCTGACCGACCTCGGGAGGGAGCACGAGCGTGAGCGCGTGGGACATCTCCCCCAATGGAGTTCGCGGGGTGCTGACCCGGACCCAGGGGGTCGCCATGGAGTTCGACGGCCACATGAACAACCTCAACGCCGCCGTGCAGGGAGCAGGCGCCCAATGCAGTTCCGGCATCGTGGGGGAGGCGATCGCCGGGTTCTTCGAATCGGCGAAATCGAACATCGAGTTCGTGTTCACCCGTACCAATGCCTGCCTCAACGCCGCCGCCCAGGCGACCAACGCCTATGTCGACGGTGACCTGGAGATGGCGGGCAATGCTCAGGCCTCGGCCACGGCCGCGCCGAATCCGGCCGCGGTCATGCCGCGCGGACCGGGCCGGGCGATGGCCGAATGATCAATCCGGCTGAGATCCCGCAGATCCCCGGCGACATGGAAGCCCTCGCCGGGCACGCCGGCGCCATCACGAAGGTCGGCGCCGACTTCGCCGGCACCGGCCAGCGGGTCAACGCGACCTGGCAGGGGCTGGCCGCCTTCTACCGGGCGCCGGAGGCGGCGCAACTGTTCGCCGCCACCGGCCCGGTGCAGAGCGTGTCCGGGTCGGTCGGCGAGGACATCGAGGCGGTCGGCGCCGCCCTGACCGCGTACGCCGCCGAGGTCGCCGAGATCAAACGACAGCTCGCCACCCTGCAGTCACAGGCCGGCGGTTTCGTGAACTCGGTCGCCGGCGACGACGACTGGCGCGAGGACGAGGGCAAGGTCGACCAGCACAACGGGCTCATCCAGGCGGTGAACACCCAGGTCGCCGCGTTCTTCGAGGCACAGCGTCGGTGCGCCAACACGATCAACGCGCTGTACGGCGGCCGGCAGTACCGGGCCGAGAACGGCGACGGCCAGGTGCAGGACGGGGAGTACGGTTTCACCGCCGAGATCCTCGCCGCCGCCGCCGGCGAAGACGACGTCCTGCCCTGGGGCGACTCCGAGGAACACGACCGAGGCTTCCTCGGCGACGTAGGCGGCTACTTCGGCGGCGTCGGCGAAAGCTTCACGAACATGGTCGGCGACCTCGGCTCCCTGATCGGCCGCGACCCGGAGACCGGCGGGTGGAGCTGGTCCAACGCCGGTAACGCATGGAAAGGCGTCGGCACCTTCGGGTACTCCCTGGTCACCTACAGCAATCCGATCACCATCATGGTCGACCAGACCGTCGGAATGCCCGGCCTGGACCGTCGCGAGGCCGGCAACCTGCTGCTCGGCGCGGGCAAGAGCATCATCGCGTACGACGAGTGGGGCGAGGACAACTCCCGCGCCGCCGGCATGGCCACCTTCAACATCGTGTCCGCCATCGTCGGCACCAAGGGCGCCGGCGCGAGCCTGCGCGGCGCCGGAACCGCCGCCACCGCGGTCCGTGGCAGCGCCGCCGCGGCGAAGATCAGCAGCGGCCTGATCCGCGCCGGCAACTGGATCGACAACCTGCCCAGCGCGGCCCAGATCGCCACCAACATCAGCAACAAACTCAACATCCACATCCCGAAGTTCACCTTCGGCCCGATCCCCGCTTTCGCCGACGGCGTTTCAGGCAGCGGCGGCCACCGCTTCGACGTGGAGATGCCACCCCAGCGCGGACCGGGCACGGTCAACATGGACACCGGCAACGGCTCCGGCAGTTCCAGCCCAGGCAGCGTAGATACAGGAACACATGGCAACAATGGACATGGCAGCGATGGGCAAACCCCTGGTGATGGTAAGTCAGATACCGCTGGATCAAATCAGAATTCGATAATCGGTAATGAGGGTGCTGCAAGTGACGTCGGTGATGCGAGGCCGGACGAGATTCCTACCGATGGAGACAGCTCCAATGGTGACGGCATTGAGTCGCAAACGCCCACGCAGAGGCTAGAAATTGTTAAGCGCTACCCCTTGTTGGATGTTCCGCTTGGTAGGGACCCTGGAGACGGGCCTGATTGGGCGGAAGGTGCTAAAGAAATGAATGTCTATACCGATTCCAGTAAGGCGAGGCGAATAACTGATGTAGATAGGGTTGCCGAGGGTGTCCTATGGGAGGAGAAGAGTGCAGTAAACGCGGTTGACAGGAAGACGGGTGCCGATGGAACCGCAACTTGGATTTCGCGAAATATCGACTCCAAAATAAGTAAATATCTTGATGCGCGAGTGCATATTCCGCATTACAGCAACGCGCCCATCGGGTTCTCCTTCACTAAATCGGGCGTCGACCCTGCTTTCCGGGCGGCAGTGGAGCGTGCTGTGGAGGGGCATAGACTGGCGAACCCCGGCGTCGATATCAGGGTGAAGTGGAGTTGATGTGGGTAAGAACATCAGCGTTGACGGGCGAGTGGTCTGGGATCCGGCGCTGCGGGTGGCGCAACTGTTCCAAGCCCAACTCGCTGCGGTAGAAGAAGTGCTGGGAGTCGCCAGTGGAGTCGATGAGCCCATCGACGATGAGATTGAGATCGATTGGCCGGTTTTCGAGGCATTCGTCCGCCATCTTCTGGAGACATTGGCGACCACTGGCCATCCGGTTATGCATCTGTTGTTGGAGGGATTGGCCGAAACCTGTGTTGGTGTGCATCACGCTGCAACGGATTCCCGAATAGATGCTCCCACTGCGGTTGATGATTTGGTCGATCGCGCGATAAAGCTGCCGTTCCGGCCATCCTGAATAAGGTGCGATGCGATCTTGCGCACTCCGATGCCGTGGAACGCCCGGTTGTGCTGGCAGCACTCGGAGATGCCGTTCCGCGCCTGGATGCTCGTACCGGACAGATCGCCGTCGGCGTGGTCGGGGCCTCCACCGCGCTCTTGATGGCGGACCCGACCTGAGCAGCGGGCAGGGATAGGGAAGCCGTAAGCCTGCAGCACCGCAGCCAGAGCCTCGTAGGGCTGGCCCGGGCCGTCATCCAGACGATGCCGGCGGGCGCCGCCCCGCAGACCGGCCCCGCAACCGGCGGCGTCACCCCGGCGACCGGCGCGGCCTGCGGGCTGACCAGGATGGCGGACGGCAACGCCGGCACCCCGTGCGCGGACCGCCGACCCGTCCATGATGCGCAGCGATGATCATGCTGCGGCTGGCTGCGGCCACCTCGTCGGCAAGGACAGGAACGCTATAGAGCAGGGGGTTGGGGTGATCATGTCATCTGGTAGGCGTGATCCGTGGAGACCAGCTCAGCTGCCGTTTGATGCCGAGGCTGCTTGGCGACTCGAAGCCTGGCTGCAGTCGCCGGACGAGTCGTTCAACGCGATAGGCGTTGATCTGCGTGGTTCTGACCTGTCGGGTGCGGATCTCAGCGAAGCATGGTTGACGTATGCCGTGCTGAGCTCAGTGTCGCTGCGTGGTGTGGAACTGCACCGCGCGCATCTTGAGGCGGCGGATCTATCCGACGCCGACCTCACCGGAGCAAGTCTGACAAGGACGACCTTGGATGACGCTCGACTGTGCCGGACTCGGCTTGACGGGGCCGACCTGTCCAGTTCCTCCGTGTACGACGTGGATGCCAGGCTGAGCAGCTTCCGAGGTGCAAGATTCGTGGCAGCCTCGGTTGAGAGAACGGATTTCTGTGGCGCCGACCTGTCGGACGCCGTCCTGCAAACGACCGCATTCGTTGTCCGGTTCGATGCGCAGACTGTGGTCGATGGTCTCCAGGGAGCCATGTCCGGGTCGGTGTCGTTGGTCGGCGAAGATGGTGAAATGCAACGTGAGTTGCGTGGCGTCGAGCTTGAGCAATGGTTTGCCGCACGCGGCGCTCGTGTAGAGGTGCTGACGCCGCGCGCACGATTGTGAACTCCGTCTCGACCTGATGGGAGTCGCCTGATGAGTGTGACAAGTTATCTGGTCTGCCCGTCGCGCCAGCTGGCCCTGGGTTTGGGTAAGCGGCTCAGGAACAGCGATGGCGACCTTACCGGATTTGCTCTCAACGACCGGTTGACCTCGGACGATGTGGATATGACTCAGGCTCTGTGGAAATTCTTGGTCGACACCGCCGGTGAAGAGTTGGTCGTCAAGTTCAGCGATGCGGCCGATTACGAGGAGATCGCGAGTCACCGCGAGATCAGTCTGTGGGCTGACGAGGACAGAGACGTCTCGATAGCGGACTACCTCCGCGATGGAGCACAGCCGTAATGTCGAGGCGCTGGTCGAGTTGCAAGGTGTTGAACTCGAGCGATGGTTCGCGGCGCATGGTGCCGACGTCGAGGTGTTGAAGCCTCTAGCGAGGCAGTGAGGACAGCCTTCGGACTCCGGGCCGCACGTGGGATCAGCGGGTGGGGACGGGGAGTCCGTAAGCCTGCAGGACCGCTGTCAGGGCCTCGTAGGGCTGGCCCGGTCCGTCGTCGAGTCGGTACCAGAGGGTGCCGCCCCGCAGCCCACGCCCGGTGATCGGCGGTGTGATGCCGGTGCCGGGAGGGGCCTGATGGCCGATGAGAACGGCGTACGGCAGTGGCGGCAATGTCGGCGCACCGGTGCGTAGGCCGCCGATGCGTCCATGGTGGATCGCTACGATCATGCTGCGGGCGGTCCCGGCCACCTCGTCGGCAAGCGATTCGTAGGCGGACTCGCCGGCGGAGAGGAACGGCGGGCCGGAGAGGCGGACCTCCTCGAGAACCCCGGTGCGGACCCGTTTGACGTTCACCACGCCGAGCACGTCGTCCCCGATCACGACCAGGCTGCTGGGGGCGGGCGCGCGGTGGCGGCAGTGGTTGGTGAGCTCGCGGCGGGACCATGGCTGGGTGACCGGCTCGGCGACTCCCCAACCGGCCGGTTCCCGGCCGGTCAGGGCGCGTACCGCCGCTTCGGTGGTGGCGCCCAGTTCGAGGGCGGCGTCGGCGGGGTGCAGGGTGGTGATCTGGATGTCGGCGCTGCCGCCCCACACCGAGTCGGGGGCGAGCGGCGCCGCCGGCACGACCCCGGACAGCTCGGTGTACCGGTCGTCGTCCCAGTGCAGCGGCTGACTGGTGAGCCCGTCCCGGGCGGTGTCGCCGGCCCGGATCACCCAGCGTCCGCCGGTTTCGGTGAGCATCAGTTCCAGCGGGTACGTGATCCGGCTTGCCGCCGGGGTGACGAGCTGGAACGTCCGGCCGCTGCGGGCGGCGGTGACGGCGGCGTCGGCGAGCCAGGCGGAACGGGGCACGACCTGCCGGGTCTGCTCGGTGATCACAGCGGCCGGGGTGATCCGGTCGGCTGCGGGATGTCCGGTCAACGGCTGGACCATGCCGCTCCTCCCAGCGCCGCGACCAGGGCATGGGTGAATCGGCGGGCTGCTGCCTCGGCTTCCGGATCGCCGTCCGGGGTGCGGGTCTCCACCCACCAGACCGGGGAGGGTACGTCGACGCCGAGCAACCGTCGCGCCTCGCCGGGTACCTGCACCAGCCGGGGGCCTTCGGTGGTCAGCATCAGCCGGCCGTCATCGGGGTGGCGGAGCTGGATCAGCTGTGTCACGTCGACCGTGTCCACTTTCAACTGTTCGCCGGCGGCCAGCATCGCGGACAACATCACCGCGGGTACGGGCTGGTCCCGGCACAGCGCTACGGCGTCGAAGGTCACCGGTCCTCTTCCTGAGAGACGTGAGCGGTCTGGACGGTGCGGGCCGGCTCACCGGCCCGGACGAACTGGGCCCGGCCGACCGGCAGGATCTGTGGCCGTACCCCGGCGAAGAGTTGCCCTTCGGTCCGGTCGCCGGACAGCAGCAGACCCAGGCATCCCGCCTCCCGTACCCCCAGGGTGAAAGGCTCGTACAAGCCGCGGGACGCGCCGGCGACCCGTCTCGTCATGACCACGTGCAACCCGATGTCCCGGGCGGTCGCGAGGTACGGCAGGAATCCGCCGAGCGGCTGCATCGACGACGCGGACAGGATGTCGTGGTCGTCGATGAGCAGCACGATCCGCGGCGACGTGCCCTGCCGTCCGGCGAGTTCCTTGCAGACCGCCGCGGTGAGCTGGGCGGCGAGGGTCGCGTTCGTCGCATAGCCGCCCTGATATTCGTCGGGCACCACGTCGGCGAGGCCCCGGCGCGGGTCGAACACCGCGAACACCAGCTCGTCCGGGCTGTACCGGCTGGTCAGTTCGCCGGCGATCAGCCGCAGCAGGTTGGTCTTGCCGGTGCCGGGGTCGCCCAGCGCCAGAAGATGCTGGTCGCGGCCGAACAGGTCGAGCACGGCGGGGGTGAAGTCGTTCTCGAACCGGCCGAGCGGCACCGCGTTCTCGATTCGTTCGCGAGCGAGGTCGGCGGCCGGCAGCACGGCGGGCAGCACGCGTACCGGCGGCGGTAGCGGGCCGGTCCAGGCGCCGCGGATCAGCGTCGCCGCCTCGGCGAGCCCGGATCCGGCCGGGTCCGGCAGCGCGTCCAGGCGGGGCAGCGCCACCTGGGCGTACAGCTTGCCGGTGGTGAGCGCCCGGCCCGGCAGGTCGACCGGCACCGCGCGGGCCAGTCTGCCGTCCACGCTGGACTCGCCGGGTTCGGTCAGGCGCAGCTCCACCCGATTGCCGAAGGCGACCTGCTGGGCGGCGCGTATCTCGTTCCACCGCCGGGCGGTGGCCACCACGTGGATGCCGTACCGGCCGCCCCGGGCGAGCAGGTCGTGCACCTTGGGTTCGAGGGCGGCGAATTCGTCGGTGCCGAGCTGCCCGTACCCGTCGATGAGCAGCACCACGTCGACGCAGGCGAGGTCGTCGGGCGGTGCGGCACGCAGGTCGTCGGCGGTGTCGAACCGGTGCCGGGTGAAGACGCGTTCCCGTACGTCCATCATCCGGTGCACCTCGTCCACGGTCCGCCGGACCCGTTCCCGGTCGTCCCGGCCGGCCACCCCGCCGGTGTGCGGCAGGCCGGACAGCGCCTGCATGCCACTGCCGAGCAGGTCGATGCCGTACACGCCGACCCGGCGCGGGGTGTGGGTGGTGGCCAGGCCGAGTGCGAGGGTCCGCAGCGCGGTGGTCTTGCCGGTGCCGGGCGCGCCCAGTACGAGCAGGTGGCCGCCGCCCGCGGCGAGGTCCAGCCACCAGACGCCCTGCCACTGCCGGGCCGGGTCGTCGACGAGGCCGAGCGGCGCCGGCAGTCCGTCGCCGGTGGCGGGGGTGGCGCGTAGCCGTACCCCTGCGGTGGTGATGTCGAAACCGCCACCGGCGTGGTCCAGGGTGATCGCCGGCGGCAGCGGCGGCAGCCAGATCGCGTCGACCCGTTCGCCGGAGCGGGCGAGCTGGTCGACGGTGACCGAGAGGAGCGTGGGACCGGTGGTACGGCGGGTCGCCCGTACCGGCTCGGTGTCGCCGGCTTCGGGCAGCGCGCCGAACACCGGCATGGCCTTCACCATCGGCCCGACGATGGGCGCCAGCTCCGCTGCTGCCGGGTCGGTGAGCGGGCCGGACACGTACGCCGCCTTGAACCGCTGGTAGATCGACACGTCGACTTTGAGGTAGCCGTTGCCGGGCAGTGGCGGCAGGTGGAACGCGTCGGGGGTGTCCAGCACCGTCCGGGATTCCATGTCGGTCAGCGTGCGCAGGCCGATCCGGTACGACAGGTAGTTCTCCAGGCCGCGCATCTTGCCCTGTTCGATGCGCTGACTGGACAGCAGCAGGTGGATGCCGATCGAGCGGCCGATCCGCCCGATCCGCAGGAACAGGTCGATGAACTCCTGCTTGGCGGCGAGCAGCTCACCGAACTCGTCGATCAGCACCAGCAGGTACGGCAGCGCGGGCAGTTCCGGGGATTCCGCCCGGCGCAGGTGGTACTCGGTGATGTCGGTGATCTTCCCGGCGTCGGCGAGTACCTGCTGGCGGCGTTGCACCTCGCCGTCGAGGCTGGTGTACATCCGGTCCACCAGGGACGCGTCCGCCTCCAGGTTGGTGATCAGGCCGGCGACGTGCGGCAACCCGGTGAACGGCGCGAACGTCGCGCCGCCCTTGTAGTCGACCAGGACCATCGCGAGCCGTTCCGGCGGGTGGCCGGCCGCCAGCGCCAGCACGAGGGTACGCAGCAGCTCGCTCTTGCCGGACCCGGTGGCTCCCACGCACAGCCCGTGCGGCCCCATGCCCAGCTGGGCCGGCTCCTTGAGGTCGAGCAGCACCGGCTGCCCGGCCGGGTCGACACCGAGCGGCACCCGCAGGAAGTCCCGGTCGGGGCGCGGCTGCCACAGCGCCGCCACGTCGAGACGCCGCGGATCGGCGATGCCGAGCAGGGCGGTGAAATCGGCGGGCGGCGTGCCGGTGCCGTCGTCGTAGGAGTCCGCGGAGAGCCGCAGCGGCGCGATCGTCCGGGCCAGTCCCTCGGCCAGCGCGGCCGGCGCTTCGTCGGGGGTGCCGCGGAGCACGGTGGGCGGTGTCGTGGTCAGTTCCTCCAGCACCGTCGTCTCGCCGTCGACGGTGACCCGCCGGGTGACCTCGCTCGGTTCGTGGAGCCGGTCGGCGAGCAGGTGCACGACGGTGACACCGAGGCCGGACAGGCCCACCGCCCGGTCCGGGCTGGGCAGCCGGCCGGCCACCGATCCGTACGAGTCGTCGATGACCAGCAGCCGTGGCCGGGTCCGCGCCTCGGCCCGTCCCGCACCGTGCCGGAACGACTTCATCGCGCTGGTGGCCCGTTCCTCCAGGTCGGCGGCGAGCAGGGCGGCGAGCGTGCCGCCGTCGGTGACCAGCAGTGGCGTGGGTCCGGCCGGTCCGATCCCGTGCCGGTCGAGCAGGTGCGGCAGCCAGCGCGCCCACGCCCAGTCCGCTTGCCGTTGCGGCGTGGTGATGACGGCGAGCGCCACGTCGTCGGGGGCGTGGAACGCGGCGACCTGCACGAGCACCGCCCGGGCGAAGGCGAGGGCGTCCTCGCGGCGCCCGGCGATCACGCTGACGTCGCCGGTGCAGTCCAGGTCGATCCGTAGCGGCAGCCCCGGTGTCAGCGCGAACCGCTGGATCAGCGACTGCGCTTCCCGGCGCATGAACGGGTCGGTGGGGTTGCTCTGCGAACCCTGGTCGGGCAGCCGGATTCGCTGGGCCGGCAGCGCGCCGAGGCCGACGCGTACCCGCAGGAAGTCGGGGTCCGCCCGGCGGCGTTCCCACCGCCGGGCCGGATCACGGACCACGTCGAGCAGCCGGGCCACCGGCGGGTCGAGCCGGCTCGCCTCCTGTCGGAACGCGTGCTCCCGGCCCCGTAGATCCTCCCGGAGCTCCTCCAGGTAGTCCTGGTACTGCTCGCGCTGCGCCCGCCGTTTGCGCGCCGCCCGGCCCTGCTGGGTCACGTACAGGACCGCGGCGGCGCCGAGCGAGACCAGCATGACCACCGCGCCGAGAGCGGCGAAGCCCGAGCCGCGCAGGAACATCATCATGCTCATCGCCACACCGGCCCCGGCCATCGGGATCAGCGCCTGGATCCCGACCGTGCCGGCCCGTCCGTCGGGCAGGGCCGGCGGCGGGTCGAGGATCAGCGGCTCCGCCTCGGACAGCGGGCGGACCACCCGGGTCGGCCGGTGCACCACACGTGTCGACATGTCCGCCTTTCTCTTCCAGATCGGCCCGGCTTCTTCAGACCGGCCTGGGTTTCTTCGGTCGGCGAGGCTTTCTCCGATCGGCCCGGCTTTCCTCAGATCGGCCAGGCGCGGCTGAGGGCGTGACCGCCGGCGCGGGTCGCCTCCCGCAGCGTCGCCTCCCCGATCCGCGATGGCACGATCAGGCCGCCGCCGGCCAGATGCCGGTCGTACGGCAGGGTCACCACCGGCACCTGGAACCGGCCGAGCAGTGTCGCGCTGTCACCGGCCGGGCGGCCCCGTCCGCCGGGTTGCAGCGTGTTCAGCACCACCACCACGCGCTGCAACGAGGACGTGCGCCCGTTGCTCACCCGGCGCTGCAGGAAATTGTGGGTGGCGCGGATCCCGTCCGGAGTGGCCGCCGAGACGAGCACCACGGCATGCGCCTCGGGCAGCACCGATGCGGTGACCGGCGACTCGAAGCCGGGCGGGCAGTCGGTGACGCACACCGCGAACAGCCGGGACAGGGCCCGGGTCACTTCGCTGCACAGTCGCGGTTGGCGCGGTGCGCCGCTGGGCAGAACCCAAAGACCATTCGCGGTACGGGGTAACAGCGGCTCGAGCGCCCGCAGGGTGGTGTCCCGCGCGCTCATCAGGCGAGCCGCCAGATCGGCCAGGGCCGGCGGGTCGGCGAGCCCGAGCCGCCACGACAGTGAGCCCTCGTACGGGTCGGCGTCCGCGGCGAGCACCGAGTCGGCCCGGCGGCCGGCGTAGAGCGAGGCCAGCACGGCGGCCACGGTGGACTTGCCGGTGCCGCCCCGGATCGACACGACCGCGATCCGCCGGCCGGTGGTCAGCGGCGCCTGCAGGCCGGTGGCGAGTTCGGCCAGTTCCCGGGCCTGCCGGGTGCCGGCGACCGCGGCCCGCACGGTGTGCCACAGCCGCGCGGTGAGGGGGTCCGCGACGGGCGCGGCTCCGATCGGGTCGCTCATCGGAAACTGTCGAGCAGTCGCGGGTACACCTCGAAGACGCCGACCGCCACCGGGATCAGCGCGACGACGGCCAGCCCTTCCAGCCGGTCGGCGTCCCGGCGCAGCCGGGCCCGGACGTGCGGCGCCGGCCGGTACGCCAGCGTGACCAGCGCCGCCGCCGTGACCAGGACGGCCCCGGCCACCGGCAGCCACCACTGGCCCGCCGCCGCCCCGGACCAGCTGAGCAGCAGGTGGGCGCAGACGGTCAGGCCGCCGGCGATCAGAGCCAGCATCTCGGCGGCCAGCGGGAAAGCGCGGGTGCGCAGCAGCAGCGCGACAGCGACCAGGGCGGCCAGCACCGACGTCCACCCGGTCGCGGTCCGGGCCAGCACGACCCCGGCCACCGTCGCGGACGCGCCGACGGCCAGGACGCTGACGGCGAGCCCCCGGTGAGCCGCGTCGATGGCGGCGGCGACCGACGAACGGCGTACCGGCTGGTCGCTGTGACGCCGGTCGTCGAGGCGGGTCAGGCCGGACGTCACCATGGCGATGCGGGGCAACAGGCCGAGAGCGCCGGCCGACACGATCGCCATGACCGCCGCGACCCGGTCGGCGGGCAGGCCGGCCAGCAGCGGCCCGGCCCACCCGGCGAGCATCAGCAGCACCGTGGTCCCGCCGGAGACGCCGGCCCGGCGGTTGCCGGTGATCGACCCGAGCGCGATGAGCAGGAGACCGGCGGTGAGGATCCACCACGCCCAGCGCAACGGCCAGTGCGACGTCCAGTCCGGCACCGCGGTCATCGCCGCGGCCGTACCGCTGAGCAGCACCGCCACGCCGACCTCCCGGCGGCCCAGCAGGCCGGCGGCCAGACCGGCGAGCGCGATCAGCACCCCGGCCGCCACGACCGTGACCGGGGCCAGCGGGGGAGCGGCGAGCGTCGCCGCGAAGGCCGTGGCGGCGGCGGACACCGCGGTCGCCGTCCAGGTGCGGGCGGCCGGCCCCCAGCGCCCGTGGCGCCGGTCGAGGTCGTCGGCGACCTCGTCGGAGACGTCGTGCACGATCGCCGCCGGCGGCGCCTCCACCAGTGGATCGACCCGCAGCACCGCACCGTCCGGGATGTCGGCGGCGCTCAGCGTGGTGGCCGGGTCGAGCACTCGGGAGTCCACCGTGCTCAGTTGATAACCGCGGGCCTCACCGGTGGTGGGATAGCCGACCATGGCGACGATCTCGGGCAGCAGGACGCCGATCGACTCGTCGGAGGGCAGCACCAGATCCAGCCGGCGACGGCTGCCGGCAAGCGTGACCCGGCTGAGCCGGCCACTGCGCGGCGCGTGCGGCCCGGGCGTGCTGGTCGGTCCGGGCGCGCTGACGGGGCCGGGCGTGCTGATCGACCCGGGCGTGCTGATCGACCCGGGCGTGCTCATCGGCCCGAACGTGCTCATCGGGCCACCGACGGCGAGACGGGCGCGCTGTTGACCGGGCCGGGCCGGGATGCCCGCTGGTCGGCGAGGACACTCTGCAGAAAGGACCAGCCGACGCAGCCGGCGCAGGCGATCGCGGCCAGGACGACACCGATGCGCAGCCAGCGCAGGCCGTCACCGGTTGCCCGGGCCCGCCGGTCCCGGCCCCACAGCAGGAGTTCGCGCATGCGGGCCCGCCGGACGGCGACGGACTCGATGAGCTGAGTGTCGTACTCCCTCGCCACTCCGCGATCGTATCCGCACCCGCCGATCTCCGGGGGCCCGCCGGCCCGGCGTCTCGACGTGATGCGCGTTTACTCGATTGTGATTCCGGTTCCCGGACTTTCCGGACGAGGGTGGCATCGCACGAGGTGTCGGAGGAGCGGGACGGGAAACGGGGACGAGCTATGCGACGTACGGTCATGGTTCATCTGGCGGCTGCCGGTGTAGTGCTGGCCGGCTGTGGCAACTCGCCGCAGCATGTGGCGGGTGAGGCGGGCCGGCCGGGGGTGTCCCGCCGAGCCCGTCCGCGAGTCCGGCGGTCGCCGCACGGCCGTCGGCCTCCGTCACGCCGTCGTCCCGGCCGCCGGCCTCGGCCGGCACCGCCAAGGCGTCCGATTCGCCGAAGTCGGCGCCGAGTTCAGCTTCGGCGAAGGCGAAGCAGTCCGGCCCACCGAAGATCGACCGGGTGATCGGACGGCGAACGTGCTCGGGCCGACCGGGATCGGCAAGCTGCAGATCGGCATGACGACGCAGGAGGCGGAGGCGACCGGCATGGTGGAGGCCGGCGAAGGCGACGACGACTGCGGCAGCTGGTATCTGAAGCCGGATGTGAACGGGGACGCGGTGGTCGGCTGGTCGTCCCGGGGTCTCGTCTCCATCCCCGCCTACGACCGGATCGTCACCCCGGAAGGTATCCGGATCGGCAGTTCGCTGGACCAGGTGGAGGCGGCGTACGACGATCTCACCGGAGTCGCGGCCGACAAGGACGGCGGCTCCTGGGGCGACGGGCCTGCCCTCGGCGGACAGGAGGACGAGCACGCCGGGGTCCACTACCGATTCCTCTTCGTGAACGGCGCCGTGGTCAAGCTGATCCTCGAGCACGACCAGCCGAGGTGCTAGCGACCTGGACCAGGTGGCGGACCGCCTCGACCAGGCGGCTCGGCGGGGTGCGGACCGGGACCGCTGGAGAGACCGCCATCGACCTGTTCAAAAGAAGAAGCCCAGGTCGGTGACCTGGGCTTTCTTTCAGAGCCGCCTGACGGAATCGAACCGTCGACCTACGCATTACGAGTGCGTCGCTCTAGCCGACTGAGCTAAGGCGGCAACGGTTGCAAGTGTACGGCATGGGCGAAGCCATCATCATCGGGGTATCTCGGATGTCGTACCTCGTGACTACTGTGCAAAGGGTGACGGACGATCAGTCGATGGCCATCGTTCCCCCGCAGCGTGCCGCCGAGGTCCGGCCGGTCGAGCCGGAGCCGAGTTCGTCCAATCGTCCCCGCAGTCTCGATCCGCGGGAGCTGGGTTTCGAGCCGAAGGGGCAGATCGGCTGGCTGGCCCCGTTGTTGCTGCTCAGCACGGGATTGCGCACGCTGCTGCACATCCTTTTCGGGGCTTACCTCGACAAGCGCGAGCTGCAGAACGCTTTGGACGGCGACGTCTTCGATCACTCGGCCACGGCCACCGGCGACTTCTGGGTGGACTATGTGGCCGACCTGGGGGACGGGTTCGACGCCACCTATTCGGTGGCCTATCTGCTGTCCCAGCCGGAGCTGGAGGTCGACGGGGAGCGGCTGCCGCGGGGCCGGGTGCTGCTGATGGGCGGCGACCAGGTCTATCCGTCGGCCAGCGGCGACGACTATGAGAACCGGATGAAGGGTCCGTACCGCGCGGCTCTGCCCGAGGCGCCGGCCGGGATCCCGCGGCCCACGTTGTACGCGCTGCCCGGCAACCACGACTGGTATGACGGGTTGACCGCGTTCCTGCGGCTGTTCGCCCGGCGCAAGGACGGCCACATCGGCGGGTGGCGCACGCAGCAGCGCCGGTCGTACTTCGCGGTGAAGCTTCCGGCGAACTGGTGGTTGTTCGCGGTGGACGAGCAGTTCGGCGCCTACATCGACGATCCGCAGCTGCTCTATTTCGAGAAAGCGGCCGAGCAGGTCGGGCCGGACGATCGGATCATCCTGATGACACCGTCACCCACCTGGGTGAAGGCCCGAGAGAACCCGCACGCCTACGACGCCGTCGACTACTTCATCCGGACCATTCTGGGGCCGACCCGCGCGCAGGTGCGGGTGCTGCTCTCCGGCGACCTGCACCATTACGCGCGGTTCTCCGCCGACGACCGGGAGCTGATCACCTGCGGTGGCGGCGGGGCGTACACCCTGGGCACCCAGAACCTGCCGGATCACCTGATGGTCCCGCCGCCGGAGACGTTGAGCCGCAGCGCGAGCCGCAGCCGACGGTATGAGCGCAAGGCCACCTTCCCGGACGCGGCGGAGTCGCGGCGGCTGAGCCGTGGGGTCTTCCACCGGGTGCCGCGGCGTAACGCCGGGTTCGCCACCATGCTCGGCATCATTCACACGCTCACCATGCTGGCGATGGCCGGCGCGGCCGCCGAGGGTGGCATCATCCAGCGGCTGTTCAGCATCCCGCTGGTGCTGATGCTGTTTTTGATCATGGCGGGCACGCTCCTGTTCGCGAAACCGGACGGGCACGTCAGGCACTGGATCCTCGGGGCGGCGCACGGTTCGAGTCAGATCGCGCTCGCGGTCGGCGGCACCTGGGTGTGGATGCAGTTCCCGGCGCGGAACTGGGCGTGGCCGGGGCCGCTGGCGGTGGCGGCCGTCGCCTACGGCCCGGCGATAGCGATCGTCGCGACCCAGCTGCTCGCGTTGTACCTGCTGGTCGCCGCCCGGTTCGACGTGAACCTGAACGAGCTGTTCGCCGGCCAGGGGATCGAGGAGGCGAAGAGTTTCCTGCGCCTGCACATCGCCGCGGACGGCTCGCTCACCATCCACCCGATCGGGATCGACCGGATCTGCCACGAGTGGGAGGCGGACCCGGCCGGCGATCCGCACGAGCCGTGGGTGCGCCCGCTGGCCCCGCTGACCGCCCGTCGCATCGAGCCGCCGATTCAGATCACCTGAGCCCGGACGACACCATCCGCGTCCTTCGGGAACAGACCGGCCGCCTCGCCGAGGAATGAAGAAAACCCCCGGCTGGTCGTCAGCCGGGGGTTTCGCTCGTACGGCGTACCGCGAAATGGGTTGATCCTTTAGCTGGTGAGCTGGGCGAGCAGGGCGTCGCAGAAGGCGGGCAGGTCGTCCGGATTGCGGCTGGTGATCAGGTGATCGTCGACGAAGACCTCCTCGTCGACCCAGGTGGCGCCGGCGTTGACCAGGTCGGTGCGCAGGCTGGGCCAGCTGGTGAGGGTCCGCCCGTCCACGACGCCGGCCTCGACGAGCGTCCACGGGCCGTGGCAGATCGCCGCGACCGGCTTGCCCGCGGAGACGAACTCGCGGACGAAGCGGACGGCGTCGGCGTCCGCGCGCAGGAAGTCCGGGTTGGCCACGCCACCGGGCAGGACCAGCGCGTCGTACTGCCCGGGGTCGGCGTCGCGCACGGTCTTCTCGACCCGGTAGGTGCCGGCCTTGTCCAGGTGGTTCAGCGCCTGGATCTCGCCGTCGGAGAGGGAGACCAGCTCGGCCTGCCCGCCGGCCGCCTCGACCGCCTTGCGCGGCTGGGTGTACTCGATCTCCTCCACGCCGTCGGTCGCGAGGAAAGCCACCCGCTTCCCGTTGAGCGATGCGGTCATGGTCGTGCTCCTTCCGGCCGGGGAATGTCAGTAGTTCCGGTTCCCGGCGGCGGCGCGAGCAAACGCGGGAGCACGCCCGTTGGCGACCTCGCCGCCGAACCAGGCGCCGAACCCGGCCAGACCCAGAGCCAGCAGTTCGATGAGGAAGAGCCCGCCACCGATGGCGCGTTCGACGGCCTGGACGCGGAGCATCGCGATGACCGCGAAGAGGACCAGCACGCCGACGTTGAGCAGGCTGCGGAGCACGCCGAGACGGCGGTCCCGGGAGCGGCGCACGAACATCACGTCGACGGCCACGGCGACCGTGACCAGGGCGCCACCGACCAGGCCGGCCACGATGTTCCAGTAGGCCAGTGCGCCGAGGATGTCAGGCCCGCCTAGCAAATCGGCCATGTCGAACATAACGGCCATTGCGAATAGACCCAGCGGGAACAACATCAGAATGGGCTGCACCGTCTGACCGGCGACGTTCAATCGGCTTTCCATTCGGTTTCGCCTTCCCACCTGCAGAAATACAGGTTCGTAATGGCATCGCGGGTTGGGCTACCCGCGCCGGATCGGACGCAAACACCTCGGCGTGCGCCGATGCATGATCAGCGGGAAGTCGCACAGCTTGTACGCAATCTGCAACATGGCAGATTGATTGGTGGCGAGCTGCCGGGTGGCGTGCTTCACTGCTAGTAGGGCAACAAAGGGCGAAGTCGGAGGGAGAGACAAGCAACGGCACCCGGCGGCAAACGGGTGCCGTTGTCCGCCTCTGCGGCCTATCCGGTCGTGACTTCGTTCGTTGCGGCTCAGTCGAGGCGGGGACGGGTCTCTCGCGCCAATGGTGGCCCCGCTCCTTCCCTCCTCGCAAGGAACAGCGAAGAGGAGTTCGCCATGCGCACACGGATCTACTATCGCGGGCCTGACGCTCTCGTGTCCGACGATCAGTTCGTCTGGCACCCCACCACTGCACCGCTGGTCTTCGCCATTTCCGATCTCCGCAATGTCGGCCTGGTGCAGGCGCCGTCCCGAATCCGTCCCTACGCTCCGGCATTGGCCGTCGCCGCTCTCGCTATCGCGGCCGCCGGGTGGACGCTGCTGCCCGATCCCACCGTCTACGTCCTCGTCTTCCTCGGCCTGGCGATACCCGGCGTAGCCATGATGTGGCGCGAGCGAGGGCGCTGGGAGCTGCACGCGCAGTACCGCGGAACCGCCGTGGTGCTCTACTCGTCGCCGAACGCCCGGGTGTTCAATCAGGTCAGCCGAGCGTTGCGGCGGGCCATGGAGGACACTCGCCGCACCCCGTGGGGTTATGGCTTGGCTGCGGCTTGACCTGCGGCTTCGCGAGATTCTCTCGGGTGAGATTGCGATCTGGATCAAAACCGCACCTTGTGCCCGTCGTTCTGATAGGACAGTAATAGGATGTCCGCGACCTCGCTGGTTGCCAATTGGCAACCAGCGAGGTGGCAGACAGGTCATTTCCGACTACCGTGCGTCACCACCGACACTTCGACGATGAAGGACTCATGACCGAGGGTGACTCGCCGACGATTGCGCGCCGGCGCGTACGTCTCGCGCTCCGTCAAGCGCGGGAACGGGCCGGACTCACCCAAAATCAGGTCGCCGAGGAAATGGAGTGGTCGCTCAGCAAGGTGATCCGGATCGAGAACGGGGATGTCAGCGTCTCCCAGAACGATCTGCGCCCCTTGCTCGCCTATCTCGGCATCAAGGACAAGGCGGTCGTCGCCGATCTGCTCGCGGCCACCCGCATCGCGCGGACCCGCCGAGGTCAGGCGTGGTATCAGGCCGTCGAATTCCGTGACACCCTCACCGATGGCATGCGTAAACTGATCGAGTACGAGAGTGAAGCCACTGAGATCCGCTCGTACTCGATTTATTACATACCGGGTCACCTCCAGACGCCCGCGTACGCGGAAGCCCTGATGTCCCGGTACGAGGACGAGCTTTCCGAGGAACTGCGCACCAGGCGTATCGAGGCGCGGAACAAGCGCCGCGAGGTTCTGCAGGCCCGGAATGTGAAGTACCTGCTCATGGTCGACGAGTCGGTGCTCCGGCGGACCATCGGCGGGACCGAGGTCTTCGCGGAACAGCTCCGCCGCCTGAAGCAGGCGGCCGAGGAGGACGGCGTCCGGATTCGGATGGTGCCGTTCTCGCAGGATGCCGCGGTGACCAACAATGCCAGCTTCGACCTGCTCAAGCTGGGTCAGGGCGAGGTGTTGTACCGGGAGACCGGTCTCAACGACGAAATGATCGAGGACCCGGAGACGATCGCGAAACATCGTGCCCGTTATGACCGGGTCTGGCATGAGGTCGCCGATGAGGCGGACACGATCCAATTCATCGAACGGCAGATAAAAGAACTGGAGCGCGCCACCACCGAGCGGGCGCTCCGGAAGAACCCGTGAAACACGATCACTGGATAGATTCCGAAAGGTCCCCGATGGAAGAGATGAACGTGCCCGCTTGGCGGAAGAGCAGCCGCTGCGGAACGTCGACGTGTGTCGAGGTCGCGAAGGTCGGCGAGAACTACCTGATCCGCGACTCGAAGAAGCCCGAGGCCGCTGCTCTGAGCTTCACCGAGGCCGAGTGGGATGCCTTCGTCGAGGGCGTGACGGCGGGCGAGTTCCGCTTCTGATGTCGTCGGGCCCGCCCGCTCTGGCACTGCGTTATTGCAGGAGCGGGCCGGTCAAATCTGCGGTCAAATACTCGCAAAAAGGAATAAGTACAGCAAATTGACGCCGCATACGCCACATTCAGTGGGATAAGCGGCGTTTCATATTTTTCATTCACGCGCCACTCCGGTCAGTGACGAGTCCCTCGCTTAACGTGGATTCCGAACCGTCACGGAGGTGTACAGAATGATCAAGTTGGGGGAAGGGCTCCACTGGCGGCGGAGCAGTTTCTGCTCCCACAGCGCCTGTGTCGAGGTGGCACGGATCGAGGATGGCTACCTCGTCCGTGACTCCAAGGACCCTGCCGGTACGTACCTCGCCTTCACCCGCCAGGAGTGGGCGGCGTTCATGGACGGAGTCAAGGCGGGGGAGTTCGGTTTCTGATGACTCACGTTCCACCGCAGCACCGGGCTGCCGCGGGCCGAGCGCGGCATACTGCAGTGGTGGACCGCAGACCGGACGCCACCGAAACCGACCGCTTCTCCCTGCTCCACGAGGCGGCCGACACCATGCTGGACGAGCTCACCGAGCGCTACCTGGTCGAGCGCCGGGAGGGCAAGGAACCGCTCGGGCTCGATGACGCGCTCGTGCGGACCGACCGGCTCATTCCCCGCATGCCCACCGCCGCGCCACTGGCGATCCAGTTCACCGAGCCCGGCCTGCTGCTGCGGTTCGGCCGCTGGTGGACCGAGTCGCTGCCGGCCTGCCCTTGCGACGCCTGCGACGAGGACCCGAAGGTGCTGGTCGAGCGCTTGCGGGTGCACGCCGACGCGCTGATCGAGGGCGGGCTGTGGGAACGCGTGCGCCGTGGCCTGGGCGGGTCCTGGTTCGAGACCAGGCTGATCGGGGCCGGCGTCAAATCCGACCGGGAAGGCCCCCTCTCCGCGACCGGCGCCCGAGACGCCCGTCGCGGAGGGTTCGCCGCCGCGGTGCAGTGGGCGCCCTGGCAGTTGCGTTCGCTCTGAGCCGCCGTTCGCAGGCGGCACGCTGATCCGCGGCGAGACGCTGAGCGGCCGCGGCCGCTGGGCTGGTGGCCGCCGCGTGCGCCGCCGACAACCGCGGGGCCCTACCGCGGGTTCTGCTGCCCAGCCGGATCTTAGATAGGTTGGCTTAGAGAACGCTTTCACGATCACACGGGGTCACCCTTTGAGCACAGTCGAGACGGTCAGTCTCCGGTCCTCCACTCGATCGGTCTACGTCACCTTCATCTTCCTCGGCGTCGCCATGGCCAGCTTCGCCGCCCGCATCCCGCAGATCCGCGACGAGCTCGGGCTCACCCCGTCGCAGCTCGGGCTGGTCCTGCTGGCCATCGCGGCCGGGTCCATCACGTCGCTGCCGCTGGCCGGGCACATGGTCAGCAGGTTCGGATCCCGGGTCATGGTCGGCACGATGGCCGTCGTGCTCGGGTCGGCGCTGGCCGGCGTCGCGGTCAGCTTCCACTACGGTGTCGTGCCCGTGGTGATCGCGCTCTACGTCTACGGCTTCTCCACCGGCGCCTGGGACGTGGCGATGAACGTGCAGGCCGCTGTGGTGGAGCGCCGTCTCGGCCGGTCGATCATGTCGCGCTTCCACGCCGGGTACAGCGTCGGCACGGTGGTCGGCGCGCTGGCCGGGGCGGGCGCGGTGAAACTCGGTGTCCCGGTCACGGTGCACGTGGTGGTCGCCTGTGTGCTGGTCGTGGCGGCGGTGGTGCCGTCGGTGCGCTGGTTCGTGGCCGATGAGTCGGCCACGGAGACCGAGAGCGGGGAGAAGCCCAGCACCCTGACCGCCTGGCGGGAGCCGCGCACCCTGCTGATCGGCCTGTTCGTGCTGGCTTTCGCGCTGACCGAGGGCGCCGGGATCGACTGGATCAGCATCGCGCTGATCGACGACTACGGCACCGAGGCGTCCACCGGCACGCTCGGCTTCGCGCTGTTCCTGGCCGCGATGACGGTGGGCCGGTGGTACGGGCCCAACCTGCTGGACCGTTACGGCCGGGTCCCGGTGCTGCGCGGCCTGGCCGTGGCCGGCCTGGGTGGGCTGCTGATCTTCGTGTTCGGCCCGTCGGCGCCTGTCGCGTTCGCCGGAGCCATGCTCTGGGGGCTCGGGGCCTCGCTGGGTTTCCCGGTCGGAATGAGCGCGGCAGCGGACGAACCGGCGAAGGCGCCGGCCCGGGTCGCTGTGGTCGCCTCCATCGGGTACTGCGCGTTCCTCGGCGGGCCGCCGCTGATCGGCTTCCTCGGCGACCATTTCACGGTGTCCCGTGGCCTGCTCGCGGTCGCGATGCTGCTGGTCCTGTCGATCGCCTTGACGCCGGCATTGCGCGAGCCCACCGCAGAATCCACCTGACCGTGTGGCGTTCGGGTGCCTATGGTTGCCCGAACGCCACGCCCGGTTCAGGCGGTGCGGTCGGCAGCGGTGGCGATCCACTCGTCGTCGGCCGCCTTCTTCAGGGCCATGCCGTCCTTGCCGTTGTAGGCGACGAACTTCGGCAGGACGGCGGCCAGCACCAGGCTGCCCGCCACGCACAGGACACCGCCCAGCCAGATCGCACCGGGGACACCCAGGCCGGTACGGGCCATCGCGCCCGCTCGCAACTGCCCGAGCAACGGCCCGGTGGTGTACGAGAGCATCTCGATGCCCGCCAGCCGGCCACGCAGATGATCGGGGATCGTCTGATTCCAAATGATCATGCGGAAGAGGCCGGACACCATGTCGGCCGCACCGGCGAACGCCAGACAGAACAGGGTCAGCCACAGGGTGTCGGACAGGCCCACGCCGATGATGCCGACACCCCACAGCGCTGCCGCTATCAGCACCATCAGGCCGTGCCGGTGGACACGTGCGGTCCACCCGGAGCCGAACGTGGCGATCAGCGAGCCGATCGCGGGCGCGGCGTAGAGCAGCCCGAGCACTTTCGGCCCGCCCAGGTCCTCGGCGAGGAACGGGTAGAGCGCCGACGGCATGCCGAAGAACATCGCGTTGATGTCGACCAGGTAGGTGCCGAGCAGTTCGGGGCGGGACCTCGCGTACTTCAGGCCGGTGACCACGCTCTTCAGCGACGGGCGATCGGCGGCGACCGGCGGCGGGACGGCCTTGACCAGGGTCAGGCAGATCAGCGAGACGGCGAAGGTGAGCAGGTCGAACGCGTACACCCAGGCAAGGTCGAAGCTGGCCAGCAGGATGCCGGCCAGCGGCATGCCGAACAGCTGGGCGAACTGCATGCCGAGCGAGTGCAGCGACATGACGGCCGGCAGTTCCTCCGGCTTCACCAGCCGGGGCAGCATCGCGTCCAGCGCGGGTCGTTGCAGGCCGGCGACGGCGGCGGTGAGGAATGCCGCCACGTAGAGCAGCCACAGGTGCGGCTCGTCGGAGAGCGAGTTGAACAGCAGGATGCCGCAGATCGCGGCCAGCGCCAGCTCGGAGCCGCGGACCAGCAGCCGGCGGTCGATGTAGTCGGCGAGCGCGCCGCCGACGAACGACATGATCAGCAGCGGAAGCAGCTCACAGACGCCGATCAGGCCGACCATCAGCGGGTCGTCGGTCAGCTTCGCCACCTGGTACGGAATGGTGACGTAACTGATGAAGGACCCGAACGCGGTCGCGACACCGCCGATGAAGACGAGCCGGAAGTCCCGGGAGGTGCGTAACGGGGACAGGTCCAGGCCCAGGCGGCGCTTCGTACTCACGGAAGGCCATCCTGCCCCAGCGGGCCGGGCACCGCACCGCGATATAGCCCACCCTTACTTCATCACCAGGATCCCGGTCCGGCGGAACTCGGCGAGGTCGGCGAGGGCCTCGTCGACGATGAACGACTCCTGCGGCAGCTTGTCCAGGGCGAAGAAGCCGGCGTCCACGCTCTCGTCGGTCTGCCGGAGCAGCTCACCCTCCCAGGAATGCACCACGAACGACATCAGCACCTGCTGATAGGTGTGCTGGTACTCGTTGGTGTAGGTGTAGTTGGTGTAGAACGCGTACGGCGTCAGCGACGTCGCCCGCAGCCCGGTCTCCTCCCACAGCTCACGGACGGCGCACTGCTCCATGCTCTCGCCCAGCTCCATCGCGCCGGCCGGGATCGCCCAGCGATGATTGTCGGACCGCTGGATGAGCAGCAGCCTGCCCCGTTCGTCGAGAACCACCGTGCGCGCGCCGACGAAGAAGATCGTGTCGGTGTCGCCGATGCTCGCCCGAACCTTGCCCAGGTAAGACTCCGCCCATGTCAGTGCCATCGAGCCACCCCATCTGCCACGCCCATGGGAGAAGAGTAGTCACGCCGACTTCTTCGTGGCCTTCGTGGCGGACGTGCTCTTCCTCGCGTTCGTGGTCTTCTTGGCCGCGGCGGCGGTGGACTTCTTCGCGCTCGCCCGGGGGGCTTTGGCGGCCTTTTTCGCGGGTGCGGGCGCGTTGTCCGTACCCTCGGAAGCTCGTGCCTGTTTCGCGCGTTCGACGGATGCCTTGAGCGCCGCCATCAGGTCGATCGCCGCGGGAGCGGCCTCCTCGGGCTCGTCCGGCTGGATCACCTCGCGGCCCTCGACCTTGGCGTCGATGACCTCCTGCAGCGCGGTGCGGTAGTTGTCGGTGAACTCGTCGGGCTTGAAGCTGCCGGCCATCGAGTCGATGAGCGAGCTCGCCATCGCGAGCTCGGCCGGGCGGGTCTCGATGTGATCGTCGAGGAAGCCGAACTCGGGCGTGCGGACCTCGTCGGGCCACATCATGGTGTTGAGCACGAGCACGTCGTCGCGGACCCGCAGGGTGGCGAGCTGCTCCCGCTGCCGGATCGCGATCTTGACGATGGCCACCCGGTCGGCGTCGCGGAGGGCGTCACGCAGCAGCACATAGGGTTTCGCGGCCTGGCCCTCGGGTTCCAGATAGTAGGCCTTGGCGAACAGGATCGGGTCGATCTGCTCCGCCGGAACGAATTCGAGCACGTCAATGGCCCGGGACGTACTCAGGGGCAGCTCGGCGAAGTCCTCATCGGTCAGGATCACCATTTCGCCGCCGCCGATGTCGTAGCCCTTGGCGATGTCGTCGTAGGACACCACCTCGCCGTCCACCGAGCAGGTGCGTTGGTACTTGATCCGGCCCCCGTCGGTGCGATGCACCTGGTGGAAGCGGATGTCCTTCTCCTCGGTCGCCGAATAGAGCTTGACGGCGATCGACACCAGACCGAATGAGACAGCGCCCTTCCAGATCGCTCGCATGTTCCCAGAATGGCATCACTGGGACGCCTGCGTAAGGTGAACGCTTTTGCCTATGGTGATCGGGTGGCCGGATCACCGCTGACACCGATG
The DNA here is from genome assembly GCF_016862455.1 of Actinoplanes utahensis. GTDB lineage: Bacteria > Actinomycetota > Actinomycetes > Mycobacteriales > Micromonosporaceae > Actinoplanes > Actinoplanes utahensis. Next base: position 28,937 of record NZ_BOMZ01000071.1, read on the forward strand.
CTCGCGACTGCGGGCCGGCTGCCGGTGGGCCCGGACTGGAGCTACGAGTTCAAGTGGGACGGGGTGCGGGTCCTGGCCCTCTTCGACGGCGGGCCGCCACAGCTGTTCGCCCGGTCCGGCGCGGTGGTCACGCCCGCCTACCCGGAGGTCGCCGACCTGCATCTGCCCGAGGGGACGCTGCTGGACGGCGAGATGGTCGTCTTCGACGCGGCCGGGCGGCCGTCGTTCACCGCGCTGGCGGAGCGGATGCACGTCCGGGACAAGCAGAAGGCCGCCGCCCTCGCGGTCACCGTTCCGGCCACGTACCTCATCTTCGATCTGCTCTTCCACGACGGGATCGACTACACCGGGCTGCCCTACCTGGCTCGCCGTGAGCGTCTGGAGGAGCTCGACCTGGCCGGGCCGCGCTGGATGGTGCCGCCGTCCTTCGGTGACGGGCCGGCCACCGAGGCCGCCGCCCGGGAGAACCAGCTCGAAGGCGTGATGGCCAAGCGCTCCGACTCGGTCTACCTGCCCGGACACCGTTCCGCCGACTGGGTCAAGGTCAAGTTCGACCGGACCGGCGACTACGTGATCGGCGGCTGGCGGCCCGGCGCCCGCAAGCTCGGCGGCCTCCTGATCGGCGTGCCGACCCCGTCCGGCCTGGCCTTCCGGGGCCGGGTGGGCGGCGGCATCGGCGCGGCGGCCGAGCGCGACCTTCTCTCACGGCTGGCGCCGCTCGCCAGTTCCGGTTCGCCGTTCGCTCCCGGTGCGGTGCCGCGTGCGGATGCCCGGGGAGCCCATTGGGTACGCCCCGAGCTCGTGGCCGAGATCCGCTACGGCAACCAGACGCCCGACCGTCGCCTGCGCTTTCCCCGCTTTCTGCGGCTGCGCGACGACAAGCTGCCCTCGGAGTGTGCCGACGATGCCCCGTGACCGGTTCCTGGTGACCATCGAAGGACGCGACGTCGAGCTGTCGAACCTCGACAAGGTCATGTACCCGGCGGCCGGGTTCACCAAGGGCGAGGTGATCGACTACTACACGCGTGTCGCTCCGGTCATGCTGCCGCACCTGCGGAATCGAGCGGTCACCCGGATCCGCTATCCCAACGGGGTCGACGAGGCGCACTTCTTCGAGAAGAACAAGCCCGGGGGTACGCCGTCCTGGGTGCGCCTGGAGACCCTGCCGGTGCCGGGGTCCACGAAGAGTCGGGAGACCATCGACTTCGTGGTGGTCGACGAGCTGGCCACGCTGGTCTGGCTGGCGAATCTGGCGGCGATCGAACTGCACACGCCGCAGTGGCGGATCGGCGCCGGCCCGGACCTGCTGGTCGTCGACCTGGACCCGGGGGCGCCGGCCGGGCTGCACGAATGCTGCGCGGTGGCGGTCTTGATGCGGGATCGGCTCGCCGCCGACGGCATCGCCGCCTATCCGAAGACGTCCGGGAAGAAGGGCATGCAGTTGTGCTGCCCGATCTCCGGCACCCAGTCCTCGGAGACCGTCTCGGCCTACGCGAAGCGGGTCGCCGAGGAACTGGCGAAGATGGTGCCGGGTTCGATCACCGCGAAGATGGCCCGACAGCTGCGGCCCGGGAAGATCTTCATCGACTGGAGCCAGAACGCGGCGGCCAAGACGACGGTGACGCCGTACTCGCTGCGGGCCGGGGAGTCGCCGACCGCTTCCACGCCGCTCACCTGGGACGAGGTGGTGGCCATGGCGACCGGGGAGATGCCGTCGTGGCAGTGCGGCGCGGCCGAGACCCTGCAGCGGGTCGAAACGCACGGTGACCTGCTCGCCGACATCCTCCAGCCCGGCCCGGCGGTGCCGACCTGACGCCGCTGACCCCTTATTCGCCCGGCCCGGCCCGTTCAGGGGTGCCGGGCCGTTTTCTTTTCCGGCTCGGCTGTGTATAACTGTTCTAGAACTCAGTTCTAGAACAGTGGAGGTGCGCCGTGACCGAGATCGCGCTGCCGATGCCGGCCGCCAGTGTCATGACCGAGCCCGGCGAGCTGGGGCGGTTCGGGGAGTACGGCGGGCGATACGTGCCCGAGTCGCTCGTCCCGGCCTGTGCCGCGGTCGAGGAGGCGTTCCGGGAGGCGTGGGCCGACCCGCGGTTCCACCGCGACCTGGACCGGCTGCTCGCCGTGCACGCCGGCCGGCCCACCGCGCTCACCCCGGCCTGGCGGCTCTCCGCCGAACTGGGCGTCAACGTGCTGCTCAAGCGCGAGGACCTGGCGCACACCGGCTCCCACAAGATCAACAATGTGCTCGGGCAGGCGCTGCTCGCCCAGCGGATGGGCAAGACCCGGATCCTCGCCGAGACCGGCGCCGGACAGCACGGCGTCGCCACCGCCACCGCGGCCGCGCTGCTCGGCCTCGAAGCGACGATCTTCATGGGCGAGGTCGACATCGAGCGGCAGGCCCTCAACGTCTTCCGGATGAAGATGCTCGGCGCCGAGGTCATCCCGGTCACCAGCGGCACCCGGACCCTCAAGGACTCCACGAGCGAAGCCATGCGGCACTGGGTCACCTGCGTCGACGAGGCGTACTACTGCCTCGGCTCCGTGATGGGCCCCCACCCGTACCCCTGGATGGTCCGGGAATTCCAGCGGGTCATCGGCGACGAGGCACGCCGCCAGTGCGCGGCCGAACTCACCACCGGAAACCCCGACTACGTGGTCGCCTGCATCGGCGGCGGCTCCAATGCCGCCGGCACGTTCGCCGGATTCGCCGACACCCCGGCGCAGCTCATCGGCGTCGAGGCCGAAGGCGGCGCGGCCATCGCGGCCGGAAAGACCGGTGTGCTGCACGGGTTCCGGTCCTACCTGCTCCAGGACGAGAACGGGCAGGTCAGCGAGGCGCACTCGATCGCGGCCGGACTGGACTACCCGGGGATCGGACCGGAACACGCCTACCTCAAAGACATGGGCCGGGCCCGGTACGTGACGGTCAGCGACGCCGAGGTGATCCCGGCGGTGCACCGGCTCGCCCGTACCGAAGGCATCCTCCCGGCGCTGGAATCAGCGCACGCCATCGCCTGGGTGATCCGGGCCGCCGAGTCGGGGGAGCTGCCGCCCTGGTCGACGGTGCTGGTGACGCTCTCCGGCCGCGGCGACAAGGACATGGCGACCCTGATGGAGGCATCATGACAGGCTTCGTGGCAGTCGAAGAACACCTGCGCGCGCGCCGGGACACCGGCCGGTCGGTGCTCGTGCCCTATCTGACCGGCGGCATCAGCGAGAACTGGACCGACTACCTGCGGGAGTACGCCCGCAACGGCGCCGACGCGATCGAGATCGGGCTCCCGTTCTCCGACCCGATCCTCGACGGGCCGACCATCCAGGATGCCTCGGACCGCGCGCTGCGGCGCGGCGTCACGGTCAGGAGCGTGCTGGACGAGGTGGCGGCGGTCGACGTGGGAATCCCGCTGATCGCCATGACCTACTACAACCTGGTGATCTCCCGGCCGTCCTTCTGCGCCGAACTCGCGGCGGCCGGGATCAGCGGGCTGATCGTGCCGGACGTGCCGATCGACGAAGCCGCACCGCTCGCCGCCGCCGCCGAAGCGGCAGGAGTCGAACTGACGTTGCTGGCCGCGCCGGCCACACCCACCGACCGGCTCGCCGAGATCGTCGGACGCAGCCGCGGCTTCGTCTACGCCGTCTCGGTGATGGGCACGACCGGCACGGAGTTCGCCGCCTCCGGCGGGCGGCTCGCCACCGAAGTGCGGCGGCTCACCGACCGGCCGGTGCTGCTGGCCTTCGGCATCTCCACCCACGAGCACGCCGTCGCCGCCGCCGAGTCGGCCGACGGCGTGGTGATCGGGGCGACGCTGATGCGACGGATCCTCGACGGAGAGTCCCCGGAACAGCTCGGCGCCGTGCTGGCCGGGTTCCGGAAGGCGCTCGACGCGTGATGGGCCAGACTGTGTCCCGTGAAGATCCCCGCATATCGGCGCATCGCCGCCGATCTGGCCGACAAGATCCGGACAGGGGTGTACCGGCCCGGTGACGCGCTGCCCGCGCAGCGGGAACTCAGCACCCGGTACGGCGTGACGCTGATGACCCTGCGCCAGGCCCTTCAACAGCTGCGCGACGACGGGCTGATCCTGCAGCAGGCCGGGCGGGGCACGTTCGTGGCGCCGGTGCAGGCCGCGTACCGGGTCGACACGCTGCGCAGCTTCGTCGAGGACCTGCGCGAACAGGGCCACGACGTGACCACCGAGGTGATCTCGGTTGCCGCGGAGGGCGCCGGCCTGCGTCTGGAACGGGTACGGCTGCTCGGCGACCAGCCGGTCATCCATCAGACGTCGTGGATCCCGGAACCGTACGGCTCCCGGATCGCCGACGAGAACTTCCGACGAACCTCGCTGTACGAGGCGCTCGCCGACGCCGGGGTGACGATCGTGCGCGCCTCGGAACGCATCGTTCCGGGGCTGCTCACCGAACCGGTCGCCGGTCACCTGCGGCGGCCGGCCGGTGAGGCGGTCTTCGTCAGCGAGCGGACCACCTACGCCATGGACGAGCAGCCGGTGGTGGTGGACCGCGCCGTCATCCTCGGCGACCTGATGGAGATCCGCGCCGAACGCGCCGCCACTCGCCTGTCCCTCCAATGGGCCACCGCGGAGTGATCGGCGGCATCCCCAGGACCGGCATGACTCTTGCCGTCGATCAGTCGATCAGTCGATCTGCGGGATCGGCGGGCCGAGGACGTCGTCCGCGTCGACGATCTTGTAGGCGTAGCCCTGTTCGGCGAGGAAGCGCTGACGGTGGGCGGCGTACTCGGTGTCGATCGTGTCCCGGGAGACGACCGTGTAGAAATGCGCCTGCCGCCCGTCGCCCTTCGGCCGCAGCACCCGGCCGAGACGCTGCGCCTCCTCCTGCCGTGAACCGAACGTGCCGGACACCTGGATCGCCACCGCCGCCTCCGGCAGGTCGATGGAGAAGTTCCCCACCTTCGACAGCACCAGGGTCCGCAGCGATCCGTCCCGGAACGCGTCGAACAGCCGCTCCCGCTCCTTGTTCGTCGTCGAACCCTGCACGATCGGGGCGTCCAGGAACTCGCCGAGCTCGTGCAACTGGTCCAGGAAACCGCCGATCACCAGCACCTGCTCCTGCGGGTGCTTGTCGACCAGGGCCCTCACCACGGGCAGTTTGGTGCGTGCCGTGGCCGCGACCCGATAGCGCTCCTCGGCCTCGGTCACCGCGTACGACATCCGCTCCGCGTCGGTGAGGGTGACCCGCACCTCGACACACTCCGCCGGGGCGATCCAGCCCTGCGCCTCGATGTCCTTCCAAGGCGCGTCGTACCGTTTCGGGCCGATCAGGGAGAAGACGTCACCCTCGCGGCCGTCCTCGCGGACCAGCGTGGCGGTGAGACCCAGCCGCCGGCGGGCCTGCAGGTCCGCGGTGAACCGGAAGATCGGCGCCGGCAGCAGGTGCACCTCGTCGTAGACGACCAGGCCCCAGTCCCGTGCGCCGAACAGGTCCAGGTGGGTGAACGCGCCACCACGGCGCGAGGTGAGCACCTGATAGGTGGCGATGGTGACCGGGCGGATCTCCTTGCGCTCCCCGCTGTACTCCCCGATCTCCTCCTCGGTCAGCGTGGTCCGGGCCAGCAGCTCCCGTTTCCACTGCCGGCCGGCGACCGTGTTGGTCACCAGGATCAGCGTGGTGGCCTTGGCCGTCGCCATCGCCGCCGCGCCGACCAGCGTCTTCCCCGCGCCACAGGGCAGCACCACCACCCCTGAGCCCCCGGCCCAGAAACCGTCGACCGCCTCCTGCTGGTACGACCGGAGCGTCCACCCGTCCTCTCTGAGGTCGATCTGGTGCGCCTCGCCGTCCACGTAACCGGCCAGATCCTCGGCCGGCCAGCCCAGCTTGAGTAGTGCCTGCTTGAGCCGGCCGCGCTCGGACCCGTGCACCATGATCGTCTCGTCGTCGATCCGGGTGCCGAGCATGCCGGCCAGCTTCTTCGATTTAGCCACCTCGATCAGCACGATCTTGTCGAGGCCGCGCAGGACCAGCCCGTGCACCGGGTCGTTGAGCAGCTGAAGGCGACCGTACCGATCCATCGTCTCGGCGACGTCGACCAGCAGCGCGTGCGGCACCGGGTACCGCGAGAACTTGATCAGCGAGTCGACCACGCTCTCCGCGTCGTGCCCGGCGGCCCGGCTGTTCCACAGGCCCAGCGGGGTCAGTCGATAGGTGTGCACGTGTTCCGGAGAACGCTCCAACTCGGCGAAGGGCGCGATCGCCATCCGGCATGCCTGCGCGTCCGGGTGATCAACCTCCAGGAGAAGGGTCTTGTCCGACTGCACGATCAGTGGTCCGCCACTCACGCGTACGCCCTCCGAAGAGCCGAGATGCCGACCCTCCAGTCTGCCACGAGATTCGTCTACAACCTTTCGCCCTCGTAGAGCGTCGGTATTAACGGCGGGGTCGTGCGTCAAACGGGGGCGCACGACCCCGCAAAACCCCTACTCGCCGACAATCAGGGCGTTGAGCTCTCCGAGATTTTCGAACGCGGCCCGCTCGACCGCCGTGTTTCGATCCTGGTCGATGAGTTTTTCTGCAATCAGCCCTGCCTCGGTGTGCCGACTCCACGATGCGCGAGGAGTTGGACGGCACTGTTTCGGATGCTCTCGACGCAGCCTTCGTCGATGAGCTCGTCCTCCCAGGTCGTCTCACCCTTGTAATTCGGCATGCCGGCCTCCCTGAAGCTCTCTCGATATAGCGCCTATAGGCCCTGCGCAGCTAGTCGCAAGTCGGCAGGCGAGGGACTATTCCTCCGTGACTGCGGCGGTGATGCGGTGGAGGGCGAAGGTGTGCAGGCTCTCGCCGCGTTCGTCCTCGGCACGGAGGTAACCGGCCGACAGGGAGACCGGACGGACCAGGCGGGACAGAGTGGCGCCGTGCGAGTCGACGTAACCGACCCAGACGCGGGCCTTGTCGCGGACCGCCTGCTGGAGCACCGCCATCGCCTGGGTGTGCTGCTGGACCGCGGTCAGGCCGGGGATCGCCTGGCCGTGTGCGGCCCGCACGGTGACCGGGGCGCGCCGGGCGGCCCGGGTGGCGATGTCACCACGGCGGAGCTGTTCGACCACCCCGGCCAGGCGTGGGCCGGTCAGCACGGGGGTGGACGCTTCGGCGATGCGCGGGGAGCGGCTCGGGGCCCGCCGAACTTTCGGCCGGCTCAGCACGGTGGTGCCGCCGGCGTCCTCGGCGACCGGGGCGTAACCGGCCTCGCGCAGCGCGCCCAGCAGCCGGGTCACCGGGCGCGGGCTGACCAGCACGGTCGGTGCGATCCGGCGCAGGTCGAGGGTGCCGACCCGCTTGTCGGCGAGCACTTCGGCCAGCAGCGCCTCGTCGTCGCTGCGCAGGTAGGAGCCGGCCGAGCCGCTGCGCAGACCGCCGTGCCGCCGGGCGGCGTCGTCGATCAGGTAGGTCAGCGTCTGCGGCACCGGGGTACGGGACCGGCGGCGGAACAGCTCGTGCAGGTCGGTGGCCTGGTAGCCGATGTCGAGGGCACGCCGCACGCTGGCCGGGGTGACCCGGAAGACGCTCGCCGACTCCTGCTCGGTCAGCACGTCGAGTTCGGTGGCCAGGTCGGGCTCGGGCGGGCCGGGCACGATCACGGTCAGGTCGGCCTGCACCAGCATGTGATCGACCGGGGCGGGCAGCAGCTGGTCGAGGGCGCGGACCGCGTCGGCGTGCGCGTCCTCCGGGTGCACCCCGAGCGGGTCGGTCTCGTCCGGTCCGGAGTCGTTCAGGAGCAGGCGGGCGTACGAGGTGAGCGCGCCCAGCCCGGTGATCCCCAGCAGGGCCGCCCCGGCGTACGCGTCCCGATGTGCCGCCTCCCGGCCGCGGGCCCGCCGGGGCGCCTGCCACGACAGCAGGGCCAGCAGGTCGTCGGTGGCCGGCGCGGCACCGGTGTCCAGTTCGGCGAGCGCGTTCAGCGCCTCCCGGCGGGCCTGTGGGGCGCCGGCTCGTTCCGCGTCGGGGGCGAGGGCGTTGATCGGCCGGTCGCGTTCGTCGCGGCGGCCGACCAGGCCCGGCTGCCGGGTCATCGCGAGCCAGGCCCGGGCGAGGGCGCCCCAGCGGTGGGCGATGCCGGTGGCGCGCCACAGGTCGTACGCCCCGGTGGGCAGGAATAGCTCCTGGTTGGGGCCGGCGTCGGTTTCGCCGAGCAGGCCGGCCGCGTACGCCGTCTCGACCAGCAGCGCCGTCCCCGCCTCGTCGGTCCCGGCGACTTTGGCCAGTCGTTTCAGGTCGCGGACGCCGAGCCCGCCGGTGCGCAGCACGGGGGCCGGCTCGGCGGCGAGGGTCTCGAGGATCGCCTCGGTGGCGCGGACCGCCTCCATGGTCTGCCCGGCGCCGGCGGAGTCGGCGGACCGCGGATCGCGTGACGGGGCGCCCGGGACCGGCGGGAGCGGGCGCAGCACGCCGAGCGGGCCGGTCTCCCGGCGCAGCAGCATGCCGACTTCCCGGGGGAGCTCGACCAGTTCGCCGTCGGGGCGCGGGGCGCGGCCGGCCTCCGAGATCGGCACCAGGACGTGCTGTTCGACGAGCCAGCGGATCGGTTCGGCCATGCTTTCCGGGCCGAGCGCGGGCCGGTTGAGGGCGCCGACCGGCGGGCCGGCGGCGAGCCGGTCCAGTACGGCCCGGGCGCCGGGTGGCGCGGCGAGCACGGTGCGGCGCAGCTTGGCGCGGTCGGCGCAGAGCGCGGCGGCCCGGGCGTCCAGGTAGTCGGCGGGACGGCCGAGGCCGGCGGGGTACGGCGAGGTGACCTCGTCGACGGCGCCGACGACCTGCAACGCCTCGGGCGGCCCGTGCAGCAGGAACCGCACCCGGAGCCGGTCGATCGCCACCCGGACGTCCTCGGCGGGCGCTGTCCCGGCGAGCTCGAGGATGGCGTCGACCGAGGTCAGCGCGGTGTCGGCGGCCCGGCTCAGGCGGGCCGCGTCGAGAATGGTGAGGGCGAACTCGTCGAGGCCGTCCAGACAGCGGGCGACCGAGTTGCGGGACTGTGCGCGTACGGCGAGGGCCGAGATGTCGGCGGGCACCGGAACGACGAGGTCGGGGCGCAACTGTATGAGCGCGCCCAGAGCTTCGTCCGGCAGCGACCGGAGTTGATCGGCGAATGTGGTGGCCATCGTCTTCAACGCTAACGTTCATGGGACGATAGTGGTTGGTCCGGGCGTGGCCGGGCCTTCGATCTTCAGGAGGACCGAAAGTGGCGAAGGGGATCACGGCGGGCAGCTCGACGCCGGCGAACGAGCACGCTCAGGCGCGCGGTGTGGACATGAAGGGCAAGATGCACGTGTCCGAGCTCGTCTCCGACCGTGCCGCGGCCCCGTCCCCGTTCGGTGACGATCAGACTTTCCCTCTTCCGGTGGAGAGCCTGAGCTACCGGGCGTCCAGCCGGCACCCGTGAGGGACGCGGTCGGTTTCGACCTGGACATGACCCTGATCGACTCCCGGCCGGGTATCCGGGAGACGTATCGGGCGCTCACCGCCGAGACCGGCGTGCACGTCGACGCCGATCTCGCGGTGTCCCGGCTCGGTCCGCCGCTGCGGACCGAGCTGCGGTACTGGTTTCCGGAGGAGGACGTCGAGGAGGCGGTCACCACCTTCCGTGCCCTCTATCCGGATCACGCGGTCACTCCGAGCCGGCCCACCCCGGGCGCGGTGGAGACCCTCGACGCGGTCCGGGCGGCCGGGCTGCGGGTCGTGGTGGTCACCTCGAAACTGGGCCGGCTGGCCCGCCTGCACCTGGATCACCTCGGGTTGCACGCCGACGAGCTGGCCGGTGACCTGTTCTCCGAGGGCAAGGCGGCCGCGCTGACCGAGCACGGCGTCCGGTGGTACGTGGGCGATCACGTCGGCGACATGATCGCGGCCCGGACCGCGGGTGTCCCGGGGATCGGGGTGGCGACCGGCCCGTGTTCCGAGACCGAACTGCGCGAGGCCGGCGCTTCGTACGTGTTGCCCGATCTGACCGTGTTCCCGACGTTACTCAGTGAGATTGCAGTTGGGCCGGGGCCGTCCGCTAGATAGCCTTGCCGTGAGCGGTTGTGTCCATTGAGTGAAGTTGAGGTCAGCGGTGCCCACGGGTCGAGTGAAGTGGTACGACGCAGCGAAGGGATTCGGTTTCGTCACCAGTGACGAGGGCGGAGACGTTTTCCTTCCCAAGGGTGCGCTGCCGGCGGGGGTCACGGAACTGAAGACGGGTCAGCGGATCGAGTTCGGCATCGTCGACAGTCGTAAGGGAGCGCAGGCTCTCGGCGTGAAACTGCTGGACGCCCCGCCGTCCCTGGCCGAGTTGCGCCGCCGCCCGGCGGACGAGCTGGCCAGCATGATCGAGGACATGATCAAGGTTCTGGAGAGCTCGGTGCAGCCGTCTCTGCAGCGTGGGCGCTATCCCGACAAGAAGACCTCGTTGAAGATCGCGCAGCTGGTGCACGCGGTCGCCCGCGAGTTCGAGATCTGACTAGACGAACGACGGAACAGCAGGCGTCAGACCCGCCGCTGCCGCGCGCCCGAGCAGGGCGTCGGCGGCGGCGAGTCCGTCTTCGCCCAATTCCAGGGTGAACTCGTTGACGTACAGCTCGATGTGTTGTTTCACCACCGCGGGCTCCATCTCCTGCGCGTTGGCGAGGATGAAGTCCTGGCCGGCGGCCGGATCGCTCCAGCCGAGCCGCAGTGACTCCCGGATCCAGCCGGTGGCCGCGGCCGGGTCGACAGTGCCGCGCCGGGCGAGGATGGCGCCGAGCGGGATGGGCAGGCCGGTGTCGCGCTCCCACCACTCGCCGAGGTCGACCAGGGCGGTCAGCCCATATCGCTGGTAGGTGAAGCGGGCTTCGTGGATTACCAGGCCGGCGTCGAACCGGCCCTCCGCCACACCCGGCATGATCTGGTGGAACGGGACGACCTCGATGCGGGCCGGCGGCTGATCGGCGGCCCAGAGGCGGAAGAGCAGATATGCCGTGGTGCGGTCGCCGGGGACGGCGACGGTGGCGCCGGTCAGGTCGGTGCGCCCGTTGGTGAGCACCAGGGGGCCGCAGCCGCGCCCGAGCGCACCCCCGCAGGGCAGCAGCTGATAGTCGTCGAGCAGCCAGGGCAGTGCCGCATAGCTCACTTTGACCAGGTCGAACCGGCCGTCGAGGGCAGCCGTGTTCGTCACGTCGACGTCAGCGAAGGTCAGGTCGATCGGCGGCGCCCCAGGCACCAGTCCGTGGATCAGGGCGTGGAACACGAAGGTGTCGTTGGGGCACGGGGAGACCGCCAGGGAGAGCGCCACGCTCCACACGCTAGCTCTCATCCCGCTCCAGAGAAAAATATTCACGTCTCCCTCTGGCCTCGAAGGTGTGACCGTTCTTACACTCCAATTTTGGTGGATCAATTGATCGACAAAAGGGGGGTGCCACGTGACTCGTCCGCTGGTTGCCGGCGTCCTGGTGCTCGGCCTCGTCGGTGGGCTGCCCACGCCCGCCTCCGGAGCCGCGAGCTGGACGCCCGCCTACGACCTGGAGGGCGCATGCGTCACCCTCCAGGCCTTCAACGGATCCACCTCGCTCGGCCACGTCTGGAAGGATTCGGTCGGCTACGGCTTCACCGGCTCGGTCGCCAAGGCCGAGCCGTTCCGCGCCGAGGCCACCGCGCTCGGGCGCTACCTGCTCCGGGACGCCGACGGCGCGCCGCCCTACCAGAGCGTGGCCAACTGGGTGTGGGCCGGCGGTGACTACGGTCCCCGCGCCGACTGGACGATCACCACCGACGGCAGCCGCCACCGGTTCGTGAACACCGCGACCGGCCAGCAGATGGGCTCCTACCTGGGCGGGCTCGGCACCGGCGGGGCCACCTTCGCGCTCACCCCGGCGACCGGCTGCGCCGCGATCCCGGACATCGCCACCGGCGTCAGCGGCACCCCGTCCGCCGGCGTCGACGCCGGCGGCAGGCTGGTCGGCTGGATCGACGCGCACGCACACATCACCGCGGCCGAGGCCTTCGGCGGATCACTGCACTGCGGGGACGCGTACGCCGCCGGTGGCGCCCCGGTCGCCCTGAAAGGCTGCGCGTCGCACGCCACCCTCGGCTGGGGCGCCCTCCTCGAAGCGATCATCGCCGGCACCGATCCGATCGCCTCGGCCGAGGACGGCTGGCCGACCTTCGGCGACTGGCCGCAGCACGACACGATGCTGCACGAGGCGTCCTATTTCCGGAGCCTGGAACGCGCCTGGAAGTCCGGCCAGCGGGTGCTCAACGTGCTGCTGGTCGCCAACCGGGTGATCTGTGAGCTGACCCCCCAGCACACCTCCTGCGACGAGATGGACCAGATCCGGGCGCAGGCCGCCAATCTGCAGAAGATGCAGGACTATGTGGACGCCCGCAGCGGCGGTCCCGGCAAGGGCTGGTTCCGGCTGGCGAAGACCCCCGCGGAGGTACGCCGGATCGCCGCCCAGGGAAAGCTGGCCGTCACGATCGGCGTGGAGAACTCCGAGCTCTTCGGATGCCGCGAGATCAACGGTGTCGCGCAGTGCACCACCGCCGACATCGACGCCGGGCTCGACGAACTGGCGGCGATCGGGGTCAGCGGCCTCTACCCGGTGCACAAGTTCGACAACGCGTTCGGCGGCACCCGGTTCGACGAGGGCACGACCGGCGCCGCGATCAACGTCGGCAACCTGATCTCCACCGGGCACTGGTGGCAGGCGACCAGCTGCACCGGGCCGTCGGACAATGAGCAACCGCTGGTCAGCGACGACATCGCGAAGCTGCTCCAGCTCGGGATCAACCTGCCGGCCGGCACGATCCTGCCGGTCTATCCGAGCGGAAAGATCTGCAACACCCGGGGACTCACCGCGCTCGGAACGTACCTCATCAAGAAGATGATCGACCGCGGCATGATCATCCACATCGACCACATGGGAGTGAAGACCGCGTCAGCGGTCCTGGACCTGGCCGAACAGGCCGGATATCCCGGGGTCGCCTCGGTGCACACCTGGTCCGACCCGGCCCTGATCAACCGGATGCTGGGGCTCGGCGGATTCCTCGCCAGCTACGCCTTCTCCGCCACCGACGACGGTCAGGCCACCGGCACCTTCCTGGAGGAATGGCGTGCGCACCGGGCCCTCGCCAACGGCTCGAGGATCACCGGGTACGGGGTCGGCACCGACGTGAACGGGCTGGGCCCGCAGGCAGCCCCCCGCCTGAACGCCGGTTCCAGCCCACTCACCTATCCCTTCACCGCCATCAACGGCACGACGGTCGGCAAGCACGTCTACGGCAGCCGGACCTTCGACCTGAACACCGACGGCGTCGCCCAGTACGGCCTGTACGCCGACTGGGTCACGGACCTGATCAACCAGGCCGGCGCGGACGGGCCCCTGCTGCGGTCGCAGCTGCTCAGCGGAGCCGAGGCGTACACGGTGATGTGGGAAAGGGCGCGTGGATGACGGCTGTCGTCGAGTCGCGGGTCGGCCGCGGGTGGATGGCGGCGTACGCGCTGGCCATGGTCGGTGTCGCGGCCGGCTGGTTCGGGCCGATCCAGATCCTGCTCCCCGAGCAGGCGGCCCGGCTGGCCGGCGACGACGGCAAGGAGGCTCTGCTCGCCCTGGTCACCGCGTGGGGCGCGGGAGCGTCCATGGTGGCCAACCCCCTCTGGGGCGCGCTCTCCGACCGGCTGCGGGCCCGCCGGCCGATCTTCGTGGCCGGAACCGTGATCGGTGTCGCGGGGCTGCTCGTGCTGTCCTCGGCCGAGACCAGCTCGACCATGGTGGCCGGCTGGATCCTCGTCCAGGTCGGCCTCAACGGGCCGCTCGCCGCGCTCGCCGCCCTGATCGGCGACCGGGCGCCGGAGAGCCAGCGCGGCACGGTCGGCGCGCTGTTCGGGGTCGCCCAGATCATCGGCGTCATCCTCGGCACGGCCGTGGCGGTCGCGGCAGGGGACCAGACGATCGGCTACATCGCGGTGGCGATCGCTGTTCCGGCGCTCGGCGCGGCGCTGCTGATCATCGATCGCGAGAGTCCCGTGCTCGAGCGGCGGAGAGGCCGGCTGCGCCGGCCGGGCGGGCAGTTCGTCTGGGCGTGGCTGATCCGGTTCCTGCTCAACCTGGTGAACGCGCTGGTCCTCGTCTACCTGCTGTACTACCTGTCCGACCAGGTCGGCGTCGATGACGCGGCCGGCTGGGTGCTGATCCTGACCGTGGTCAACGTGCTCTTCGCGGGGATCTTCGGGTTCGTCGGGGGGCTGCTGTCGGACCGTTGGGAGAGACGCCGGATCTTCGCGGCGGCGGGCGCGGTCGTGCTCGCCGCCGGCACCACACTGATGGCCCTCGCCCCGGCCGTCCCGGTCGTGATCGTCGCCTCGGTGCTGGTCGGCGTGGGATGGGGCGCCTACATCGCGGTCGACATGGCGATCCTCACCCAGGTGCTGCCGGACGCCGAGACCCGGGCCACCCTGCTCGGCGTCGCCAACGTGGCCGGAACGCTGCCGCAGATGCTGGCCCCCGTGCTGGCCGCGCCGATCGTCACCGTGCTCGGTGGTTACCGCGTCCTCTACCTGGTCACGGCGGCCATCGCGCTCGTCGCGCTGGCCCTCCTCCCGCGCCTTCGGGCAATTCGCTGAAAGGATCGTCTTGTACCCCCAGCTACCCGCCGGATTCCGGTTCGGCATGTCGACGTCGGCCTACCAGATCGAGGGCGCGGCCGACGCGGCCGGCAAGGGCCCGAGCATCTGGGACACCTTCACCGCCCGGCCCGGAACCGTCGTGAACGGTCAGGACGGACGAGTGGCGATCGACCACTACCACCGGTACGAGTCGGACGTCGCGTTGATCGCCGCGGCCGGGGTGCAGGACTACCGGTTCTCCTTCTCCTGGCCGCGGATCCTGGCCGGGGATGTCGCCTTCTACGACCGGCTCGTCGACGCCGTCCTGGGCGCGGGGCTGCGGCCGGTGCCGACCCTCTACCACTGGGACCTGCCGCAGGAACTGGAGGACGCGGGCGGCTGGATGAACCGGGACACCGCGTACCGGTTCGCCGACTACACCGACACGCTCGCGCTCCGCCTCGGCGACCGGGTCCGGCACTGGATCACCATGAACGAGATGAACGTGCACACCCTCTACGGGTACGCGCTCACCGACCACGCGCCGGCACGCGGGCTCGGGCTCGGGGCGCTGCCGGCCGGGCACCACCAACTGCTCGCGCACGGGCTGGCGGCGCAGGTTCTGCGTACCCGGGCGGTGGGGTCCGTCGGCATCGCGAACCAGCACTTCCCGGTGACCCCGGCCGGCGACGATCCGGCGGACGTCGCGGCAGCGGCGCTCTTCTCCGAACTCACCAACTGGACCTTCTCCGACCCGATCCTGCGCGGCGAGTACCCGAACGAGCTGATCCGGGCCGGGATCGGGACCTCGGGCGCCCGACTCGACCGGGACCTGGAGCTGATCGGGGCGCCGCTCGACTTCTACGGGGTCAACTACTACGAACCGACGATGATCGAGGCGCCGCGGGCCGGGAAGGACTACCGCGGGGTGCTCGAAGTGGACATTCCGTCGGACATGCCGTTCTCGCCGGTGCCGGTGAAGTGCGATGAACGTACCGATTTCGGATGGGCGATCGTGCCGTCCGGGCTGACCGAGATCCTGGTGACGCTGCACGAGCGGTACCCGAACCTGCCGCCGGTGATCATCACGGAGAACGGGGCGTCGTTCCACGACGCGGGGCCCGGGCCGGACGGCCGGGTCGCGGATCCGCGGCGCATCCGCTATCTCGACGCTCACCTGCGGGCGGTGGCCGAGGCCATTGCCGCGGGGGTACGGGTGGACGGGTACTACGTGTGGTCGGCGCTGGACAACTTCGAATGGGCGGCGGGGTACGAGCAGCGTTTCGGCCTGATCCACGTCGACTACACAGATCTCTCGCGTACGCCCAAGGACTCCTACTACTGGTACCGCGATCTGATCGCCGCTCAACCGCGCAGCTGATCGACGAACTGGTTGGCGAGGCGGGACAGCCGCTCGGCGCGTCCCTCCTCGGCCCAGCCGTCGACCAGGCTGAGCAGGGTGCTGCCCTCGACCAGGATGATGAAGTCGTCGATCACCGCTTCGTCGTCGACGCCGGCCCGCAGCTCACCCAGCTCCCGCGCCTCCTCGAGGCAGTTCCGCAGATGCACCCGGATCTCCTGGTGCGAGGTCCGCCGCGAGTCGGCCAGCCGCGGATGCGACAGCGCCGCCCCGGCGAAAGCCACGTTCACATGCGCGTCCGCGGCCCGCTCCTCGTCGATCGGCAGCACCGACTCCAGAGCCGCCCGCAGCGCCTCCAGCCCGAACAGATCCCCACCGATCCGGAAGGCCCGCTCCACGATCCGTTCGTAGACCGCCTTCTGCGCGGCCACCAGGATGTCGTCCTTGCCGCCCAGGAAATGCGCCAGCACGCTGAGCGAACACCCCGCCTCGTCGGCGATCGCCCGGGTGGTGGTGCCCTCGACACCGCGTGCCCGCACCACCCGCCAGGTGGCCGCCAGCAACTCGGCCTGTCGCTGCTCGCGATCCACGACCTTCGGCACGCGCTCAGCTTGCCACAGCCCCCGGCCCGCGAGGCCCGCCGGTTCAGCGTGTGGAGTCGAGGCGCGTATGACGCCGGACTCGCCACGCCGGTGGCACCTGCCCCGGCGGAGCGTGACGCCGAGCGGTTCGCGGGCCGGTTGCGGTTTGTGTCCGGCTGGTTGTGGTGGCTGTCTCAGCGGGGTTGAGACAGCCGTGAGAACCAGCCGGGGGTGACCGCAACGGCATGCATGACCCGCACCCGCGGGACGGTCGGGAGGGAACGCCTGCCGTGGCCGGCGCGAGTCACGGGACGTCGCGTGGCCCGTACCGGAATGGTCAGGGGGTGGGGTTGGGGACAGGGGTGATCACGGTCAGGTGGCGGAGGCGGCGGGCCAGCGGCAGGGTGGCGACCACCGCGACGACCGGGATCAGGAACGCCCAGCGCAGGCCGACCGGTTCGGAGAGAGCGCCCAGCAGCACCGCCCCGAGGAGCGCCCCGCCGTAGTTGAACAGGTTCACCTTGGCGACCACTTCGTCACTGCTGCCCACCGCGGCCTCCCCGGCGGCACTGAACGCCAGCGGCACCAGCACCCCGACCCCGATTCCGGCGATCGCGAAGCCGGCCACCGCGGCGCCCACCGCGGGCAGGGCGACGACCAGCCCGCAGCCGACCCCGCAGGCGGCCAGCGAACCGACGGCGATCAGCGTCCGGCCGGTCCGTGGCACCAGATGGTCGGCGACCAGGCGGCTCACCAGAACCGCGCCCTGATAGGTGGCGTAGCCCAGCGGCGCGACCGAGGCCGCCGCGTTCAGCGAGTCCTGGAGATAGACCGAACTCCATGTGCTGACCGCCGAGTCCACCAGGAACGCCGAGAAGATCAACATTCCGCAGACCAGGACCACCGGGCGTACGCTCCGGCTGCCCCCGGCATGGGCCACACTGGATCGCAGCGTCCGTCCCGGTTCGAACAGCCGCCAGCCCACCGCGCCGACCACCACGGCGAACCCGGCCGCCGTCCCGACCGCCACCGCGGCGCCCGCACCCGACTCCAGCGCCCCCGACATGAGCAGGGCGGCGGCGATCGCGGCGGCGGTGTACGCGGCGAACAGCCGGCTCATCACACTGCGCCCCAGCCGGGCCTGCACCAGCACCCCCTGCATGCTCAGCGAGGCGTCGACCGCGCCCAGGCCCAGCCCGTACCCCAGCAGGATCGCGGCGAAGACCGCATTCGGCGACCAGACCGTCGTGCCGGCGAGACCGGCCCCGACCAGGAACAGGCCCGACGCCAGCGCGTACCGGCTGCCCCAGCGCGCCGCCACCCGGTCGGCCAGCACCGACCCGCCCGCCGCCGCGACCACGACGAGCAGCAGGAGCGCCGAGACGAAGGTGTCGTCGATGCCCTGCCGATCCTTGAACGTCGGCAAGGCGGTGACCACGGCGGCGTACCCGAGTCCTTGCGCGGCATAACCGGCGCCGATCAAGCGGGCCCGTGCGCCGGCCGACATGCCGCCCTCGCTGACATCCTTCATCGATTGCCCTCGCTCCGCGGTAGGCGATGGTGGTGTCGGTCACACATCCGTTCAGCGCAGCATGCCGGTCGAGATCGTCAACGGCAACGGCTTACGTGTAAACGCCTTCGCGCGGTCCTGCCGGAGGTCACCGAGGCGGACCGTGGGCTGCCGCGCTGGGCGAAACGTGCGCACCCCCGGCCGGTTCCGTCATCGCTGACCGCCGCTGGCGAACGACACCTTCCCGGTGAACCAGGTGGGTGGCGTCGGAGGCCAGGAAGGTCACCACGGGGCCGTAGTCCTCCGCGGCGCCCGGGCGACCCAGCGGAATCTCGGCGACCGTGACCTGGTCCGGCGCCCACACCGACGACCTGCTCGAGGCTCGACGACGCTACGACGGCTGATCATCCCGCCTCGCACCTGCCTGGGCGGTGGTCACGCCGCGGTGCGAGTGCCGGGACGCGGTGGGTCGCGGGCGGGCGGAACGGCAGGCCAGGCGCCCGTGAGCGCCGGCAGTGGGAGGTCAGGGAAGGGCGTCGAGGGCGGGAGCGGCGGCCCGGAGCGCGGCGAAAGCGTCCGGGATGCGCCAGGACTCGCGGTCGCGGGGGCCGATCGGGTTGGAGATGGCGCGGAGTTCGGCGAACGGGACACCGGCGCCCTCGGCGGCGACCGCCACCCCGTACCCCTCCATGGCCTCGGCGGCCGCAAGCGGGAAACGGGCGGCGAGTCGGTCGGCGGTCTCGCCGGTGCCGGTGACGGTCGCCAGCGTCAGCACGTCGCCGCAGACCGCCTCGGGGAGGGCGGCGCGCAGGGCTTTGACCAGGTCCGGGTCGGCGTCGAGGACACTCGTGCCGAACCCGAGCTCGTCGATCGGGAGGAAGCCGCCGGGGGATTCGGCGCCCAGGTCGGCGGCGATGCTGCGGGTGGCGATGACGAGGCCGCCGACGGGGACCCGGCCGGGGAAGCCGCCGGCGATACCGGCGCTGATCACGGCGCGGTAGTCGCGGGTGGCGAGCAGGCGCGCGGTTCCCGCGGCGGCCGCGGCCGGGCCGACACCGACGGCCCCGACGACGATCCGGTCCGGGTCGAGGAGGTCACGGAAGGCTTCGGCTTCGGCGGCGACAGCGGTCACGACCAGGAGGGGGTACGGGTTCACGAGTCCTCACCATTCGTCGGCTCACCGTCACGCGTCCCGGAATCGGCGGAGGACGGCCGGTAGACGTGGTACCCGGGCGGCGCCGGAGCCGCCCCGAACCCGCCACCCGCACCGGCGTTCCCCCGGCTCTCGCCGGCGAGCCGCGTGGTCGGGTCATCGTCAGCGAACCAGTCGTCGTCAGCCGTCCGCCCAGCGGTGTACGCCCGCCCGGGTGCCCGGTCCCCGCCACGCGTCCCCGTCTGCGGGCTGTCGACCGAACGGTCACCGCCACGCGTCCCCGTCTGCCGGACGCCGGCCGATGGGCCACCGCCAGGCGTCCCCGCCCGCGGGCCGCCGGCGGATCGGTCACCGGCACGCACTCCCGGCTGCCGGCTGCCGGCCGGCCGATCATCGCCGTGCGTTCCGGGGTGCCGGCCGTCGTCGTGCGCGGTGGCGGTCCGGGTGTCGCCGGACATCCGCCGGCCGGTGGCCGAGCCGTCGGCAGCCGGCTCGGCCGGTGCGGTGGGGTTCTTGCGCCTGCCCCGCCACCACCGCCGGCCCTTCACCGCGGAAGCGGAGTCCATCCGCTGCGTGTCGCCGTCCCGCGCCGCGCCGGGGTCTGGCCCGGCGTGTTCCCGATCGGGAGCGGAGCGGCCGGCCGGGTTTCCACGGTCCGCGGCGGCGCGCGGTGACGTCGCACCGGATTCCGCCGGCGAGCGCTGCGACGGCGGTGGGTTCGACCCTGCCGGGGCCGCCTCACGGATGCCACCGGGGATCGTCCCGCTGCCGGCCCTGTCCCGGTCGTAGCCCGGGGTTCGCCGGCCGGGCCGGTTGCCGCGGGACGGGTCGGGTGCTTCGGGGCGGTCGCTTTCCCCGTACCCCGCAGCCTGGTCTTGATCTTGATTGGTGGTGGCGGTGGTCGAGGAGGCGGCAGTGTCGGAAGGGCCCGGAGCGGGGACGGCGTCGGGGCGGCCGGAGAGGCGTTCGTTGTGCAGGCGGGTGGCGGCCCAGGCGGCGCGGAGGGCGGCCAGGACCGCGAGCGCGGCCGCGAAACCGATGCCGAGGCGGCCGGGGAACGGAATGAGGCCCAGGCCGCCGCCGGCCACCCAGGCGAGCATCAGGGCGGTCTCCGAGTGGGCGAAGGCGGTGGCGCGCTGCTGCTCCGGGACGCGTTCCTGGATGCTGGCGTCGACGGCGAGTTTGGCGATGCCGCTGAAGACGGCGGTGAGCAGCGCGACAAGCGTCAGCATCGCCAGGTTGTAGAAGATCGTGGTGAGCACTGTCACACCGGCGACCACGACGAGGCCGCTGGACTGCAGCGCGAGCGGCCGCCGGATCCGCAGGCTGGTGCCGGCGGCGGTGGAGACGAACGTGCCGAGCGCGAGGGCCCCGCCGACCAGGCCGGCCGCGGTGCCCCGACCGACCTCCAGGCCGAACAGCGTGGTGTCCAGCTGGTTGCCCATGATCGCGAAGGTGAGGAAGAGCAGCAGGAATCCGTAGAGCAGGCGCAGGCTGCTGCTGCCGATCAGGGTGGCGACGACCAGGCGGCCGGAGAGGGGCATCTCCGTGCCCCGGATCCGGAGCACCGCACGCCAGGCTTTGGGCAGTGCCTCCGGGGGGTCCGAATCGGCGCGTGGCGGCAGACGGAGCGCGACGACCATGCCGACCACGAAGATGACGGCGGCGACCCGCAGCGGCCACTGTGGCCCGAATTTGAAGGCGAGCAGGCCGATCGGCGCCACCAGGGCGCCGGCGAACGTGCCGTAGACGCTGGCGCGGGCACCGGCCTGGGACAGCCCGATGCCGTCCGGCAGCAGGCGGGGGACGGCGGCGGAGCGGGCCACACCATAGGCCCGGGAGAGCGCCAGCACCCCGAAAGCCGCTGGGTAGAGCGCCCAGCCGGTCAGATGATCGGCCATCACGTAGGCCAGGAAGGCTCGGCCCAGGAAGGTGGTGGCCAGCGCGTAGCGCCGCCCGTGCCGGAAATGGTCGAGCAGCGGGCCGACCACCGGCGCCAGCAGCGCGAACGGCACCATCGTGATGAGCAGGTAGAGCGCGACCTTGCTGCGGGCCTCGCCGAGCGGAACGCTGAAGATGGTCCCGGCCAGGCCGATCGCGATGAGGGCGTCGCCCGCGCAGGAGACCGCGTGCAGATCGAAGAGCCGGATCATGCCGATCTCGCCGGCGGCGCCGCGGGCCCGCGCCGAGCCGACCCGGCGGGTGGCCCAGGCGCTTCCACGCACCGAGCCGCGCACCAGCAGCCGGGCGGCTTTGACGCCGGTGCCGACGGTGCGTCCGAGCGAGGGAAGCAGCGGCATGGGAACCATCCTGACTGATGTGGGCGACCCGCGTCCCGTTCCGGCGTCCGGCGATCCTCCTACGCCTCGCTGTCCGGCTATCTGGGGAGTCGTTGTGGGCTTCCGGGTTCGGTAGGCAACAATGGGCGGGTGACCTCCAGGACCACTTCCCGCGCCGCCCGACTCGACCAGGTCTGTGCCGATGCTGTCGGGGTGGCCAGGGGTGCCATCACCGAAGTGGACCCCGGCGACATCGGTGACCATCTCGACGCCGTCGCCGAGGGCGACCGTGTGGTTACCCACTTCTTCGAAAGTCACCTCGACGGCTACAAGGGCTGGCGTTGGGCCGTCACGGTGACCCGTGTCCCGCGCAGCCGGCACGTGACCGTCTGCGAGACGGTTCTGCTGCCCGGCCCCGACGCGCTCCTCGCCCCCGGCTGGGTGCCGTGGAACGAGCGGGTTCAGCCCGGCGACCTCGGTGTCGGCGACCTGATGCCGACCGCGCCCGACGACGACCGTCTCACCCCGGGTTATGTGCTCAGTGACGACGCCGCCGTCGAGGCCGTGTCGTGGGAGCTCGGCCTGGGCCGGTCCCGCGTGATGTCGATGGAGGGCCGGATGGAGACGGCCCAGCGGTGGTACGACGGTGACGCCGGCCCGGAGGCCCCGATCTCCGCCGCCGCCCCGCGCAACGCCCGCTGCGGCGCCTGCGGCTTCTACCTGCCGCTGGCCGGTTCGCTGCGGTCGATGTTCGGCGTCTGCGGCAACCTCTACGCCCCCGACGACGGCCGGGCGGTCAGCGCCGACCACGGCTGCGGCGCCCACTCCGAGGCCCTGCTCAGCGCCACCGCGCAGCCGGTCGACGAACTCCCGACGGTGTACGACGACAGTGAGGTCGAGTCGGTGGCGGTCAGCCGCGGGCACGGCTCGGTGGAGTCCGGCGAGCCGGCCGAGGATTACGGCCACAGCTGAGACTCAGTCGCGGGCGCTGAACTCCGGGTGTGTCAGCGCCCGGCGGCGCTTGCGTTTCCGGTCGTGGACCACCATGGTCAGGGTGCCCGGGAGGCCCCACACCAGGCCGGCGAGGCTGATCACGACCCAGTGCTGCGGCGCGTCGGCCAGCCAGGTGATCAGGGACGCGACGGCGAAGGCGGCGACGCCGGCGAGCGCGAACGGGACCATGGGCGGGTCCAGGGGCTCGGGCCGCGGTTTCGTCCCGGTCACCACGGCGAGAACCGGTAGGGGCTCACCGGTTTGCGTGGCGGGAGACAGGTCACTCACTCCGACAGGGTACGGCCATTACGTACCGCATCGGCGTAGCGCGTGAGAGTTGTAACATCACTTCGCTTTTACCGTGGTAGTTGCATCTGAAAGCATGCGCGCGTCGATCTTGCGTCATCTTTCGGAGAGTCCCATGTCTGCTGATACCGAACCGGCTGCCGGAACGGCGAACAACGCCTTCGACCGGTTCTTCGAGATAACCAAGCGCGGCTCCACGCTGAGCCGGGAGGTCCGCGGCGGCATCGTCACGTTCTTCACGATGGCCTACATCGTGGTGCTCAACCCGCTGATCCTGGCCGGTGGGGCGGACAAGTCCGGCGCGCAGCTGCCGATCACCGCGCTGGCGGCCGGCACCGCGCTGGTCGCCGGTGTGATGACGATCCTGATGGGTGTGGTCGCCCGGTTCCCGCTGGCGCTGGCCGCCGGTCTCGGTGTGAACGCGCTCGTCGCGTACGAGATCGCGCCGGAGATGACCTGGGCCGACGCGATGGGCCTGGTCGTCATCGAGGGTGTGCTGATCGCGATCCTGGTGCTGACCGGGCTGCGCACCGCCGTGTTCAAGGCGGTGCCGGCCCAGTTGAAGACCGCGATCGGGGTCGGCATCGGCCTCTTCCTGATGATCATCGGCCTGGTCGACGCCGGCTTCGTGACCCGGGTCCCGGATGCCGCCAACACCACCGTCCCGGTCGGCCTGGGTCAGGGTGGCAAGCTGATGACCTGGCCGATCGTGGTCTTCGTCATCGGTCTCCTGCTCACGCTGGTGCTCTTCGTCCGCAAGGTCAAGGGCGCGATCCTGATCGGCATCCTCGGCACCACCGTGCTGGCGATCATCGTCGAGGCGGTGGCCAAGCCGGGTGGCTGGTCGCTGAACGTGCCGGCGCTGCCCGAGAAGATCATCGACGTGCCGGACCTGTCGCTGATCGGCCAGTTCAACGTGCTCGACTCGTGGACCACCGCCGGCCCGCTGGTCGCTCTGATGTTCATCTTCACGCTGCTGGTGACGGACTTCTTCGACACCATGGGCACGATGGTCGCCGTCGGCCAGGAGGGTGAGCTGCTGGACGCCGAGGGCATGCCGCCGCGTACCAAGGAGATCCTGCTCGTCGACTCGGTCGCCGCGGCGGCCGGTGGTGCGGCCAGCGTGTCCAGCAACACCTCGTACGTGGAGAGCGCCTCCGGTGTCGGCGAGGGCGCCCGGACCGGTGTCGCCAGCCTGGTGACCGGTGTGCTGTTCCTGGTCGCGATGTTCTTCGCCCCGCTGGTGAAGGTGGTTCCGTTCGAGGCGGCGTCGACCGCGCTGGTCGTCGTCGGCTTCCTGATGATCACCACGATCCGGCAGATCGAGTGGTCGGACTACACGATCGCGGTGCCGGCGTTCCTGACCGTCACGTTGATGCCGTTCACGTACTCGATCTCCAACGGCATCGGGGCCGGGATCATCTCGTACGTCGTCCTGAAGCTCGCCACCGGCAAGGCGAAGGACATCCACCCGCTGATGTACGGCATCGCGGCGCTGTTCGTCCTCTACTTCGCCCGGGGCCCGCTGGAGGCCTGGATCCTCTGAGGTCCGGTAGCCGTCACCGGGTGCGCTAGCGTGCCCGGTGACGGCTGTCATACGTGGTGAAAGATGTCGACCCCGAGCTTGTTAGCTAAGCTAAGGATCGTGACGGAGCGGTGATGATGACGGAGCGCACGACGGCGGACACGCTGGCCAAGACACTGCGCGACGCGATCATCAGGTTCAGCCGGCGAGCCCGGCAGGCCCGACCGGTCGGTGACCTGACGTTCAGCCAGCTCTCCGCGCTGACCAGCCTCCAACTGGCCGGCACGCTGACTCCTCGTGAGCTCGCCGATGTGGAACGGGTCCAGCCCCCCACGATGACCAAGATCGTGGGCAAGCTGGAAGAGCGTGGGCTCGTGGCACGCAGACGGCACCCCACCGACGGACGCCAGGTCATCCTGGAGGCCACCGATGAGGGACGGGCCGTCTACGCGCTGCATGAGCGGGCCCGCAACGAGTGGCTGGCCGGGGCATTGGACCGGCTCACCCCTGAGGAACAGGAAACCCTGGCGACCGCCGCCGAGATCCTGCACCGGATCGCCCGCGGCTGACCGCCACCCGGGTCGTTCCGCTCTCGTCACCCGGCGATGACGCGTACGACTCGAGGGGGCTGTTCTGAACGCCGTGTTCCGATCCCTACAGGTCCCGAACTACCGGCTCTTCACCGTCGGCCAACTGGTGAAGCTGATGGGCGTGTGGATGATGTTCACCGCCCAGGACTGGCTGGTCCTCGAACTCTCCGATAACTCCCCGGGCGCCCTGGGGACGGTGACCGCGCTGCAATTCGTACCGGTCATGCTCCTGACCCTCTGGAGCGGCCGCCTCGCCGACCGGTACGACAAGCGTAAGATCCTCATCGCCGCGAACGCCGCCTTCGCGTTCTTCGCCATCGTCTTCGCGGTGCTGGTCGCCGCCGGAGTCGTCCAGCTCTGGCACGTGTTCGTCTCCGCGCTGTTCCTCGGCGTCGCGAACGCGGTCGAGACCCCGGTCCGGCAGGCGTTCGTCTCCGAACTCGTCGAACTGCGCCTGCTGCCCAACGCCCTGGCGCTCTCCGCCGCCACCTTCAACGTGGCCCGGATCAGCGGGCCCGCGCTGGCCGGTGTGCTACTCGCGCTGCTCTCCACACCCGCCGTGTTCCTGATCTCGACCGTGCTGGCGATCGCCCCCGTCTTCACCTATCTGCGGATGCGGCCCGCCGACCTGCACCGGTCCGAGCGCAAGTCCCGCGGCAGCGCCCGGGTGATCGACGGCCTGCGGTACGTCGGCAAGCGCCACGACCTACTGCTACCGATCTGCCTGATGGCCGTGATCGGCATGATCGGCTTCAACTTCCCGGTCACCCTGGCCGCCCTCGCGAAGATCGACTTCAACGCCGGCCCGTCGACGTTCGGCCTGCTCACCACATGCCTGGCGATCGGTTCGCTGGGTGGGGCCATGGCCGGCACCCGGCGGCGTTCCCGGCCCGGCGCCTACCCGGTGATCGGCGCCGCGCTGCTCTTCGGGATCTTCGAGTTCGCGGTCGGCTTCGCACCGAACTTCGTCACCGCCGCGATCCTGCTCGTCCCGACCGGCTTCTTCTCGATCTACCTGGCGCAGGGCTGCAACCACCGGGTGCAGATGGGCGTCGACCCGGAATTCCGGGGTCGCGTCATGTCCCTCTACGTCCTGGTCTTCCTCGGCACCACACCGATCGGGGCCTCGCTGTCCGGCTGGTGGGGCGAGCACTTCGGAGTGCCGTCGAGCATCTGGGCGGCCGGCCTGGTGAGCTTCGCGGCGGCGGTGGGCGCGCTGATCTGGCAGCTGCGGGTCTCCGGCGACAAGATCAAGATTTCGGTACGCCCACGCCCTCGCGTACGTGTCCTCAGCCCCGAAGCCCTCGACCCCTCCTCGTCCTCTGACCCGGCCCCGGCGTCATCCTCAGCCCTGTCGTCATCCTCATCCTCATCCTCGGCCCCGGCCCCGGCCCCGGCCCCGGCCCCGGCCCCGGCCCCGGCCTCGTCTTCTACCGCGTCCTCGTCTCCTGCCTCAGCCCCGGCGTCGTCCTTAGCCCCGGCGTCGTCCTCAGCCCCCGCCTCATCCTCTGGCCGGGTAACGGCTGCGGGCCCGAGTCCTGTTCCGGTGTTCGGCCCGGCCACGGGTTCCGCTTCAGATTCGTCCGCGGCTGCAGGTCACTCGTCTTCGTCCGCGGCTGCAGGTCACCCGTCTTCGTCCGCGGCTGCAGATCACCTGTCTTCGTCCGCGGCTCCAGGTCACGCGTCTTCGTCCGTGGTTCCAGATCACTCGTCGGCTTCGGGCTCTCGCTCGACGGCGGACGAGGGCGGTGAGGTGCCGGAGAGCACGCCGCGAGTGCCGGCGGGTTTCCGGGCGCACGCCGAACCCCTGACACGTTCCGAATCGAGAGCGCCGGTCTGACCCAAAGCCGGGTGGCCGCACCATCGACGCGACCACCCGGGAGTCCAGTCAGTGGTAGACCAGGAGAGCTCCAGAGTGATTTCCGGCACATCAGCGGGTCTGGCGTCACTGCTCCCGAAGGCCCGGATCGGTACCTCACCGGGTCTCGGCGGCGTTGGAATCCGGGGAAATACGGAATCTCCTCACGATCGCCTCTTTCGAGGGAATCACGAGGTCAGAGCGGATGATGTTGGCACAGCAGGCTCCCCCGAACGGGTATTCCGGACCGGCGAGTCAGGGCCTAGCGTCGAACCGTGGCGATCGCGCACATGGCTGTGCTTTCGGCGGCGCTGTCAGCGCTGCTGATCCTTCCGTGCGCCGCGACGATTCTGCTCAGCGGCGACCCGTCCGGCCTACGCCGCCTCTTGACCCGTAAGGGCCGCCAGCAGCTGCGGGCAGACAACCGTGAGCGTGCCGACACCCGTCACTTGGCCCCCCGGGCACGCCGCCGGGTCCACCGCGGACCCCCGAGCCGCGAGGAGCGCACCTGGCGCCGGGTCGACCGCTCCCTGCGGACCTGGGACCCGGCACCCCGCCTGGCGAGCCTCCGCACCCCGCCGATCGAACAGTTGGCCTACCATCTGCGCCGCCTCGACCGCCAGCGCCGTAACGGCCTGGCGACCCATTCGGAGGTGTGGCTGGCGGCCGTCATGCGCGGCTACGACACCCGCCTGCAGATGGCCTGCCGGTGCCTGGACATTCCGGAGCGCCTGGAGTCCCTGCAAGGCGCCGAACGCGACCTCGAACGCCAGCGAGTCGAGGCCCTCTTGGAAGCCGCCGGCCTGACCCTCCGCTGCTGATCAACCCGCTCCGGTGACCGTGCCAGCCCTTGCGGGAAGTGCTCGGCTGAACTCGAGTGCGGACCACGGTCGCTCGCCTCGGGCCCGGCGGGGAGGGCTCGGCTGGACTCGGGTGCGGACCACGGTCGCTCGCCGCGGTTCCGGCGGGAAGTGCCCGGCTCGACTGGGGCGCGCCACGGTCGCTCGCCGCGGTTCCGGCGGGGTGTGCCCGGCTGGACTCGGGTGCGCTCCATGACCGCCCGCCTCGGCCCCCCGGCGGGGAGTGCCCGGCTCGACTCGGGTGCGCACCATGGCCGCCTCGGCAGCGGCCGGGGTGTGGGCCGGCCGGGCGACATCCGTCATTTGCGTGACGTTTCCGGCTGGCCGATCGACGTGGTCGGCCTGCCCGCGGCGGGGACCGTCCCCCTTCCGGGGTTTCTCCCAACGCCGCTAAGGCGCACGCGGCCGGCGTGACGACAACGTGGATCTTGTGCGTTCGTGGTGCACCGGCTCGCCGCAAACTCACAAGATCAACGCGGAGGGTGTTCGGCGGGGGAGCGGGTGGGCGAGGGAGTGTGTGGATGTGGGGGTTTGTGGTGCACCGGTTGGCCGCAAGGTCACAAGATCGCGTGGAAGGGGGGTTCAATGGGGGAGGGGGTGGGTCCACAGGTGGTGGTAGTCGCCGTTGTGGCTGTTGGCCAGGGTGAGGAGGTCGGCGGTCCAGGACGGGCCGACATAACTGTCGAGGGCTGAGAGGATGCGGGCGTCGTAGCGGTAGGTGATCGTCAGATGCGGGCGGAACGGCCGCCCGTCGATCGGGAAGCCGGCATCGTCCAGGGCGGACCGGATCTGCTCTCGGAAGGCGCCCAGCGGCTCCACATCACCCCGTAGCCCGACCCAGACCACTGATCCGAAACGGCCACCACCCGCAAGCCTCAGGTGCAGTGGCCCGGGTGCCGGCACACCGTCGAGGGCATGCGTGACGACGGGCGCGGCGTCATCCGGCACCGTGCCGAGGAAAGCCAGCGTGACGTGCCATTTGTCCGCTCGCCGGGCGGCGCCGGGCGGCAGGTGGCGGCGCAGATGGTCGCGGGCCTCTTCCGGAGGGAAGAGGGCGACGAACAGGCGGCTCAGGAGGACTCGCGGGCCGCCGGGCCGCCGCCGAACAGGACGTCGTCCCAGCTGGGAAGGCGCTTGCGTGGCTTGTTGGTCTCCTCCGCCTCGCTGTTGGCGGACTGCGGGGCCTGACCCACCGTGCGGCGGGGGCGCAGCACCGCAAGGGACGGAACGGCCGGCACCTCCTTGGGCAGGTCGGCGTCGTCGTCGAATGCGGAACCGGACCCGCCGCCGAGCAGGGCCGCGGCGCCGCCGGCGACCGGGCGGCGGGTGGCTGGTGACTCGAGGTTGCGGCCGGACGAGCCTTCCAGTGGCCGGTCCAGCGAGGCGAGCAGCGCGTCGCGGCTGGCCCGGATCGAGTCGCGGGTGGAGCTGCGGGCGGCGGGGTCGGCGCTGGGCAGGCCGTGGCCGCCACGGCTGGGCTCGGTGCTGCGGGCCGGCCCGGGCAGGCCGTGGCCACCGCGCTCGGGCGCCGGCTCCTGGCCGAGGATCTGGGTGGGCCGCTCGGCGCACAGGTACTGCGCCATGTCGTCGTGCGGCGAGACCACCTGGCGGCCCTTGTCGAGGTCCCAGATGGCCTGGGCGGTGGCCTTGCCGGACGGCCAGGTGGCGATGATCCGCCAGGTGCCGTCGTCCTTGCGGAACGCGTCCCAGGAGATCTTCTCGGTGTCGATGCCGTGCTGCGAGAGACGGCTGTCGACCACCTCGGACAGCGGCTGACCGGAGTCGGACGTCTTCAGCCGGGTGCGGCGGGCGTGCTGCGCCAGCATGGCGCGCTCCTGGAGCACCGGGCCGGCATAGCGCAGAACGCGGTCGACCGGCACACCGGCGATGCGGGCCACATCCTCGGCGGACTCGCCGGAGCGAATGCGGGCCTGGATGTCCCGTGGTGACAGGGACGGCATCGCGGCCTCGGCCGTCAGCACCGCCACCGTGGCCCCCGCCGGTGCGGGGCCCTCGGTCAGCACGCCGGCGACCCGGTCGTCGATGGGAAGGGCTAGAAGGCGACCCACCTCGTCGGCGAGCACCAAAGCCTGTCCGTCCTCGGAGAGGGCGACGAAGCGTACCGGCCGCATGCGTTGCCTCCGTCTCGTCGCGTTGGCCTGTGCTCCCGAGCCTCATTCACGGGGGCGCGTTTCGGAACACGGTACGCGCCTTGGTCACCCTATGGGGGTAAGCCACGCCGTCAAACTGCTGACCAGCAGAGATGATCTTCGCCTCCGCTGCCGCCCTCCCATTTACGCGTACGTCTACCCGCCCGTCAACCGCCTTGAACACCGGTGGAGTGATTCAGAGCCGTTCCACCACGTAGTCGATGCAGGCGGTGAGAGCCGTCACGTCGGCCGGGTCCACGGTCGGGTAGAGGGAGACCCGGAGCTGGTTGCGGCCGAGCTTCCGGTACGGCTCGGTGTCGACCACGTCGTTGGCCCGGAGCACCTTGGCGATCGCCGTCGCGTCCACACCCTCGGCGAAGTCGATGGTGGCGACCGCGGCCGAGCGCAGCGCCGGATCGGTGACGAACGGCTCCGCGTACGGCGAACGATCGGCCCAGCCGTAGATCGCCGCCGCGCTCTCCGCACTGCGCTTCACCGCCCAGGAGAGACCACCCTGCGCGTTCATCCAGTCGACCTGCTCGGCGGCGAGGAAGACGGTGGCCAGCGCCGGGGTGTTGTACGTCTGCTCCAGCCGGGACTGCTCGATGGCGGTCACCAGGTCGAGGAACTGCGGGATGTACCGCTTGGTCGCCTTGATCTCGAAGGCCCGCTCGATCGCGGCCGGCGAGAACAGGGCCAGCCAGATGCCGCCGTCGGAGCCGAGCGCCTTCTGCGGGGCCAGGTAGTAGACGTCGGTCTCGCTGACGTCCACGTCCAGGCTGCCGCCGCCCGAGGTGGCGTCGGTGAGCAGCAGGGCGCCCGGGTCGGCCCCGGCGATCCGCTGGACTCCGACCGCGACTCCGGTGGAGGTCTCGTTCTGCACGGTGGCGTAGACGTCGACGCCGGCCTCGGCGGTCAGATAGGCGGCCTGGCCCGCCGGCGCCCGGTGCACGGTCGGCTCGGCCAGGAACGGTGCGGAGGTGACGGCCTGCACGAACTTGGCGCCGAACTCGCCGAACTCGGCGAACTGGGCCTTCTCCCGAACCAGGCCGAACGTGGCGACCTCCCAGAACGCGCTGGTGCCGCCGTTGCTGAGAACGACTTCGTACCCCTCGGGGATCGAGAAGAACTCGGCCAGGCCGCGGCGCAGGCGGGCGACCTGGTCCTTCACCGTCTTCTGCCGGTGCGACGTGCCCATGAACGTGCGGGACACCGCGGAGAGCGCCTCGACACCCTCGGGGCGGACCTTGCTCGGGCCCGAGCCGAAACGTCCGTCTACGGGTTTGATCTCGTCAGGGATCCGGATGTCAGCCACAGTCACACATTATGCGGCAGCTGATGCCAGCCCTCGACCTCCTGCGGCTTCCGCGGCTCCGCTCCCACATAGTGGAGGCCCGGCCGCAGGATCCGGCCCAGCTTCTTCTGCTCGAGGATGTGCGCGCTCCAGCCGGCCATCCGGGCGCAGGCGAACATCGAGGTGAACATGTGCGCCGGGACCTCGGCGAAGTCGAGCACCACGGCGGCCCAGAACTCCACGTTCGTCCACAGCTGCATGTCCGGCTTGCGCTCGTGGAGCTCGGCCAGCGCGGCGCGTTCGAGCGCTTCGGCCACCTCGTACCGCGGGGCGCCCAGGTCTTTCGCGATCCGTCGCAGCACCTTGGCGCGCGGGTCCTCGGCACGGTAGACCCGGTGGCCGAAACCCATCAGCCGGTCACCGCGGTCGAGCACGTCCTTCACGAACGACTCGGCGTCGCCGCTGCGCTCCACGTCCTCGATCATCTGCAGCACCCGGGTGGGCGCGCCGCCGTGCAGCGGGCCGGAGAGCGCGCCGATCCCGGAGGAGATGCAGGCCGCCGCGTCGGCGCCGGTGGAGGCGACGATCCGAGCGGTGAAGGTGGACGCGTTGAGACCGTGCTCACAGGACGAGATGAAGTACGCATCCACGGCTTTGACGTGCCGGGGGTCGGGCTCGCCGCGCCACCGGCGCATGAACCGCTCCACGATGGTCTCGGCCTTGTCGATGTCCTTCTGCGGGACGGCGGGCAGGCCGAGGCCGCGGGCCGCCTGGGCGACGAAGGACAGCGCGGTCACCGAGACTCGGGCCAGGTCCTTGCGGGCCTGCTCGTCGGTGATGTCGAACATCTGCGACAGGCCCCAGTAGGGCGCCAGCATGGCCACCGCCGACTGCACGTCGACCCGGATGTCACCGGAGTGCACCGGCACCGGGAACGGCTCGGCGGGCGGCAGGCCGGGACCGAACCGGCCGTCCACGAGCAGGCCCCAGACGTTGCCGAACGAGACCTGCCCGATCAGGTCCTCGATGTCGACGCCGCGGTATCGCAGCGCGCCACCGTCCCGGTCGGGCTCGGCGATCTCGGTCTCGAAGGCGATGACGCCCTCGAGCCCCGGCTTGAAGTCGGTCACGGCACTCCCTGTGGAACCGAACAGCGGTGGGTGATTCATCCTGCCTCCCGGGTAACGGCAAGGTCGACCCATCGCGATTGTGCTCTCGATGACACCCATCCTGGTTCACCTGACGTTTCGTGGTGCGGGACTTAACGTCGTTTCCGCCCCATGGGCCGATTGGAACGAGCGTGAGGAGCAGGTGTGGTCACCGAACCGCCGTCGCCGTCCGGGATGCGCCGGGACTACACCGAGTGGCCGCCGCTGGTGGAGGGCGCGCTGGCCGATCACTGGACCGGTCAGTTCGCCGCCTGGTTCGCCGACGCGGCGGCCTTCGGCCTGCCGGAACCCAACGCGATGATCCTGGCGACGGCGGACGGTCAGGCACGGCCGTCGGCGCGGACGGTCCTTCTCAAGGGGTACGACGAGGACGGTTTCGTCTTTTTCACGAACTACGAGTCGCGCAAAGGTACGGAGTTGACGAT
The DNA here is from genome assembly GCF_016862455.1 of Actinoplanes utahensis. Lineage (GTDB taxonomy): Bacteria > Actinomycetota > Actinomycetes > Mycobacteriales > Micromonosporaceae > Actinoplanes > Actinoplanes utahensis. The sequence continues at coordinate 61,580 of NZ_BOMZ01000071.1, forward strand.
CAACCCGTACGCCAGCCTGGTCTTCCCGTGGTTTCCCATGCAGCGCCAGGTGATCGTGGCCGGGCCGGTGGAGCGGGTGAGCCGAGCCGAGACCGAGGAGTATTTCGCGTCCCGGCCGCGCGGGTCCCGGCTCGGCGCATGGGCGAGTGCGCAGTCGACGGTCCTGCCCGGTCCGGAGGCGCTGGCCGAAGGGCTGGCCCGGGCGGCCGAGCGGTTCGGGGACGGTCCGGTGCCGGCGCCGCCGCACTGGGGTGGACTGCGGGTGCGGCCGGAGAGCGTGGAGTTCTGGCAGGGGCGCAGCAGCCGGCTGCACGACCGGCTGCGATTCCGGCGCGAGGGTGACGGCTGGACCGTGGAGAGGCTCGCGCCTTGAGCAACGGGACCGCCGGCACGTCCTGGGCCGGTGGCGGTCTGGTCGCGGCCGGGCTGGCCGTGGTGCCGGGGCTCACCTCGCCGGCGCTGATCCGATACCGGCCCGAGTCGGACGGAGCGGACGACCGATAGTGTCCCCGGTATGAGCGCAGAGTCAGGGGCCAGGTCCGGGATCCAGTGGTCGATCGAGGCGGACGGACACCGTGCCGTCCTGGTCGAGGTCGGCGGGACACTCCGGTCGTACTCGGTGGACGGGGCCGACGTGCTGGACGGGTTCGGCACCGACGAGATCTCGCCGGGATCGGCCGGGCAGATCCTCGCACCCTGGCCCAACCGGATCCGGGACGGGCAGTACACCTTCGAGGAGCAGTCGTACCAGCTCGCGCTCACCGAGCCGGCCCGGCGCAACGCCATCCACGGACTGGTCAACTGGTCCCGGTGGCGGCTCGCCGAGCGGACCGCCGACTCGGTGACGCTGGAGTTCGACCTGCCCGCCCAGGTGGGGTACCCGTGGTCGCTGCTGCTGCGTTCCCGCTGGACCGTCTCGGCGGACGGGCTGACGTGCGCGCAGGAGGTCGTCAACACGGCCGGGTCGAACGCGCCGTGGGGGTACTCGGTGCACCCGTACCTGCGGCTGCCCGGGGTGACCGTGGAGGACACCGTCCTGCACGTGCCGGCCAAGTCGCGGATCCTGGCCGACACCCGGCTGCTGCCGATCGGGGCGCAGAAGATCGCCGGGACCGAGTTCGACTTCTCCGAGCCGCGCCGGATCGGCGAGCTGGTGCTGGACACCACCTTCGGCGACATCGACTTCGGCGCCGACGGGATCACCGCGGTCACCCTGGCGGACGCCGCGTCGGATCGCCGGATCGTGGTCTGGGCGGACGACAGGTTCCGGTACTGGCAGGTGTTCACGGCCGACACGCTGCACGGTGAGCGGTTCCGCCGGTCGATCGCCGTCGAGCCGATGACGTGCCCGCCGGACGCCTTCCGTACCGGCCGGGACCTGGTCGTCCTCGAACCCGGCCAGACCTGGTCGACCTCGTGGGGGATCCGCGCTTAATGGAGTTCGACGAGGTGGTCCGCCGCCGGCGGATGGTGCGCGGTTACGACCCGGACCGGCCGATCCCGCCGGACCTGGTGGAGAAGATCATCAAGCACGGCCTGCGGGCGCCGTCGGCCGGTTTCTCCCAGGGCTGGAGCTTCCTGGTGCTCACGTCGCCGGAGGATCGCGAGCTCTTCTGGGCGACCACGGTGGAGGGGGAGGGCCCGGTCGAGGGCTGGCTGGCCCGGATGCGGACGGCGCCGCTGATCATCGTGCCGTTCTCCAACAAATCGGTCTACCTCGATCGATACGCCGAGTCCGACAAGGGCTGGACGGATCGGGACGAGTCGCGCTGGCCGGTGCCGTACTGGGACATCGACACCGGCTTCGCCGCTCTGCTCATGCACCTGACCGCGGTCAATGAAGACCTCGGATCATGCTTCATCGGGCTTCCCGCGGGGAAGATAACGGCCGTCAAGGACGCGTTCGGGGTGCCGGCGGAGTTCAGCCCGATCGGGGCGCTCACCGTCGGATACCGGGGCGCGGACAAGAGGTCACCGTCACTCCGCCGCGGCCACCGGCCGGTGGCGGACGTGGTGCATCATGGCCGGTGGGCTTCGGCGACTTCGGAGGCTTCGGAAGCTTCGGCGGGCGGGGTCCGGCCGGCCCGCGGTTAGGCTGGCATACGGTTCTCACGGAAAGGGCGGCCGCTGTGATCTTCAAAGCGGTCCGGGACGGAGCCCCGTACCCCGATCACAACACCACGCTCAAGAAGTGGGCGGAGATTCCTCCGCGCAAGGTCTGGCTCGCGGATCTGATCACCACCAAGCGTGAGCTGGCGCTCGACAAACTCCTCGCGGAGGACTCGACCTTCTACGGTGATCTCTTCCCGCACGTCGTCGAGTACCAGGGGTTCTACTACCTGGAGGACGGCCTGCACCGGGCACTGCGGGCGGCCCTGCAGCAGCGCAAGGAGATCCACGCCAGGGTGCTCGTCCTGGAGGAGTGATTCGATCAGCACCTGTCGATGTTGGACGGGCACCCGTTAGCTTGATTTCATGGGTGTCCGACCGCTTGACCTGCTGGATCTTGACGACCTGCTGAGCGGAGCAGAACGCGACGCCCGCGCTCTGGCCCGCCGTGTGGCCGACGATCACGTTCGTCCCGAGGTCGCCGGATGGTATGAATCGGGCCGGGCCCCGATCCGGGACCTCGCCGTCGAACTCGGCAAGGCCGGCCTCTTCGGGATGCACCTGACCGGTTACGACCTGGCCGGGTCGTCGACGGTCTCCCTCGGCCTCGCCTGCATGGAACTCGAAGCCGCCGACTCCGGCATCCGCTCCCTGGTCTCGGTGCAGGGATCACTGGTGATGTACGCGATCTGGCGTTACGGCTCCGAGGAACAGCGATCCCACTGGCTGCCCGCGCTCGCCGCCGGCCGGGCCATCGGCTGTTTCGGGCTCGCCGAACCCGACCACGGCTCCGACCCCACCGGCATGTCCACCCGGGCCCGCCGGGACGGCGACGACTGGGTGCTCGACGGAGTGAAGACCTGGATCCTCAACGCGCCGATCGCCGACGTGGCGGTGATCTGGGCCAAAGCCGAGAAAGGCGTCGTCGGGTTCGTGGTCCCGACCGACGTGGCCGGCTTCGCCGCCCACGCGATCGATCACAAGATGTCACTGCGGGCGTCGAGCACAGGTGAGATCACTCTTGATGGCGTACGGCTACCGGAGAGCGCCAGACTGCCCGGCGCCCGCAGTCTCATGGCGCCGCTGTCCTGCCTCACCGAAGCGCGGCTCAGCATCATCTGGGGAGTGCTCGGGGCGGCTCGGGACTGTCTCGACACGGCACTGGACTACGCGGCGGGGCGGGAGCAGTTCGGCAGGCCGATCGCGGGGTTCCAGCTCACCCAGGCGAAACTCGCGGACATGGCGTTGGAGCTGCAGAAAGGGTTCCTGCTGGCGTTGCATCTGGGACGGTTGCGGGACGCGATCGACAAGCCGTTGCGGCCGGAGCAGATCAGTGTGGGGAAGCTGAACAACGTACGGGAAGCCATCAAGATCGCTCGGCAGTGCCGGACGATCATGGGGGGCAACGGGATCCGGAGCGAGTACCCGGTGATGCGCCATGCCAGCAACCTGGAGAGTGTGCTGACGTACGAGGGCACATCGGAGATCCATCAGCTGTCGATCGGGCAGAAGTTGACGGGACTGAACGCCTTCGCGCACTGAGCCGCGCTCCGGATGCGAAATGTCGTACCCGATCCGTACCGTTGGGGCATGGCCGATTCGCCTGCCCCCGCCTCTCCTGACCCCACCTCGTCCGGCCCCGCATCCCCCGGGCCCTCCGCTGCCGGTCCTGCCGGCTCTTCCGCCGGGCCCGGCCCGTCGTTGGGGGGCTCGGCCGTGGGCTCGTCCGGCAGTTCGGCCACCAGCGAGTTCCCCGTCGTCGCGGACCCCGCGGCGCCTGCGGCGACGCCGGCACAGGTGGCCGAGCCGGAGCATCGACCCAGTGGGTTCGCGCGACTGCTGATCTTCGTCGGGTTCGTCTTCGCGCTGCTCGTGCTCTCCTGCTTCGGGCTGCGGGCGATCAACGTGCTGCCCAGCTTCGACAACCCGTTCGCCGATCAGACCACCGACCGCAGCCAGCCGGTGCTGCTGGAGTCCATGCGCGACCTGCACCGTTACGTGGCGGCCGACGGCACCTTCCAGGTCATCGTCGACCTCCAGGAGAACCGGGACAACATCCCCGACTTCCTGGTCAACCGGCGCACCCTGTTCGTCGGTTCCGGGACCGTGGAGACCTATGTCGACTTCAGCACCCTCGCCGGCGACGCCCTCAAGATCGACGAGGAGAAGAAGACGATCGAGCTGACCCTGCCGCCGCCCCAGCAGTCCAGCGCATCCCTGGACATGCAGCGCAGCTATGTGGTGGCGGAGGAGCGGGGCCTCTTCGACCGGATCGGTGACGCCTTCCGGGACGATCCGGCCAAGCAGCAGCGGGTCTACCAGATGGCTCAGGAGAAGATCACCGAGGCGGCCCGGGCCAGCGGGCTGGACGAACGAGCCCGGGAGAACACGCAGCGCATGCTGGAGAGCCTTTTCGCCCGTCTCGGCTACACGACGGTCACTGTCACCTTCACCAGCCCGTAAGCGGGGCCTCCGGAGCAGACGGTGACCAGCCTCGATGCAACGGTCACCGTCACGGATCATCGCACCGGGAGGGCGGCTTTCCGGAATTCGTTCGCAGGCCTGCCTCGGGGAGGGCCTGCGGGCGGTTGTCGTCTGTGGGCTTCGGCGCCTCGCGCGTCGTGCCTCGCGCTTGGGGGCTTCGTGCCTGGCGCCTCGTGCCTCGTGCTTCGTGCCTGGCGCCTCGGGCCTCGGGCCTCGTGCCTCGGGCCTCGTGCCTCGGGCCTCGGGCCTCGGGCCTCGGGCCTCGGGCCTCGCGCTTCGCGGAGAGGGCGGGGCGGCTGCTGGGTAGGGCCCTCGCGGTGGAGGAGCCGTCGGCGGGCGCCGCTGCCGCGGTGCGGCCGCTCCCCGGGCGTCGTTGCCCGGGGAACGGCCCACCGGCTGTCACCGGCCGGCGTGAACAGGGGAGAGTTGCCGGCCGGTGGTCATCGGGAGCCGCGTGCCGCTCGGGGCACGCGGGCTCGGGTCATGGCGGTGCGGTGACGGCGTGTCACTCGCTTCGGTCACGACGGTGCGGTCACGGGGGTGTCAGCTGCGGCGGGCCACGACGATCTGACGGGATGTCGCTCACTCCGGTCATGGCAGCGTGTCGCTGGTCCCGCTATGACGGTGTGTCGCTGGTTCCCGTCATGACGGTGTGTCGCTGGTTCCCGTCATGACGGGGTGGTGACGAGGGGTCACTCGCTCGGCATGATGGCCCAGAGGGCCAGGTAGATCAGGATCTGCGGGCCGGGCAGCAGGCAGGACAGGACGAACAGGAGCCGCACCATCCCGGGGCGCATCCCGAAACGCTGGGCCAGTCCGGCGCAGACGCCGGCGATCCGGCGGTTGTGACGCGGGCGGGAGAACGAGCGGGTCCTGAGGGGGCTGGTCACTTCATCCACTCCTTCGGCGGTGGTCCGGAATTTCCTCCCGGACCACTTCGACGGTAGGTATGGCAGAGCCCGCCTCCCTCATCCCATGGGCGGATGCTGGCGACGAGGCTCCCGTAAGGGGAACCCGTACCCGGTAGACGCCTTTCGTTAACCCGGGATGCTTCCGGCTCAGGGTTACGGGGCCGCGACCTGCCGGGTGACTGCTGAGGGTGCTCTCGGGCGGTGTCCACCGGACGGTGCCGCAGGTGGCGGCGTGGAGGGGTTGTCGGCGGGAAGGCGGGCCGGCCGCCGGGTCGCGCTCACTGCCGGGTGTGTGCCGTTGGAAGGCGGCTGGGGCCGCTGAGGCGTGCCAGAGGGCGGCTGGGGCCGCTGAGGCGTGTGCCGCAGGGCGGCTGGGGCCGCTGAGGCGTACGCCGGAGGTGCGGCTTGGGGCCGCTGAGGCGTACGCCGTTGGAGGGGTGACCGGGACGGGCATGCATGAGTGGTACTCGGGGGACGGCCGTGAGGGGATGCCTGCCGTCGCCGCCGCGAGTCACGGGACGCTGCGTGGCCCGTACCGGGGCGTGGTGTGAGAGAACCGCCGCGGACCGGAAGCGGGCGACTGGCGTAGCGGTGCCGAGGAAGGGCCGATTCAGTGATGGGGGAGGGCCGGCTCGAGAAGGCGGCTCGCCGGGGAGGCCGTTCGGGGAGGCGGCTTGCCGGGCTGGGGGACGGTTGGGAGCGTACCCAACAAAAGGGTTATGTGAACGTGCACAACAATGACCTGCAGCGTTCTGGGTTCTGTAATCGATTGATCACTATGTGCAAATGGCACTTTCGTCCGATGGTGGAGTATCGAAGGCACTCGCAGAGTTAGTGCCCGATCGCCGACCGTCGTGGGCTCGGGACTGCACTCGATCGCGGGAGGTTGACGGTGTCCACCGTCGCGCTCAAAGACGTCACCAAGATCTGGCCGGACGGCACGTTTGCCGTCGACAACGTCAGCCTGGAGGTGCAGGACGGCGAGTTCATGGTCCTGCTCGGCCCGTCCGGCTGCGGGAAGTCCACCGTGCTCCGGATGATCGCCGGGCTGGAGGACCCCACCGGGGGAGAGATCCTTCTGAACGGCGAACCCGTTCTGGAGTTGCCACCGCGGGACCGCAGCATCGCCATGGTGTTTCAGGATTTCGCGCTCTATCCGCACATGACCGTCGCGGAGAACATCGGCTTCCCGCTGAAGCTCTCCGGTGTCGAGCCGGCGCCGCGGCAGGACCGGATCGGCGCCATCGCGGGCGCGCTCGGGATCGGTGAGGTGCTGGGCCGGCGGCCCAGTCAGCTCTCCGGCGGGCAGCGGCAGCGGGTGGCGATGGGCCGTGCCATGGTGCGCCGGCCGGGGCTGTTCCTGATGGACGAGCCGTTGTCCAACCTCGACAGCGGGTTGCGTGCCGAGCTGCGCGCCGAGATCACCAGCATGACCCGTGAGCTGGGTGTGACGACCATGTACGTGACGCACGACCAGGCCGAGGCGCTGACCATGGCCGACCGGGTGGCGATCATGCGCAAGGGCATCCTGCAGGACGTGGGGACGCCCACCGAGGTCTACCGGCGCCCGGCCACGCTGTACGTCGCGGCCTTCCTGGGCTCGCCGAAGATGAACCTGCTCGAAGCCTCGGTCTACGTGCACCTGGACCAGTACATCGGGCTGAACTTCGGGGAGCAGGCCCTCTACCTGCCGTGGAACGACCCTCGGACGCGGGCGCTGTCGCGCTATCACGGCGAGCGGATCGTAGTCGGCATCCGGGCGGAGGCGCTCACCCCGGTCACCCCGGACACTCAGGGGCCGGTCTTCCAGGGGCGGATCCGCTATCTGGAGCACCACGGGCACGAGTCGCTGGCGTACCTGGACATCGGCGCGACCGCGATCGTGGTGGACGAGATCGGCGCCCAGGCGGCGTCGCCGTCGGGTGGAGGTGGGGCGTTCAAGCGCGTGATCCAGCGGTTGACCGGCTCCGGCGTGCCCGACCCGATGGCCCCGCAGGGTCAGGTCGGGGTGCTCAGCGACCCGGGCCGGCACCACCGCAAGCCGGCTGAGCTGTCGGTGCGGCTGGCCCCGTACCCGGCGGTGTCCTCCGGGCACCCGCTGGCCGTCTCGGTCCGTCTGGACGCGATCCACCTCTTCGACGAGCGGGGGGCCCGGATCGACGTCGGCTGGCGCTGATCGCCCATAAGCCCTTAATGGGACATGCGCCACTTCTGGGCGCGTTGAACGACGCCTCCCGCCATCGGTCGGCCACAGCGCGTAGGCTGCACGACGGTGGAGGACAGGATCGGCCAGAGCGTTCGGGCGGCTCTCGACGGGGAGCCGAGGCTCGACGCCGCCCCGCCGCGGGAGTGGCCGGTGCTGCTGGACCGGACCTTCGGGCCGGACGACATCACCCTGCTGCGGCACGAGGCGACCGGGCTGCTGGTGGCGGCGGGGCTCGCCGGTGACCGGCTGGACGGTTACGTGCTGGCCCTCAACGAGGTGATCACCAATGTGGTGCTGCACGCCGGCGGCCAGGGACGGATCGTCCTCAAGATCGAGGATGGATCGATGTGGTGCGTGGTGACCGATTCCGGTCCCGGCATCCCGGGCGCCTATCTGGACGGCGTGCGCACCCCGGAGACGTTCCAGGTCGGGGGACGTGGTCTGTGGCTCGCGCACCAGTTGTGCGACGAGGTCACCACGGCCACCGGCCCGATCGGTACCTCGATCGGATTGCGGATCGCCCTGGGGGGCATCCCGGATTCCCGGTGAAACAGCAGGTTGAACGGCATGTAAAGCATCGTGGAAATGTGAAGCCGCCCTTCGCCTCTCGCCGGCGAGCGTGTCCGGCTACATTGGGCGCGTGCTCGGACTTCCTTCACAGGTGACCGCTTGCCTTTTCGATCTCGACGGGGTGCTGACGCAGACCGCGCTCGTGCACAGTGCCGCGTGGAAACAGACGTTCGACGAGTTCCTCGAATCGTGGGCCGAAAAGCATGATCAACTTTTTGTGCCATTCGATTCCGGCACCGACTACCACCGATACGTCGACGGCCGTCAGCGTGCTGACGGCGTCCGGACGTTCCTGGCCTCGCGTGCGATCACGCTGCCGGAGGGCGATCTTGACGACACCCCCGATCGGGAGACCGTCAACGGCATCGGCAATCGCAAGAACATCCTCGTGCTACAGAAGATCAAGGAAGGCGCCGTCCAGGTCTACCCCGGATCGGTGGAGTACCTGAAGGCCGCCAAGGCCGCCGGTCTACGCCGTGCGGTCGTGTCGGCGAGCGCCAACTGCAAGGACGTCCTGGAGGCGGCCGGGATCGCCGACCTCCTGGAGGCCCGGGTGGACGGCGTCGTCGCGCGCGAGCTGGGCATGCCCGGCAAGCCCGCGCCGGACACCTTCCTGCACGGTGCGAAACTGCTCGGCCTCGAGCCCGCGCAGTGTGCTGTGTTCGAGGACGCTCAGGCGGGCGTGGCCGCCGGGCGGGCCGGCGAGTTCGGCATCGTGATCGGGGTGGACCGGGTCGGTCAGGCGGAGGCGCTGCGTGAACACGGTGCCGACGTGGTGGTGACAGACCTGTCCGAACTGCTCCCGCAATAAAGACTCAGTTACGAGAGGCACGACCGTGATCCGTGAACGGGCCTACCCCGTCGACCCTTGGCATATCCGGGAGACCCGGCTCGATCTGGACCTGCTGGCCCAGTCCGAGTCGGTGTTCGCGCTCTCCAACGGCCACATCGGGATACGCGGAAACCTGGACGAGGGCGAGCCGCACGGCCTTCCCGGCAGCTATCTGAACTCGTTCTACGAGCTGCGCCCGCTGCCGCACGCGGAGGCGGGGTACGGCTTCCCCGAGTCCGGCCAGACCATGGTCAACGTCACCAACGCCAAGCTCATGCGCCTGCTCGTCGACGATGAGCCGTTCGACGTACGGTACGGCGAGCTGCTGTCGCACGAGCGGTGCCTGGATCTGCGGGCCGGCCTGCTGGAGCGGGTCGTCGAGTGGGTGTCGCCGTCGGGCAAGGGCGTCCGGGTTCGGACCATCCGGCTGGTCTCCTTCACCCAGCGCGCGGTCGTCGCGTTCCTCTACGAGGTGGAGCCGCTCCACGAGTCGACCCGCCTGATCCTGCAGTCGGAGCTGGTCGCCAACGAGCAGCTGCCGCCGATGAGCAAGGACCCGCGCGTCGCCGCGGTGCTGGACCGGCCGTTGCAGGCCGAGGAGATGCTGGAGCAGCGGACCGGCGGCATCCTGGTGCACCGGACCAAGGCCAGCGACCTGCGGATGGCCGCGGCCATGGAGCACTCGGTGGAGACGCCGGGGCGCCACGCCATCACCACCGAGGGGCACCCCGACTGGCTGCGCACCACTGTCGCCTGCCGGCTGGAGCCGGGCCAGAAACTGCGGGTGGTCAAACTCGCGGCGTACGGGTGGTCCAGCATGCGCTCGCTGCCCGCGTTGCGGGACCAGGTCGGCGCGGCGCTGGCCAGTGCCCGCCTGGACGGCTGGGAGGGTCTGGTCCAGCAGCAGCGGGAGTTCCTGGACGGGTTCTGGGACCACTCGGACGTCAAGGTCGAGGGCGACCCGGAGGTGCAGCAGGCGGTCCGGTTCGGCCTGTTCCACACGTTGCAGGCCGGCGCCCGTGCCGAGCAGCGCCCGATCGGCTCCAAGGGCCTCACCGGCCCGGGGTACGACGGTCACACGTTCTGGGACGCCGAGACGTTCGTGCTGCCCGCGCTGACCTACACCCAGCCCTCCGCGGCGGCCGACGTGCTGCGCTGGCGGCATTCGACGCTGGATCTGGCCCGGGAGCGGGCGCAGACCCTCGGCCTGCAGGGCGCCGCGTTCCCGTGGCGGACCATTCGGGGCCAGGAGTGCTCGGGCTACTGGCCGGCCGGCACGGCGGGTTTCCACATCGCCGCCGACATCGCCGACGCGGTCCGGCGTTACGTCCAGGCCACCGCCGACTACGACTTCGAGCGTGAGGTCGGGTTGGAGCTGCTTGTCGAGACGGCCCGGTTGTGGCGGTCGCTGGGGCATCACGACCGGCACGGGCGTTTCCACATCGACGGCGTCACCGGCCCGGACGAGTACACCGCGGTGGTGAACGACAACGTCTACACCAACCTGATGGCGCAGCAGAACCTGATGGCCGCGGTGGACGCCTGCAAGCGCCACCCCGACCTGAGCCGCAAGTTCGGTGTCGACGACGAGGAGACGGCGTCGTGGCGGGACGCGGCGGCGGCCGTGCACATCCCGTACGACAAGGAGCTCGGTGTCCACCAGCAGTGCGAGGGGTTCACCCGGCTGCAGGAGTGGGACTTCGAGAACACCCCGCCGGAGGGGTACCCGCTGCTGCTGAACTTCCCGTACTTCGACCTGTACCGCAAGCAGGTGATCAAGCAGGCCGACCTGGTGATGGCGATGTACATCAGGGGTGACGCGTTCACGCCGGAGGAGAAGGCGCGCAACTTCGCCTACTACGACGCCCGGACCGTACGGGACTCGTCGCTCTCCGCCTGCATCCAGGCCGTCCTGGCGGCCGAGACCGGGCATCTCGAGCTGGCCCACGACTACCTGGGCGAAGCCGCCCTGATGGACCTGCACGACCTGCACCAGAACTCCCGCGACGGCGTGCACGTGGCCTCGCTGGCCGGCACCTGGATCTCGCTGGTCGCCGGCCTCGGCGGCATGCGCGACTACAACGGGCAGCTGAGCTTCGCCCCGCGCCTGCCCAGCCGGATCAACAACCTGGAGTTCTCGCTGCTCTGGCGGGGGCTGCGGCTGCGGGTGAACGTGACCTCCGACGAGGTCACGTACTCGCTGCGCAACGGTGGCGGGCAGGCCCGGCTCACCCTGCTGCATCACGGCAAGGAGCTCGAGGTGACCCAGGTGCGCCCGGTGACCATGCCGATCCCGGGCCCGGTCCCGGCCGGCCCGGCGCCGGCGCAGCCGCACGGCCGCGCGCCGGTCCGGAGAGCGGTGCACTGAACGAGGGCATGCGAAACGGCCCCCGCCCTGATCAGGGCGGGGGCCGTTCTCGTCGAGCGAGTCTCTGTCTAGAGCATCGAGACGTGTACGTGGTCGGTGTGGGCGCTGACCCCGTGGTACGCCTTCCAGCCCGATGCGGGGAACCAGATCTGCTTGTTCCAGATCACGTAGTAGATGCCGAGGTTGTCGGCGTTACGGACCAGGAACGCCATCAGGTCGTTGCCGTACTTGAATTCCTTGTCGGTGTCGTAGACCGAGAATCCACTCTTCTGCAGCGACCAGTCACAGGCCCGGCCCTTGGGGTGCTCGTACGGCCCGCCGGGGCGATAGCAGTTCACGAACATGTCGAAGCCGGCCTTCTTGACCTGCTTGTACATGTGCAGCGTGCGCTTGGTGACACAACCGCCGTTGAGCGGGTCCTCCTCGGTGCATCCCTCGGGGGAGAAGCCGCCGCTGGAGTTGCGCGGCGCGGGGGCCGCCTCCGGCGAGTCCGCCACGACGAAGCCCTTGGTGACGCTCTTGCCGCCGACCAGAGCCAGCGCCTTGTCGGCCGACTCCTTCTGCTTCTTCATCACGGACATGTCCTGCTGCTGCTGTTTGACCTCGGCGTCCATCCGGGCCTTGCTCTCGGCGATCTCGGTGATCACCGCATTGAGCTCGCGCAGCTTGGTGTCGTGCAGCCGGTTGATCTCCTCGAGGGAGACGGCCTTGTTGAAGAAGTCACCGGAGTCCGACGAGCTGAGCAGGTAGCTGAGCGTGCTCACATCGCCGGTCATGTACTGCTCTTTGGCGATCCGGTCGACCTCGGGAATGAGCTGGTTGCGCCGGGCCTCGGCCGCCTTGATCTGGGAGGCGAGCTGAGACTGGGTCTTCGTGGACTTCGCCACCGCGTTCTTCGCCGCGACGAAGCGCCGGTTGGTCGACTCGATCACCTCGTTGAGGGTCGCGTCCTCGTCCTGCTCAGTGGCGGTGGACGAGGAGCCGCCGGGCTCGGCCGAGGCCGGAGTCGCGGGCGCCACGAACATCGCGGCAGCCACCAGCGGCGCCAGGGCGTGTATCAGCCACCGGCGGGGACTTGCTGTCATCAACAGTTCCTTCCGTCGCACCGCCGACCGAGTTAGCTGACGGGTTCGGGACGGAAGCGATCCCTACCGCAAACTGCGGATTCACCCCAGTGACCTGGTTCCCCGGCTCGCCTTTCACAGCGATTGGGCGGCGGCCTGCCGGCAACTCGGGGGCGGTGCCGTCCTGGCAGGACCGGCGGTCAGTTTACCCGAGATATCGCCGTGGATCAGACCCGCGGAACCGCGAAAAGTGTTACCTTGCAACCACTTTCTGTAATTGCTGTCACTACTCGTGGTGAGGCCGTCGCGGGACGTACAAGAACTGTCGATCCGTCGATCGCTTCGGTATGGTCGTTGCGGTTCCGCATGGGAACCGCCGCCTAATCGTCACCATCGGCGAGCCGGGGATCCAATTCACACTGGGGTGAATCCGCGACCCAGCGGTAGGGATTTTCCTTCGTCCCGAACCCGTCAGCTAACCCGGCCGGCGGCCGACGGAAGGAAATGCCTGTGCTGCAGTTCACTGCGCGGCGATTAGCGGCGTTGCTGGCGCTGCTGGTCACCGCGTGCGGATTGGCCGTCGCCGCGACGCCGGCCACCGCGGCCCCCCGGCCGCTCGCCGCCCCCGGTGACTCCGGGGACGACGGCGAGGGTGGCTCCGCCGCCCTGATCGAACGACTCGAGAAGGCCTCCAGCGGCTTCGTGGAGGCACAGAAGAAGCTGAAGGCCTCGAAGGCTCAGCAGGTCAAGCTGGCCGCGGAGGTCAAGCGTCTGGACGCCGCGATCGGGCCCCAGCAGAAGACGCTCGACATGATCGCGAGCCAGGCGTACGCGGCGGGCCGGGCCGGCCCGATGGCGGCGCTGCTCAGCGCGGACTCGCCCGAGGGCTTCATGGACCGGGCCGAGACGCTGGCCACCATCGCGGCCGATCAGAACAAGGCGATCCAGGACCTCAAGAGCACCCGCGAGGCCCAGCAGAAGGCCAAGAGCGCCATCGACATCACCGTCCGGGACCAGCAGAAGCAGGTCACCGTGATGGCGAAGCAGAAGACCGCCGCCGAGGCCGCCCTCAAGGCAGCCAACCAGGGCGCCGCCGCCAGCTCCTCGTCGGACGGCGGAAGCAGCCCCGACGCGGCCCCCGGGCCGGGCGGATCCGGCTGCAGCAAGGAAGACCCGACCGGCACCGGCGGCTGTGTCACGCCGACCCTGCTGCACGCCTACAACGAGGCTCGTGCGGACGGCTTCACCCGCTACACGAAGTGCTGGCGGACGCAGAACAGCGGTGAGCACCCCAAGGGCCGGGCGTGCGACTTCTCCTCGGAGAAGGGCACCTTCGGCGGCGACGCCACCGGCTCGGACAAGGTTTACGGCGACAACCTGGCGAACTACTTCATCAACAACGCCGAGAATCTCGACGTGCTCTACGTGATCTGGTACCGGCGGATCTGGCTGCCGAGCAGTGGCTGGAAGTCGTACAGCGGGGCGGGCGGAGACCCGTCCAGCGACCACACCAACCACGTGCACCTGTCGGTCAACTAGACCCGCCGGGCGGAGTACGGGGCCTACCTGCGGGAGAAGGCCTCGTACTCCTTCATCACATCGGCGGTCGGGCCGTCGGCGCGGATCGAGCCGGCCTCCAGCCAGATGCACCGCTCGCAGGTGTCCCGGATCGACTGCTCGCTGTGGCTGACCAGGAAGACCGTGCCGGCCTGGGCGCGCAGCTCACGGACCCGAGCCTCACTGCGCTTGCGGAAACTGGCGTCACCGGTCGCCAGCGCCTCGTCGATCAGCAGCACGTCGTGCTGCTTGGCGGCGGCGATGGAGAACCGCAGCCGGGCGGACATGCCGGACGAGTAGGTCCGCATCGGCAGGGACGAGAAGTCGCCCTTCTCGTTGATGCCGGAGAACTCGATGATCTCGTCCTTCTTCGCCTTCACCTCGGCCGGCGACATGCCCATCGCGAGGCAGCCCAGCTCGACGTTCTGGTCGCCGGGCAGCTCGTTCATCAGTGCCGCGTTCACACCCAGCAGGGACGGCTGGCCGGCGGCGTAGATCCCGCCCCGGGAAACCGGCAGCAGGCCGGCGACCGCGCGCAGCAGGGTGGACTTGCCGGAGCCGTTGGTGCCGATCAGGCCGATCGCCTCGCCGCGGTAGGCGACGAAGCTGACGCCCTTGACCGCGTGCACCTCACGGATGTTGCTGTTCTTGGTCCGCGTCGCGATGCGCTTGAAGCTCGCCAGCGGGCTGTTGCCGGCGCCGGGCCCCTGCAGGACGCGGTAGATGATGTGGGCGTCATCGGCGATGACGGTGGGGACGCGCTCGTTGTCAGCCACGGCCGTAGCCCTTCTCTCCACGCCAGAAGTAGACGAAACCGAGGATGCCGACCACCACGCTCCACGCGACCGCCTGGATCCACAGCACGGCGGGGACGTTGGCGAGCGTCGTGCCCTCGAGCAGCGCGTGCCGGTAGAGCTCGATGAAGACCAGCATCGGGTTGGCCTCGACGACCTGCAGCATCCAGCCCTTCAGGACGCTCTCGAACTGGGTCACCGGGTAGAGGACCGCGGAGCCGTACAGCCAGAACCGCATGATGAACGGGACCAGCTGCCGTACGTCGCTCATCTTGGTGACGTATCGGGCCATGAACATGATCAGCCCGATGTTGAAGATCGACTGGAGCAGCAGGATCGGCGCCACGAGCAGCCACTGGAAGGTGAGCGGCTCACCGTCGACCAGCACGATGCCGAAGAGCACGATCAGCGCGACCATGAAGTTGCGGATCTCCACCAGCGCGGCCGAGATCGGCAGGGTGGCGCGCGGGAAGTGCAGGGCGCGGATCATGCCGATGTTGCCGGTGATCGAGTTCATCCCGATCTGAACCGACGACTGGGTGAACTGGAAGACGAAGACGCCGATGCACAGGTACGAGATGAAGTTGTCCATCGACTTGTGCGTGTTCAGCACCAAACCGAAGATCACGTAGTACACCGCGGCGTTGATCACCGGTGTGAGCACCTGCCACACCGCACCGAGCTTGGTGTTGCCGAGCGAGGAGGTTATCTTCGCTCCGGCGTGTGCCCGGATGAAGTGCCGGTACTCCCACAGCTGCCGGGTGTACTCCGGAAGGCTGGGAAGCCGTCCGGAGTAGCTCAGACCGTGTCGCCGGGCCAGCTCCTTGAGGGAGAGGCCGGCGTCGGCCGAGGCGACCGCCGTCTCTGGCATGGGATGGTGCTCCGATCTCGTCGGCCCGCCGGACGCGGGTTCCGATGCCTGGTGCGAGGTCACAGCCAAAAGCATGACAGGCCCTCGCCGACGCCGATGGAACGGGTTCGTATCGACGTCGCTGTGACGGTAGCCGACCAAACGGCGGAACGCAACCGTTACGTCGTAGCGCTATAGTGACTCTGTGGCGACTATCAAGCGGGCACCAGCCGGAGCGGCGGTGCTCCGAGGCGACATCACCGTGGCGATCCGCAACGCGGTCATGAGCGAACTGGCGGAGGTGGGTTACGGCAGGTTGTCCATCGAGGCGGTGGCGCGTCGTGCCGGGGTCGGCAAGACGGCCATCTACCGTCGATGGAGCAACAAACTCGAGATGGTAATGGAGATAATCTCGGATGTCGCGGAGCGGAAGGTGCCGCTTCCCGACACCGGGAGTTTCGCCGGCGACCTGGAGCTGCTCCTGCTGATCGTGAAGACGGCACTGCAGCACCGGATGGCCTCGCAGATCATCCCCGACCTGATGGCCGAGGCTGCGCGTAATCCGCAGATCGCCGAGACCCTCCAGCGAGCCCTGCGCACCCACCAGCAGGCCGTCGGGGAGAAGTTGATCGGCCAGGCCGTGACCCGTGGTGAGCTGCCCGAGGGGACCGATCCGGATGTGGCGGTCGACATGATCCTCGGCCCGCTCTACTGGCGTCTCGCGGTGGCCCGTCAGCCGATCGAGGACGACTACCTGGAGAAGTTCACCGTGGCGGTGACCGCGGCGCTGCGCGCCACCGGCTGACCCCGCACCCGTTCGGGTCCCGGATAGCTCCCTTTCGCAACTCAGAAAGCCAGGAGCCGGGCCGTGCGCTGCCGACCGGAGAGGGCGACCCCCCAACCGGAGCCGGAGGCCATGACCACTTCCTGTGAACCCCGCGTCGACTTCACGGTGCTCGACGCCGCATCCATCCTCGCCATCGCCATGGGCGGCACGCCGGCCGTGGACTCCCGGCCGGCGTCGGCCCACCCCCGCGTGGTGACCGGCGCCGCCGTGGTCGGCGCCTGGCGCAGCGCCGACGGTGTGGTTCAGCTCAAGCTGCGCGTCGACGGCACCTACGCCGGCGAGGTCGCGGGCCGCCGGCAGCCCGCCAAGGGCACCTACTGGGTCGACGGCGAGTCGGTGGTGCTGCACGACGACTCCGGCCTGCAGACGCCGATCCACGTGCTCGACGGTGAGCTGGAGATGGCCGGTCACCGCTTGCGGCCGGCCTGCTGATCGGGGCTGGGCCCCACGGGGTCCACCGCACAGGGGCCTAAGGCCGCTGCGGCCGTGGCCGATCGGGAGGGGACACCGAACAGGGAGGACGGCATGCGGCGCACCGGGATCGCGATCGTGCTGGCGGGAGCAACGCTGGCCCTCAGTGGCTGTGCCGCGCTGGGACTGGGCGGGGACACGGCCGGCGAGTCGTCGGCCACCGCCCGCGAGGGCACCAAGTGGATCAATGTGGAGGCGGGCCGGGCGACACCGTCGCCGTCCGAGACGATGGGGAGGCCGACCGCCACACCCACCGCGTCGCTCTCACTGCCGGCTCCCGACCCGAGCTGCACGAAGAACTGGACCCGGACCGAGGCCGTGCTGATCCCGGTCGAGGTGACGCCGGGCGCGGGTTCGCTCACCGTCGAGTGGCCCACCCAGTACGACTCGAACTACCGGGTCACCGCCGTGCCGCAGGCTCTGGTGTCCGGCGCTCAGCCGGAACCGGAGTGGAAAGAGGTGCCGCCCGGCACCGGCTGTGCGGTGAGCACCACACTGACCGGCCTGACCCCGGGCGCGGCCTACATCGTCTGGCTGGACGCACCGAACTCCGGCCGGGAGAGGGACGGAACCCGGCACCTCTACAGCGGCCGCTCCGGCGTGGTCTACCCGCTCTGACAGGCTTCGTGTGGGAAGTGCGGCCGAATTCGACAGGCCGTCACCACTGTGCGCCGGCGCGCTCCACGGTCAGGACCTCGAGGCCGGCCGGGCTCAGGCGGTACTTCGTCATGCTGGTCAGCGCGGGCCCGTAGACGTGCACGCTGATCGCCGGGCGCGACGAGCGGTTCTCGATCCGGTGGATGTGGTGGCTGCCGAACCGGCGCCCGGCGCCCTCGCCCAGCTCCCGTGACGCCACCCGGGGCGTCCGGTCGCGTACCGACACGGTGTCCTCCACCAGGGTGCCGCTGTGCAGGTAGAAGGCGCCCGCCGAGCCGCCGTGGTCGTGGATCTCGGTGCCCTGGCCGGGGAGCCAGGTGAGCAGCCAGACCTCGTAGTCGTCGGTGAGCGTGAGCCGGTGGTACCACCGCTCGACCGGGTCGAATCGGGGCGGCACCGGCCAGGCGCTTGCCGCGGCGGAGAACTCCTGGGCGATGGCGAGGTGGTCGGCGCGCACGATGCCTCCTATAAAACCTATGGACCTGATAGGTTTTACCACAAGATCACCTCGCGTGGGGCGGAATCCGGGATCCGGTGCGCGACCCGAAAGAGGCGTGGTGCGCAATGCCTCTTTCGAGAACTGACGCGAAAACTTCGTTGCGCGACCGTATGCGTACGCTGCGTTCATTGAATCGGCCCATCCGTCACCGGATCGGCCTACCCCGATCGGCCGTTCCGGCGAAATACGCTGCTCAGCCGGTCCCTGGCGAATAGAGAAAGCTATATGGTGACCAGCGCTGCCGAGAATCGGGCTCTGATGCCCTGACCACACCGAGGACGGACACGTGTTGAAGTCACGCCGCGGACTGCTTGCCGCCGGCATCACCGTCGCCGTGGTCGGCTCGATCGGAGTCGCCTCCACGCTGACCGCGGGCGCCGAGCAGATTCCGGCGCCGGCGGTGGCGCCCGCCGTCGCCGCCCAGGCGGCCGTGCCCGTGGCCGACCTCAGCCCGCCGGCGAAGCTGCCATGGGGCCAGCGCCCGCAGAAGATCCGGACCGGGCGTGGTGGGGCGACCAGCAAGACCCTCAAGGCGGCCGGCCTGGCCGCGGCCGCCCCCGACGCGTCGGGCCGCGAGGCCGAGCAGGAGTTCGCCCCGAAGGGCCGGACCGGCCGCAAGTCGGAGCGGACCAGCGTGATCCCGCCGGAGCCGCCGACCCCGACGCCGACCGCCGCCGGCGCCAAGCCGACCGTGTACTTCCACTACAACGTCGGCACGCAGGCCGCGGTCACCGAGGGGGCGTACGCCAAACTCACCATCGGCAAGCCGGTGCTGGACCGCGCCGACTATCACACGCTCGCCGAGATCGCGGTGCAGTCGGCCGACGGCACCCAGATCGTCGAGGTGGGCTGGAACGTGGACCGCGTCGTCAACGGCGACGACGATCCGCACCTGTTCGTCTTCCACTGGGTCAACGGCAAGTCGACCTGCTACAACGGCTGCGGGTTCGTGCCGTACAGCGAGAACATCCGCCCCGGCGACACCCTGCCGTACGACGTCACCAAGCCCTTCGGCATCCAGTACAACAACGGCGCCTGGTGGATCGCGTACGACACCGAGTGGGTCGGGCACTTCCCGGTGACCAACTGGACCGTCCCGTTCAAGCAGTCCGGCCTGGTGCAGATCTTCGGCGAGGTGGCCGCGGCCAGCCCGCAGCCGTGCACGCAGATGGGCAACGGCAGGGTCGGCGAGGACGCCACGTCGGCGCGCATCGGCAGTGTCACCTACCTCAACGGGCCCACCGTGGACCTCAACATCCGCAGCATCGGCGATGTCTACAGTGTCTCCAAGATGACCGGGCGCACCTTCCGCTACGGCGGCCCCGGAGCCTGCTGACCTCGATTCTCGACCTCGATGCCCGGTACCCGAAAGGGTGCCGGGCATCGACGTTTCTGGAAGTACGGGCAGCTCTTGAACCGGTCCACATGCCACGATGTACATCCGGGTGGACGGGCCTGACCCGAGGGGAGAGCTGGCGCCGATGAAGCGACGGGTGAGCCCCGACGAGCAACTGATGACCGCGCTCTACACCGAGCACTACGCCGTCCTGATCAATTTCGTCTCGCGTTACGTGTCGGACCGGCACAAGGCGGAGGATCTTGTTCAGGAGACGCTGTTGCGAGCCTGGAAGCACATCGACCACCTCGACCCGGAACCGGGACGGACCAGGTCGTACCTGCTCACCATCGCCCGCAACGTGGTGACCAACGCCTGGCGCGCCGAACAGCGCAGGCCGAAGCTGGTCGCCGACGAGAACGCGGTCAATTCGGTGCCGTCGGCTGACAATGTTGATCAGATGGTGGAAGGTTGGCTGGTGGCGGAGGCGCTCGAGCGGCTCTCGCCGGAACACCGGGCGGTCATCCAGGCGATGTACTACGAGGGGCAGAGCGTGGCGGATGCGGCGCGGAAGCTGTCGGTGCCGGAGGGCACGGTGAAATCGCGCGCCTATTACGCGGTTCGCGCGTTACGTACCGTCTTCGAGGAGATGGGGATGTTGCGATGAGCGACGTGGACGAGCACGAATCCCTGCACCGTCTTCTCGGTGGGTACCTGCTCGGTGGACTGGACGAGGCCGACACCGAGAAACTCGACGAGCACCTGCACGACTGCGCCGAATGCCGGGCGGAACTGGACCGGCTGGCGCCCGTACCGGAGATGTTGCAGAGCCTGCCGGACGCACGGCACCTCGGTGGTGGCGCGGCGCTGGCGGTCGGGCCGGCCGCACGGCCCAGCCCGCAGAACATCGAGAACCTGCTGAGCCGGATGCGCGCCGAGAAGTACAAGGAGACCCGGGTGAGCCGGGTGCGCTGGCTGGCCGCCGCCTCGGTCACGCTGATCGCGGCCGCCGCCATCGGCTACGGCATCATGACCAACACCGGCGACACCCCGGACGGCCCCAAGGAGCCGATCGCCCTGCCGAGCGCGGTCACCGCCCAGTTCCAGCCGGCCCCGGGCAACGGGCTCACCGGCAAGGCCTCGGTCACCCCGAAGAAGTGGGGCGTCGAGGTGACCCTGGATGTCAGCCGGATGTCCGGTGACGGGCCGTTCCTCTGCCTGGTCAAGACCAAGAACGGGGCCACGCAGCAGGCTGCCGCGTGGGGAGACACGGTGGACGGCGAGGCGAAACTGACCGGCGCGAGTTCGACACCGGCGTCCGACGTCGCCTCGATTCTGATCACCGACCGGAACGGCAACGTGCTCGGGACGGCGGCGTTGGCCTAAGCGATCCGCCGCACCGGAGCCGTGATCTCGAGGGGCTCGGAAAGGCGGGCCTGCCGGGCGGCGAGCATCGCCGCCCGGGTGGCCACCGCCGAGCGGCGCGCCGCGCAGGACCGATCGCCGATCAGCGCCTCCAGCCGGGCGGCGAGCTCGGCCCGGCTGAACGGCTTGGACAGGAAGTCGTCCGCGCCGGCGTGCAACGCGGTGGTCATCTGATGGCGGTGCACGTCCGCGCTCACCACCATGACCGGCAGCGACTCGGTGGTGGGCGACTCGCGGATGATCCGGCACAGTTCGATGCCCGAGATCCCGGGCATCCGCACGTCGATGAGGGCGGCGTCGACACCACCCTCGGACAGCAGCGCCAGCGCACCGGTGGAGTCGCCCGCCGCCACCACGTCGTAACCGAGCCGTTCCAGCACGAGGGTCAGGAGTTCGCGGTGGTCGGCCTCGTCGTCGGCGATCAACACGGTGGTCACGGGAGCCTCCAGGGTCTGCTGTCTACCCTTCGGCAGCCCTGAGGAACCGCTGAGCGCCAAATAGGGTGGAGGCATGCGTGCTGCCGTTTTCCACGAGCCGGGTCCCGCTTCCGTCCTCCAGATCGTCGACCGCCGGCTGCCACCGGCCGGGGCGGGTGAGGTGCGCGTGCGCATCGTCCTCTCGGCAGTCAACCCGACCGACACCGGCACCCGCGCCGGCCGCGGGGTGCCCGACGGCGTCGTGCCGCCCCGGGTGCCGAACCAGGACGGGGCGGGCGTGGTGGACGCGCTCGGCGAGGGCGTCCGCGGCCTGGAGCCGGGCGACCGGGTCTGGGTGTGGGACGCGGGTTACGCGCGGGCGGACGGCACCGCCCAGGAGTACGTCGTGCTCCCCCGCCACCAGGTGGTCCGGATGAACGACGACGTCCCGTTCGAGGTCGGCGCGGATCTGGGCATTCCGGCCCTGACCGCGCACCGCTGTCTCACCGTGGCCGCCGGCGGACCGGCCCGGCTGGAACCGGGCGCGCTGACGGGCCGGACCGTGCTGGTCGCCGGTGGAGCGGGCGCGGTCGGCAACGCGGTGATCCAGCTCGCCAAGTGGGCCGGTGCGACCGTGCTGACCACGGTCAGCTCGAAGGAGAAGGCCGACCTCGCGCTCGCGGCCGGCGCCGACGCGGTGGTGAACTACCGCGAGGAGGACGTCGCCGCCCGGGTCCGCGAGATCGCCCCGGCCGGCCCTGACCTCATCGTCGAGGTGGACACCGGGAACCTCGACCTGGACCTGGACGTGATCGCTCCCGGCGGCAACATCGTCGTCTACGTCGTCGGCGAGATCCACATGTCCGACGTCAAGGCGATCCTGAAGAACGTCAGCCTCGACTTCGTGCTGACCTACACCACTACGCCGGAGGAGAAGGCGAACGCCGTGTCCGCGGTCGCCGAGGCGGCGAACGCGGGCGCTTTCCGGGTCGGCGAGCAGGCCGGGCTGCCGATCCTCCGGTTCCCGCTGGACCGCGCGGCCGACGCGCACGAGGCGGTCGAGAACCACGCGGTCGGCAAGGTGGTCATCGAGGTGACCGCTCCCTGAGCAGGCTGTCGGCGACCCGCTCGACACCCCGGCCGTCCACCGCGGCCCATCCGCTCGCGGCGAGCGCGGTGCGTTCGGCCGGGTCGAGGAGCAGCCGCCGCAGCGTGGCGACCGAGTCGTCGCCGAACTCGCCGAGACGGCCCAGTCCGGCGGCGAAGCCGCGTGCGACGGTCCGGTCGTACCCCAGGATCTGATTGTCGACGACCCAGACCAGGGCGGCGGCCCGGCCGAGGCAGAGCAGCTCCCAGGTCGAGGTGCCGCTGGCGCTGACCACGAGATCGGCCTCGACCAGCAGCTCGGGCAGGCGATCGGTCGGGCCCAGGATGTCGAACCGCTGGCCGTCTGCGGCCTCGATCGCCTCCAGTTCGGCGCGCAGGCTCGCGTCGGCCGCGATCACTGTCGCCTCGAGAGGCACCGCGGTGTCCGCTAGCAGTCGCGCCACCTGAGGCGCGGCACGGTAGGCGTCGGTTCCGCCGAAGAAGGCGACGACCTTGGGGGTACGCCCGGAAGAGTGCACCGGCGGCGCGGGCGGCCGCAACCGCCGTACCGCCGAACGCAGCAGCGCGTAGTCGAGACCGGCCAGCCGCACGTCCCCGTAATCGAGCGAGGTGTCCAGGTTCTGGTCGACGTAGATGTCGGCGTCCTGTCCGCGCGCCTCGCCGTCGACGATCGCCAGCACGGTCCGCCCGGTCGCCCGGACCGCTTTGCTGTGTGCCGGCGGCAGCGTGTACGAGTCCACCACCAGCGCGTCCAGCCTCAGCCGTTCGACCGCCGCGACCAGTTCGGTCTCGTCGGCGGGCGCCGGATGCCGGGGCAGCCCGCGGGTGGCGAGTTGCGCCTCGGCCCAGGCCACCCCGCCCAGGTCGCTGAGGAAGTGCACCTCCACGCCCCGTGCGGTCAGCTCCTCAGCGAGGGCCACACACCGGACGAGGTGTCCTACTCCGGTCTTCGCTCCCGCGTCGCACCGAATCCCGATCCGGGGCGTCACGCTGTGCCGGCCTTGGCGTGCTCTCCCGGCCCTCGCGTGTGGCGTCGCCGGTCCGGTGCGGGCAGGTGCCGCTCGGTGCAGTCCATCACGCCTGCTCAAGGTCTTTCTGGAGGATGTGCGCGTTGAGCTCGGCCAGCTCCGGCCGGTGACCGAGGAACTCGGCGACCGCGGCGGCGGTGATCGGCTCGTCCCCGAAGTGGTCGACGATCGCCTCGATGAGCCGCCAGTCCTCCTCGGTGTCCAGGGTCAGCCGCAGGAACGACAGGTCCGGCTGCACGGTCAGGCCGATCACGTCGAACTCGGCCGCGTGCGTGTAGATGTACGAGGTCACGTGCGTGCGGTGGTGATCCTCGGCCAGCTTGTCGATGTCCTTGAGTACCGATGTCCGGACCACCTCGACGTCCAGCCCGCGTGGCAGGGTGCGGGTGATCGACGTGGTCAGGTAGTCGACGCCGGCCGCGTCGAACACCCGGTACGCCCGGGCGACCAGCCGCGGGTCGAGCAGCGGGCAGTCCGCGGTGAACCGCAGCACGTGATCGGCCGACCGGCCCTCCAGCACCCCGAGGAACCGGGTGAGCACGTCGTCGACCGGCCCGCGGTAGCACTCCACGCCGATCGCGGCGCACTCGGTCATCACGGCGTCGTCGGCCGGCTCGGTGGTGGTCGCCACGACCAGCTCGTCGACGACCCCGCTCTGCCGGGCGGCCTGGACCACCCGATCGAGGACGGTGCGCCCGCCCAGCTGCCGCAGGACCTTGCCGGGCAGCCTGGTGGATCCCATCCGGGCCTGAATGATGCCGAGGGTCGTCATGTCCGTCCTTTTCGGATTCGATTGCGGGCCGCACGGGCCAGGACGAGTCCGGCCTTGGCGGCGCGATAGCCGAGGTTGCCGCTGAACGCGGCGATCTGTGTCTTGGCGCGGCCCAGTTCGGCTTCGCGCTTCTCCAGTTCCACCTCGAAGAAGCGGGCGCGGGCCTCGGCGTCGGCGAGCTGCTCCCGCAGGGCGCGCATCTGCTCCTCGTGCTCTCGCCTGCTGTCCGGGAGGGTGTCTCCGGGATCGGCCAGGGGAACCGGCGCGGTGGTCAGCCCGGCGGCTCCGGCGAGAACCTCGGCGAGGCGGTCCGGTGCGGTGATACCCGGCCAGGGGTGGTGGTAACCACCGGTGGCCAGGGTGTGCGCGAAGCGGGCCAGCGCGTCCGGCCGCTCCGGCGTGAGGTCGAGTCTGGTGAAGCGGTCGCCGTCGACCAGCACGTCGCCGGCGTCGACGGTCGGCAGCGCGGCCATCCAGCCGGTGAGCAGCCGCCGCAGAGCCGGCAGGTCGTGGCCGAGAGCGGCGCTGAGCAGTTGCTCCTCCAGCAGCTTGCCGGCCGGCAGCGGGCCGTTCAGCTCCGGCGGGCCCTGCACCGCGCGGCGCAGCCAGCCGCCGTCGGGCGCCTTCGTCACCTCGGCGATCGAACCGCCCGGCCCGGCGATCAGCGCGGGCGGCACCGGAACGTTCTGGTCCGGGCGGGTGGCTCGCTGGGCGACGGCCAGCCAGGCGGGCGCCAGTTCGGCGCCGATGCCGCGGCGCACGGACGCGGCGGCGAGCCGCCGGGGGTCACTGAGGACGGACCTTCCCCGGTACGCCGGAGCGACAGCCGCCGCGGCCAGGGCGGCGAGCGCGTCAAGCGGCCCGTACTTCAGGGTCTCCGGGGTGACCAGCAGGGTCGGATGTGCCGGGAGCGGCCAGGCGGCGGCCAGCCCGGCGACCGGCAGGCCCTCGGCGCCGAGCAGGGCGGCGAGCCGGTCGGCGCGGCCGGGAGCGCTGCCGAAGTCGGCGAGCGGGTGCCAGGCGTCACCGGTCCGTGCCGCGGTCGGCACGCCGGGGTCGACCAGCCGGTGCACGCCGAGCTCGTTCTCGACGGTGAGCAGCAGCGTGCCACCGGGGCGCAGGGTGCGCTTGAGGGCACGGACCGACTCGGTCCAGTCCAGTTGCGGGCCCTCCGGGGAGCACAGGCGCCGGGCGCCGTCCAGGGCGATCACCGCGTCGTACCGGTCGGCTTCGGTGAGTTTGGACAGGTCGCCGCAGACCACCGTCACGCCGGAGAGCTCGCGGGCGGCCAGGCTCTCCGCGTCCGGCTGGGAGCGCAGCAGGCAGGTCACGTCACGCCGGTCGGCGAGCGCGCCGACCAGTTCGGCGTCGTGCGGGCCGGCGACCAGCACCCGGATCCCGGCCGGCAGCCAATCGATCAGATGCCGGTAGAGCGGACCGGCGGCGGGTGGGCGTTCTTCGGCGTAATCCGGCATCTCGCCACCGATCATCGTGATCATGCGGCGACCTTAGCGGGGAGCCCGGCGCCGAAGGCGGGCCAGCCCAGGATCGCGCGCAGCTCGGCCGGGGAGGCCAGATGGCCGTCACCCAGCTCGGCCAGCGCGGTGGCCCGGGCCGTCTCCGGATCGGGCGCGGTGCCGTGCAGCTCCGGCCACTCGCGGCGGATCCGGGCGGCGGTCGGCGTGTCCTCGCCGTCCAGGTACATCGGATCGCCGTACACCGCGGGGTCGCAACCGGCGGCGGCGCCGTAGAGGATCGCGGTGCTCAGCCGGTTCGACGCCACCCGTTTGTGCCGGCGCAGCTCGGCGAGCTGGTTGTGCAGGAAACGCGGGTCGGTCCGCATCCGCATGTAGCCACGGTAGCCGTGGCAGATGACGCGGCCGGATCGCTCGTACAGCGCCCGGATCCGCTCGTCCTGGAACTCGTTCCAGTAGAGACAGAAGGTGATCGGGCCGGGCTCGGTGGCGGTGATCTCGTCGATCAGCCGGTGGTGGTCACCGGAGACCTTCTGCCCCTCCCAGCCGTGGAACGGGTACCAGATGGTGCCCTCGCGCGGCTGCTCCGGCGCGTCGTCCTCGGTGGACCGCAGGATGTAGAGGAACGGCGCGCCGATCACGGTCGCCAGCGGGCGGTCCATCGACCAGGCCCGCCGGCGGGTCCGCTCCGACCAGACGAAGATCGGACGGCCGGGCGCGTACGGCGTACCCGCGCCCAGCCCGTCCACCACGTTCCATCCGTGCTGCAGGTACCCCTCGATCCGGGGCGGATCGCCGCCGTCGAGTCCGCAGTACTCGGCGAGCACATGGGCGTGCCCGTAGAAGTGGTTGCCGTGGTGCACCCGTTAGCTCCCGAGGATGCCGCGGAGCGCTTCCACCACGCGGTCCTGGTCGCTGTCGGTGAGGTCGGCGAAGAGCGGCAGCGAGATCTCCTCGGCGTAGAAGGCCTCCGCGTTCGGGCACATGCCCCGCTGGTAGCCGAGGTCCTCGAAGACCGGGTGCCAGTAGACCGGGATGTAGTTGACCTGCACCCCGATGCCGGCCGCGCGCAGCCGCTCGAACACCTCGCGGCGGCGGCCGTCGAGCACGCGCACCGGGTACAGGTGACGCATCGGGTCGACATCCTCGCGCTGCGCCGGAAGACGCAGGCCCGGGACGTCGGCCAGCAGCTCGTCGTAGCGTGCGGTCAGCTCCGCGCGGCGTGCCTTGAACCCGGCGAGCCGGCTCAGCTGCGCGCTGCCCAGGGCGCAGAGCACGTCGGGCAGCCGGTAGTTGAGGCCGAACTCCTGCACCTCGTAGTACCACCCGCCCTCGTCGGTGCGCCGCAGCCGCTTCGGGTCCCGGATCGACCCGACGGTGCGGAAGTCGCGCAGCCGGTCCACCAGCTCCGGCCGGGTCGAGGCGACCGCCCCGCCCTCGGCGGTGGTGAAGTTCTTCGTCGGGAAGAACGAGAAGGTGGTCAGGTCGGCGAGGGTGCCGACCGGACGGCCCTTGTACAGCGAGCCGATCGAGTGCGCCGCGTCGCCGAGCAGGAACGCCCCGGCGCTGTCACTGATCTTGCGGAGCGCGTCGTAGTCGGCCGGGACGCCGGCGTAGTCGACCGCCGCGATCACCTTGGTGCGCCCGGTCACCGCGGCCTCCACGGCGGCCGGGTCCAGGTTGGCGGTGTCCTCCTCGACGTCGGCGAAGATCACCTTGGCGCCGAGCATCGCCGCGCCGGACGCGGTGGCGACGAAGGTCATCGGCGTGGTGACGACCTCGTCACCACCTCGCACGCCGGCCGCGGCGTAGGCCGCGTGCAGCGCCGTGGTCCCGTTGGTCACCGTCACGGTCGGCGCGCCGGTGACCTTCTCCAGGTCGGCCTCGAACTGGGCGACCCGCGGCCCGGTGGTCAGCCAGTCGCTGCCCAGGGCCGCGACGACCGCCTCGACGTCGGCGGAGTCGATCGACTGTCGTCCGTAGGGCAGCATCAGTTCTCCGCGAGGAGGTTGCGCATGTCCTCGACGGTGAGCCAGAGATCGTTGTTGTCCGACCGGTAGTTGAAGCCGTCCGGAACCTCTTCGCCGCCGGGCGGGGTCTGGTAGCCCCAGCTCGCCACCACCGGCTGGACCACGTAACGGTCCTTGAAGCGCAGCGTGCGGCGGCTGTCGTCAGCGGCGATCATCTCCTCGTGGAGCTTCTCGCCGGGACGCATGCCCATCTCGTGGGTGGCGGCGCCGGGCGCGACGGCCTCGACCAGGTCCATGATCCGCATGCTCGGGATGCGCGGGACGTAGAGCTCGCCGCCCTGCATCACGTCGAACGAGTCGACGACGAACTGGACGGCCTGGTCCAGGGTGATCCAGAAGCGGGTCATCCGCTTGTCGGTGATCGGCAGGCTCTTGCCCTCTTCGGCGAGCTTGCGGAAGAACGGGACCACCGAGCCGCGGCTGCCCATCACGTTGCCGTAGCGGACCACGGCGAGGCGGGTCGGGTGGGTGGCGGCGTAGTGGTTGCCGGCGATCACGATCTTGTCGGCGGCGAGCTTGGTCGCGCCGTACAGGTTGATCGGGCTCGACGCCTTGTCGGTGGAGAGGGCGACGACCTTCTTCACCTCGGCGTTGATCGCGGCGTCGATCACGTTCTGGGTACCGTTGATGTTCGTCGCGACGAACTCCGACGGGTTGTACTCGGCGGTGTCGACCTGCTTGAGCGCTGCCGCGTGGACCACGTAGTCGATCCCGTGCATGGCCCGGGCGAGGCGCTTCTCGTCGCGGATGTCGCCGATGAAGAAGCGCAGGCGCGGGTCGTCGCCGAACATCTGACGAACCTCGTACTGCTTCAGCTCGTCGCGGGAGAAGACCACGATGCGGGCCGGGTCGAGGTGGGTCAGGGCGTACCTCAGGAAGGCCTTGCCGAAAGAACCGGTGGAGCCGGTGACAAGGATCGAGGAGCCGGCGATTTCAGACAAGGTTTTCTCCGGGGGATCAGCGAGTGGCCGATTCGAGCAGCCAGGTACGTGGCGGAAGCATAACCAGCCGCGCTGTCATTTCCAGCGGACCGCAAGAACGTCGCCCTCAGTTCACCTTGCGTTCATCTGCTGTTTGTCGCCTAGATCAGGAACCTAGAGGATTGTGGAACTCCTCTGTTCACCCGAGCATCCTGGAGTTACCACGTGACTGAGCTGCAGAGACTACGGGACGCGTTCCGTACCGCCCTCGATCTTCCGGCGGATGCGACCGTGGACGACCTGCGCTACCAGGACAACGAGAAGTGGGATTCGCTCGCACACATGTCGCTGGTCGCGACCATCGAGGACGAGTTCTCGGTGATGATCGACACCGATGACGTCATCGGCATGTCCAGCTTCGACGAAGCGGTGCGGATCCTCGGTAAATACGGGGTGGACGTCAAGTGAGCGTCGCCCTGGTCACCGGGGCGTCGCGCGGCATCGGCCGGGCCACCGCGCACCGGCTCGCCGAGCAGGGCTACGACCTGGTCCTGCACGGTCACGGCGAGGCCGGCGTCGCCGAGGCGGCGGAGGCCCTCAGCGGCAAGTTCGGCGTCACGGTCAAGCACGCGGCCGGTGACATCGCCGACCCGGCGACCAGCAAGGCCCTGGTCCGGCTGGCCTTCGAGACCTTCAAGCGCCTGGACGCGCTGGTGGTCAACGCCGGCACGCACGCGGCCGGCATGCTCGGCATGACCCCCGACGCCACTGTCGAGCGGCTCTTC
The DNA here is from genome assembly GCF_016862455.1 of Actinoplanes utahensis. Classification (GTDB taxonomy): domain Bacteria; phylum Actinomycetota; class Actinomycetes; order Mycobacteriales; family Micromonosporaceae; genus Actinoplanes; species Actinoplanes utahensis. Next base: position 91,093 of record NZ_BOMZ01000071.1, read on the forward strand.
GCGGTCAACGCCGCGGGCGCGGCGTACACCCTGCAGAACGCGGTCCGCCTGCTCGCGCGCGCGGAGAAACCGTCGGTCGTGCTGACCGCCTCGATCACCGGCACCCACGGTGTCGCCGGTCAGGCCGTCTACGCCGCCTCCAAGGCGGCCGTGGTCGGGCTGACCAAGTCCGCGGCCAAGGAGCTCGGCTCCCGCGGCATCCGGGTCAACGCGGTCGCTCCCGGCTTCATCGCCACCGACATGCTCGACACTTTGGACGAGGCGGGCCGCGCCGAGCGGATCGCCGACACCGCGCTCGGCCGGCTCGGCACCGCCGAGGACGTCGCCGACGTGATCACTTTCCTTCTCTCCGACCAGGCCCGGTTCGTCACCGGCCAGATCATCGGGGTCGACGGAGGCCTGACGCTGTGAACCTGCTCCACCCGGACGCCCGCGTCATCGACGCCGCAACCGGGGAGTCGCTGACCCCTGCCCTGATCGACGAGGCCGCCGCCGCGCTGGCCGGTGAGTCACTGGTCTTCATGCCGATGGAGACCACGGTCGCGGCGGTCGCTCGTTACCTGGCGGCGCTGCGGCTGGGCAAGCCGGTCGTGCTGCTCGACCCGGACGCCGACCACTCCCGGCTGATCGAGCGGTACACCACCACCGATCTGCACCCCGACCTGGCGCTGATGCTCACCACCAGCGGGTCCACCGGCGACCCGAAACTGGTGCGGCTCTCCGCCTCGGCGGTGCGGGCCAACGCCGAGCAGGTGGCCGAGAGCCTCGGCATCACCTCCGACGACGTGGCGATCACCACACTGCCACTCTTCTACTCGTACGGGCTGAGCGTCCTGCACTCGCACCTGCTGCGCGGGGCGACGGTGGTGCTCGAGCGCACCGGCATCATGCAGAAGGACTTCTGGACGGCGGTGAACGAGCACCGGGTCACCTCGATGGCGTTCGTGCCGTACCAGTACGAGATGCTGCGCCGCCTGCGCTTCGACCCGGCGAAGTACCCGTCGGTGCGGACCCTCACGCAGGCCGGTGGCCGGTTGCGCGCCGAGCTGGTGACCGATTTCGCCGGCCGGATGGCGTCCGCCGGCGGCCGGCTGTTCGTGATGTACGGCCAGACCGAGGCCGCACCCCGGATGGCCTGTCTGCCCCCGGACCGGATCGCCGACAAGCTCGGCTCGGCCGGCCTGGCGATGCCCGGCGGCGCCTTCGTGATCGAGGACGACGAGGTCGTCTACCGCGGTCCGAACGTCATGATGGGATACGCCGAGAACGCCGCTGACCTGGCCCGCGGCGACGACCTGGGTGGCGTGCTGCACACCGGTGACCTGGGCCGGATCGACGACGAGGGCTTCCTCTTCATCACCGGCCGGATCAAGCGGATGGGCAAGGTCTTCGGCGTCCGGATCAACCTGGACGACGTGGAGAAGCACTTCCCGGTCGCGGCCGTGGCCGGGGATGACAAGCTTCACGTTTTCGCCGAGAACATCACGGCTGACGAGGCCCGTGCGCTGCGTACCAAGATCGCCGAGTGGCTCGGCAGCCACTTCACCGGTGTCGACGTGCGCATTATTGAGGTCCTGCCGTTGCTCCCCAACGGCAAGACCGACTACCGCGCCCTGGAGGCGTCGCTGTGAGTGTCTTCACCCTTCCGCAGGCGGAGAAGGAGGCTGTGCTGCTGGCACAGCTCTCCGAGTTGACCGAGCACCATCGGGCCAACTGCGAGCCGTACGACCGCATTCTCGCCGCGTCCGGCTTCACCAAGGCCGAATCGATCGCCGACCTGCCGTGGCTGCCGGTCCGCCTGTTCAAGACGCTGGACCTGAAGAGCATCCCGGACGACGAGGTGTTCAAGGTGCTCACGTCCAGCGGTACCACCGGTGACGTCAGCAAGATCTACCTGGACAAGGCGGCCGCCGCCGAGCAGCAGAAACGCCTGGCCGCCACGGTGCAGACCGCGATCGGCCCGAAACGGCTGCCGATGATCCTGGTCGACACCAAGGCCATGCTGAAGGACCGCCGTTCGTTCAGCGCCCGCGGCGCCGGCGTGCTCGGCATGTCCACCTTCGGGCGCGACCACGTCTGGGCGCTCGACATGGACGGCCACGTCGACGTCGAGGCGCTGCGCGGCTTCCTGGCCAAGCACGGCGACCAGCCGTTCCTGATCTTCGGGTTCACCTTCCTGGTCTGGCTGCACCTCTACGAGGTGGCGCTGGAGCACAAGCTGGACCTGAGCAACGGCATCCTGATCCACTCCGGCGGCTGGAAGAAGCTGATCGACCAGGCCGTCTCGCCCGAGGAGTTCCGCGCCCGGCTGGCCGGGGTCGGCCTGACCAGGGTGCACAACTACTACGGCATGGTCGAGCAGATCGGCACGATCTTCCTCGAGGGGCCGGACGGCGGGGCGCTGTACTGCCCCGACTTCGCCGACGTGATCATCCGTGACCCGGAGACCTGGGCCGAGCTGCCGCCCGGCAAACCCGGCCTGATCGAGGTGATCAGCACCCTGCCCACGTCGTACCCCGGTCATGTCCTCCTCACCGAGGACCTGGGTGTGGTGCACGGCATCGACGACGGGGCCTGGCCCGGCAAGCGCTTCTCGGTGCTCGGCCGGCTGCCCCGCGCCGAGGCCCGTGGCTGCTCGGACACGTATCGGAGTGCGGCATGAAGTTCCGTTTCGGCGTCGAAGGCGACCTGACCGCCCCCTCCGACGACCGGCTCGCCGTCGGCGACCCGCGGGTGGTGGACTTCCTGGCCAAGCTGGCCCGCAAGCTCCTCGCCCCGGCGGTCGCCCGGCAGCACCCGGAGCTCGGCTCGCTCGGCTACTTCCTGCGCCCGGCCGAGCTGAAGCGCTCGGTCGAGCGGATGACCGCCCGGCAGGACGCGCTGGTCTTCCCCCGGGGCAACGTCTTCCACCTGCCTCCGGCCAACGTGGACACCATCTTCGTCTACTCGTGGGCGATCTCCGCGCTGGCCGGCAACCACAACGTGGTCCGGATCTCGTCGCGCTCGGCGGGTGCCGCCGAGGTCATCCTGGACTCGATGAACGCGGTGCTGGCCGACTCCGATCCGGTGATCGGCCGGACCCAGCGGATGGTCACCTACGGCTACGACGACGCGGTCACCGCGGCGCTGAGCAAGTGGTGCGATCTGCGGGTGATCTGGGGTGGCGACGCCGCCGTGGACACCATCCGCAAGCAGCCGCTGCGGCCGTCGGCGCGCGATCTCACCTTCCCGGACCGCACGTCCTGGGCGGTGCTGTCGGTGCCCGGCTGGCGGGCCGCCGACCCGGCCGCCCGCAAGGCCGCGGTCGTCGGGTTCGCCAACGACGCGTACTGGTTCGACCAGGCCGCCTGCTCCTCCCCGCGCACGGTCTTCCTGGTCGGTGCGGACGGGGACACATCGGAGGTTCGGTCCGAGTTCCTGGACCTGCTTCTCGGTGTCGTCGACCAGCGGGGCTGGACGGTGGACGCGGCGATGGCGGTGGAGAAGCGGGTCAACGCGTACGGGCTGGCCGCGACCGGCGCCGCCACCGCGCTGGACTTCCCGGACAACCGGGTGACCGCCGTCACTCTTGCGGGTACCGAACTGGCGCCCCGTCGATGGATCGGGGCAGGCGCGTTCCCCTTCGCTGAGGTAGGCTCCCTCATCGATCTGGTTCCGGCGATGAACCGGCAGGACCAGACGGTCAGTCACTTCGGGTTCACCCCGGCAGAGCTGCGGGCCTTCGCTACCGAGCTGGGCGGCCGCGGCGTCGACCGGATCGTGCCGTTCGGGTCGGCGCTGACCTTCGGCGCCATCTGGGACGGCTACGACCTGCCGAGTGAATTCACCAGACTGACCACGCTTCAGCCGTAGCAGGGCCGGGGGTGACCGGACCGGCTACCTTCCCTTCTGAATACCCCCGACCTTAGGTTGATTCCATGACCAACCCCCCTGGTCTCTCGGTCGTCATCCCGATGTACAACGAGGAACTGGTGATCCCGGCCCTCGTTGCGCGGTTGCGGCCGGTCCTGGACGCGCTCGACGAGACGTACGAGGTCGTGGCCGTGGACGACGGCAGTGCCGACGCCACGGCCGCGCTCGTCGAGAAGCACCGCCTGGAGTGGCCGCAGCTGCGGCTGGTCCGGCTGCGGCGCAACAGCGGGCACCAGGCCGCGCTCACCGCCGGCTTCCACCGCGCCCGCGGCGAGTTCGTGGTGACCATCGACGCGGATCTGCAGGACCCGCCGGAGACCATCGGCGACATGGTGCGCCTCTCCCGCGACGAGAACCTGGACGTCGTCTACGGCGTCCGCAGCGACCGCAGCACCGACACCATCTTCAAGCGGAACACCGCGGGGCTGTACTACAAGCTGATGCGCCGCATCGTCGGCCCCGACCTGCCGCAGCAGGCCGGCGACTTCCGGCTGGTCCGCCGTTCGGTGGTGGACGTGCTGCGCCGGATGGGCGACCAGGTCCCGGTCTACCGGCTGCTGATCCCGTCACTCGGCTTCACCTCCGGCACGGTCAGCTACGTGCGGGAGAAGCGGGTCGCCGGCGAGACGAAATACCCGCTGCGCAAGATGATCTCCCTGGCCTGGGACAGCACCGCGGACTTCACCGCCGCCCCGCTGCGGCTGGCCACCTGGCTGGGCATGACCGCTTTCGCCGGCTCGCTGATCTTCATGGTCTTCGGCGTCGTGGTGTGGGCCAACGGCACCGTCATCCCGGGCTGGACCTCGCTGTTCCTGGCGGTCCTGCTGTTCGCCGCGGTCCAGTTGATCTGCCTGGGCCTGCTCGGCGAGTACATCGCCCGGATCTACCGGGCCCTGCAGAACCGTCCGGCGTTCCAGATCGGGTACGACTCGGCCGACGTGACCGAGACACCGGTGGTCGCTGCCGTTCCGGCGCAGCGTACCCCCGCGACCATGCCGTGACCGTAGTGCTGAACGCGCCTGAGGTGGCTTCGGCTCCGAAGGCGCGGCGCCCGATCGCCGGGGTGCTGCTGCGGCTGCTGCCGTGGATCTTCCCGGCCGCTGTCGCGTTCGGTGTCCTGCACGCGTTCGAGACTCCGGACCGGCAGATCGCCCTGTACGCGGCGTACTTCCTGCTCGCCGTGGTGGTGCCGGGCACCCTGGTGTTCCGCGGCCTGTACGGAAGCCGCGGCAACTGGCCGGAGGACCTCGGCCTGGGCGCCGCCACCGGCCTGGTCGTCCTGCTGCTCGGCTGGGCCCTCGGCGCGGCCACCGGCCTGCAGGACTGGCTGCCGGCCTGGCCCGCGCTGATCGCCGTGCTGTTCCTGGCGGTGCCGCGACTGCGCCGGCACTGGCTGATCAGCGAGCCTGCCCCGCTGCCGGTGGCCTGGTCGTGGGCGGTCGCCGCGGTGCTGGTGATGGTGGCGCTGTGGGGCATCACGGCGTTCGAGGGCACCGAGTTGCCACCCGACACCGCCGTGATCTACCAGGACCTCTACTACCACCTGGCGCTCGTGCACGAGATGACGCGCACGATGCCGTTCGAGGTGCCGCAGGTCGCCGGCGACGCGTTGCGCTACCACTTCCTCTCCGACGCGGACATGGCCGCGGCCAGCATGATCACCGGCATCCCGGCGGCGAACGTGCTGCTGCGTCTGTGGGTGCTGCCGATCGCGGCCGTCGCGGTCGTGGTCTTCGCCGCGCTCGGCCGGTCCGCCGCGGGACGCTGGTGGGTGGGCGCGCTGGCCGCCGCTCTCGGCTTCGTGGGGTACGCCCTGACGCTGGGCGGCCCGATCACGCCGATGCTGGGCGGCGTCCCGCTCACCTTCCTGAGCCCTTCCCAGGTGTACGCGCTGCCGCTCATCGGGCTCTTCACCCTGCTCGCGACGGAGGCCCTGCGGGGCCGCCCGCTGCGCGGGGCCTGGGCGCTGCTGCCGCTGCTGGCGCTGGCCTGTGCCGGCGCCAAGTCCAGTGTGCTGCCACCGCTGGCCGCCGGTGTCGGTCTGGCCGGGGTGGTGCTGCTGTGGCGGCGGCGCCGGATCCCGTGGACGGCTGTCGGTCTGCTCGGCGCCATCGTCTTCGGCATCGTGCTCGGGTTCCGGCTCTTCGCCGGCGGCGGGGCGGGCACCCTGCTCATCCAGCCGTTGCAGGCGTTGCACTGGATGGCGCCGTACGCGCAGACCCTCGGCGCCGGCGAGGGCACGGCCGAGAAGGGCTTCCTGGTCCCGGGCCTGGCCGGGGCGGACGCCGCGGGCTGGGCGTTCGTCGTCGGGCTGCTGGCCTGGTGGGCGCTGATGCAGGCGCCGCGCCTGGTCGGCCTGCTGGTGTGGCCGCACCGCCGGGAGGAGACGGCCGGCACGGTCGATCCGGTGCGCTGGCTGTTCGGCGGGATCGTGGTGGCCGGCGCGGGCGGGCTGTGGGCGTTCGCGCACCCGTCGCTCAGCCAGGGCTACTTCTACACCGGTGTGCTGCCGATGGCCGCGGTGCTGACCGCCTGGACGTTCGCCGACCGGATCCGGACCTGGCTCGTCCCGGTGCTCGGCGGGGTGGCCGGCGCGGCCTGGCAGGTGCTGGCGCCCGAGGTGAAGGCGCCGGCCGAACCGTCCGTCGCCGACTGGGCATGGGCACTGGCCGTGCCGGTGCTGACCACCGCCGCGGTGGTCGTGGTGCCGGCCGTCATCGGGGTGGCGATCTGGCGGAAACGGGCGCTGCGGGCGCTGCCGGTTCTGCTGCTCGCCGCGATCGTGGGCGGCGGCCTGGCCAACGGGGTCGTCCAGACCGCCAAGCGGATCACCGACGCGCCGCCGAAGTCGTCGGCGGCCAGCCCGTCGGCGGTCACGGAGCAGGAGATGCGTGCCGCGCTCTGGCTGGAGGAGAACGCCGGCGAGGAGGATCTGGTCGCCACCAACGTGCACTGCACGCCGATCAAGGCCAGGGAGAACTGCAACGCGCGGGCTTTCTGGGTGGCCGGGCTGGGCGGGCGGCGTACGCTCGTCGAAAGCTGGGGATACGCCGACCAGTCGGTGGCGGCGAACGGCAGGAACGGGCTTTACTACGCCAACCAGCCGGCGCCGTACCCCGAGGTGTTCGCGCTGAACGAGCGGGTCTTCCGGACCGGCGCGGCGGCGGACGTCGCGGAGCTGCGGGACCGGTTCGGTGTGCGGTGGCTCTTCGCCGACAGCCGTGCCGGAGCCGTCTCGCCGGCGCTGGCCCAGGTCGCCGACGTCCGGCACACCCAGGGCACGGTCACCATCTACGAGCTGCGCCCGGCGTAGTCGGGTTATCCCTACCTTCGGGTGGGCGGCCCACGGGATCGCGTGGGTGGGCGCCGGTGCATAGCGTCTGTGGCATGACGACCACACACGCCGACGCGGCGCCCACCCGGAGCCTGGTGGGCCGGTACTTCCGCCAGCTCGGTATCGACACGCAGTACGTGCTGATCGGTTTCCCGATCGGCATGGTGACTTTCGTGGTCGGTCTCAGCGGGTTCGCGCTCGGCATCAGTACCGCGATCATCTGGGTGGGCCTGCCGATCCTGGTCGGCACGTTGATGCTGTCCCGGGGTTTCGCGATGGCCGAGCGGGCCCGGATCGGCCCGGTGCTCGGCCGCCGGATGCCGCACCCGCGGTACAAGCGGGTCCGCGGCGAGGGCGCCCTGCGACGGACCTTCGGCCCGCTCTCCGACGGGCAGACGTGGCTGGACCTGCTCCACGCGATCTTCCGGTTCATCCCGAACACCCTCGGTTTCTGCTTCGTCGTCACCTGGTGGTCGATCGCGCTCGCCGGTCTCACCGTCCCGCTGTGGGACTGGGCCCTGCCGCACACGCCGGACAACCACGAGCTGCACGAACTGCTCGGGTTCCAGGACACGATGGGCACCCGGGTCCTCTTCAACTTCAGCATCGGTGTGTTCTTCGCCGGCACGCTGTACTGGGTGGTCCGCGGCGCCGCGCTGATGGAGGCGCACTTCGCCAAGGGGCTGCTGGTCAGCGTCTCGGCATTGCGCGAGCAGATCGCCGTGGCCGAGGAGGCCCGGGACGTGGCCCAGCAGCAGAAGGCGGCGGCGGTCTCGGCCGAGGCGGTGGCGCTGCGCAAGCTGGAGCGTGACATCCACGACGGCCCGCAGCAGCGGCTGGTCCGGCTGGCGATGGATCTGGGCCGGGCCGAGCAGCAGTTCACCGCCGACCCGGACCGGGCCCGGGCGATCGTGGCGGAGGCGCTCGCCCAGACCCGGGAGACCTTGGACGAGCTGCGTGCCCTGTCCCGCGGTATCGCCCCGCCGATCCTGGTCGACCGGGGCCTGCGGGCGGCGCTGACCGCGCTGGCCGGCCGCTGCACGATTCCGGTGGATCTGGACGCGCCGCCGCTGGACCGGTTGGAGCCGGCCGTCGAGTCGACCGCGTACTTCGTGGTGGCGGAGGCGCTGACCAACGTCGCGAAGCACAGCTACGCCAACGAGGTGCAGGTCAGCGTGCAGCGGATCGCCACCGGCCTGATCGTGACGGTCGCCGACGACGGGGTGGGCGGGGCGAGCCTGGCGAAGGGGCACGGGCTGGCCGGTCTCGACGACCGGGTGCGGGCGGCCGGCGGCGTTCTCTCGGTGGACAGCCCGCAGGGGGAGGGGACGCGGCTCACGGCGGCATTGCCGCTCTGAACGGAGCGAAGTCTGACAGCATGACCGCATGCGGGTGGTCATTGCCGATGATGCGGTGCTGTTGCGGGAGGGCCTGATCCGGCTCGTCGAGGAGAACGGTCACACCGTCGTCTCGGCCGTCGGGGACGGGCCCTCCCTTGTGGACGCGATCAAGGAACATCGTCCGGACGTCTCCATCGTGGACGTCCGGATGCCGCCGTCGCACACCGACGAGGGCCTGCGGGCCGCCGTCGAGGCGCGGGCCGCGGTGCCGGGCAGCCCGATCCTGGTGCTGTCCCAGTACGTCGAGGTGTCGTACGCCGACGATCTTCTCGCCGACCGCCGTGGGGCGGTCGGCTATCTGCTCAAGGACCGGGTCTCGGTGATCGCCGAGTTCCTCGACGGATTGCGCCGGGTCGCCGAGGGCGGCACCGTGCTGGATCCCGAGGTGGTCGCCCAGCTGCTGGTCCGGCGCCGGCGTGACGATCCGCTGCGCAGCCTGACCCCGCGGGAGCGGCAGGCGCTGACCCTGATGGCCGAGGGCATGTCGAACACCGCGATCGCCCGCAAGATGGTGGTCACCGACGGCGCGGTGGAGAAGCACGTCCGCAACATCTTCACCAAGCTGGGTCTGCACCAGGACGATGAGCAGCACCGGCGGGTCCTGGCAGTGCTCGCCTACCTCCAGGCGTAGGGCTAGCCCTACCCCGGACCGGGGTGCCTTCGGTATCGTCCGGCCACTGCGGAGTCCATAGCGTCTTCCCCATGGAGAACAGGGAAAACGTCAAGGGGATCGCGGCCCGCGTCGCGATCTGGAGCGCCCGCCATCGGACGCTCGCGATCCTCGGCTGGATCGTCTTCGTGATAGCAACGGTCGTCCTCAGCGGCCAGATCGGGACCCACCAGGCGGACGAGGGGACAGCCGGGCACGGGGACTCCGGCGACGCGGACCGGATCGTGGCGGCGGCCGGCTTCCCGGAGCAGCCGGCCGGCGAGATGGTGCTGATCCAGAACCGGTCGAGCGCCGATCGGGGGGCCGCGACGGCCGAGGTCACCCGGGTGCTCGGCACGGTGACCGGCGTCACCGGCATCCAGGAGCCGATCCCGTCGCCGGACGGCCGGTCGACTCTGATCACCTTCGACATCGCCGGTGACCCGGAGACGTCCGGCGAACGGGTCGCTCCCGCGCTGGACGCGATAGCCCGGGTGCAGGCGGCCCACCCCGGCCTCTACATCGCCGAGGCCGGCGGCGCGAGCGCGAACAAGCTGCAGACCGAGAAGCTGGAGGACGGGCTGACCCGGCTCGGGATGCTGTCCATCCCGGTGACGCTGGGCATCCTGCTGGTCGCTTTCGGCGCGGTGGTCGCGTCGTTCCTCCCGGTGCTCCTGGCGATCATGTCGGTGGTCGCCGCGATCGGCCTGATGGCGGCCGCCAGCCGGTTCGCTCCCGCGGTCGACGAGACCACGCACGTCATGCTGCTGATCGGCTTGGCCGTCGGCGTCGACTACTGCCTCTTCTACATCCGGCGGGAACGTGACGAGCGCCGTGCCGGCGCCGATCCGCACCGGGCGCTGATGATCGCCGCGCAGACCTCCGGCCGGTCGATCTGGATCTCCGGGCTGACCGTCATCGTGGCCATGGCCGGCATGTTCTTCACCCAGGACGTCGTCTTCGTCAGCTTCGCCGCCGGCACCATCCTGGTGGTGGCCACGGCCGTGCTCGGCTCGCTGACCGTGCTGCCGGCCGTGCTCTCGGCGCTCGGTGACCGGGTCGACGCCATCAAGATCCCTGGCCTGTACCGGCGGAACAGTGACGGCCGGGTCTGGAATGCGCTGCTCAAGGTCGTACTCGCGAAGCCCTTGATCTCCGCCCTGATCGCCGTCGCCGCTCTCGGCGCCCTCGCCTATCCCGCGCTGGACCTCAAGACCCGGGGCCAGAGCATCCAGGACATCGCGCCGAGCGACCCGGTGGTGCGGGCCTTCGTCGCCATCGGGGAGGCCTTCCCGACGAAGAACAGCCCGGCGCAGGTCGTGGTCGAGGACGACTCGGTGAAGAGTCCCGAGTTCCAGCAGGCGCTGGCCTCCTTCACGACCGCGGTGCGCCAGAGCGGCGGCAAGCTCGCCGAGCCGGTGACCGTCGAGGTCAACCCGGCGGGGAACGTCGCGGTGGTCTCGGTCGGCCTGGCCGGCAAGGAGAGCGACAGTGTCGCGGTCGACGCGCTGAAGCTGCTGCGCGAGGACGTCGTGCCGGACACCTTCGGGCGGATCGGCAGGGCGACCGCGCTGGTCACCGGCTCGACCGCGGGCGGTGTCGACTACAACGCGCAGTTGGCGAAGACCCTGCCGATGGTGTTCACGTTCGTCCTCGGGCTGGCGTTCGTGCTGCTGCTGGTGTCGTTCCGGTCGGTCGTGGTGGCGGTCACCGGTCTGCTGCTGAACCTGCTGTCGGTGGCCGCCTGCTACGGCATGCTGGTCTTCGTCTTCCAGTACGGCAACTTCGAGGACCAGCTCGGCTTCGTCTCCGGTGGCGGCATCACCAACTGGATCCCGATGTTCCTGTTCGTGATCCTGTTCGGCTTGTCGATGGACTACCACGTCTTCGTGGTGAGCCGGATCCGTGAGGGTTACGACCGCGGCCTGCCGACCCGGGAGGCGGTGCGGGAGGGCATCGGCCGGACCGCCGGCGTGATCACCAGCGCGGCCGTGGTGATGGTCGCGGTGTTCGCCCTCTTCGCCACGTTGCCGCTGACCGCCACCAAGGAACTGGGCATCGGCCTGGCCGCGGCGGTCCTGCTGGACGCCACGATCGTCCGGGCGGTGCTGCTGCCGTCGGTGATGGCGCTGCTCGGCCGGGCGAACTGGTGGCTGCCGAAGTGGCTGGGCTGGCTGCCGGAGATCGCGCACGAGCCGCCGGCGCCGGCCGGGCCGGTCCGGGCCGGTGACGACCGGGAGCTCACCCCGGTGAGCTGAGCGAGTGGGCCAGGGCGCCGCCGATCACGGCGGCGCCCACTCCTGCCGTGATGCTCAGCAGCGCGTACCCCGCGGCGGCGATCCGCTCCCGGCGCCGGGCCATCGCCAGGATCTCCCAGCTGAACGTCGAGTACGTGGTGAGCGCCCCACAGAACCCGGTGCCGAGCAGCGCCACCAGGCCGGGCGACAGCGGCAGGCCGAGCAGCAGGCCGAGAAGGAACGAGCCGGCCACGTTGACCGCGAGGGTGCCCCACGGGAACGCCGTACCGAATCGGGCTCGCATCACCTGGTCGGTCAGGTAACGCAGCGGCGCGCCGACCGCGGCGCCGAGCGCCACCAGCAGGGCGGTCACCGGGCGAGCAGGCTTCCGGCCAGGACCGCGAGGACGGCGCCGGCCAGGGTCGCGGCCAGATAGATCAGCCCGGCCTGGGAGGTCTCGGCGATCGCGGTGGAGAAGGTGGTGTAACCGCCGAGCACCCCGGTGCCGAGGAACAGGCGGGGCAGGCGCCGCTCGACCCGGGTGTTGAGGACTCCGATGAGGAAGCAACCGGAGACGTTCACCACCCAGGTGGACCACGGGAACCCGCCGGGCGGGTGCGGGAGGGCGGCGGCGATGCCGAACCGGGCCAGGGCGCCGAGCATGCCGCCGGTCGAGACGGCGGCCAGCGCGGCGCGGTCCACGTCGAGAGCCATGGTCACCGACGGTAGACCACGGGAGACCGGGCGGCCGGGGGGACGTGGCGGCGTCCACCCCGGCCGGTTTCCGGAGCTCCTGCTGGGGAGCGTTCCGTACCGTCCACTGTAGATCAAGATCTTGACTTGCTCGATGGCGGCCCCGGAGCGCTGTCACGGCGGTGGTATCAAGGTGACGTACGAATCTTCCGGCCCTGGTGCCGGTAGGCTATGGCGACAAATCGACATCATGATCACAAAATAGGCGCACAATCACAGGGTTCGCTTATGTAAGGCTGATACCGTGCGGCTCCGCACGCGCGGACGGAGCGGGAAGAGAATGCACCACGCCAATCATCATTACGGGCACGCGCACATCCTGGCCCGGTACTGCCGCATCGCCGAACCGATGCATCCGCCACGGATCATGGGCTACCTGCAGCACGGCTGGAACATCGGCGACGGGCTGGCGCCCGGCACGCCGTACGTCTCCGGCTCCCGGCTTCTGGTCTGGTCCGAGGAGACCCGGCGCCGTTCCTGGTCACAGGGCCGACGGAACGCGGTCGTGGTCGGGGCGCCCTTCTCCTACCTGGTGGAGATGACGCCGGACGACGGCACGCCCGCCGAGGGCACCATCTTCTACCCCTTCCACGGCTGGGAGGGGCAGCAGGTCCACGGCGACCACCAGCGCCTCATCGACGAGGTGCGAGCGACCGAGATCGGCCCGATCACCGCCTGCCTGTACTGGAACGAGTACCGGATGCGGGCGGTGCGCGCACTCTACGAGAAGGCCGGATTCCGGGTGATCTGCCATGGCTACCGCGGTTTCTGGTGGCGGGACCACAACCGTGACTTCCTGGTCAATCAGCTCGCCGAACTGCGCCGCCACAAGCGGGTGGTCTCCAATCGGCTGTGCAGCGCGATCTGGTACGGCGCCCTCGCCGGCCGCGAGGTCGCGGTCTACGGCGACCCGATGGTCCTCGACAACGCCGACATGACGTTCGGCGGCGAGCCACGTCTGCACCGACAGTGGCCGGAGGTCTACGGCCGGCAGACCGATTACGACGCCTGCCACCAGCTCGCCCGGGTCCAACTGGGCGCCGACGAACTGGCCGGTCCGGACGAGCTGCGCAAGCTCCTGGGCTGGCCCAAGGAAGGGTACGTGTGATGCCGGACCGTCCGGACATGGCCGCGGCACTGGCCGCCCCGCCGCTGACCAACCTGACCCGGTTCGGCGGCGAGATGTTCAACTGGAGCGACACCCGCGGTCGGCGCAACGCGCTGCTGACCCATCTGATCGTCGAGCTGGGCGGCCCGGGGCGGACCGTCCTGGTCGCCGGCCCGCACCCGGACGAGGTGGTCGCCGCGCTGGCCGCCGGCGGGGCCGAGGTCACCTGGCTGCTGCGCTCGCTCGCCGACGCCGAGCAGGCCGCCCGGACCCATCCGACCATCTCGGTGTTGGCTGGCGCGTTCGGCAAGGTGGACCTGACCACCGGGTTCGACCTGGTGGTCGCGGCCGACGGCATCCAGCGGCTGAACTCGGCCGAGGGCGACCAGTTGTCCGCCGGTGAGCTGCTGGACCGGCTCGCGCAGGCGGTCCGGCCGGACGGCGCGCTGGTCCTGATGCACGACAACCAGCTCGGCGCGCACCACACGGTCCGCCTGGAGCCGGGTCGCCGGCAGCGCGACGACGCCGCCTGGTACCCCTCCGACGGGCAGGTCGCCGACAACCCGGCCGCCCGTGAGCAGCTCACCGCCCGGCTGACCGAGGCCGGGCTGGTGGTGGATGTGGCGTACGCGGCGTTCCCCGAACCGGCCACCCCCGCCGTGCTGATCGGCGGCGACGCCCTGGGTGACGTCGCCTCGCCGCTGCGGCCCTGGCTTCAGTCCGTGCTGGAGCAGGCGTACACCACCGCCTTCCGCAACCGCCCGGTGCTCAGCGACCCGCGCCGCCTGGTCGGCCGGGCGCTGCGGGCCGGCGCCGAGGACACCGTCGCCGGTGGCTGGCTGGTGATCGCGCGGGCGCCCGGCGACGTCCCGGCGGCCCGCACCACGTGGCACGACGTGCTCGTCGGTGACGTGCACGGCGCCTTCACCTACACGGTGACCGCCGACGGGCCGAAGGTGCTGGTGCCGCACGACGGCCCGATGGAGCGGGAGGGGCTGCGCCGGCTGGACGTGCCGGTCGCCCCGCACACCGGTGGTTACCTGCTGGAGCAGCGGCTGCTGGAGCTGTGCGCGGCCGCGGACGTGCGGCGGTTGCGGCAGGAGATCGCGCAGTACGAGTCCTGGCTGGCCACGCACGCCCGGGACGGCCTGGTCGACGGCCCGGTCGCGCTGGCCGACCTGTCCGGTGTCGCGATCACCCCCGCCGGCCCGACCGTGCTGGCCGCCCGCTGGGAGCCGGTCGAGGCCGTGCCGGTGGAGATCGTGCTGGTCCGGGCCCTGTGGCAGTTCGCGGTCCGGCTGATCACCTGGGGCCGGCCGCACCCGTGGCCGGTCACCGCGAGCGCCGCCGACCTGGCCGCGATCCTGGTCGGCATGGCCGGCCGGAGTCTCGCCGACGAGGAGCTGCGGGCCGCGATCGACCTGCAGGTGGTGCTGGACGGCGCCGAGTTCGGGTTGACCCAGGGCGAGCGGCAGGCGCACAAGTTGGCGCTGCTGGCCGTGCAGCCGGGCACCGCCCCGCTCGACGTGGCCGGGTACGAGGAGCTCACCGAGGCGCTCTGGCGGCAGCGGTACCAGGCCAGTCACCTGCTGGCGATGATGGAGTGGACCGAGCAGATCATCCGGTCCCGGGACTCGGCGCTCAGCAAGATGGACTTCGAGCTGCAGCTGCTGCGCCGCAGTTGGAGCGGCCGTGGCCTGATGCTGGCGAAGAAGGCGTACAAGAAGGTCCGGAAATAGGCGCGAGAGGCGGCGGGCCGGAAGCCCGCCGCCTCTCGCATCCGTCAAGAGATCAGATGATGTCCCAGGTCAGCGGCGTGCCCTTGGCCGCGTCCTCCTTGAAGGTACGCCCCAGCACGGTCCCGATCTGGTCCGGCTCGAGACCGCCGGTCGGGCGGATCGAGCGCACGTTCTCCGCGGTGACCGGGTCGCCGGCCTTCACGTCGGTGACGACGTAGAGCGAGCGCCGGAACCGCAGGCTCTCCTTCTCCGACTCATTCGGCCCGATCTCGGTGGTGCCGAGCGCCTGCCAGGCCCGCTCCGACTCGACGACGAGCGCCTTCAGTTCGGCCTGGTCGAGCGAGAACGCCGAGTCGACGCCGCCGTCGGCCCGGTCCAGGGTGAAGTGCTTCTCGATCAGCACGGCGCCGAACGCCACGGCGGCGATCGGCACACCGATGCCCATGGTGTGGTCGCTCAGGCCGATCGGCAGGCGCAGCGCCTCGGCGAGGACCGGGATGCGGCGCAGGTTGGTGGCCTCCGGCGGCGCGGGGTAGGAGGCGGTGCAGCTCAGCACGGTGATGTCGGTGGCGCCGGCGCCCTGGGCGGCCTCGACCGCGGCGGTGATCTCCCGGAGCGTGGCCATGCCGGTGGAGATGATGATCGGCTTGCCGGTCGACGCGGCGAGGCGGACCAGCGGCAGGTCGGTGATCTCCGAGGACGCGATCTTGTACATCGGCGCGTCCAGCTTCTCCAGCAGCTCGACCGCGGTCCGGTCGAACGGGCTGGAGAACGGCGTGATGCCCCGCTCGCGGGCCCGCTCGAAGATCGGCGCGTGCCAGTCCCACGGGGTGTGCGCCCGCTCGAAGAGCTGGTAGAGGTAGTCGCCGCCCCACAGGTCGTGACCGGAGGAGATCTGGAAGCGCGGGTGCTTGACGTCCACGGTCATGGTGTCCGCGGTGTACGTCTGGATCTTGATGGCGTCCGCGCCGGCGTCGGCCGCGGCGTCCACCAGCTGCAGTGCGCGCTCCAGGGAACCGTTGTGGTTACCCGACATCTCGGCGACGATGTACGGCTTCTTGCTGCTCATTTGCTTCTCTCCGTCCAGACGACCGTCTTCGGGACTCCGTCGATCAGTCGTTCATATCTGCGCGTCTCGCGGAACCCGAATCGCCGGTGCAACGCGAGAACCTGCTTGTTGTCGGCGAGCGTCTCGCCGCCGAGGGTCTCCAGGCCGAGGGTGCCGAACGCGTACTCGACGGCCTCTTTCTCCAGCCGCATCCACGCGGGCAGGAGACGCTGGCCGAGCCCCTCGACGTCGAGGTAGAACGACCAGGTGTTGCCGTTGAAGATCACCACCCC
Organism: Actinoplanes utahensis; assembly: GCF_016862455.1. Taxonomy (GTDB): domain Bacteria; phylum Actinomycetota; class Actinomycetes; order Mycobacteriales; family Micromonosporaceae; genus Actinoplanes; species Actinoplanes utahensis. The sequence goes on from NZ_BOMZ01000071.1 coordinate 107,566, forward strand.
GGCGGGGACGCCGTCCTCCTCATAGATCAGGACGTCGCCACTTCTCTTGGCCCACCAGGCGGCGTGCTCGGCGGGCTTGATTTCGTGAGTGGTCAGGCTGACGGCACGCACCGAGGGGTGGTTGCGCCAGGGAAGGACCAGGTCACGGTCGGTGTCACGGGCGGGTCGAAGCACGTCGTCAACGTATGGACGTGGTCTGGCCCGTTTGCGACGTGGACGCGGCCCCCGGGTTAACGGGAGGTGTCCGTTGCATGGATCGACGGCGTAGCCCGGCAACCCGGTAACCGGCTCGGAGCGCCGCGTACATGCTGTAGTTGCCGGCGGCGACGAGACGGATCTTGAGGCCGGCCGCGCCGCCCGGCGCCTGGTAACCGGCCGGTTGGTGGCGCCGGTACAGCTGCACGATGCGGTGGAAGAACGCGCGCCGGTGGACCGGCAGCACCCGGGTGTCGTTGCCCGCGACGACCATCAGATGGTTCATCGTCAAGGTGAACATCCGGTGTCGCACCGAGTCCGGCACGTCGCGGGCGGCGAGCCACTCGTGCAGCCGGTCATATTGCTCGAAGGCCTCGAAATGCCGCTCGCTGCGGGTCGCGGTGATCGCGCCGGCCCGGCCGATCCGGTAGTGGTAGCAGACCCGGTCGAGCACGGCGATGCTCCGGGCGGCGATCAGCACGGGCTTGGTGAACGGCACGTCCTCATACCACCCCGGGGGGAACTCCAGACCGTTCTCCGTCAGGAACTCGCGACGGACGATCCGATTCCACGCGGTGTGCTGGAGACCGAGCAGGTTCTCCAGGGTGTGCGGGCCGGACAGCACCGGGGAGCTCGCGTCGACCTCCACACGGCCGTCGTCGTGCACCCGCAGGTGATCGATGAGCAGCACGTCGGGCGTGGTCTCGCGCAGCCGCTCCAGCACGGCGCGGGTGGAGCCCGCGGGCAGCACGTCGTCGCTGTCGACGAACCAGACGAACTCGCCGGTGGCCTCGGCCAGACCCGCGTTGCGGGCCAGGCCGAGACCCACGTTCTCGGTCAGGTGGCGCACCCGGAGGTTGCCGTGCCGGGCGGCATAGGCGTCCAGCATCTCGCCGCACGAGTCGGGGGAGGCGTCGTCGACGGCGACGACCTCGACCCGCGCGTTCTCCTCCGGTGTCAGACCGGCACGGATCGAGTCCAGGCACTCGTAGAGATATCGCTCGACCCCGTAGACGGGCACCACGACGGAGAGCTGAACGGTCATGCGCGCAACCTTAGCTCTCCCGGAACAGCAACTCCTGCATCGCATCGGTGGTGAGCGGCTCGGCGAAGTAGTAGCCCTGGCCGAGCTCGCAATTGCCGTCGGCGAGCTCGCTGAGCTGCCCGGCGTCCTCGATCCCCTCGGCCACCGTGGAGAGCTGGAGCGCCTGGCCGAGCTGGATGATGCCGAGGGTCAGCGACGCGGCGGCCGGCACGTCGCCGATGTCGTCGACGAACGATTTGTCGATCTTGATGATGTCCACCGGGAACCGCCGCAGGTAGGCCAGCGACGAGTAACCGGTGCCGAAGTCGTCGATCGCCAGGCGTACCCCGAGGGCCTTGATCGCCCCCAGCCGGTCCAGCGTCTCCTGCCGGTGGTCGACGAGCAACGACTCGGTCAGCTCGATCACCAGACAGCGGGCCGGCAGGCCGCTCTCGGTCAGCGCCGAGCTGACCACGTCCGGCAGGTCGGCGCGTTCCAGCTGCACCGCGGAGAGGTTCACGCTCACCGTGAGCGGGGCCTCCGGACCGCGCCGCTCGTTCCAGCGGGCGGCCTGCCGGCACGCCTCCCGCAGCACCCACTCGCCGATCGGGACGATCATCCCGGTCTCCTCGGCCAGCGGGATGAAGTCCAGCGGCGGGATCATCCCGCGCTCCGGGTGCTGCCACCGGACCAGCGCCTCCAGACCGGAGATCTCCCCGGTGGCCAGCCGTACGATCGGCTGGAACCGCAGCTGGAACTCGTGCCGCAGCACGGCCCGGCGCAGGTCGGCCTCCATCTCCAGGTGACGCTGGAAGGACTCGCGCATCGACGGCTCGAAGACCGCGTACTGGTCCTTGCCCTTCTTCTTGGCCTCGAACATCGCCAGGTCGGCGCGGACCAGCAGCTCCTGGGCGTCGTGTCGGCCGGCCTCACCGAAGGCGACGCCGATGCTGCACGTCACGAACGTCTCCCGGCCGTCCAGGTCGAACGGCTCGCGCATCGCGGTCACGATCCGCCGGGCCACCGGGACCGCGGCCTCCACCGAGCCGGCCTCCGGCAGCAGCACGGCGAACTCGTCCCCGCCCAGCCGGGCCGCGGTGTCGTCGGTGCGCAGGCACTCCCGCAGCCGGTCGGCGACCGCGGCCAGCAGCCGGTCACCGGAGCTGTGGCCGAGCGCGTCGTTGATCATCTTGAACCGGTCCAGGCCGATCAGCAGCGTGGCGGCGCCACCGGCGCGGTCCGCGCCGAGCGCGTGCTCCATCCGGGTGACGAAGAGTGAGCGGCTGGCCAGCCCGGTCAGCGTGTCGTGGAACGACGCGTTCATCTCGCGCAGCGTCCGGGCGTCGGTGACGGCCAGGCTGGCGTGCTCGGCGAAGGCCAGCAGCATCTCCTGAGCGGCCGGGTCCCACACCCGCGGCTCGCGGTGTGTCCCGGCGAACATGGCGCCGACCACGACGCCGTTCTCGTGCACCGGTACGGCCATCACGCTCTTGATCCGGTGCTCGTGCACCAGTTCCGGCACCGCGATCGGCGAGCTGGCGTAGTCGTCCACGGCCACCAGCTCGTCACCCATGATCGCCAGCCCGGCGACCCCGAGGGTGGCGATCGGCATCCGCTGCATCCGTTCCAATGCCGTGACCGGGATGCCGAAGGACGAGACCACGCTCATCCGGCCCGGGTCGTCGTTCTCCAGCACGGTGAGCCCGGCGACGTCGACCTCCAGCAGGTCGCCGACCCCGGCGGCGACCTGGTCCAGGATCTGCCGCAGCGGCTCCCGCCGGGCGATCGACCGCTGAACCGCGCTGAGGTGGTCGAAGAGCCGCTGCCGGCGCTGCATCGAGTCGAGCAGCCGCCGTTCGGTCTCGACCAGCTGGAGCGCCTGCAGGCTCAGCTCCAGGACCCGGGCCATGCCGCGGAGCAGGCAGACCTCCTCGTCGGTGAAGGCGGCCGAGGTACGGCCGATCACCAGCATGCCGGAGGACGAGCCACCCAGCGGCGCGACCGCGAGCAGGTACTCGAAGCCGTCGCCGGTGCGGAGCGTGGCGGGGTGGCCGACCAGGTAGCCGGCGGTCAGCGCGTAGGCGGGGATCTCGTCGGCGGGCAGCCCGACCGCGGCGGCCACGCCACCGTCGACCGCGAGAACCGCGAGGTCGGCGTCGAGCGCCCGGAGCGCGCACTCGACCGCGGCGTGCTGTGCCGCGGCCTCGTCCGGCCGGTCGGCTACCACGGCGAGGAACTCCGTCAATTGCTGGGTGGCGAGCACATGGTTGCAGTCGGCTACCGGAACCTGCAGTTGAGGGAAACGGGCAAGCCGCCCGGGGTTCGTGCCAACCTGGTCACGAACGGTCAGGCTGCCGGTACGTACGGTTGTCAAAGCCGGTCGGGTGGGTCTGAATGGATCCGTGGAGATGTTGGCGTCCGGTCGTGTCGGTGCCGCCTCGATCGCCTTTCTGGGCCTGGCCGCGGCCGCCCCGATCGTCACCCTCGTCACCGTGATCCCCGATGTCCTGGCCGCGGGTGCCGGCCCCCTGGTGCCCTGGACCTGCGCCGTCGCCGGCCTGATCCTGCTGCTCTTCTGCGCCGGCCAGGCCGCGATGATCCGCCGGCTGCCCAGCTCCGGCGTGGCGTATTCGCATGTCACCCTGGGCCTCGGCCGCCCGGCCGGGCTCGCCGCCGCCTGGCTGGCGATCGCCGGCTACCAGACGATCCAGTTCGGTCTCTACGCGCTGGCCGGTCTGACCGCGGCCCCGCTGCTCAGCAGTTTCCTCGGTCTGACCGCGCCGTGGTGGGCGGTGGCGGCGGCCTGCTGGGCGGTCGTCGCGATCTGCGGGCCCATGCGGATCGAGGTCGCCGCCGGGGTGCTCGGCCTGCTCGCGGTGGCCCAGGCGACCGTGCTCGCCGGGATCGGCGCGGCGGGGGTGCTGCAGCCGTTCGGCGGCCGGGTGACAACCGATTCCATCCTGCTCGCCGGCTGGCCGGCGCTCGACCGGTCCGCTGTCGGGCTGCTGCTGGCCGTCGCGGTGCTGGCCTTCGCCGGTTTCGAGTCCACCGCCGGGTACGCCGAGGAGGGCTTCCAGCCACGCCGCAGCGCCGGTTTCGGCGGCTACGGTGCGGTCCTGCTGATCGCGTTGCTGCTGGGCGGCGTCTCGTGGACGATGATCGTCGCCGCAGGGCCGGACCGGGCCGCCACGGTCGCCGACACCCGCGGCGCCGAGCTGCTCTTCGATCTGGCCGCCGGGCGGCTCGCCCCGTGGGCCGTCACGCTCGGCCGGTTCGTCCTGTTCGCCGGGGTGCTGGCCGGGATCCTCGCGCTGCACCAGGTGATCGCCCGCTACCTGTTCGCCCTCGGCCGGGAGGGGGCGCTGCCCGGCGTGCTGGGCGACGTCCGGCGGCGGACCGCCGCGCCGCGCGCCGCCTCGGTGACCCAGTCGCTGATCGCGGGCGCCGCACTGGCGGGCGCCTGGGCGGCCGGCGCGGGTCCGGGGCCGCGGACCGCGCGGTGGCTGATCGTCGGCGGCGCGCTGAGCCTGCTGGTGGTGTTGCTGCTCGCGGCGCTCGCCACGCTGCTGCATCTGAATCGGGTGCCCGGGCCGGAAGGGCTCTGGGGCCGCTTTCTCGCGCCCGTCCTGGCCCTGGTGTCCCTGGGGGCGGTGGCGTTCCTGGCTTTCGGCGACCTGCCCGCGCTGCTCGGGATGCCGGCCGGGTTCGCCTTGGTCAAGGCGATTCCCGCCGGTCTTGCGGTGGGTGTGCTGGTGGGTGTGGGGCATGCCCTGCTGGTGGGCCGCCCGAGTGCCGCCGCGCCGCGGATCCCGCGGCAACGTGACCCGGGCGCGCACCGCCCGGAGCGGATCACCCAAAGAAGTCCTGGACCTGGGTGAGGGTCAGATAGCCCTGCGGCTCCAGTTCGCGGGGGATCGACGGCAGGCTCTTGGCCGTCACCGGGACCTCGCCGGCGTCCTCGGGCGGGGCGGTCGGCGCCGGGGTCGGTGGCAGGGCGGGCAGCGCCATCGCCTCCCGGATCACCTCGAACATGGTGCGGACCTCGGTGGACGCCAGCCGGGCCAGCTCGTCCCGGCCGGTCCCGGCCGGCGGCAGCGCGCAGGTGAAGTTGGCCCGCAACCGGTCGTCGACGCGGCGGATGTCGGCGCTGGGGCGCAGGTGGTCGAGCCGGCCCTCGGTGACGATGCCGAGCTCGCAGCCGCGGCAGCCGGACCCGCGCCACCACTGCTGCCAGCGTGGGTCCGCGTCGAGCCGGTGCACGGCGTGCTGCAGGGCCCGCAGGTAGAACCGGGGCTGCTGACCATCCCGAGTTGCCGTCCCCAGCCGCGGGTGGACCCAGAACTCGTCCATGGTTCGCAATGGTCGCAAATGAGACCACCTCCCGGTGCGGAATTCGGGGCGGCACGTCCGAGTGGATGGTTTCCGCCGGAAAAACCACCTTTTGAGGGGGTAACCCGGCGTGGACGGGTGATAGGTGACGACCGGCCCCACAGCATGTGGGCATGAGAAGAATCTGGGCGGCCGCCGCCGCGGTAGCGCTCGCCGCGGTCGGCGCCACGGTCACCGGGGCGCGGGCCGAGACGGTGCGCGTCGGACCGGCGCCGATCGCATGGAGCGCCTGCACCGACAGCACCCTCAAATCGCACGGCGCCGAATGCGGATATCTCTCCGTCCCGCTGGACTACACGAAGCCTCAAGGGCGCAAGATCGAACTCGCCGTCGCGCGGGTGAAGGCGACCGTGTCGGCCGACAAGCGCCAGGGCGTCATGCTGATCAACCCGGGCGGTCCGGGCGGCTCCGGGCGCGGCCTGGCGGCGCTCGGGCGGCACGTGCCGAAACAGGGCGGCGCGGCGTACGACTGGATCGGCTTCGACCCGCGCGGGGTGGGCGCGAGCCGGCCCAAGCTCACCTGTGACAGCAAGTACGCCGGGTACAACCGGCCCGCGTACGTGCCGTCCGACCGGGCGAGCGAGAAGGCGTGGCATGCGCGGACCACGGCGTACGCGGCCGCCTGCGCCAAAGCCGGCGGCACGCTGCTGGACCACATGCGCACCGAGGACACCGTCCGGGACATCGACAGCCTCCGCCAGGCGCTCGGCGCCGAGAAGATCAGCTTCTACGGCTTCTCGTACGGCACCTACCTCGGCCAGGTCTACGCCACCCGCCACCCCGAGCGGGTGCACCGGATGGTCCTGGACGGCGTGGTCGACCCGCGCCGGGTCTGGTACCAGGCCAACCTCGACCAGGACCTCGCCTTCGACAAGACGATCAAGGTGTACTTCGCCTGGATCGCCAAGTACGACGCGGTCTACCACCTGGGGCGCACCGCAGCCGCTGTGGAGAAGCAGTACTACCAGCAGCTCGCCGCGCTGACGAGGAAGCCGGCCGGCGAGATCGGCCCGGCCGAGCTGACCGACGTCTTCCTGCAGCCCGGCTACTACATCTTCGGCTGGGAGGAGACCGCGCGGGCCTTCTCCGCCTGGGTGCACCGTAAGGACGCGACCGGGCTCAAGCGGCTGTACGACGAGAACCACCCGCAGGCCGAGGGCTCCGACAACGGGTACGCCGTCTACCTGGCCGTCCAGTGCACCGACGCGCCGTGGCCTTCCGACTGGCGCAAATGGGCCCGGGACAACTGGCGGGTGCACAAGAAGGCGCCGTTCGAGACCTGGGGCAACGCCTGGTACAACGCGCCCTGCCGGCACTGGGCCGCCGACGCCGGCCGGCCGCTCGAGGTGGACGGCAGCAAGGCCCCGCCGATCCTGCTGATCAGCGAGACGCTCGACGCGGCCACGCCGTACTCCGGCGCCCTGGAGGCCCGCCGCCGCTTCCCGCGCTCGGTCCTGCTCGAAGGCGTCGACGGCACCACCCACGCCGGCTCGCTGTTCGGCAACGCCTGCGTGGACAACACCATCGCCGACTACCTGCTGACCGGCGCGCTGCCCGGCCGGGTCAAGGCGGACCGCTCGGACAAGCAGTGCGAGCCGATCGCCAAGCCGACCCCGCTGCCGGCCGGCAAGAAGGCGAACCCGCTCGGCGAACGCCTGCGGCTGCAACGCGGCATCCGCTGACGCCCGCGTCGACGATGAGGCCCGGTGGCGTACGCCACCGGGTCTCATCGCTGGTCCTGGGCTAAGCTCGGTCCCGCGAAGGGGAGTAGCTCCCAACGTCGCGGTCGACATACTGATTCCGGATCTCCGGGGTCCGGCCGCGCGGCCTCGTGCAAACGGGGCGAGCGAGACCTTCGACCAGGCTGTATTCGATGACGGCCGGGTCGAGGTCGCCCTGCGCCCGAACGCCCGGTCGTGTGCCACCGGGAGTTTTCGTGGAAGAGTTCCTCGCCGCGCTGGGCATCAGCTTCGCGGTCATCTTCGTCGCCGAACTCGGCGACAAATCCCAGCTCATGGCGATGACGTTCGCCACTCGCTTCAAGACCATGCCGGTGCTGATCGGCATCACCGTCGCCACCGCCGTGGTGCACCTGGTCTCCGTCGGTATCGGGGTCGGGCTCGGCGCCGCCATCCCGACCGGCTGGATCTCGCTGATCGCCGGTGTCGCCTTCCTCGGTTTCGGCGCCTGGACGCTGCGCGGCGACAAGCTGACCGACGAGGAGAAGGGCAAGGCGGAACGCTCCACCGGCTCCGCGATCCTGGCTGTCGGCGGCGCGTTCTTCCTGGCCGAACTGGGTGACAAGACCATGCTGGCGACCATCACGCTGGCCACCCAGCACGGCTGGTTCGGCACCTGGATCGGCTCCACCATCGGCATGGTCGCGGCCGACGCGCTCGCCATTCTGGTCGGTCGATACCTCGGCCGTCATCTACCCGAAAAGGTCATCAAGTACGGAGCCGCCGCACTCTTCGCTATCTTCGGCATCTGGTTGATCACCGAAGGCGTGATCGAACTGCGATAGGGGAGCCGCCGTGCTGGAGTACCGGGCCGAGTTCGACGCCGAAGTAGCCCTCGACGGCGGGGGCGAACTGCGGGCGCGAGGCTTCCGGTTGTTCATCCCGCACGCCGACGTCACCGAGACCGAGATCGTCGACCTGCTGGCCGCCGCGCTCGCCCCGCAGCGGATCGAGTCGGCCAAGGTCAGCGACATCCGGATCGTCGCCGAACCGCACCCGCCGGCCGGGGACCACCCGGGCGGGCGGGTCCGGTACATCGACCTGAGCCAGATCACCGCGGACGGGCCGGACCGCAGGCGCGGCACCATGATGAACACTCCGTTCGATGTGGCGACCGTGCCCCTGGACCGTTTCGCCGGTCTGCCCGCGGTAGTGGTGCGGTCGGTCGGCACCGACCCCGGCATCACGGCCGACCTGCTCGCCGACGTGACCGTCACCGGCCGGGCGGTCCTGTTGCACACCGGCGGCGACCGGCGGTGGGGCACCGCCTCGTACCGCTCCGAGAGTCCCTACCTGACCCGTGACGGCGCCGAGTTCCTGGCCGCGGGTGGTGCCGCGGTGGTCGGTGTCGACGCGGAGTGGGAGCTCTCCGTCTTCGAGGCCCTGGCCGACGCGCGCATCCCGGTCGTCATGAACCTCACCAACCTGCGCGAACTTCCGCCGCTCGGCGCCCGCTTCACCGCGGTGCCGGTCCGGGAACACTGCTACGGCGCACACCAGGTCCGCGCCTACGCCACCGTGCCCGCCGACGAAGAGGGAGCATGACGGAGAACCTGGACCTGGCCCGGATCCGGCTCGGCCGCGGCGAACCCGCCGCGGCCGCCGCTCTCCTCGCCCCGATCCTCGCCGCCGAACCCGACCACGTCCCCGCGCTCGTCCTGATGACCCACGCCCAGCTCGCCCTGAAGAAGCCGGACCTCGCCGACGAACTGGCCCGCCGCGCCGTCGAACACGCACCGGACTGGCCGGAGGCGCTCGGCGCGCTCAGCCGGGTGCACACCGAGAGGGGCCGGCACGACGAGGCGATCGCCACGGCGCGGGCCGCGGCGGAACTCCAGCCGGAGAACCCGTACCGGCACAACCGCCTGGCCTGGGCCCTGCTGGAGGACGGCCGGCACTCGGTCGAGGCCGAGCACGCCGCCCGTGAGGCGATCCGGCTGGATCCGCGGGAAGCCGACTTCCGGATCACCTACGCCATGGTGATGAAACAGCTGAACCTGCTCGACCGGGCCGGTCAGGCGCTCCGCGACGCGCTCGCCCTGTCCCCGGACCACGCGGTCGCCCGGCACGAGCTGGCCGTCCTGGACGTGGCGCGACACAGCCCGTTCGCCCTGGGCCGGCTGGCCCGCGGGGTGTCCGGGCTGGCCGGCGCGCTGCGGGCCGACCCCCGTCAGGAGGCCAGCCGCTTCCTGCTCGACGTCGCGTTGCGCCAGTTCCTGGTCTACACGGCGATCATCCTGGTGCTGCTGGCCTACCTGGGCTGGCGTTTCACCGAGACCTCACCCGGCGCCGCCCGTCTGCTGGCCGCCGCCGCGGCGCTGGCCCCCACCGCCTACGCCGGATACTTCCTGACCCGTCTCGACCCGACGCTGCGTGCCTACCTGCGGGATCTGCTCACCCAGGGCCGCCAGCGGATCGCCGTGCCGGCCGCCGGCGTCGCCGTGTTCCCGCTGCTGATCTCCCTGGTCGCGCCGGCCGCCTGGCTGCCCGTGCTGCTCGGCACCGCCACCCTCGCCGGTTTCGCGGTGCGCCTGCTCACCGCCCCACTCGACGAGCCCGGCGAATCCGGCCGGGGTCTGGCCACCCACTCGCTGGTCCTGATCGCCGGGGCCTGCGCCGCCGTCTCGGTCGGCGCGCTGTCGACCGACACCCTGTCGCCGTCCTGGCGTCTCCCCGCGGCTGCCGCCGCCTTCGCGATCACCGCGGGCTGCCTGGCGGTCATCGCGCGCCGCCGTCTGCGTCCCTCCTGAAGACCCTTTCCTCGTACGGGCCACCCAAGGTCCCGTGACAGCCCGTACAGGAGAAAGGTCCTAAGAATCGGGTGTCGTCTGCCGATCGGGTCTTCGTGATCCCCAACGGTGTTCCCGGAGCGGACCGATGACCGAGCTCGCCTCCTCCCCGGCGCTGAATCAGACCGAAGCCGCGGTGGCTTTCGCGGATCCGAACGATCTCGGGATCGCGCGGTCCGCCGCCCTGTTCGAGCACCTGCAGCCGGAGAAGGCCGCCGAGCTGTTGACGCCGGTGCTGGCGAACCGCCCGGAGTCGGCGCCGGGGTGGATCCTGATGGCCCGGATCCGGCTGGCGCTGGACCAGGTGGAGCCGGCGCTGGACGCGGCGAGCCGGGCGGTCGACCTGGCGCCGGAGGATCCGCGGCCGCTGGCCATCGCGAGCCGGGCGCTGACCCTGCTGGGGCGGCACGAGGAGGCGATGACCATGGCGTACCGGGCGGTCGTCGTGGAGCCGAAGAACCCGCTGTGGCACGACCGGGTGGCGTGGGCGCTGCTCGCCGCGGACCGGCAGCTCGGGGATGCCGAGCAGGCCGCGCGGACGGCGGTGGGGCTCGACCCGAACGAGGCGCACTACTACTTCACGCACGGGGTGGCGCTGGCCGCGCTCGGGCACGTCGATCAGGCCCGGCAGGCGCTGATGACGTCGTTGCGGCTGGAGCCGGGGAACCCGGTCGCCCGGCATCGCCTGGACGTGCTGAACGGCGAGGCGGTGGCGCCGGTGGCGGAGAAGAGGAAGCGCGCCTGGAAGCTGTTCGGCCGCAAGGGCGACAGCAAGCCGGTACGGCCGGAGGAGTACCGCCCCTGAGCCAAAGTCGCCGCACAATACCCCACAAGTAATAATTCGGGCATGCAATCGTGTTTGTCGGCTGTGACCCTGGCCCTGATGAGCGTGACCGTCGCCGGGAGCCCGGCGCGGGCGGCGGATCCGGTGCCGGTCACCGAGATGACCGCGCACTACGGCTTCAACGGACGGTCCAGCAGCATCCTCGACGAGTCCGGCAACGGGCACACGCTGCGTGTCATCGCGGTCCAGGGCGGCCGGGTCCGCCCGGTCGCGCACGGCCCCGGCTCCGCGATCGCCTTCCCGGCCAAGTGCACCCGCCCGGTCTGCCCGCACGTCGTGCTGCAGAGCGTCGACTCCACCGACCTCGACCCGGGCACCCGTGACCTGGCCTTCGGCGCCGACGTGCTGCTCGCCCCGGGCCAGACCAGCCAGGGCCAGAACGTGCTGCAGAAGGGCTACTCCACCACCGGCAGCCAGTACAAGCTGCAGATCGACGGGGCGGCCGGTCATCCCAGCTGCGTGCTCGTCGGCACCCGGCGGTCCACCATCCGGGTGGCGCGCAGTTCGGTGACCGCCGCCGACGGCCGCTGGCACCGGCTGCGCTGCCAGCGGACCGGCACGGTGCTCGAGGTCTACGTCGACGACGTGGCACGCGGCCGGACCACGGTCCCGGCCGGTCTGTCGGTCTCCAACGGGCTGCCGCTGAGCATCGGGGCGAAGGGCGCCTACCGTGACAACGACCAGTTCAACGGGATACTCGACAACGTCTGGGTACGGATCAGCCGCTGAGCGCGGTCAGCAGCGCCGCGTCCGCGCTGTCACCGGACAGCTCCCACGCGAACACCCCGGCCAGACCACGGTCCCGGGCGAACGACACCTTCCCCGCGATCGTCGCCGGAGTGTCGTAGGACCACCACTGGGAGCCGCATCGCGCGTACGCCGTCCCGCCGATCGTCCCGGTCGGCGGGCAGCGCTCGGCCAGCACCCGGTAGTCCTCCATGCCGTGCTCGGTCCCGGTCCAGCCGCGCCCGTAGAACCCCACCCCGAGCAGCAGCTTCGCGGCCGGCACACCGAGCTCGAGCAGCGTGGTCACGGTCGCCTCGGCGGTGGCGGTCTCCCGCGGGATTCCGGGGTACGAGGTGAGCGCCGAATGCGGAGCCTCAGCCGGCCCCTTCGTCCCGAAGTAGTCGTAGGTCATCGCCGCGAGCCAGTCCACGTGCCGGGCCGCCCCCGCGTAGTCGGCCGCGCGCAGCTTCCCGGGGTCCGCCGGAATCGCCGCGGTGATCAGTCCCGCCGGCCCGAACTCGGCCCGCAGCGCCGCGAGCAGGCTGGTCAGCGCCCCGGGACCGCTGGAGTCGCAGACCTTGCCGCAGGCGTTCGGGTACTCCCAGTCGATGTCGATGCCGTCGAACAGCCCGGCCCAGCGGGGGTCTTCGAGGAGTCTCCGGCACGATGACGCGAATCCGGCGGGGTCCTTCGCCGCCTCGGTGAAACCGGCCGAGCCGTTCCAGCCGCCGAAGGACCAGACGACCTTGAGCGCCGGGTTCCGCTCCTTCATCCTCCGGATCTGGCCGAAATTCCCATCCGGCTTCCGATACGCCGCCCAGGCGTCCCCGACCGCGCACTTGCCGCGATCCACCTTGCCGAACGCGTATTTGACGTGGGACAGCTTCGCGGCGTCCACATCCCGGTAACCCCGGTCGTACGCCGCCCACTCCGTCAGATAGCCCACCACGAGCAGCTTCCGCTTCTCCCGTGGCGGCGGCTCGGAACACGCGGCCAGAAGCAGAGCCAGGATCGGAAAGAACATCCACCGCAAGCGCACCGGTTCGAAGCTATCCGCACCTGTGCCGTGGATGACCATTCGTTCGCCCGTTCGGGTACAGGTGCCCGGGTGTGTAATCGTCGAGACGTGGCCATGATGCTCACCCGGGCCCGTGCCGTCCTGCGCAGCGCCATCACCACGTTCGTGGTGCTCACCCTCACCCTCTGGCTGATGCCCGGCGTGGCCGGCACCGACATCGTCGACACCCTCGGCCTGGTGGTGCTGGTCGCGGTGGTCGGCGCGGTGCTGCGCCCGCTGCTGCTGATCGGCATCACCGTGCTCGGCGGCTGGGCGGCCATGCTGCTCGGTGTGGTCGCGCAGGTCGTGGTGATGGTCGTGGCGCTGCGGTTCGACCCGGGCGACCGGATCAGCGGCCTGCCCAACCTGGTGACCGCCGCGATCCTGGCGGTGGTCGTCGCCGCGCTGATCGACTGGATGGCGGACAGCGGCAGCGACGACACGTTCGTGCGGGAGGCCCGCCGTCTGATGCGCGGGGTCCGCCGCCATGATCGACTGCACCGCAGCGGAGCAAGGACCGGGAGAGCATGGCCGGGCAAGCACAGCCGGTCCGCCCACCGGATGCTGCCGTTCCGCCGGCTGCCGCCGGGCACCGAGCCGGGCCTGCTGATCGTGCAGTGGGACGGGGTCGCCGAGCCGGTGCTGCGGTGGGCGATCCGGGCCGGGAACCTGCCGATCCTGGGCCACTGGCTGCGCACCGGCAGTCACACCGTCCGCGGCTGGCACACCGGCCTGCCGTCGACCACGCCCGCCTCCCAGGCCGGCATCCTGCACGGCGCGTCCCGGCAGATCCCCGCCTTCCGCTGGTACGAGAAGGAGACCGGCCGTCTGATGGTCTCCAGCCGCCCCCGTGACGCCGCCGTCATCGAGTCCCGGCTCAGCGACGGCCGCGGGCTGCTGCGCGACGGCGGGGTGAGCATCAGCAACGCGTTCAGCGGCGACGCGGCCACCAGCCTGCTGACCATCAGTCACGCGGCGCTGCCCGGCCGTACCGCCAAGGGGTGGGCCGCGTTCATGGCCTCGCCCTACGGTTTCACCCGTGCCCTGGTGCTGGGCGTCGCCGAGGTCTTCACCGAACTGCACCAGGCCCGTCAGCAGCGCCGCCGCAATCTGCAGCCGCGGGTGAGCCGATCCGGCGCGTACCTGGCCCTGCGGCCCGCCTCGATGCTGCTGCGCGACGTCAACATCTCGCTCGTCGCCGAGCAGATGGCCCGCGGCGTCCCGGTCGTCTACTGCGACCTGGTCGACTACGACGAGGTGGCGCACCACGCCGGTCCGGCCCGGCCGGAGTCGATGCGCCAGCTGGAGAGCCTGGACCGGATGCTCGGCGTGCTCGACCGGCTGGCCCCGGAGGCCGCCCGCGACTATCACCTGGTGGTGCTCTCCGACCACGGGCAGAGCCAGGGCGCCACGTTCCGTCAGCGGTACGGCGAGACCCTGGACGAGGTGGTCGGCCGGCTCGCCGACGACGTGCTGGTGGTGTCGTCGGGCAACCTGGCCCTGCTCTATCTGACCGGCATCCCGCACCGGGCCGACCAGCGCGCCATCGAGCACGCCCACCCGCGGCTGATCAGCGGGCTGGCCACCCATCCGGGCATCGGAATCGTGGTGGTGCAGGGCACGGACGGACCGATGGCGTACGGGCCGGGCGGCTCCCACCGGCTCCGGGACGGCACGGTCGCCGGCCTCGATCCGCTGCTGCCGTACGGGCCGCACGCCTGCGCCGACCTGCTGCGCCACCAGAGCGCCGCGCACGTCGGCGACCTCGTGGTGATCAGCTCGGTCGATTCGGAGACGCAGGAGGTGGCCGCGTTCGAGGAGCTGGTCGGCTCCCACGGCGGCCTCGGCGGCTGGCAGACCGACGCGATGCTGGTGCATCCGGCGTCGTGGCCGGTCACCGGTGATCTGAACGGCCCGGACGCGGTTCACCGCCAGCTCATCGACTGGCAGGTCATGCTCGGGTTGCGAACCGCGGAAACCGCGCGACTTTCGCTGATCCGGGAGAGTTGACCACATGTGCGCCTGTTATCCCTTATCCTGCTGTTCGTCCTGACCGCTGCCGTTCCCGCCCGGGCTGTCGAATCCGCGCCCCGGCCCACCCCCGCCTTCAACGGCACCGTTCACGCGGTCGCCTACCTCGGTGGCACCGTCTATGTCGGCGGAGCGTTCACCAAGGTCGGCTGGGGCGGGCGCACCCACCCCCGGGAACGGCTGGCGGCGTTCGACGGGCGAACCGGGGAACTGCTGAGCTGGGCGCCACCCGCCGACGGCACGGTCCGGGCACTGGCCGCCGTGCCCGGAGCCGTCTACGCCGCCGGGGACTTCCACCGCATCGCCGGCCAGAAACGTGACGCGCTGGCCCGGATCAACCCGCTCACCGGCACGGTCGCGACGTTCCAGCACGGCATCGCCGGCACCCCGTACGCCCTGGCCGCCGGCAACGGCCGTCTCTACCTCGGCGGCAGCCTCACCGCCGTCGGCGGCCGCCCGGTCCGCAACGTCGCCGCGTTCTCCCTGGCCACCGGAGCCCTCGACACCGGCTGGCAGGCCGGCGCCGACGACCGGGTGCACACCCTCGCGCTCGCCGGCGAGGACGTCCTCCTCGGCGGAGCCTTCAAAACCGTCAACGCCGACCGGCTCGCGGTCCGCCTCGCCGCCGTACACGCCACCACCGGTGTCCTGGACCGCTACTTCCGCCCCAAGGTCGCCGCCGAGGTCAACGCGATCGCCGTCGACAGCCTGGGCGTCTACGTGGCCACCGGCGGTCAGGGCGGCCGTGCCATCGCCTACACCTTCGACGGCAGCACCCGCTGGCAGCGCGTCTTCGACGGCGACACCACCGCCATCACCACGGTCGGCGGCGTCGCCTACATCGGCGGCCACTTCGACCGGGTCTGCCTGACCGCCCGCAACGGCCCGCAGGGCGCCTGCCTGGACGGCTCCGTTCCCCGCGTCAAACTCGCGGCCGTCACCGGCGACGGCCGCCTCACCGACTGGAACCCCCAGGCCAACGGCGTGATCGGCGTACGCGTTCTGACCACCGATCCGGCCACCGGCTCCCTCGACGCGGGCGGCGACTTCACCACCATCGGCGGCCGGCTCCGCCCCCGCTTCGCCCGCTTCTAGCCCGTCCCCCGCCTACCTCCACGCCGGTTTCCGACCGGCCTCCCCTCGCCTTCGTCCGCGTCGTTTCCGCCGGCCTTCGTCCGCGCCGGTTCTTCCCAGCCGCTTTCCGGTAGGCGACTGCAGGGCTTGCGGTCCGTGCCCGGCTTCCGGCTTCCCCTTCCCGCCAACCCCACGTCCGGGTACGCCCACCGCGTCCCGTCAGCGAACCTGCGCCGGTGTGCCGTCCGGGGGCGTACCGATGCGGAGTCGGCAGCAGTCCCGCATGCCGCGAGCCGGGGGACTGCTGGACCCCGTACCGACGCTGGATCGGCAGCAGCCCCGCGGACCGGAACCTGGCCCGGAGCCGATGCGGCGAAGCCGGGGATCGTCGCCGGGCGGGGAAAGCTGAAGCTGGTCGCCGCCCTGGTCGCGGCAGCTCTGGCGGGCGGCGGGACCGTCTTCGTGGTCAGGCCTGGCTCTCCTCGACGGCGGCCGTGGCCCGGGCCCGGCGTCGCCGGATGTGGCGGACGTGCAGGATCACGTAGGTCGTGACGGCGAGGACGAGTATGCCGATGACCGGCCACTGGTACTTGTGGATGTGCCCCATGATCGGCCCGAGGTTGGCACCGAGGTGGTAGGCGAGCGTGCACCAGAAACCGACCCAGAGTGCCGCGCCGATCGCGTTGTAGAGCAGGAACGTCTTCCACGGCATCCGGGTGATCCCGGCGATCACGCCGTTGAGTTGCCGCAGACCGTCGATGAACCGGGCCACCACGATGATCCGGTTGCCGCGCCGCGCGAAGAACTCCTCGGCTTTCGCCAGGCGGGCCGGGGTGACCAGGATGTACTTCCCCCAGCGGTTGACGATCTTGCGGCCGCCGCGAAGGCCGATCCAGTACCCGATGTTGTCGCCGATCACGGCGGTCACGAAGCAGATCAGCGCGACGACCCAGATGTTCATCCGGCCGGCGCCCGCGTAGATCGAGGCCGCCGCCATGATCGTCTGGCCGGGGGCGGGGACGCCGAAGCTCTCCACCACGATGATGCCGCCGATCGCCAGATAACCCCAGCGGTCCAGGATCGGGGCCACGGTGTCCAGGAACCCGGGAAGGTCGGCAGTAGGTGGCATCCGCTACACGGTAGCCGGAGCAGGGAGCAGCGACCGCACGGACCCGATCAGACCTTTACGAACGATGGCGCCGACCCACCCGGGCCGGCGCCATCATCGTGAAGTCGGATCAGAGCGCGTCGGGAGCAAGCTGCCCGCGC